>NZ_JAPDDP010000065.1 GCF_027587195.1 Solirubrobacter phytolaccae | reverse complement strand
CGGCTGGTCGCGGCGCCACGCGCGGTGCGGCTCGCGCGCCGGAGCAGGCCGGCACTCGCGCCGCCGCCCTCGGTGAGTGCTCCGGCCGGCGCGCCGGACTCGTGCGCCTCGCCCAGGAGAGAGGCGAGGTGCGCGGCGAGGTCGCGCCGGCCGGCCGTGGCGGGCGCCACGTCGACGAGGCGGAAGAGCGCCGCGCGCAACGCGGGGTCGCGCGAGAGCAGCTCCATGCCCCGGTCTTCGAGCACCCGGGTGCGGCTCCGGCCGGCTTTCGCCTGGCCGGCCGCGATCTGCCGCCCCAGCGCGCGCACCCGGGCCTCCACGTCGGGAGGAACGGGCTGGGCCGGCGCAGGCGTGGGCGGAGCGACGAGTGCCATTCGCCTGGCGACGCTATGTCAGCACGCGGTTTGCCACCATCATCACCCGTCCGGAGTTGGTTAGACGACTGTTCAAATGCGTGCGATCGAGTTCCATGGCGACGAACGGCTCGAGCTGGTCGAGCGGCCCGACCCTGCGCCCGCGCCGGGCCAGCTGCTGATCGCCCCCAGCGCGGTTGGCATCTGCGGCACCGACGTCGAGATCTTCGAGGGCTCGCTCGCGTACTTCCGGATGGGGATCGCCGAGTACCCGATCGTGCCCGGCCACGAGTGGACGGGCGTGGTCGTCGACGTGGGGGAGGGCGTGACGGGCTTCTCGCCCGGCGACCAGATCGTCGGCGAGGTCGCGATCGGCTGCGGCGTCTGCGTGCGCTGCCGCGCCGGCCGCTCGCACCTGTGCGCCCGCCGGACCGAGACCGGCATCGTCCACATGGACGGCGCGATGGCCTCGCGGATGGTCTTCCCGGCGGCCTACGCGCACGTCGTCCCGTTCTCGTCACGCCAGGCCGCGCTGGTCGAGCCGACGTCGGTGGCGCTGCACGGCGTCACGCGCGGCCAGGTCGCGGGCAAGCACGTCGTCGTGATCGGCATCGGCCCGATCGGCCTGCTCGCCGCGCAGATCGCCCGCGCCCACGGCGCCGCCTCGGTGACCGTGAGCGACACGCGCGAGGACCGGCTGCTGCTCGGCGCGGGCCTCGGCTTCCCGCGCTTCGAAGGCCGGGAGGCGGAGTGGGACGACCCGGTCGCGGCCGCCGCGGCGGCGGCCGCCACCTTCGACGGCCCGGACGTCGCGCTGCTGTGCGCGGGCGGCCCCGGCGCGATCCGCGCGGCGTTCGCGGCGGTGCGCCCGGGCGGCACCGTCGTCGCGCTCGGCCTCTCCGGCGCGCCGGAGATCCCGTTCGACTGGGACGGCCTGGTCGTCCGCGACATCGACCTGATCGGCGTGCTCGGCTCCGTCGGCTACTGGCAGGGCGCGATCGACCTGATCGGCTCGGGCGCGGTGCTCACCGAGCCGCTGGTCACCCGCGCGTTCGCGCTCGAGGACACGCGGGACGCTCTGGAGCGGCTCGTTGACCCGGGCTCGCTCAAGGTCCTGATCGAGCCCGGCGATTGAACGCGGCAGCCGACTTCGTCGGCGACAAGCGCAGTCGCTAGGGCAGCTCGTCCTCGTAGTCGCAGGCGGCAAGGACACGGCCGCCGGCGGCGCGAACCGCCAGCATCGCGCTGCCGACCTGCTCGATCCGGAGCTCGCGCGTGACGTCCGGCTCGAAGTACCACTCGACAGAGAGCGGGTACGGCGCGAACTCCCCGCTGTACGGGTTCTTGTCCACGAGCACGGTCAAGTCCGCCCGGGTGAGCCAGCGGCCATCGGCGGCCAGGCCGAGCAGGTCACGCAGCCGCGCGGTCAGCGCGTCGCGGTCGCCGGCGCCGGCGACGAACAGGCGGCAGTCGAGCTCGTCGGTCACAGGTCTCCCTCCGGGACGACGCCGGCCAGGAAGCGCTCCACCTGCGACGCGCTGAACGGCGGGCCGGCGAGCTGGGCGTCGACGTGGAAGACGCGGAACAGGTGGACGATGTAGTGCATCCGCTGCTCCAGGTTCGCCCAGTCCTCGGCGCCGCAGTTGTCGGGCGCGGGCGGGACGGGCTCGTACTGGGAGACGAGCGCGATCAGCTCGGGCTCGACCAGCTCGTGCAGGTCGGCCGGGTACGCGTCCTCCAGGTGCGTGCCGAGCGCGAGGATGCGCCCGGGCAGCGAGAGCACCATCAGCGAGTGCGTGATGACCTCGCGCGAGAAGCGTGCGACCAAGCTCTGCGCGGGGAGCGCGAGCGCGCCGACCGCCTTGGCGAGCCGCGGGCGGGACGTGCCGCAGAGCATCCGGCCCAGCTCCTCGGCGGTCACGTACGGCGCGTCGAGCGCCTCGCCGATCTCGGGCTGCAGGCGCGTCTGCTCGTGCAGGCCGATGCTCAGGTTCGCGCGCAGCATCAGCTCCGCGCGGCGCTTCGGATCCTCCTCCACGAACGCGGCTTCGTAGGAGGCGAAGGCGACCTGGAGCAGCGGCGCGTCGACCGCGAAGGCGTCTTCCCGCAGCCACCGCGCGAATTCGTAGCCGATCTCCGCGAACACCTTCAGGTTCCCGCGCGCCACGGCGTCGCTCGCCAGCTCGACCGCGTCGAACGGCGTCCGCAGCCGGGCCATGGCGGAACCGAGCCGCGAGGACTTGTCGAACAGCCCTTTGCGCAGCAGCCAGCGACCGAACGACCGGAAGGGGTGCAGCAGCGAGCGTCCGACGCACAGCCGCTGCTCGATGTAGCCGAGCGCGTCCTCGCCGCGGATCGTGCGGCCCGCCTGGCGTGAGGCCCAGGTCGCGAACGTGCACCAGTTCGCGCCCACGCCGCCGCGCGCCGCGATCTCGGCGGACAGCAGCGAGTAGGCATGGGTGATCTCGAGGTTGCGCAGGACGGGGTTGCGGATCGCGGCGATCCGCCGCACGTCCTCGGGGCTTACGCGGTGCGAGTCCCGATCACCGCCCCGAGCGTCTCACCGGCGAGCTTCACCGTCTCGATGTCGTGCACGTCGGGGATCGTAATCGTGATGCCGTCCAGGCCGGCGTCGAGGTAGGCCTGCACCTGCTCGGCGACCTCGCTGGGCTCACCGACGAAGGCGCTCGCGCGGGCGCGCTCCGGGTCGGCGGCGCCGGACAGCACGGGCTCGAACTTGGCCACGGCCTCCTCGTGGGTCGGCGCGATGTACACCGTGCCCATGCGGGTCTTGGTGATCTCCGCCGGATCGCGGCCCACGTCCTCGCAATGCCCTTCGAGCACGCTGAGCAGGTGCTTGACGCGCTCGACGTCGCCGAACAGGTTCGACCCGTCCGCGTACTTGGCGACGAACCGCAGCGTCTTGCGCTCGCCGCTGCCGCCGATCAGGATCGGGATGTCGCCGCGGATCGGCTTCGGGTTGTTGAACGCGTTCTCGACGTGGAAGTGCGTGCCGGCGTAGGTGGCGACGTCCTGCGTGAACATCGCTCGCGTGATGTTCAGCGCGTCCTCGAGGTACTCGAAGCGCGTCTTCAGCGGCGGGAACGCGTAGCCGTAGGCCTTGTGCTCCTCCTCGAACCAGGCGGCGCCGAGGCCGAGCACGGCACGGCCGCCGGAGATGATGTCCAGCGTCGTGGTGATCTTGGCCACGAGCGCCGGGTTGCGGTACGTGACGCCGCCGACCAGCAGCCCGAGGTGGATCGAGGACGTCCGCGCGGCGATCGCGGCGAGCATCGTGTTGCCGTCGAACATGAAGTTCTCGGGCGGGCCGACGGGGCCGATCTGGTGCAGGTGGTCCATCAGCGAGAGCGAGCTGAACCCGGACTCCTCGGCGGCGGTCGCGATCTCGACGAGCTTCTCGAAGAGCGCGTCGGGCGCGACGTCCGGGTAGTTGAAGTTCGGGACGTGCAGGTCGAGCTCAAAGGGTGCGCGCATGGTGCTTCAGACGCTACCCCTGGCGAGTGAGATGAAGGCACGGGCGGCCGCACCGGACGGACCGCCTGCGCGCCAGGCCAGCGCGACCTGGCCGCGGAGCCCGAGCTCGAGCGCGTGCAGGTCGCCGACGGCGGGCTCGGGCAGCACCGCGACCCCCAGCCCGCGTCCGGCGAGCTGGGCGAGCACGCCCGGGTCGCTCGCCTCGAACGCGACCCGGGCCTGCAGCCCGGCGGCGTCGAGCAGCGCGCGGATGCCGGTCCCGCGCGGGAGGCAGATGAGCGGGTGGTCGGCGAGCTCGTCGATGGTGATGCGGGTGCGGGCCGCGAGCGGGTGGCTGGGCGCGACCGCGGCGACCACCGGCGCGTCGATCACGACGTGCGTCTCGAGGCCCTCCGGCGCGCCCGGGCCGAGCGACGCGCACGCGAGGTCCAGCTCGCCGGCGCGCACCGCCGCGAACAACTCGTCCGACGGCATCTCGACCAGGGTCATCTCCACGCCGGGATGCGCGGCGCTGAAGTCGGCGAGGAGGCCGGTCAGCAGCTGTGCCGGCCCGGCCGTGATCATCCCGATCCGCACCTGCCCGCGCAGCAACCCGGTGAGCTCCTCGACCGCGGTCCGGACGCCGCGGGTCGCCGCGAGTGCGTCGCGAGCGAACGGCAGCACGGCCGCGCCGGCCTCGGTCAACGTGACGCGGCGGCCGCCGCGCACGAGCAGCTCCGCCCCGAGCTCCCGCTCCAGCCGGCGGACCTGGGCGCTCACGCCCGACTGCGCGACCAGCACCCGCTCCGCGCCGCGCGTGAAGCTGCCCTCTTCCGCCACCACCACGAAGTACTCCAGCTGCCGCAGCTCCATACGCAGCGATGCTAGCTCGCATCACAACCAGCTGTTGTGCGTATGGCGATTCGCGGCGACCCTGATGTGCATGACCAAGCCCGAAGATCTCACCCGCGCCTTCGTCGACCGCGTCAACGCCGGCGACGTCGACGGCCTCGTCGCCCTGTACGAGCCCGACGCGATCATCGCCTTCCCGCCCGGCCGGCTCACCCAGGGCCACGCCGCGATCCGCGCGCTGTACGAGGGGATGCTGGCCGGCAAGCCGCACTTCGAGTACGAGGAGCCGCTGACGACGCTGATCGCCGGCGACCTCGCGCTCACGGCCACCCCGGCCCAGGACGAGGCCGGCGTGCGCGCCCAGGTCGTCCGCCGCCAGCCGGACGGCACGTGGCTGCGCGTGCTGGACCGCCCGGACTTCACGCGGTAACGCCTCAGACTCCTCCCAGGAAACTCACAGGGAGCGAGCCGATACTGGGATTGTGAACGAGTCCAGCCGAGTCCTCGTCGTTGACGACGAGCCCAACATCGTCGACGTCATCTCGATGGCCCTTCGCTTCCAGGGCTTCTCCGTGGAGTCGGCGGGGACCGGCTCCGAGGCCCTGACCCAGGTCGCCGCCTTCCGCCCCGACCTGATCGTCCTCGACGTGATGCTCCCCGACATGGAGGGTTTCGAGGTCGCCAAGCGCCTCGGCGCCGAACGGGCCGGGACGCCGATCATCTTCCTCACCGCTCGTGACGCGCCCGAGGACAAGATCCGCGGGCTCACGAGCGGCGGCGACGACTACGTCACCAAGCCCTTCAGCCTTGAGGAGCTGCTCGCGCGCGTGCGCAACGTCCTGCGCCGCACGGGCAAGGCCGAGGCGGAGTCGAGCCGACTGTCGTTCGAGGACCTCGAGCTCGACGAGGACACGCGCGAGGTCGCGCGCGCCGGCGAGCCGATCGAGCTGACCGCGACCGAGTACCGGCTCCTGCGCTACCTGATGCTCAACCCGCGCCGCGTGCTCACGCGCGCGCAGCTGCTCGACCACGTGTGGGACTACGACTTCGGCGGCGACGCCCGCGTGCTCGAGACCTACATCTCCTACCTGCGCAAGAAGCTCGACCAGCACGGGCCGGGCCTCATCCACACCGTGCGCGGTGTCGGCTACACGCTGCGGGTTCCGCGGGCATGATCGCCTCCCTTCGGGGGCGGCTCGTCGCGGGGGTGCTCGCGCTGGCCGCCGTCGGCATGCTGCTCGTCGGCGGGATCACCTACACCACCCAGCGCTCCTTCCAGCTCGACCGGGTCGACCAGCAGCTGGCCTCCGCCGTCCCGGCGCTCCAGCACGAGTTCATGGAGCGCAACGGCGGCTCCTCCAAGAACCCCTACCGCGGCGGGAGACGTGGTGCACCGCCTCCGGGTGGCGGCGCACCCAGCGACACGTTCGGCCAGCTGCGCAACGCGTCCGGGACCGTCGTGGACTCGGAGTTCCTCGGGCCGGACGACTCGGGCGAGTCGCCCGAGCTGCCGGCCGACATCGCGCTGGGAGACGCCACGACGGTGGAGACCCCGCAGGGCGACTACCGCGTGCTCGCGCAGCGCTTCGGCGACAACGCCGTGACCGTTGCCGCGATCCCCTTGAGCGCGACCAACCAAGCGCTCGACCGGCTCCTGCTCGTGCTTTCGCTCGTGATCGGCGGCGTGCTCGCTCTGGTCGGCGCGTTCGCGTGGGTGGTCGTGCGGATCGGCCTGCTGCCCTTGGATCGCATGGGGCACACCGCGGCCGCGATCGCGGGCGGCGATCTGTCGCATCGAGTCGAGATGACCGATCCGCGGACCGAGGTCGGCCGGCTCGGGACGGCTTTGAACCGCATGCTCGATCGGTTGGAGGACGCGTTCGCGGCGCGTGAGGCCTCCCAGGAGCGGCTGCGGCGCTTCATCGCGGACGCGTCGCACGAGCTGCGCACGCCGCTGGTGTCGATCCGCGGCTACGCGGAGCTCTACCGCATGGGTGCGGCGCGTTCTGATGAGGACGTCGCGAAGGCCATGCGCCGGATCGAGGACGAGTCGGCGCGGATGGGCGTGCTGGTCGAGGACCTGTTGACGCTGGCGCGGCTCGACGAGGTGCGCCCGGCCCCGCACGTCCCGGTCGACCTGGCGGTCCTGGCCTCGGACGCGGTGGACGACGCACGCGTGACGGCGCCGGATCGCACGATCACTTTGGAGGCCGACCACGGCTGGGTGACCGGCGACGCCGACCAGCTCCGCCAGGTGTTCGCCAACCTGCTCCGCAACGCCTTGGTGCACACGCCCTCGGGCACGCCGATCGAGGTGTCCGTGGAGCGGCACGAAGAGACAGTCGCGTTGGAAGTGCGCGACCACGGCCGCGGTCTGCCGGGCCAGGACCCGGGCGCGCTGTTCGAGCGCTTCTGGCGCGCCGAGGCCGGACGCGAGCGCGGCAAGGGCGGCGCCGGCCTGGGCCTCGCGATCGTCGCGGGGATCGTCGACGCGCACGGGGGCACCGTGTCGGCGGCGAACGCCCCGGGCGGCGGCGCGGCGTTCCAGGTGCGCCTGCCGGCGCGCTGAGGTCGTTGGGCGGTTGGCATCGCGCGTGAGGGAGGCGGCGATGGGGTGGCGTGGCCTTTCGCCTCGTCGGAATGCGTGCTTTTCCACAGAAGCTCCATCGTCGATCACCGTCGAATAAGGGTCTGCGACGCGTCGAAGTAACGAACCCTTCGCTATGCGACAGGTTCGTTGCGCCCACGCCCCCGCGAGCGCTCGGCCGCGTGCGGCGCTGCCGTGCATGCAAAGCAAGGGTCGCGGATGACTGCAGGCATCCCGGAGCAGCGCCGACCGCTCTCGAGGTGTTGGCGACGCGCTCCACGTCTCTACGGCCCCCGG
Source organism: Solirubrobacter phytolaccae (assembly GCF_027587195.1). Taxonomy (GTDB): domain Bacteria; phylum Actinomycetota; class Thermoleophilia; order Solirubrobacterales; family Solirubrobacteraceae; genus Solirubrobacter; species Solirubrobacter phytolaccae. Next base: position 38,693 of record NZ_JAPDDP010000065.1, on the reverse strand, counting down.
GAACGGATCAGGCTGCGTCGTTACCTTCTGGCGCCTGATGAGCGATTCTCTGTTTGCGTTTGACCGGGCTCAAGGCGTCCGGTACGTCTGCGGTGCGGATGAGTCAGGGCGTGCCTGCATGGCCGGACCGCTGGTTGCCGCCGCAGTCCGGTTTGACTACGAGCGGTTGAATGCGGACGGCGTCGCGCGGCTGGCGGATCTGAACGATTCCAAGAAGCTGTCTCCGCGGCGGCGAGCCGCGCTCTTGCCGGTCGTTCTCGAGATGGCGGACATGGTCATGACCGCGATCGTCCCGGCAACTCAGATCGACCGTGAAGGGCTGCACATGTCGAACATGCGCGCGCTTGGCTGCGTGCTCGACGCCGTGACGGTGGACGGTTCAGCGGACCTGGTGGACGGGTTCGAGCTCAAAGGCGGCGCGACGTCTCCGCGGCAGATCGTGCGAGGAGATCAAACGTCGGCAGCGATCGCGGCGGCCTCGATCGTCGCCAAGGAAACCCGTGACTGGCTCATGCGACAGCTAGACGACCAATACCCCGGCTACGGGTTTGCGGTGCACAAGGGATACATCACGCCCGCGCACGTGGCGGCGACCGTCGAATTGGGTCTCTCGCCAGCCCATCGGCGAAGTGTTCGCTGGAAAGCGTCACCCGGCCGCAAGAACGTCGACAGGGGAAACGCAACGCTCCCGACCTCCGTCGAAGCCGGTGACGATTCTGGAAGGCCGGTCGAGCAGGTCGAGGCAGCAACAACTCAGCCGACGAAGAAGAAGGCGGCGGGATGGAAGACTTTGCCGGACGCCGAGAAGGCGCAGTACCTCCTCGATCACCAGACGTTGTCTGACCGCAACTGGACGGACGAAGCCCGGCTTAGAGGCGAGAAGCGCGAGGCCTTCGTCCGGCGCATCCTGCTCGGTGACGGCCCGCGCGACGAGTCCGACGAGATTGACACCGCCCGCCAAGGCAGCATCTTGCCAGAGGGATAGTGGCCGATCCGAGCGACATCGCTGCCGGGGGAAGCCGTCGGCGGTGCCGATGGCTTCACGATCAACGATCGTGGATCAGCAACCCCAACGTGGGTTGCAGATCCTGCCGTCGCTCATGATGATCCCCTGCGTCGGGGCAGAGATCGGCGCGGCGGAGACGGATCCGCTCCCGACCGGAGTCGCGTTGGCGGACGCCGGGGCGACCACGGCGACCATGGCGAGGGCAGGAAGGGCGAACAGCGCCAAGGTGCGGCGGAGAGCGGTGAACACGGGTGCGTCCTTTCGGTGGTGAACGGTCTCACGCACCCTCTCGCGCCCGCCTGAGCCGAACTATGAGGGAAACCCCTTGACCTGCGGGCGCGGGCCCAGGGGGTCGACGACGCCAGCGACGGAGTCGGCGCCGCGCCGGCGACGGTGATGCGCCCCGGCCGCCCGACGTGGTGTCGAGCCAAACTGCGGCTCCACGTGCAATCGAATGTGATTCCCTTCGACGATTTCGCGTCTTCTGCGCAGGATCGGAGGGGGTCACTGCGCAAAGACGATTCGAAGACCCCAGGCCTCGAGCTTCGCGACGATCGGCCACTCCTCCGGGCCGAGCCCGATCCAGTACGACAAAGCGCGTTGTAGCTGCGCGACGTTCGCGACAAGCCATTTGCGTAGTGGCGCGAGTTCCAAGGTGGGGTCCTCGCTGAGTGTGTCTCCTGCGGACTCCAGAAGCAGGTCGACGACGTCCCGAACGACTTCCGGGTGCCAGGCGGCAGAGAGCTCACGCTGAGCGAACTCGACGAACTCCTCCAGCCGCTCCGCGTCGGCAGACTCGATGCCCCAATCCTGCATGGTGTGGTCGTTCGGCAACCTGAGCGCGACGGCGAAGCAGAGCGGTGCTTCTCGACGGTTACGCCGCTCCCGTCAGCCGACAACCGGTGCGAGCTCCGAGGACATGACGAGTGGACGTTGCCGGCTGGGTGCCTCGCGCGGCACCCAGCTTGCTAGACCGCGTGGATGCGTTTCATCTCGGGGTGCGGAAACTGGGAGATCACCGGACACCCTCGTGATCACCAACCGAACCCCTGGCGATCAGGACCGCGTGGTGATCTCGCTGGTCCGGTTCCCGATGGCGGCCGTGCGCGAGATCAGCGGCGGGTGAGCCGAGCGGGGGCACCACCAGCGACCGGACCGCTGACACGGCTGTGGCCCGAGAGGCGGGCCCAGGGCCGTTGGTGGTCTCGACCTCCCCCGGAATTCCAACGACTGTGCCGCCAGGCTCAGCGGGCCACGGACCCGGTGCGTGAGCTGCGCTCGGCTCAAGCGAGCAACTCGACGCGGTTACCCCATGGGTCCGCGACGAAGAACCGACGTACATCGGCTAGGGCGTGGTCCCAGGCGACCTCGGTCCCTGCTTGCTGCAGTCGCGCCGCGACCTCGTCGAGCGCCGCGGCTTCGACGCGGAACGCCGGGTGCGCCTTCAGAGCGGGCTGGAAGGGCTCTTCGATGCCGACGTGCAGCTGCTGCGCACCGACCGCGAACCACACGCCGCCGCGAGCTCTAAGCGGCTCCGGCTTGGGTAACTCGGCGAGCCCGAGCAACTCCCCGTAGAACCGGCGCGCTGCCTTCTCGCAGCCCGGCGGCGCCGCGATCTGCACGTGATCGAGACCGATTACGGCCATCCCAGGAGGGTAGATGCCGCCTGACGCGAGGCACCGAGCAGGATGGTTCTTTTCGACGGTTCCGCGAAGTCGCGGGGTTGGGTTCACGTGGCCGTCGTGGTGGGGATCGCCCTCTGGGTGATCGGTTCCGCGCATGGCACGCGGACTGCAAGCACACGCATCCCGGCGATACTGCGGGGTATGGCGGTCGTTGCGGAGCAGCGGGCATGGTGGGCGCAGAAGCTCGTGGCGTACGACGTCGATCCCGAGACGTTCCTCGTGCACGCCCGGGTTGCGGCACGGTTGGTCCCGGACGTCAGCGGCACCTCCGCTTTGGCCGGAGTGCCGCGAATGCCGAGGGACTGGCAGTGGCCGGCCTGGCGAGAGCAGGCGTTGAAGTACATGGCGCGCGTGGACCTGGGTTCGGTCGCGTCCGTCCTCGACGTGGATGCGCGCCATGGCCTCCCCGCCGTGGGGACGCTCCATCTCTTCGCTCACGCCACCGGCGATGGCTCCGGGCCGGAGGACGCTGGCGCGTTCGCCGCGTTCATCGCCGACGGCGACACGCTGTTCCCGACCCCGAGAGTCGTGCACCCGGACTTGGGCGAGTACGACATCGAGTATCCGGAGCGGAAGATGTCGCTTGCCGCGGAACTGGTTCTGCCGTCCTTCTTCGCCGACGAGCTTCCCGAGTTCCCGGACAACGATCTGGATGAGGCGTACTGGGACCTGTTCGACGAGTTCAACGACACGTTCTTCGCCGGGGCGCCTAAGCACCGCGTCTGCGGGCTGCCGGACATCGTGCAGAACCCGATGGAGCCTGACTGCGCGCCTGTCGCCGACGACTGGCGCCTTCTCGCGCAGCTGGACACCGACGAGGACATCGGGTTCTTCTGGGGCGACACGGGCTGTATGTACTGGTGGCTGCGCCGGCCGGACTTCAGCTCCGGCCGCGTTGAGCGCCACTGCGGATTCGTGCAGACCACCTGACTAGGCGACTGCGTCGATCATGACCCACACGGTCGCGGCGAAACAGCACTATCCCGACGATCTCACGGCGCTGCTCAGCGCGTTCGTGCGACGGCACCAATCCGAGATACAGGGCGCCGCCTGACAGCGCCTAGATAAATACTGTCGTATAGGACGGTATCTGTGCTACGTTGTTCGCACCGGTCGATGACCTCAAAACACCAGCGGGACGGACGGTCCCGAAGGAGGAAACGTGTCAACTTCCGAGCGCGACCGGTTGGACGGTCGCCGTGCATTGGTGACGGGCGGGTCCAAGGGATCCGGCAAGGCGGTGGCCGAGCGGCTCAGGGAGCTGGGCGCCGATGTCTATGTGTCGGCGCGATCGATGCCCGAGGACTACGAGCTTCCCGAGCGCTTCATCGAGGCCGACACCTCGACGGCCGAAGGCTCGGACACCGTCGCCGCTCGGATGATCGAGGCCGGCGGGGCGGACATCCTCGTGCACGTCGTCGGCGGCGCGTCGACGCCCGCCGGCGGCTTCGAGGTCATCACCGACGAGCAGTGGCTGACCGAGCTGCAGCTGAACTTCCTCGGCGCCGTGCGACTCGATCGCGCGCTGCTGCCGTCGATGATTCGGTCGGGCTCGGGCGCGGTGGTCCACGTCACGTCCATCCAGAACCGGATGCCGCAGTTCGACGCTTCGCTGGCCTACGCCGCCGCGAAGGCGGCGCTGCGCACCTACAGCAAAGGGCTCGCGAACGAGCTCGCGCCGCGCGGCGTGCGGGTCAACGCGATCAGCCCCGGCGGGATCGAGACCGAGGCGTACGAGCGGTTCGTCGACCGGATCGCCGAAGGCAACGGGCTCAGCCGGGAAGCGGCCAAGCAGCAGATCTTCGACTCGCTCGGCGGCGTGCCATTGGGCCGTTTCGCGACCCCGGGGGAGATCGCCGACCTGGTGGGGTTCGTCGTGTCTGATCGCGCCTCGTCGATCGTGGGCGCCGAGTACGTGATCGACGGCGGAACGGTGCCCACCACCTGAGCTGACGAGGGTGCGCTCACGGCTGCTCGGGAAGCAGGCCGCGCTCGCGCATCTGCTCCGCTGAGCTGATCGCGTCGCTGACGAAGCGCTCCGTCAGATCGGTGTAGCGGCGGACGTCGGCGGCGGACCAACCGCTCAGCACCTCGGCGATCATCCGGTCTCCGAGCTCGTACACGCCGCGTGCCGCGACCTCTCCCGCCTCCGTCAGGGTGACGAGGCTCGCACGTCGATCGGAAGGATCGGTCGATCGCTGCACCAAGCCGTCCTCCTCGAGGCGGCCCACGATCTTGCTCACGTACGAGGCCCCGGTCCCGAGCACCTCGGCCAGGGCGGTGGGGCGCATCGGCCCCCACGCCAGCAGATGCCGAAGGGTCTGGTGTGACGGCTGATCGAGGGTCTCTCCGCTCTTGGCGAGGATCTGGCCTTGGACGGAAGGCGAGTTCCACAGCAGGATCAGCGCGCTCAGGTTGGCGAGCAGCGGCGACCGGTAGGGAAAGTCGCTCGCAACCAGGGAGCGGGTGTCATCGCCAGCTTGCTGTTTCGCCATGCAGTGACCCTAGTGCCTCTCGTAGACCGAAGTTATCTTGTCCTGCAAGACAGTATTTGACACCAACACGAAAGCGAAGTGCCATGCCTGTGATCACGCTGCCCGAAGCGGTCGAGACCTTCGTCGCGACCACCAACGCTCACGACGGTGACGCGCTGTTCGCGCTGTTCGCACCGGGAGCGACCGTCATCGATGACGGCGCCACGTTCGCCACGGACGAGGAGATCCGCGGGTTCATCAAGGCCCAGCTGGTGGACCCGAAGGTCGTCATCACCCCGACCTCGTACGAGGACGGCCGGCTCGTGGCCTCCTGCGACGGCGAGTTCCCGGGTGGGCCCCTGACGTTCGCGTTCGTCTTCACGACGAAGGACGACGCGATCACGCATCTGTCCATCGACGTCGCGTAAGCCACGGCCAGGCCGGAGACCCGCATGGGCGCCATGGACGAGTTGATCGACCCCGCAACCGTGCGCCGGCTGGGCCGGCTCATGGAGCCGCACGGCGTCGAGGCGAGGGGGGTCGTCGCCGCGGCGGCGGATGCGGTCTCCGGCCACAAGCTGCGCCGGCGGGTCGACATCGTCCGCGACGCACTGATGGCCGACCTCCCGGAGGGGTACGACGCGGCCGCCACGGCGGTACGCGCCGCCTTCGAGGACGAGACCTTCACCGGCTGGATGCTGTGGCCGGTCTCGGAGGCCGTCGTCGGTCGAGCGCTGCAGTCCGGGCTCGCGGGTGATCTCGACGACGCGATGGACGTCCTCGCCCTGCTGACGACACGACTGACGGGCGAGTTCGCGATCCGGGCGATGCTCGCTGCCCGCTTCGAGCGGACGCTCGAGATCGCGCAAGCGTGGACGAGCAGCGAGAACCCGCATGTCCGCCGGCTCGCGAGCGAGGGCACGCGCTCCCACCTCCCGTGGGCCAAGGGCGTGCCCGAGCTGGTCCGGCGGCCCGGGGCCACTCGCCCCATCGTCGACGCGTTGTACGCCGACGAAGCGGAGTACGTCCGCCGGTCGGTCGCCAATCACGTCAACGACCTCAGTCGGGACGACCCCGACCTCGCCGCCGACATCGTGGCCGGCTGGCTGGACCGGCCCGATGCGCACACGCCCCGGGTCGCCCGGCACGCCCTGCGCACGTTGATCAAGCAGGGACATCCGAGAGCGCTGCAGCTGATGGGGTTCGACGGTACGGAGTTCGAGGCGCGCGGCGCGTCGAGGCCGAAGGTCTTCAAGATCGCGTCACGGTCGATCGCGCCCGGCGAGACGGTGCTCATCAGCAAGTCGTACTCGTTCCGGCCTCAGACCACCCGCACGTTCCATCCCGGCGAGCACGCGATCGAGCTCCAGATCAATGGGCGCCCCTACGGTCGCGACACGTTCCAACTCATCAGCGCAGAGGAGTCGTCATGAGCCGTTCGACCACGCTCGAGCAGATTCTCACCATCGTCGAGTCGATCCCGGCCGGGCGGGTGACGACCTACGGCTCGATCGCCGACCACGTGGAAGGCGCCAGCGCTCGCAGCGTCGGTCACACGCTCAGGACGGATGGGCACGAGGCGCCGTGGTGGCGTGTCGTGAATGCGAGCGGCCGTCCTGCCCCTGGCGTCGAGCAGGCCGCCCGCCGGCACTTCTCAGCGGAGCACACCCCGCTGGTCGAGCATGGTGACGGCACGTACTCGGTCGACCTCGGCGCTGCGATGTGGCAGGTCTCCGAAGGCGGAGGCGTCGACCTGGGCAATCGCGAGCGGATCGCGGCTACGCCGTAGGGGAGACTTGCGTGATGACCAGACGCGCAGTGTCCAGTGCAGAGGCTCCAGCCGCACTCGGTCCGTACAGCCAGGCGGTCGTCGCCAACGGCCTTGTCTTTTGCTCGGGGATGGCCGGCATCGATCCGACGGGGGTGATCCCGGAAGGGATCGAGGCTCAGACCGAGCAGGCGCTGACCAACTTGGCGCGCGTGCTCGAAGCGACGGGCGCGTCGATGGACGATGTGGTCAAGACGACGATCTTCTACGCGAACGTCGAGGACTTCGGCCGCCTCAACGAGGTGTACGCGCGGCACATGCCCGACCCACCGCCGGCGCGCTCGGCCCCGGCCAACGTGCGGCTTCCGCGCGGACTGCTCGTCTCGATCGAAGCGATCGCGGTCCTTCCGACCTGAGCGATTGATCGAATCTTGGTCCGACTATCCACTTCGATCGGTGATCGTTGACTATCACCACCGACTGGTGATACGCGTAGGCGAACCCAACAGCAGCTCCCACGGGAGGTCTCATGGCGGACGAGCAGAAGGGCGGCGAGAAGTCGCTCGAGGCGCGTGTCAGCGAGCTCGAGGACAAGCTGTCGCAAGTGCACATCACAGAGGACGAGCTCAAGGCCTTCCACAAGGTGAGCGCCTTGCTCGGCCAACAGGGCGCCGCCGCCGCTGCGGCGGGGGCGGGAGCGGGAGCGGGGGCCATTGACGAGTGCGGTGTCAATGAGTGCGGCATCACCCCGATTCGCCAGCCCGTCATCCGGCAGCCGATCGTGATCCGGCAGCCGATCATCCGCCAGCCGATCATCCGGCAATGCTTCGAGTGCTTCGAATGCGGCGGCGGGTGGCCGGGAGGCGGCTTCGGAGGAGGCGGCTTCGGCGGGCTCGGTGGCTGACTCCACCTCGCGCACCGACATCGTCTTCGTCGTCATGCCGTTCGCCGACGTCGATCGGCCGGCGATCGGCGTGAGCCTGCTCAAGGCGGCGGCGTGTGCGGCCGGTTGGTCGGCGTCGATCGAGTACTGCAATGTCGCGTTCGCGGCGCGGGTCGGGCCGGAGCCCTATGCCGCGGTCGCGAACGCGCTGGCGCCGGACGTCCTCGCGGGCGAGTGGCTGTTCGCCGACGACGTGTTCGGCGATCGGATCCCGCCCGCCGAGGAGTATCTCGAGCGAGTGCTCAGCGGGAACGCGCCGGCCGAGCTGCTGGAGTCGATCGGGGTGATGCGGACCGGCCGCGGCGAGTACCTCGAAGCCTGCGCGGCGCGCGTGCTGGCCCACCGCCCCCGCGTCGTCGGGTTCACGACGACGTTCCACCAGACGTGCGCCTGCCTGGCAGTCGCACGCCGCCTCAAGGAGGCCGCGGAGCCGCCGATCGTCGTCTTCGGTGGCGCGAACTGCGAAGGCGAGATGGGCGCGCAGATGCTCGCGTCGTTCCCGTGGATCGATCACGTCGCGAGTGGTGAGGCCGACCGCTCGCTCCCGCAACTGCTCGACGTGCTGCTGGGCGGCGCCAGCGGACCCGTCCGCGGCGTGCGCTCACGTGGCCACGACGAGGCGGTCAACGCACCGCCGGTCGTCGATCTCGATGCACTTCCGTACCCGGACTACGACGACTACTTCGCGCAGGTGCGCGGCTCGCCCATCGCCGCGGAGGTGCAGACCTACCTGCCCGTCGAGACGTCGCGCGGCTGCTGGTGGGGCGCGAAGCATCACTGCACGTTCTGCGGGCTCAACGGCGACTCGATGGCGTTTCGCAGCAAGAGCCCGCAGCGAGCGTTCGACGAGCTGACGTGGCTCGCACGCCGGTACGGCGAGCTGCGTTTCGGCGTCGTGGACAACATCCTCGACCTGCACTACATCGACACGCTGTTCCCGCTGCTGGCCGAGGACGGGCTCGAGCTCGACCTCTTCTACGAGGTCAAGGCCAACCTCCGCTACGAGCAGCTCGTGCAGCTGCACCGCGGCGGCATCCGCCAGATCCAGCCGGGCATCGAAAGCCTCTCCGATGATGTGCTCAAGCGGATGGACAAGGGTGTCTCGGCCGCGCAGAACATCGCGCTGCTGCGCTGGTGCGCCGAGCTCGGGATCCGCTGCTGCTGGAACGTGCTGGCGGGCTTCCCCGGTGAGCCGCCGGCCGAGTACGAGCGAATGGCAGAGCTGATGCCGCTGCTGGTGCACCTGGATGCGCCGATGTCCACCGCGCAGGTGCGGCTTGATCGCTTCAGCCCGTTCCACGCCCGCAGCGAGGAGTACGGGTTCCGGAGAGTTCGCCCGAGCCGAGCGTACTTCTACGTCTTCCCGCTCGGTCGTCGCGAGATGGCGAGGCTGGCCTACTACTTCGATTTCGACTACGCCGACGGCCGCCGGCCGCGCGACTACACGGACGCGATGAACCGGGCGGTGGCGTCGTGGTGGCGCGGCCAGAACACCGACCGTCCCGAGTTGAATCTGGACGCCGAGGACGATCGGCTCGTCGTCACCGACACGCGCCCGGTCGCGACCGCCGAGCGGCACGAGCTCGACGGGGTACATGCGCGGGTCTACGAGCTGTGCGACGTCGGCCGGACCCGCGCGGCCCTCCGGCGCGACCCGGAGCTCGCCGGTGCCGATGTCGACGACGCGCTCGAGGCGCTCCTCGCCGACCGCCTGCTTGCCCAGATCGGCGACCGCTACCTCGCGCTGGCCGTCTTCCGCAAACGCCGACCGCCACGGGCCGGCGTTCGCCGTGCAACGGCTGCTGCTGCCTAGCCACGTCTCGGTGTGGTTCGACCCGCCCGACGAGGACGGTGACGAGGCGCTGCACATCGTCTCCGAGCGACGCTCGCTGACGCTCAAGGGCCTCGGGTTTCGCGAGCTGTGCGAGCGTGTCGTGCCACTGCTCGACGGCACTCGCTCGCTCGATGACATCCAGGCGCAGGCGAGCGACGTGATCGACGCCGAGGACCTCGCCGAGACGCTCGACCTGCTCCTCGCCCAGGGCGTCGTCGTCGAGGCCCCGGACGAGCCGGGGCCCGAGCGGAGGCTGCCGCAGCGCAACCTGTTCAGCGACCTCGCGCCCGGGGAGGACCTGCAGCGCCGGCTGGCGACAGCGACCGTGACGGTGATCGGGCTCGGCGGCGCCGGGCCGGCGGCGGTCCTCGCGCTCGCGGCCGCGGGCGTCGGAACGCTGCGCTGCCACGACGCGCTCGCGGTGACGCCCGCGGACACGTACTTCTCGCCGTTTCTCGGCGTCGAGGCCGTGGGGGCGAGCCGCGCGCAGCGGGTGGCGGCGCAAGCGCGGGCGGCCGCTCCCGATTGCGAGGTACTCGCGCTGGACACGCCGCTGGAGGACGACGAGGACGTGCGACGCGCCATCGCCGGCTCGGACTACGTGCTCTGCTGCCTTGATGCGGGACAGCTGAACCTGGCGTACAAGGTCAACCGTGCGTGTCTGGCGTTGCACGTGCGCTGGATCGCGTGCGCGCTTTCAGGCGCCGAGGTGATCGTCGGCCCCGCCATCGACCCGGGCCGCAGCGCGTGCTTCATGTGCTACCGGATGCGCGCCGTGGCGTGCGCGGGCAACCCCGAGCACGCGTTCGTGCACGAACGCCGGCTCGACCGCCGCCGCAGCGACGACAGCGACCGGCGCGAGAACCTGGTGTTCGGCGCCGGGATCGCCGCGAACCTCGCGGGCAACGAGGTGCTCAACGACCTGTCCGGTTTGGCGGCGCCCGCGCTGGTCGGCCGCATCCTCACGATTCGGCTGACCGACCTCGCGATCGAGCGTCACGCCGTGCTGCGCAAGCCCGACTGCCCCGCGTGCCATGACCGCTGAGCCGTGGGCGGATCTCGTCAGCCCCCGCGTGGGCGTGATCCGCGCGCTGCGCCCGCAGGTGCGCGGGAGCGCGGAACCCGAGCCTCCGCACCTGTGGACGGCCACGCTGGCGAACTACGACTACCTCGTCGCGCGGCGCTCCGAGCGGGTGACGGCAGGCAAGGGACGCACGGAGGCAGCTGCCAAGGCGGCGGCCGTGGGCGAGGCGCTGGAGCGCTACTGCGCGTCGCTTCCCCAGCCCATGTTCTCGGCGGTCGCAGCGGACCTCGAGAACGCGATCACGCCCACCGAGTGCGTGCTCTACGCGGACGAGCAGTACGCGCGCGACGACTGGCCGTACCCGCCGTGGGACGAGCGGGAGCCGCTCGCGTGGCTTCGCGGGAGCCGCGTGCTCGGCGGCGTGGCCGTCGCCGTGCCCGCCGCGCTCGTCATGCTCGTCGCACCGACGGCGCTGGTCCAGATGACGACGAACGGACTCGCCGCCGGGCCGGACCTCCCGAGTGCCGTGCGCTCCGGGCTGTGCGAGCTGATCGAGCGCGATGCGCTGATGATCGCCTGGATGAACCGACGGCCGGCCGTGGAGATCGCGCTGGAGACCGGGATCGCGGCGGCCCTGCACCGCCATCACGCCGCGCTCGGCGTCGAGCTGCGCGCGTTCGTCCTGCCCACCGATCTGCCCGCCACGGTGGTGCTCGCGCTCGCGCTCGACGACACGCCGGGGCGCGCCGCGACCGTGCTCGCGATGGGCTGCCACCCGACCCCGGCGACGGCGCTCGAGAAGGCGCTGTTCGAGCTCTGCCAGGCCCGCCCGGCCGAGAACGCGCGCTTCCGGGACCGGCCGCCGGCCGGTCGCCTCACGCGTCCGGAGGACGTCCGGCTCCTGGACGATCACAGCGCGTACGCGGCGCTGCCCGAGCAGCGCGAGCAGTTCGCGTTCCTCTGGCGCGGCGGCGAGCGAGCTTCGATCACCGACTTCGAGGGGCACTCGGACGTGCTCGAAGACTGCGCGCAGGCGCTCGCAGACCTCGGCTACCCGCCCGTCTACGTCGAGTTGACGACGCCAGACGTTCGCCCGAGTGGCTACCGCATCGTTCGCGTGCTCGCGTCCGGTCTGCAGCCGATCCACTTCGGCTTCGGGCAGGAGCGCCTCGGCGGCACCCGTCTCGGCCCGGAGCTGAACCCCTGTCCACACCCGCTGGCATGACGCTTCCGATCGACGACACCACGACGCTGTCGCTGCTGTACCACCTCAACTCCGAGCCGTGGCTCAACGATGCGGCGTACGAGCTCGAGGCCGGCCACGCGCCGCTGCTCGATCCCGGCGAGCGCCCGCTCGTCCCGTTGCCCGCCGCGAGCGACAGCGCGCTCGTCGCCCTCCAGCGTGGTCGCCGCTCGTGCCGTGAGTTCCGCGCGGCCGAGCTGCCACTCGCGACGCTCGCCTCGCTGCTCGCCGGCGGCCAGGGCGTGCTCGAGCACACCGAGCACGACAGCCTGCGACGCGCGACGCCTTCCGCCGGCGGGCTCTTCCCCCTGGAGGCCCACCTGTTCGTGCACGACGTCACCGGCCTCGCGGAGGGCTTGTACCGCTACGACGCCCTCGGCCACGCGCTGCTCGAGCTCGACCACGAGCCGGTACCGCCGCGCCTCGCCGACGCCCTGTTCGCGTATCCGCTCATCACCGACGCGAACGTCGTCGTCGTGCTCGTCGCGCGCTTCGCCCGCACCCAGGACAAGTACGGGCCGCGCGGCTATCGCTACCTCCTGCTCGAGGCCGGCCACTACGCGCAGAACCTCTGCCTGCGCGCGTTCGAGCTCGGGCTGCAGACGCTGTGCATCGGCGGCTTCGCCGACGGCCGTCTCAACGCGCTGCTCCGCGTCGAACCGACCGTTGCCGGCGCCGTCTACGTGATCGCCGCTGGCTACGAGGCCTAGGCTGGGGTGCCGAGGAGCGACATGAGGCGGCGGCAGGTGCGCTGCTCGCTCTGCGGCGCGCAGATCTGCGGCCTGAACAGCGCGATCTGCTTGATGCCCTCCATGGCCGCGATCATCAAGTCGACCGCGCGGTCGACGTCCTCGCACAGCAGCTCGCCGTTCCCCACGGCCTGGTGCGTGAGCCCGAGGAAGAACCGGTCGACCTCGTCCTGGAAGTTCGCCCAACTGGCCCGGAGGTCCGAGTCGTAGACGGACAGGGCGATGACCTCGGTGGAGAAGATGCGGTTGGCGTCGTTGAGCAGGCAGCTGCGCACCGAGTACGCGATCGCCGCCTCGAGCTTGTCGACCATGGTCACGGCCGGACCGGTCGCTGCGGCCATCTCCTCACGCCAGCGCGTGTAGTAGAGATCGGCGGCCGCGAGGATCACGTCCTTCTTGGACGCGTAGTGCCAGTACAGGCTGCCCTTGGTCACGCCGGCCGCCGCGGCGATCTGATCCAGGTTGACTCCGTCGATCCCGCGGCTGCAGAACAACGCGAACGCGGCCTGCGCGAGCTCGTCCGCCTTCTGAGGAGACGGCGCCTGTGTTCTGGTGGCCATGTGCGACAGGATAGTCCACTTGCATACCAGTGGTATCGCGACGATCGGGTGGTTCGCGGAACCGCTCGGTCCTCGACGTTCCGTTGGTATGGGCGCGCCGCCTCCGACCCCGACTGAGCGGGAGTGTTCGAAAGGAAACCGCCATACCGGAACGTACTGGCGGAACGCGCGTCCGGGGTGAGAATCGAGCGAGGGCGGCGGAGAAGCTGGGCGAAAGCGGGCCCGGAGCGCTCGGCGAGCACCTCCTGGAGCCGAAATTCCCCTCATCGTGCCGCGATCGCGCGCTGGAAGGTCCACAGGGACGCTGTGCCGACGGTATGGCCTGGACGCCGAGATGGAACCCGTTTTCTGGCGGTTGCTGCGCGAACAACATACCGGTGGTATGGTCGCTCTTGCACTGTGAGGGTGGCCTGCCCGTCCGTCGCGTCGCTCCGGCGCACGGACGCGCGGCCTACGCAACCAGCTACCTCCTCGGTGGAGCCCGCCCGATGACACGTCCAAACCCCCGCTTCATCGACGCTTCGTCGCAATTCAGCGCAGGGCACTGCCTTGCCGTGATTCGTCGCCAGAAGGACGGGGTGACACGCTCGGAGCTGTGCGAGCTCGCCGGCGTCAGCCGGTCGGACGTGTCCGACCGTGTGCGCGATCTCGTCGAGCACGGCTACATCACCGTGCAGGCGCGACGCCCGTCGACGGGCGGGCGCCCGGCAGACGTGCTGCGCCTCAACAGCGACCGCGGCGTCGTGCTCGGTGCCACCCTCGGGTCGACGAGCCTGCGCGTCGTGGCGATCGACATGGCGGGCGTCGTGCTGGCCGAGAACAGCCATGAGGTCAAGCTGACGACGCCGATCGCCTCGCGCTTGAAAGCCATGCACTCGCTGCTCCGCAGCACGCTCGAACAGGCCGGGACGGGCACTCGGGAGCTCATGGCGATCGGGATCGCGGCGCCTGGGTCCGTCGTCCCCGATATCTCCGCCGGCCGATGGCCGCTGGTGGAGGTCTGCCGGCAGTCCCATGACTACTTCGCCGCGCGGTACGACGCGCCGATCATGGTCGAGCACGACGCGTGCGCCGCCGCGTTCGCCGAATCGCGGCATCCCAGACGCAAGGTCGCGGATCTGCTCTTCCTGGACGTCGACGCCTCGATCCAATCCGCGCTGGTGCGTGGCGGCCGGATCCATCGCGGAACCCACCGGCTGGGCATCAACCTGGAACACGTGATGGTCGCCGCGGACGTCGACGTCGCGTGCGCGTGCGGCAACGTCGGATGCGTCGGCGCCGTCGCCGCCGGTGCGACCCTGGTGGAGCGCGCATCACGCGCGGACCGGCCGGTGAAGACCGTTCGCGATCTCGCTCGACTCGCCGCCGCCGGGGACCGGGCCGTCAACGGCCTGCTCGACGACGCGGGACGCACGATCGGCGGCGTGGTGGCCAACGCGGTGAGACTCCTCTCCCCGCAGGCCGTCGTGCTCGGCGGCGAGCTGGCGTTGTCCAGCCCGGCCTTGATCGCGGGTGTTCGCGATGTCGTGCACGACCAAGTCTCGGCTCAGGTACGCGTCGCCGGCGCGGCGTTCGGACCTCGTGCGGGCGTGTTCGGAGCGTCGCTTCTGGCCTTGGAGTCGTCACTGGCCCCGGCCGCGGTCAACCTGCGACTGGCGGCCGGCGAGGGCGGCGCTCGGGCCGCGAGGCGGGCGGTGTAGAGACATGCAGCGCAGTGCTTGAAGACCTGTTTGAATCCGCGACGTGAGTCAGTGGGCGCTTGCGGTGATCGTCGTCGGCGTCGTACTGGCGCTCAACTGGGACGTCTTCGTGCGCGGCAAGCGAGGTCCCGCGCGCGCGTGGTCGGTAGCTGCCGCTCTCGCCGCCGGAACGGCCGGCCTGCTGCAGGGCGCGGAAGTCGATAGGCCGTGGCCGCTCGTGGCACTCGTGGTCTTCGCCGTGTTGCAGGTCCTTGCGTTTCGCGCCGAACGACGGACTGAGCGCTCAGAAGCCGCCGGCGCATCGAGCGGACCGACGTAGCCGCTGCTTGAGTACACGCGATGATCGCGACCCTTGCGGCGTCTGCGCTGCTTCTCGCCCCGATCCCGGCTGGACAGGCCTTCAATCTGCCGTCCAGCCGCACGTGCATGGGGTTCGGCACGCTCGCGCTGAGCCCGCGTGAGCGGTTCGAGACCTTGACGGTGCGGGCCGGAGCAAAGCTGGTCAAGCGCGTCACCCGGGCGCGGCCGGACCGGCAGATCGTCGTCCGCAAGCTGCCCCAGCGGTCGTTCACGCTGACGGTGAAGGCCCGCACTCGCGACGGTCGCACGGCCTCCGTGCGCAAGCGCTACACGGCGTGCCCGCAGGGCGCGAAGCCGGTGGTCGCCATCCCGAACGGGGCGCCGCCCGCGACCCTCGTCACGCGCGACGTGATCGTCGGGACCGGAGCCGTCGCCGACGCGGGCACGCTGCCGCGCGTGCACTACTTCCTCAAGACGTGGTCGAACGGCAAGGAGGTCGACGCGAGCTACGCCGACCCGTTCCGGTTCGAGCTCGGGAGCGGCAGCGTCATCGCGGGCTTCGACCAGGGCGTCACGGGGATGCGCGTCGGCGGCCGGCGCGAGATCGTCATCCCGCCCGAGCTCGGCTACGGCGAGCAGGGCGCCGGCGCGTCGATCCAACCGAACGAGACCCTGGTGTTCGTGGTCGATCTCATCGAGGTCGGGAGCTGACCCCGGCGAGCCCCCGGGAGCGACCGGCGGTCGCCGATCGCTGAATCCCGCCGAAGTTGGGCAGGCTCAGTGCGAGCTCGCGCGCGGCGCGGGCCCTCACCGCTTCGTTCAGGAGGACGTTCATGGCCAGAGATCGCTCGGGAGGCAACACCGGAGGAATTGGGCTCGGCGGAATTCTCGTGATCGTGGGCATCGTGGTGGCGATCGTCTGGAGCGTGTTGATCGGGGTGCTGATCGCGCTCGTCGGCCTCATCGCCTTCGGTGGCTTCGCCAAAGGCAAGTGGTACTGATCGCCTGACGAACCCAGTGCGACTCACCGTGGCCGTCCCGCCAGGCGACGGCGGCCACGTGTCCGGGCGGGACCCTTACGCGGCGGCGGGGTAGTCGCGCAGGAACTCGGCGATCGTGGTGGGCTTGCGGCCCAGCAGCCGCTCGAGGTCACCGGGCTGGTCGTCCCACTCGCCGCCGTTGATGGCGTGGATCCACCTCAGCGCGAACTCGGCGGCGGGCCCCGGCAGGCCGCCGGCGACCATGTGCTCGAGGTACGCCTCGTCCGACAGCGGTACGTGGTGGACGGCGGTGCCCCGGATCTCCGACAGGATCTGGGCGAGATCGGAGAACGAGACCGCCGGAGCTCCGTGGAGGGCGTAGGTCTTGCCCTCGTGCCCGGGGTCGGTCAGGACCACGGCCTGGGCCTCGGCGAGGTCCTCGCGCGCGGCCGAAGCGACCTTGCCGTCTCCGGCCGGGACGCGGACGCCGGACTCGAACGCGTCGGCTCCGATGTAGAACGGGAAGTTCTCGATGTACGGCGGGTGGCCGAGGATCGTGGACTGAAGGCCTGACGCCTCGAGCGTCTTGATGGTGAAGGCGTCGGGCTCGGTGACCTGCGGCAGCTCGAAGGCAGAGCCGGCCTTGCGGATGATCGGTGTGTAGACGAGGTGCTTGACGCCGACCTCCGCCGCCGCGGCGATCACGTTGGCGTGCTGGGTGCTGCGGTCGGTGAACGCATGGGTGGGCACCAACAGCACCTTCTCGACGCCCGCGAAGGCGCGCTTCAGCGAGTCGTAGTCGAAGTAGTCGCCGGTGCGGATCTCGATGCCGAGGGCGGCGAGGACCGCGGCCTTCTCCGGGTCGCGGGCCAGGCCCACGAGCTCGGCGGCGGGGCGCCGGTCGAGGAGGTGCTGGAGCGTACCGAAGAGGACTGCCCCGTGCCGCGGATCTCCGAGCAGGACATGGCCCAGACGCGACGGCGCATCGTCGATGCGGCGAGTCCCCGATTCCGCACCGACGGGATCGACGCGATCGGGATCGCCGCGCTCATGAAGGACGCGGGTATGACCCACGGCGGCTTCTACAACCACTTCGCTTCCAAGGACGCGCTTGCGGTGGCCGTCTTCGAAGACGCCTTCGCGACCTCACTGGCGACGCTCGCGCGGGCCACCGACGAGGCGGATCCCGAGCGGCCCTCACTCGCGGAGACCGTGGACGCCTATCTCTCGCCCGGGCACCGCGACATGCCCGGGGGCGGGTGCCCGTCGGCGGCGCTGGTCACCGACGCCGGTCGCCACGGGCCCGCGATCCAAGCCGCCTACGCCGAGGGCGTGAACGGCTACATCGCGGGGTTTGACGCTGCGCAGCAGCTCGAGGCGACCGAGCGCGGGGAGGCGCTCGACCCGGAAGCAGCGCGGCGTCGATCGATCGCGCTGCTGAGCGAGATCGTCGGGGCGATCGTCCTTTCACGCGCGATCCGACTCGTGGACCCCGACCTCTCCGACGAGATCCTCGCCGTCAACCGGCAGCGGCACCACCAAGAGCACTGACCGCCGCGCCGTGGCGAACGCCTATTGACCGTCGGTCGATAAGTGTCTACGCTGCCCTCATGTTCGCGACCGACAGCTCAGAACGCGAGTACCGACCGTTCCCGAACGACGAAGCGCGGAACCGCTGCCAGCAGAACCTCGAGGTGCCGGTGATGCTGTCGCTGCTCGGGGTGCCGCGAGGCGCGCGCATCCTCGAAGTCGGATGCGGTCGCGGCGTGGCGCTGGCGCCGATCGTGCGCCAGCTCGCCCCGACGCGCCTGGTCGGACTCGACATCGATCCGCGGTTGCTCGAGGAGGCCGGCCACCGGGTCGCGGGCACGTCGGTGGAGCTTGTCTGCGGCGACGTGCGTGCCTTGCCGTTCGCCGATGCGAGCTTCGATGCGGTGATCGATTTCGGGACCACGTACCACGTCGCGGGCCGGGCGGATGCGCTGTCCGAGATCGCCCGCGTGCTGGTCCCGGGGGGCCGGTTCTGCCACGAGACCCGGCTGGCTCAGGCGCTCGCCCATCCCGTGCGCTCACGCGGCCGCAGGCTCCCGTGGGCGCAGGTGCCGGAGTTGCGCCGGGACCGGCAAGCGCTGCTCTGGTCGTGCCGCAGGCGTGGTTCGTCCGCTTAGCTGATCACGCTCAGCGGCTCCGGCGGGCGAGCGAGCCTGTCGCTACGAGCCCGGCGTGCAGTCGCTCGCGTCGGCCGTCCGCGGACTTGGCGAGCCACGCGACCGTCACGGTGCCGCCGGGGGCCGCGACGATCTGGACCTCGGTCCCGGCGAGCGCCACTGGTGGCTGCCACGCGCCGTCGGCTGCGAGACGTCGCACGACGAGCTTTGGGGGACGCGACTCACGAGCCGTGTTCCATGCCGCGGCGCCCGTGCCGTCCGCGGCGAGAGCGATCTCGGCGGGATAGCCTTCGAAGCGTCCGAGCGAGACCGGTGGGCCGAACGGCTGCCCGGGCCGTTGAAGCATCACGTGCAGCTCGCGCGGGCCGTTCGAGAACGTCCATGCGTTGCTCTGCCACGCCGCGAGCACGTCGCCGCGCGCGCTCGCGGCGATGCGGGAAAGCGTGCTGCGTGGCTCGGAGATCAGCGTCTGCGGGGCAAAGGCGGGTGCGGTGGCGAGGCGCAGCTGGTTGTCGGCCTCCGAAACGCTCGACCAGCCGACCAGGGCGCGGCCGGTGTCGTCCATCGCGAGCTCTGGGAGCATGGCCGGCCCGACAAGGCGACTGGTCCATCCACCTGGTCCGCTTTCGGCGATGTACAGGAAGCGCTGGCGGTTGGTGTCCGCGGTGTAGGCGATGGTTGCCGCGCCGGTGGCGGAGGCGACCACCTGCGGCGGCCCGACGGAGTCCCGCCGAAGCGTCACCGGGCCTTCCTGGGACC
The DNA here is from genome assembly GCF_027587195.1 of Solirubrobacter phytolaccae. GTDB lineage: Bacteria > Actinomycetota > Thermoleophilia > Solirubrobacterales > Solirubrobacteraceae > Solirubrobacter > Solirubrobacter phytolaccae. The sequence goes on along the minus strand of NZ_JAPDDP010000065.1, from coordinate 19,500 downwards.
CGTCGACTGCGATCGTCGTCGTCCGAACCGGCCCGCCGAGCCCGTACGCGATCGTCACCCGCCCGGAGTCGTCGGTGGCGCACGAGACGTCGTGAATGCGCTTGCCACTCACGCGGATCGGCTTGCTCCAGGCTCCGCCCGCCGCCCTTCGCAGCACGTAGGTCCGCCAGGGCTTGTCATGCACGTCCCGACTGGCCTGCACGCACGCGACCGCGGCGCCTCCGGGCGACACGTCGAAGGACTCCAACATCACGTGGGCGAGCCCCTTCCCGGTCCACAGCTCGCGCGTCGGTCCCGGCCTGCCGTCTCGGAGGTCGGCGACCCGGAGGACGTAGCGTTTGCCCGCGTAACCGGTCCACGCGAGCGTCGCGCGGCCCTGCGCGTCGCCGTCGAGCTGGAAGCCGCCGAGGCTGGCGGTGGCCATGACGAGCGTGGAGGCGAGGAGGCTCACAGGCCCCCGGCTACCCGCGCCGTCAGCTCACCACTCGGGAAACGGTAAGGTCGGCCGCGTGCACGACTCGGGCAGGCCTCCGGACTGGCTGGACGCGCCTGCCGCCGCCGTCCTTCGCGATCTGCAGGGTGCGCAGCCGATCGCCGAGCTCGCCGTGGTCGCATACCGCGCCGTCGACCTGAACGGCTTGCATCTCGCGATCGCTGAGCTCAGCGAGCCGCTGCCGCCGCTCGAAGATGACCTCGATCCCGAAACGCCCACCGAGTACGGCGGCGGGAACTGGGTGCCGCGAACGATGACCGGACCCAGGCTCCTGGTCCTGACCGCCGACATCCTGCAAGAGGATCTCGCCGAGACGGACGCCGCCTGGGCACAGTCACGACCCCCATGCCCGTGGCACCCGCACCCGGCGCGCGCCGCGGTTCGCGACGGCGAAGCGTGGTGGGTCTGCGAACGAGACGATGTACCGCTGTACCGGATCGGCCGCGGCGAAGTACCCACGCGCCCGGGGCCGCCGCTGAGCTGGAACACACCCAGGCGGAGCCGGCGAGCGGAGAAACGTCAGTACGGCCGCGAACGTCACCGCTGAGCGCGGCCCTACTCGTCGGGCTCAGTGTCCGGCGCGCCGTCTTCCCGCGGCCGCTGTGACTCGGTGGCGCCGCTGACGTTGGTCTCGTCGACCTCGAACTACTGGACGTCGCCGTCGTCGCGCTGGGCCTCGCCTGGCACGGGAACGGGCTTCTTGTCGTCGGTCATGACCTGCGCCTACCCGACCGGCGGACCGGACAAGTGTGCTGTCTTTCGACGACGTCGCAGGCGGGCCTACCCGCTGTCCGGACGCTCGGCGTGTCGAGCACGAAACCAGAGCTCGAGCCCGCCGACGACCGGGATGGCGACCACCGCGCCGACCAGCGCGCTGGCGGCTCCCGCGCCGAGCAGGAGCGCGACGGCCCCGGCGACGAAGTACGCGCTCAACCAGATCCAGCGTGCATGGGGAAGCTGCCAGTTACGCCATGATGCGAGCACCTCGCGAGCATAATCCGCTTCGCCACTCGAGTGCAACGCTCAGACACCCCACAGCCGCCGCCTGGAGACGTCATCACGTTCGCGTTCCCGGGGCCGCTGCGAGACAAGCTCGTGGCCGCGGTCCTGTCGGGCAAGAAGACGGCGACGACGGGGCTGGCGATCGAGTGGGAGGTGGAAGGCGAGGCGCTGCCGGTCGTCGGACAGCGCCACACGGTCGTCGATTCCAGCGAGCAGCCGGTCGGCGTGATCGAGACGACGCTCGTCGAGGTCATCCGGCTCGGAGACGCCGACTGGAGCCTTGCCCGCGACGAGGGTGAGGACTTCGAGGACGTCGCCCAGTGGCGCGTCGCACACGAGCGCTTCTGGACTCACGAAGTGATCCCCACGCTGCCCGCCGGCACGCTCTCCGCGCTGACCGACGACACGCAGGTGCTCGTGTGGCGGTTCCGCCTGGCCTAACGCTCGGTGCGCTTCGCGTCGAACTTGGCCTGCTTCGCGGCGGCGTTGGCCTTCTGACGCTGTTCGCCGAGCTTGCGCCGCGCGTCGGGGGAGATGCTCGGGTCGTCGAGGTCGAACGCCGCCTTGGTCCGCCGGCGGTTGACCAGCACCGGGACCGTCCCGCCCAGCTCGGGCAGGTCGAGGTTCGGGTTCTTGACCCGGATCACGAGGCGGGTCGGCTGCCCGTCGGCACCGGGCACCTCGACCATGTAGTCCCAGACCAACAGGATGTAGGACGGGCCGTCACCTCGGCTCTGGGTGGACTTGCTGACCCGGTTCTGGGCGACGAACTTCCCCTGGGCCTTCTCCCAACCGATCCGCAGCACGTGGCGATCGTACATCCAGCTCGCGCCAGCGCGGGTCGATGGCGGGCAACATGGTGACCGCGAAGTAGGCGACCCCGCACACCAGCATCGCCGTGCTCAGGCCCGCTCCCGCGACCAGGAAGCCGCCGACCAGCCCGCCGAGCGGCATCAGCGCGAAGCACGCCGCGGTCGAGAGGGAGCTGACGCGGCCGACCAGGGGCGCGGGCACCCGCTCGTAGATGACCGCGCCGAGGATCGGGTTCAGGAAGCCCGACGCGAACCCGGCGACCACCGCCACCGCGAGCACGCCCGGGAGCGGGGCGTCGAAGGCGAGGACCGCGAACCGCGGCAGCCCGGCGACCAGGAAGCAGACCAGGTAGGTGACGTGGCGCGACAGCCGCTCGGCGTAGGCCGCCGCGAGGAGCGACCCCAGCGCCGACGCGCCCGCGAAGGTCGCGAACAGCGCTCCGACCGCGCCCGCGCCGCCGCCCCGCTCGACGCCCCAGACCGGCACGAGCACGGCGGACCAGGCGAGGTCGAGCAGGTTGGTCAACGCCACCATCACCGTGATGGCGACCAGCACGCGGTCACCGCGTAGGAATCGCCAGCCGGCCCGCAGCCGCTCGAGGTACGGCTCGCCATCGTCCTCCTCGCCCAGGCCGCGCGTGCCGGCCGGCAACGCCCACGCGAGGAGCAGCGCGGAGACGCCGAACGACGCCGCGTCGACCAGCAGCGCGTTGGCCGGGCCCGCCACCGCGACGAGGGCGCCCGCGAGCACGGCGCCGAGCATCGAAGCGGTCCGCTCGACCGTCGAGCTGAGCCCGGTGACCCGCTCCATCGGCACCGCCGCCGTCGCCGACAGCGTCGGGATCAGCGAGTGCTTGGCCGCGTCGCCCGGGCCGCGCAGCGCGCCGGCCACCGCGACCAGCGCCAGGAGGGCCGGGAAGGAGAGCACCCCGGCGTCGTGCAGCAGCGGCACCGCGCCGACCACCAGCACGGACCCGCCGTCGCAGACCAGCGCCACCCGCCGGGCACCGACCCGGTCGATCACCGGCCCGCCGAGCACCTTGAGCACGACCAGCGGCAGCAGCTCGGCCACCGCCACAAGCCCGGTCTTCTCCGGGCTGCCGGTCGTGGTCAGCACGAAGAACGGCAGCGCCACCATCGACACCCGCGTGCCGGCGAGCGAGACGCCCTCCGCCGCCAGCCAGCCGTACAGCGACCGCCGCGGGCTCACGAGGTGTCGGCGTCTCCGCCCGGCCGTGGGAAGCCGTGAAACATGACCGTGTAGTGCACGGCCTCGGCGTCTGACTCGTCGGCGTCCGGGAACGCCTCGATCACCTTCGCGACCGTCTCGATCAGCTGCCGCGCCCGCTCGGGGTTGAGCCGGACCCGCCAGTCGGAGACCGTCGACGCGCTCCGCCACTCGTGCGGCAGCGTGGCCCGCTCCTCGATCATCTGCTGGAGCATCCGGGTGTAGACCACGACCACCGACTGCAGGTACGCGTCCAACGCCTCCTGGTCGGCCGGGTCCGCGTCCGGCAGCTCCCACTCGTTGCGCGTCGCCGCGTGCGCCGCCCGCCACCATCGCTCCCGACCGGTGCCCAGCGACGCGTCGTCGACGATGAACCCGTGCGTCGCGAGCTGGCGCAGGTGGTACGACGTCGCGCCGGTGTTCAGTCCCAGCCGGCTCGCCAGCGCGGTCGCCGTGGTCGGGCCCTCGGTGCGGAGGAGACCGAGGATCCGCAGTCGCACCGGGTGGGTGAGCGCTCGCAGCTGCCGGGGCGTGGGGGTGATCGAGCTGGTGTCCACCGCATCACCCTAGACGGCAAAGACTCCTTTGCAAAGAAGTCTTTGCAGATGCAGTGCGCGCTTCAGCCCTTGTCGATGTGCGTCGCGTAGATCATGTCGCGGCCGCAACCGCCGCGGATGCGGAGCGTCGTGCCCTCTTCGATCCAGGCGACGCCGTAGCGCCGGAGCGTGATTTTGGTGTCGGGGCGCATGCTCACGAACCGCTGTGGCTCGTGGTCGATGTTGAAGGACCCGAACGTGTCGGTGACCTTCGCCGTGACCGTGCACGACTTGCCCTTGTACGGCGAGTAGCGGGCCTTGTCGAAGCCGAGCCGTTTGTGCAGCGGGTGCTCGCGCAGGTAGGGGAAGGTGTGCGCGTTGTACCAGCCGCCCTTGCGCGTCGCGACGCCGACGCGCGGGTCGACGCCCGGGATGCGGTACGCCGTCGTCTTCGTGTCGGGCTTTTCCGGGCCCGCGTCGTTGCAGGCGGGGACGATCGCCCGCTGTGGGAGCTTGGCGCCGAGCTTGAGCTTCACGTTGCCGCCCCGGTACCAGCTGTCCTGGAACTTGATCGCCCCGATGCAGACCGCGTCCGCGCGGGAAGCGAGCAGGAGTGCGAAGCCAATGGTGAGTAGTGCGATGCGCATCTTTCCGGACCCTACCCGACCGCGAGGAGAGCCGCAGCGTGCTGCGTTACGAGGTCCCAGGGTTCTCTCAGGCTCGTCCCAGAGCGCTCTCGGGGACGAACCCGATGCTCTCAGCATGCTTGATCTCGTCTCCGTCCCCACCGCTGGTCGGACCAGCTCCGCCACGCTCGCCGACGTCGAGATCGTGGTCCCCGTGTACAACGAGGCCGCCGGGCTGGACCGCAGCATCCGTCGTCTGCACCGCTTCCTCACGGACGGGTTCCCGTTCCGCTGGCGGATCACGATCGCCGACAACGCGAGCGTCGACGCCACGCCGGAGATCGCCCGCCGGCTCGCCGCGACGCTGCCGAGCGTGCAGCACCTGCGGCTCGAGCAGAAGGGCCGCGGTCGAGCGCTGCGGGAGGCCTGGTCGCGCAGCCCCGCACGCGTCGTCGCCTACATGGACGTGGACCTCTCCACGGACCTGCGGGGCCTGATGCCGCTGGTGGCGCCGCTGCTCTCCGGCCACAGCGACCTCGCGATCGGCAGCCGGCTCGCGCACGGCTCGCGGGTCGTGCGCGGGCCCAAGCGCGAGTTCATCAGCCGCTCCTACAACCGCATCCTGCGCACGATCCTGCGCGCGAAGTTCAGCGACGCGCAGTGCGGCTTCAAGGCCGTCCGCCGCGACGTGCTGGACACGCTGATGGACGACGTCCAGGACAACGGCTGGTTCTTCGACACCGAGCTGCTTGTACTCGCCCAGCGGCGCGGGCTGCGCATCCACGAGGTGCCCGTCGACTGGGTGGACGACCCGGACTCGCGCGTGCACATCGTGCAGACCGCGGTGACCGACCTCAAGGGCGTCGCGCGCCTGCTCGTCGCGGGGACGGTCGCGCGGTTCATGGCCGTCGGCCTGGTGAGCACGCTCGCGTACACGCTGCTGTACCTGCTGCTGCACCCGGCGCTCGGGGCGGTCGTCGCGAACATCATCGCGCTCGCGATCACCGCCGTCGCCAACACGGCCGCCAACCGCCGCTTCACCTTCAGGGTCGAAGGCCGTGAAGGGCTCGTCCGCCACCACGTGCGGGGCGCGGTCGTGTTCGTCCTCACGGTCATGCTCACCACGGGCGCCCTCGCCGTGCTGCACGGCCTGGACAGCACGCCCGCCCGCTGGCTGGAGCTCGCGGTGCTGGTCGCCGCTTCGCTCACGGCCACGATCACGCGCTACGTCGCGCTGCGCACGTGGGTGTTCGCCCGCCGGCGCCGGACCGTGCACGCGGTCCCCGCGATCGAGCGCTGAATCCGGACCGTGTAGCGTCCCGGAGGCATGGGAACTACGCGTGGCTTCTTCCGGCGCCGCTCGGGTGACGACGAGCGGCTCCCACCCGGCCAGTACCTCGAGCGCGGGTTCCCCGTGCTCTCGGCCGGCCCCACACCGCACGTCCCGCTCGACCAGTGGGACTTCTCGATCACGGGCTCGCTCAGCGAAGAGCGCTCGTGGACCTGGGACGAGTTCCTCGCGCTCCCGCGCGAGGACTTCACCGTCGACATCCACTGCGTGACGACGTGGACCAAGCTCGACACGCAGTGGACGGGCGTCTCCGTCGACACGCTGCTGGACGGCGTCGAGCTCGAGGGCGGGTACCTGACCGCGCTCTGCGACGGCGGCTACACGACCAACCTGCCCGTCGAGGACGTCACGGGCGGCAAGGCCTGGGTCGTCTACCAGTACGACGGCGAGGAGCTCGAGCCCGAGCACGGCGGCCCCGCCCGGTTGCTCGTCCCGCACCTGTACTTCTGGAAAAGCGCCAAATGGGTGCGGCGGCTGATCTTCACCGACGAGGACGAGCCCGGATTCTGGGAGCAGCTCGGCTATCACGACCGCGGCGATCCGTGGTTGGAGCAGCGTTATCAGGGCGACTGACTCGACGAACGTTTAGTTGGAGGATTGGGCCGGGCCTCATAGGGTCGGCCCGCGATGCCGCGCCCGCTGCTGTTGCTGGCGTGTGTCTTCGCGATGCTGACCAGCGCCGCACCGGCACACGCCATCCCGCCCTCCGACGCCATTGCGCGGATCAACGCGCTGCGCGCCGCGAACAGCCTCCCGCCGCTCACGGAGGACGCTGACCTCAACGCCGGTTGCCAGGCGCACGCGCGCTACATGGCGCTCAACGGTGGCTGGGACGAGCCGGTCTCCCACGACGAGACGCCGGGCAAGCCGGGCTACAGCGCCGCGGGCGCGCAGGCCGCGCGCAGCTCGGTGCTCGCCGGTGCGCTCGGCTGGATGGACCCGCACCCGTGGGTCGCCTCGGCCGAGCACACCCGCCAGATCATGGATCCCGAGCTGCAGCGGACGGGTTACGGCGAGGACCGCGGGTGGATGTGCCTGTACGTCGGCAAGGAGGCGCGTCCCGACCTGATCGGGAAGGTCTTCACGCTGCCCGGGGCCGCGGCGATTGACGTAAATCTTGCAGATGGAGAAGGGCTGAGCGTCTACACGCCCGGTCAGGACGACATAACCGTGCGCTCGCCGCAGCTGTCCAGCTCGCAGGGTGCGGTCGGCCTGAGCGAGACGCTGGTCCCGCGCGCGCCGCTCGCGCCGGGCACGACCTACACCGCGGAGGTCGAGCTGCGCCACTCCTCCGCACGCTGCTCGCGCGAGGGCGCGCCGCCCGTCTATCCCGCCTGCCCGACCCGCTTCGCGTCCTGGTGCTACGCGTCCGAGCAGGACATCAAGCCCGTTTGGCTGCCCGCCGAGGCCGCGCCGTACGACCCCGTGCTGTGCTCGCGTGGGCAGAAGCCGCCCGCGACCGAGTACGCGACCGTCAAGGCCCGCTCGGTGCCCTACTTCTGGCAGTTCACCACCGCGGGCGCGCCGGTCACCTGCCCGTCCGGGGTGACGGCGCCGAGCCGGCTCGCGCGCGGCGCGACGATGAACGTGCACGTCCAGCTGTGCGGCGCGACGTCCGTGAGCGTCGAGGTGCTGCGCGGGACCCGGCGGGTCGGCGGGCGCACGTCCCGCATGCCGGGCTTCCGGGTCTCCACCCGCGGGCTCGCCCCGGGCCGGTACAGCCTCGTCGTGACCGTCGGCAACGACACCCACCAGCACGAGTTCCTCGTCCGCGTGTAGCGTCCGCCGTACATGGCGGTGACCGACTGGCGAGAGGCAACCGTGGCGCGGATCCGGCCGGAGACGCCGCGCGCCGCGACGATGACGTTGGAGGTTCCCGACTGGCACGGCCATCGCGCCGGCCAGCACGTGGACGTCCGGCTGACGGCCGAGGACGGCTACCGGGCGCAGCGCCGGTACTCGATCGCCTCGGCTCCTGAAGGCGGGGCGCCGCAGATCACGGTGGTCGAGGTCGACGGGGGAGAGGTGTCCCCGTGGATGGTCAGCGTGGCCCGCGAGGAGGACCGGTTCGAGGTCCGCGGGCCGTTCGGCGGCTGGTTCGTGTGGGAGCCGGCGATGCTCGGCGAGGTGCTGATGATCGGCGGCGGCTCGGGCCTGGTGCCGCTGATGTCGATGTTGCGCGCGGGCGCTCCGGCGCGACTGCTGGTGTCCGCCCGGGAGCGTGATGACGTCCTCTATCTCGACGAGCTCGAGAAGCGCGAGCTGGACGTGACCTTCACCTACACGCGCCGGGCACCGCTCGGCTGGACGGGCTACGACCGCCGCGTGGACTACTCGATGCTGCGCGAGTGGGCGGGCACCCCCGGGCCGCGCGTCTACGTGTGCGGGCCCACGGCCTTCGTCGAATCCGTCGCCAACGACCTCGTCTCACTCGGGCACGAGGCAGCGAACATCAGAACGGAGCGGTTCGGATGACTCACCTGGACGGGAACGCGGTCGCCGGCGACTTGGCGGCCATCTTCACCGGTGACCTCTCGGGCGCCGTCGCCACCTGCGCGGGCTGCGGCGTGACGGGCCCGGTCGCCACGGTCATGGTCTACGAGGGCATGGGCGAGGTGCTCCGCTGCCCCGACTGCGACACCGTGCTGCTGCGGCTGATGCGGGTCGCGGGGGAGACGCGGCTGGACATGCGCGGCGTCAGCCTGCTGCGCTGGCAAAGCGCCGCCTGATCACGCGCAGCGCGTTCCCTTCGAGGATGCGGTCCGCCGCCTCGGGGTGGCGGGCGCGCAGCATGGCCGCGAACGGCTTCAGGTCCGCCGCCGACTCCACGCCGCCCATCGTGGGCTTGATGAAGCCGTCCAGGTCGGAGCCGAGCGCGACGTGGTCGGGGCCGAGCTTGGCGATGTGGCGGTCGACGACGTCCATCGTCTCCGCGAGCGTCTTCGTGTTCGTGCGGCGGATGCCGTCGTTGAGCTGGTGCTGGGCGAGGATCAGGCCGACGACGCCGTCGCGGGCCTTGATCCGCGCGAGCGTGGTGTCGTCGACCATGTAGTGCTGGCGGCCGAAGCGGTAGCCGGCGTGGCTGGCCATCACCTGCGCGTCATCGTCGAGCAGCGCGAACGTCGCGTCGATCGCGTCCTCGCGCATGTGGCTGAGGTCGACGATGACGCCTGACGCGTTGCACGCCTTCGCGGCCGCGACCCCCAGCTCGGTCAAGGGCGGCACGCCCTTCTGCGGGAACAGCGCGTTGTAGACCGCGTCCGGGAGGAACGGTAGCGCGGGAGTGTTGGTGGCCACGCGGCGCCAGAAGAGGTGGGCGAGCGTGATGTAGAGGACACCGCGGTCGGCGAGCTCGTGCACGTGCGCGGTGACCTCGTCCGGCGTCGCGCCGAGGTGGAAGCCGCCCTCGATGCAGTGCACGAAGGCGATCTTGCCGGTGCGCTGCGCTCGCTCGAGGTCGTCGGCCTGCTTGACGACGACGTGACCCTGCTGCTCGATGTCGCGCTCGGTGGCCTCGAGCAGCTCGATCAGCCGGTCGTAGTACGCGCTCTCGGGCGGCGCGCTGTACGGCTCGTCGAGGTCCATCTCGCTGAACGGCCGGTAGAGCACGCTGCAGGCGACGGTCACCTCGCCCTGCTGCAGGAGCGGGACGGACACCCGCCAGGAACCGTCCCAGTGGCGGAAGTTGAACAGCCGCGCGGCGACGTTCAGGACCGCCGCGCGGAACTTTCCCTCGTCGCGCTGCGTGACCCGGAGCATCTGCTCGGCCACGTCGCGCGGGTCCTCCACGCCGCCCAGCAGATGCATGGGGTAATGGACGTGGAGGTCGACCATCGAGCTACATCGTCTTCGCTCCGCGCGTGGGAAGCAAGACCGCGTACAGGGAAGTCGTCGCGCAGATGTACAGGCGGTTGCGCTTGTAGCCGCCCCAGGCGACGTTCGCGACACCCTCCGGCACCTTGACCTTGCCGAGCAGCGTGCCGTCGGGGTGCAGGACGTGCACGCCGTCGCCGGCGCTCGACCAGATGTGGCCCTGCTCGTCCAGGCGGAAGCCGTCGAAGCCGCCGACCGTGCACTTGGCGAACTCGCGGCTGTTGGTGAGGCTGCCGTCGTCGGCGACGTCGTAGGCGCGCATCGTCTTGTTGCCGGTGTCGGAGACGTAGAGGACGCGCTCGTCGGTGGAGAACGCGAGGCCGTTCGGGCGCTGCATGTCGTCGGCGGCGATGCTGAGGGTGCCGGTGATCGGGTCCAGCCGGAACAGGTACTGGCCGTCCTGCTCGGGCTCGGCGGCGAAGCCCTCGTAGTAGCCCTCGATGCCGTAGCTCGGGTCGCTGAAGTAGACCGCGCCGTCGCTGGCGACGACGACGTCGTTGGGCGAGTTCAGGCGCTTGCCGTCGTAGGCCTCGGCGAGCACGGTGATCGTGCCGTCGTGCTCGGTGCGGGTGACGCGGCGGGCGCCGTGCTCGGCGGACACGAGCCGGCCCTGCGGGTCGACCGTGTGGCCGTTCGTGTAGCCCGCGGGAGAGCGGAAGACGCCGACCTCGTTCGTGGCCTCGTCGAACCGCAGGATCCGGTTGTTCGGGATGTCCGACCACACGAGCGCGCGATGCGCGGGGAAGTAGGCGGGACCCTCGGCCCAGCGGCAGCCGTCGTAGAGGTGGTCCAGTCGTGCGGTCGGTTTGACGAGCGGCTTGAAGCGGTCGTCGAGCTGTTCGAAGATGCTCATTTCAGGAGGGGCGCCACGTCTTGCGCGAACTCGTCGATGTAGCGGCGCTGGTCGTTGCCGGGGAAGTGGAAGACCAGCTCGGTGAAGCCGAGGTCGATGTACGGCTGGATCTTGGCGACGACCTCCTGCGGGTCGTCGGAGACGATGAAGCGGGTGTGCGCGCGGTCGATCGCGTTGTCGGCCAGGCGCTCCATCTCCACCGGGTCCTCGACGCCTTCCTTCTCCTCGGGCGTGAGCGCGAGCGCGGCCCACCAGTGCGTGGCCTCCTCGGCGACCTTGAGGTCGCGGTCGTAGGAGACCTTGATCTCGATCATCCGCTTGATGCCGTCGTAGTCGCGGCCAGCCTTCTCCGCGCCCTCCTTGACGTTGGCGAGCAGGTCGACGTACAGCTGCGGGTCCTTGCCGGACGTGCAGATGAAGCCGTCGCCGACGCGGCCGGCGAGCTTGGCGGCGAGCGGGCCGGAAGCGGCGACGTAGATCGGGACCGGCGTGTCCGGGCGGTCGTAGATCGTGGCGCGGCGGAGGTTGTAGTACTCGCCCTCGAAGTCCACGCGCTCCTCGGCCCACAGCTGCTTGATGACCTTGATCGCCTCGGCCATCTTCAGCCGGCGCTCCTTGCGGCCGGGGAACTCGCCGCCGGTGATCGGCGTCTCGTTCATCGCCTCGCCGGTGCCGACGCCGAGGAAGATGCGGTTCGGCGCCAGACACGCGAGCGTGGCGAAGGCCTGCGCGATGATCGCCGGGTGGTAGCGCATCGTCGGCGTCAGGACGCTGGTGCCGAGCGTGATCGAGCTGGTGGTGGCCGCCGCGGCACCCAACCAGGGCAGGACGGCGGGCGCGTGGCCGCCGTTGTGGCGCCACGGCTGCAGGTGGTCGGAGACGCCCGCGACCTCGAAGCCGCGTGCCTCCGCGTGCTGGGTCAACGCGAGCAGCTCCTGCGGGCCGAACTGCTCGTTGGACGCCTTGTAGCCGAGCGTGAGGGAAGTCACACCACGGACCTTAGCCCCCTAAAGATTTACGATACTGTGTCGTAAACATGAGTGTGGCGTCGGTCGACGATACTCCCCATCGCGGTCGCCCACGCGATCCGCGCCGTCGCGAGGCCATTCTGGTCGCCGCGATCGCGCTCGTGGCCGAGGTTGGCTACGACCGGATGACGGTCGACGCGCTTGCTTCCCGGGCCGGGGTGAGCAAGCCGACCATCTACCGGCGCTGGCCGGGCGGCAAGGCGGAGATCGTCGTCGAAGCCATCCGCTCCAAGCGCGCGGAGGGCGGCAAGCTGCCGGACACGGGCAGCCTGCGCGGCGACCTGATCGCCTACATCGGCGCCACGACCGAGGGCTTCGACCCGCACGTCGCGGCCGGGCTCATCATGCAGCTGCAGTCCAGCCCGGAGCTGGAGGCGCTGTTCCGCGACGAGGTCATCTGCGACGAGCAGGCGAGATTCGAATCCTTGCTCGCACGGGCCACGGCGCGCGGCGAGATCGTGGGCGAGGTAACCCCACTGTTCGCTGACATCCCCGGCTCCATGATCTTCACCCGGTCCCTGATCCGTGGCGAGGCCATCGACGACGCGTTCGTCGAGGAGCTCGTCGATCGGGTCCTGCTCCCCATCCTCACTAGCTCGAAGGAACCAGCTCCCAATGTCGTCTGATCCGAAGCCCGCTGAAGAAGGGCTTGATCGCAAGCTGCTCGCGATCGCGAGCGTAGTCGTGCTCGGCGCGATCATGTCGATTCTCGACACGACGGTCGTCAACGTCGCGATCAACACGCTCGCGCGTGACTTCGATACCGAGCTCTCCACGATCCAGTGGATCGTCACGGGCTACACGCTCGCGCTCGCGACCGTCATCCCGATCACCGGCTGGGCCGCTGATCGCTTCGGGACCAAGCGCCTCTACCTGCTCGCCATCGCGCTGTTCGTGGCTGGTTCTGCATTGTGCGGCGCGGCCTGGTCGGCCGAATCCTTGATCTTCTTCCGCGTGCTCCAGGGCCTCGGCGGCGGCATGCTGCTGCCGGCCGGCATGACGATCCTCACGCGCGCGGCCGGGCCGCAGCGCGTCGGTCGCGTGATGGCGATCATCGGCATCCCGATGATGCTCGGCCCGATCTTCGGCCCGATCCTCGGCGGCTGGCTCGTCGACGACTTCTCGTGGCGCTGGATCTTCTTCATCAACCTGCCGATCGGCGTCGTCGCGCTGTTCCTCACGCTGCGCATCCTGCCGACGGACGAGCCGCAGCCGAGCGAGAAGTTCGACACGCTGGGGCTCGCGCTGCTGTCGCCGGGCCTTGCCCTCGCGATCTACGGTCTGGCGGAGTCCGGCTCCGAGGGCGGCTTCGGCCACGCCATCGTGATCGTCCCGATGCTCATCGGCTTCGCGCTGCTGATCGCCTTCGTGTTCCACGCGCTGCGCACGCCGCACGCGCTGATCGACCTGCGCCTGTTCAAGAACCGCACCTACGCGGTCGCGGCCGGCACGCTGATGCTGATGATCATCTCGGTCTTCGGCGCGATGCTGCTGCTCCCGCTGTACCTGCAGGCGGTGCGCGGCGAGTCGGCGTTCGACTCCGGCCTGCTGCTGGCCCCGCAGGGCATCGGCGCGATGATCGCCATGCCGATCGCGGGCCAGCTCGCCGATAAGACCGGCATCGGCAAGCTCGTCGTCCCGGGCCTCATCGTCCTCGGACTGACGTTCGTCGGCCTGACCCAGCTCACTGGTGACACGTCCTACTGGACGCTCAGCGCGATCCTGTTCTTCCAGGGCGTCGGCATGGGCTTCACGATGATGCCGCTGATGACCGGCGCGCTGCAGACGCTGCGCAAGGTCCAGGTCGCCCGCGCCTCCACCTCGCTCAACATCATCCAGCAGGTCGGCGCTTCGATCGGCACCGCGGTCATGTCCGTGATCCTCACCGTCGCGCTCAGCGACCGCCTCGCCGAGGCCGGCGCTGGCGGCGGCTCGGCCGAGTCCGGGCTCGGCGGTGCGGCGGGTCAGAACCTCCCGCTCGCCGTCCGCGACACCATGACGGGCGCGTTCACCCACACGTTCTGGTGGGCCACCGCGCTGGTCATCCCGGCCCTGCTCGCCGCGTTCCTGCTGCCGCGTCGCAAGCCCGCTCCGATCGAGGACGAGGAGGGGGACGGCACCGCGGCGCCGATCCTCATGCACGCTTAGAAGTTCCACAGACCGACACGAACGGCGGCGCCTCAGGGCGCCGTCCGATCCTCGGGGTGCCGCCCGTCCAGACGGCACCGTACGTCCCCGGCGGCGCCGCTTTCCCCAGCGGCGCCGTCCTTGGTTAACGATCGCTACCGCAGCGACGCGTAGAGCGCCGTCTCGAAGTCGACGTAGACCTGGAAGACGTCGGGCTCCACGAACGGGAGCGTCTGGGTGTAGACCGCGCCGGTGATGCCCGTCGTGCGGTCCACCCAGAAGTGGGTGTTGAAGATGCCGGCCCAAGCGCCGCTGCCGGCACGGCGCATGCCCGGGATGTCCTCGCTGTTGCGCAGCAGCCCGAGGCCGAACTTGTAGCCGGGGCCGGCGTTGAAGTCGGCCGTGGTCGGCGGCTCGGCCGTGGCGATCGCGGCGGGCCAGTCGAGCGCGCCGATCTGGTTCGAGAACGCGTCCTCGACCGTCTTGGACTCGAGGATCTTCGCGCCGTCCAGCGTGCCGTTGCCCAGCAGCATCCGCTGGAAGCGCAGGTACTCGCTGGGCGGGCAGTAGAGGCCGTGGCCGCCGGCCCACCAGTCCGGTGCGGTGTTCCAGTCCACGCTGGTCGCGTTCCAGGCGCCGGTCTGCTCGTCGTGCAGGTGGACGGCGGCGAGGTTCTCGCGCTGCTGGTCGGTGGGGTGGAAGGTGGCCTGCTCCATCCCGAGCGGGCCGAGGATGTGCTCGTCGAAGTAGGCGTCCAGCGCTTGGCCGGAGACGGCTTCGACCACGAGGCCGAGCCAGTCCGTGTTGATCCCGTACTCCACCCGCGTGCCGGGGTCGGCGACGAGCGGCGCGGTGAACGCGTCCTCGGTCCCCGCCAGCGCGTTGCCCGTGCCGGTCTTCGCCTCCCAACGCACGAGGTCCGCGTTCCAGAACCAATAGCCCAGCCCGGAGGTGTGCGTGACGAGCTGGCGCACGGTCGCGTGGGTCTTCGGCGCGCGCAGGCGCGGCTCGTCGCCTTCCCAGCCCTCGAGCACCTGCAAGTTCGCGAACTCGGGCCGGTACTTCGCAACCGGGTCGTCCAGGTCCAGCTGCTCCCGCTCGACGAGCTGCAGCGCCGCGACGGTGGTGACCATCTTCGTCATCGACGCGATCCGGTGCAGCGTGTCCACGGTCACTGGCTCGGGCTTGCCCACCGCCCTGGGGCCGAACGCTCCTTCGTAGATCGGGCCTTCCGCGGTGGCGGCGGTGGCGACGACGTTCGGCATCGCCCCCGATTCGACGGCGTGCTGCAGGACCTCGTCGATGCGGGTCCCCGTGATGGCGCTCATGTGGGCTCTCCTCCCCGTCGGATGCGCTCGACGGGAAGTGTCTCAGGAACCGGTGAGCACCCGAGGCAGCCCCGGGAATCGGGACTCGAGATCGTCCGCGCGCAGGCTGATGAGCCGCTGCGTGCCCACCGCGCGCGTCCGCGTGATCCCCGCCTCCCGCAGCAGCTTCAGGTGATAGCTGCCGGTGGACGTCGGGATCTGCAGCGCCTGGCTGAGCTCTCCGCACAGGTGCTCGCCACCGTCGCCCAACAGCCGCACGATCTCCAGCCGAACCGGGTCGCCGGCCGCGCGCATGATCGTCGCGAGATCGAGTGCGGACGTCTCCGGATGAGCGATCCGCTCGCGAGTGGGCGTGGCCGGCATGCCCATATGGTACAACTTCTATAGTTCCATGACTTTGGAAATATCGAAACAGGCCGGGTCTGCCATGTCGCGCTCTCGCACCACCCCAACCGCACCGCCGGGCCACGACCCCTCCGGCGTGCCCGCGCCCGACCAGGCGCGCGAGCGGCGCACGCTCTCGCCGCGGCTCGCGTACGCGCTCGTCGCCGCAGTGATCGGGCTCTCGTTGTTCGCCTCGAGCACGCCTTCGCCGCTGTACGCCACGTACCGCGAGCTCTGGGGCTTCTCGTCGGTGGTGCTGACGCTCGTGTACGCGACCTACGCGTTCGGCGTGCTGCTCGCGCTGCTGCTGGCCGGTCGCGTCAGCGACGAGTGGGGGCGGCGCCCGGTGCTCCTCGTCGCGCTCGGCGGCTTGCTCCTGACGTCGCTCGCGTTCATGGTCGCTTCGTCGGTCACGTGGTTGTTCGTCGCGCGCGGCTTGCAGGGTGTGGCGACCGGTCTCGCGCTCGGTGCGGCGAGCGCCGCTCTGCTCGACCTGCATCCACGGCGCGACCCGGCCGGAGTGGGGCTGACCAACGGCGTCGTCAGCGCCGGCGGCATGGGGCTCGGTGTGCTCGTGTCCTCGGCGCTCGTCGAGTACGCGCCCGCGCCGCGTGTGCTGCCGTACGTCGCGCTCTTCACGCTGTTCGCGATCGCCTTCGTCGGCGCCGTGCTGATGCCCGAGCCGGTCGCGGTGCGCTCGCGCCCGCGGTTCACGCCGCAGCGGCCGAGCATCCCGCCCGTCGTGCGCCGGCCGTTCCTGCTCGCGGCGCTCGGCGTGATCTCCTCGTGGTCGATCGGCGGGCTCTTCCTGTCGCTCGGGCCGCAGCTGTCGGCGACGCTGTTCCACACGCCGAACCATCTCGTCGTCGGGCTGAGCATCTTCGCCCTCGCGGGCTCGGGTGCGGCGGCCCAGCTCCTGTTCGGGCGCACGGCGCCGTGGGCGGGCGCGGCCTACGGCTCGCTCGCGCTCTCGCTCGGGATGGTCCTGATCGTCCTGTCGGCAGCTTCCGCGTCCGAGGGTCTCTTCTGGGCCGGCGCGATCATCGGCGGAGGCGGCTTCGGCGTGGCCTTCCTCGGCGCGCTGCGCGCGTTGTCGGTGGCGATCCCGCCCGACCACCGCGGCGCGGTGATGTCGGCGTTCTACATCGTCGCCTACCTGGCGATCTCGGTGCCGGCGATCATCGCGGGCTCGGTGGTCAACACGCTCGGCCTGCAGACGACGTTCGAGATCTTCGGCTCCGTTATCGCCGCGCTCGCGCTCGTGGTGGCGTTCGAGGCCTGGCGGACCCGGCCGGTTCCTCGGCTCGTGCTGCAGGCGACCTAGTCCAGACATCGCCGTCCGTCCGCATCCCATGCGAACATACGTTCGTGCATGGTGCGGACGGAACGATTCTCCACGCTGACCTCGACTCGTTCTTCGCGTCGGTGGAGCAGCGCGACAACCCGCGGCTGATGGGCAAGCCGATCGCGGTCGGCGGGGGCGTCATCACCGCCGCGTCCTACGAGGCGAAGGCGTACGGCGTGGCGGGCGGCATGGGCGGGTGGGCGGCGAAGAAGCTCTGCCCGGGGCTGATCTTCGTCCCGCCGCGCTTCGACGCGTACACGAAGGCCAGCAAGGCGGTCTTCAAGGTGTTCGAGGACACCTCGCCGCTCGTGGAAGGGCTGTCGATCGACGAGGCGTTCATCGACGTGCGCGGGATGGAAAGGATCGCGGGGACGCCGGCGGAGATCGCCGAGCGCCTGCGTGTCCGGGTGCGCGACAAGGTCGGGTTGCCGATCACCGTCGGCGTAGCGCGCACGAAGTTCCTCGCCAAGGTGGCCTCCGCGCAGGCCAAGCCGGACGGCCTGCTCGTGGTGCCGGTGGACGGCGAGCTCGCGTTCCTGCACCCGCTGCCGGTGGAGGCGTGTGGGGTGTCGGCAAGGTCACGGCGGGCAAGCTGCACGCGCGCGGGATCGTGACCGTCGCGCAGGTCGCGGAGCTGCCGGAGGAGATGCTCGTCTCGTTGGTGGGCAAGGCCGCGGGGCATCAGCTCCACGCGCTCGCGCACGGCCGGGACGCGCGACGCGTGCGGACCGGGGTGCGTCGCCGCTCGATCGGTGGTCAGCGCGCGCTCGGCCGGCGCGGGCCGAAGACGCCCGAGGCGCTGGACGCGACGCTGGTCGCGCTCGTGGATCGGATCGGGCGGCGCCTGCGGACCGCTCGCCGTGTGTGCCGGACGATCATCCTGCGGCTGCGCTTCGACGACTTCTCGCGCGCGACGCGTTCGCAGACGCTCGGCGCGCCGACCGCGGACACGCGGCCGATTCTCGCGGCCGCGCGGGAGCTGCTCGCGGGCGCGATGCCGACGATCGAGCGCGAGGGGGTGACGCTGCTCGGACTCTCGCTGACGAACCTCGAGGACGCCGAGGCCGTGCAGCTCGCCCTGCCGCTGGACGAGACGAAAGCGTCGCGGCTGGACGCGGCGGTGGACGACGTGCGAGACCGCTTCGGCGGTGCCTCGATCACGCGTGGCGTGCTCGTCGGTCGGGACCCCGGGATCGCGATGCCGCACCTTCCGGATTGAGGCCAGGAGCTGACCGCTATGGCCTTCATGATGCGCTCATGCCCAAGCGAGATCGATACCCCGCTGGAGTGCCCTGCTGGATCGACAGCGCCCGCCCCGACACGAAGGCGGCAGTGGCCTTCTACAGCGGGGTACTCGGCTGGGAACTGGCCGACCAGATGCCGCCCGGGGCGTCGGAGACGTACTTCGAGGCGACGGTGGATGGCGGGCTCGTGGCGGCGATCGGCTCGTGGGACAACGGTCTCGAGCACGTGGGGTGGACGACCTACATCGCGGTGGACAGCGCGGATGAGGCGGCGCAGCGGGTCCGTGCGGCGGGCGGCCGCGTGCTCGTCGAGCCGCACGACGTGCTCGACGCCGGGCGGATGGCGATGTGCGCCGATCCCGAAGGGGCGACCTTCGCCGTCTGGCAGGCGAACACGCACATCGGCGCTGAGGTCGTCAACGCGCCCGGCAGCTGGAACTGGTCCAACCTCGTCACCGCCGACATGGAGGCCGCGAAGCGCTTCTACGGCGCGGTGTTCCCTTGGGAGTTCGACGCGGTCGACGTCGGCGGCGAGCCCTCGATCACGATCGTCGTGCCCGAGTACGGGGACTACCTCGAGACGATCGATCCGGGTGTCCGCACCCGTCACGCCGAGAGCGGCGCCCCGCCGCGGTTCACGGACACGGTGGCCTGGTTCGAGCCGATGGACAAGGGCGGCCCGCGCTGGCACGTCACGATCTCGGTCGCCGACGCGGACCAGGCCGCCGCCCGCGCCCGCGAGCTCGGCGGCGAGGTGCTCGTCGAGCCCTTCGACATCCCGTGGCAGCGGATCACGGTGCTCCGCGACCCCGACGGCGCAACGTTCACGGCGGGGCAGTTTAAGCCGCCTTCGTAGCGGCGTTCAGCTCGGGTGGCGCGCGGTGTGCGTTGCGTGGCTCGGGGACCACACCGTCGGGCGTCGCGTCAAGAAATTTCTTGACCCGTCGCGGCCGGTGCGCTCTTGTGCGGATGAGCGGCTGCGCCGGGTTGCGCCCGGGCGCGGGCCGCGCGTTCGTCCGTGGGGTGATCCGTCAGTTGACCCCCGCACAGGGGGTCAAGTGACGGATGACGGGAGCGATCCGTCAGTTGACGCCCGTGAGGGGCGTTAAGTGACGGATGACGGGAGTGCTCCGTCGGTTGGGGCCCTGTGGGGGCCCAAAGTGACGGATGACTCGCGTCTGGGTGGCAATGACGTGTTGGCCCGCGAGCGCGGGCGCTTTCCGGCGCAGCCGGCTCATTGGGACGTCAGCGCAGCGGCGCCGGGTCTGTC
>NZ_JAPDDP010000064.1 GCF_027587195.1 Solirubrobacter phytolaccae | reverse complement strand
TCACACTCCCGCTCGCCGCGGCGTTGCTCGTGCCGGCCGTGGCACATGCGTCCGGCGGCGGCACCCGAGGGAGCCTTGCCAGCGGACGCGGACTCGCCCGCGGGCGCGGCGGCGTCCGACGACGCGGCGGTGCTCGCCGCGGCGACGGGGGCGTCGCTCGTGGTGACCGGCGCGACGACCGCGGCGGTGGCCGGGGCCGGGGCCGGGGTGACCGGGACGGGCGTCGGGGTCGGCGCGGTCGCGGCCTTCTCGAGCAGCTGCTGGGTCTCGGTGAGGGAGACGGCGGGCTGCGGGGCGGCCTCGGCGAGCGGGTCCGGGGCGGCCTGGCGGTGGCCCTGGGTGACCTGGTCGCTCGACATCGGCGCCATCGGGCTCGACTCGTCGCGGTCGGTCAGCGGGGCCTCGTCCTCCTCGGACTCGGCCGGCGCGGGCTTCTCGACGGCGTAGTCGTCCTTGTCGACGACGGGCTGCTCGGCGGGCGCGGCCGGCTGGGGCTGCGCGGGCGCCTGCTCCTGCGTCTGCGCGGGCGCCGTCTGCGGGGGCTGCGGGGCCGGCTCGGCGGGCTGCTCCGCGGGCTCGGCGTCCTCGACCTTGGGCTCTTCGGCCGACGTTTCCCGCTCGTCGGAAGGATTCGGTTTAGGCGGCTCGTACTGAGGGAACGTCAGCTGCGGGCTGACGACGCCGGGAAGCGGCGGGTCGGCCTGGTCACCCGGGGCGGCCTGCGCGATCGGGGTGACGTAGAGCAGCAGCATGCTGCCGAGCGCGCAGGACGCAGCGACACGAATCCAGCGTCGCTGGCGTGCAAAGAGAATCCGCTGATCGGGCTGCTGGACAGGCAGAGCGGCGACTGTACGCACAAATTCGGACGCCGGGGTGACTTTTTGAGCCCTCTGGACGCACGTCCGAGGGCCGCGCTGGACGTCCGGCCAGGCGCCGGAAGTCCGGACGCTGACGTCAGCGGTTGACCCGGATTTTGAGCGTTCGGGTCCCAGTGGCCATTCCGGACCCCTTGCCCGTGAGCGTGACCGTGACCGTCTTGCCGACCGTGAGCCGCTTCTTGTCAAGCGCAAGCTGGAACGCCAGCGACGTGCCGCGCAGCGTCTTGGTCGTCTTCCCGACCACCCGCGAGCCGAGCTTCGCCCGCACGGTGACCGTCGCCCCGCGGGTGCCGCGCAGCGTGACCTTCACGCGCCCGGTCTTCTTCGACACGGTCTTCGCGGCCGTCGCGGAAGCGAGCGCCAGCGGCGGCAGCGGCGGACGCGGGGTCGCCGTGGCGGTCGGCGTCGGGTTCGGCGCCGGTGGCAGACCCGGGATGACCACGGTGAAGTCGCTGCGCGCGGGAGTCGGATCGGCCCGGCCGGAGGCGTCGACCGCGGTCACCTCCAGGCTGTGCGCGCCCTCCGCGAGCCCGGTCAGTGCGAGCGGGCTCGTGCACGGCTGCGCCGGCACGCCGTCGACCGAGCAGACGAACGTCGACGGCTCGCTCGCCCCGAACGCGAACGTGAAGTCGCGCGTGGTGAGGATCGGCGGCGGCGCCCAGCTGATCGTGGTCTCCGGTGCGGTCACGTCGACGGTCACGGACCGGGACGCGGACGCCGCGTTGGCCGCCGCGTCGGTCGCGGTGACCTGGAAGTTGTGCGTCCCGTCGCCGAGCCCGGCGTACCAGGCGGGCGAGGCGCACGGCGCCGTCGACCCGTCGAAGGTGCACCGGTACGTGAGCGCCGTGGCGTCGGTCGCGGCGAACGTGAACGTGGCCACGTCGTCGCTCACGGAGGCACCTGAGATCGCCACCGTCGGCGCGACGGTGTCCACCGTCCACGCGTACGAGATGTCCGTCGGGTCGTCGCTCGCCCGCAGCGTGAAGGTGTGCGCGCCCTCGCTCATCGTCCTTGTCGCCGGTGACACGCACGGCTCGAACGCGCCGGCGTCCCACTGGCACTGGTAACCCGTCCCGCCGGCGAACGTGAACGTCGCCGTCCGGCTCGCGGCGTTCGCGGCCGGCGTGGTCACGAGCCGCGCGCCGACCTGCGTGCCGTAGACGGCGAACTCGGACAGGTCGATGTAGTCCACGTTCGCGGTCTGGGTGCTCATCGGCAGCATCCGGACGAACGTGACGTTGCTGCGGGTGGTCGGGAACACCTTCATCACGTGGCGATCCGCCGCGGTCAGCGTGCCGGTGACCGCAACGTCGGTCCATGGCCCGGTCGCGCTCGGCCCGACCGCGATCTGGAACTGCGCCGTCGAAGAGCTCTCGGTGTCCCCGCAGCCCGCGCCGGGGTCGACGCCGAAGCCGGTGACGTTGATCGGCTCCGGCAGCTGCAGGACGAGCTCCTTGTCGCCGCCCGGCTGGGACGTCGACCACGTGCTGCCCGGGACGCCGTCGAAGGCCTGCTTGGGCCCGCAGCCCATCTCGGCGTTCTCGCTGCCCGCCGTCGAGCGCAGCGTCGCGCCGATCGCCCAGTTGCGGCGGATGGTGGCGTCCGCCACGCCCGGGACCGCGACGTCCTCGAGCACCGTCCGGTCGTAGCCCGCGGCGGTGACGATGACGTGCTCGTACGTGCGGACCGGCGTGTTCGCGAGCGTGTATTGACCGGCCGAGTTCGTCTTGGCCGTGAGCACCCCGCCGATGCTGACGGTGGCGTCGACCACCGGGTTCCCGGCGGCGTCGACGACCGTGCCCGTGAGGGTGCCGAGCGGCGTGCCCGCGACCGGCGGGAGGCTGTCGTCCTCCACCGGCGCGATGTCGGCGCCGTCCGTCGCGCTCGCATAGAAGCCCATCCCGCGCTTGGCGAACACGGCCCAGAGCTTCGCCCGCAGCGCCGCGGGATCGGCGGCCGCGGCCAGCAGGATCGCGTTGCGCATGTCCAGGAACGACGGCTCGGGCGGGGAGAGCTTCAGCGCTGCGGTGATGAGGCGCAGCGCGTCGCTGGAGCCGATCTCGGTCCGCACGTCCCACAGCGTCTGCGCCCAGATCTCGCCGTCGTAGTGGACCTCGGGCCCGCTGGTGACGTGCGCGAAGTCGCCGTACGTGTAGCCGGGGCAGCTGCCGCCGCTGCCGGCCGGGCAGTCGAGCGCGCTGCTGCGGATCGAGTTCGGCAGCGCGTCGGTGTACTCGCCCATGTGGATCTCGCCCGGCGTCGTCGAGTCGTTCTCGAGCCCGCTGGAGACGATGAAGTCCTTGGCGTAGAAGTCGCTCCAGCCCTCGCCCATCGCGCCCGCCTGCCACGAGCTCAGCGCGCCGACGCCGTCGGGGTACTTGACGAGCCGGTTCGTCAGCCCGTGCGCGTACTCGTGGAAGAGGATCGAAGCGTCGTCGCCGCTGTTCATGGTGCGGAAGCGCGTGCTCGACCAGCGGTACATCTGCATCCGCGGCGACCGGCCCGCGGGCGGCGTGTACATGTTCGCGTTGTTGGTCCCGCCGCCGTCGTTGGTCTCCAGCAGGAGCCGGTCGGTGCCGAAGTCGAAGCCGACCGCGTCCCGCAGGTGCTCGCGGAAGCGGTTCGCGAGGTAGAACGCCTGCACCGCGTTCTGCTCACGGTTCAGCTGCGGGTTGATGGCGGTCCACGTGCACGGCTTGGCCGGCGTGCAGGCGCCGCCGGTCGTGATCAACGTCGCCGGGTACGTCCCCGGCACGACCTCCTCGGTGCTGTCGGCGGCGTTGTTGTCGTTCACGTCCGAGTACACGTGCATCCACTGGCTGAAGAGCCGGGTGCTGGTCGGCGTGCTCAGCCACGGGCCGATGTCGAACAGATGGGGATCGACCGTGTCCGAGGGGTGCAGGTCCCAGACCTCCGCGTCCACCGACTTGACGAGGTTCGTCTTGCGCAGCACACGGCCGGTGTCGGCGTCCGTGATCACGTCGTAGATCGCGTCGGGCGCGACCTCGTCCTCGTAGCGGTACGCCAGCCGATCGTCGTAGATCGTCAGCTCGGCGTCCGGGTCGGGCTTCGCCAGGCGCGGCGTGGTGTCCGTCGGCAGGTCCGACGAGGGCGAGCCGAGCACGCTCAGCACGCGGCCGTCGTCGGTCACGTTCACGCGCAGCTCCGCGTCGGCGGCCTCGATCCCGTCGACCGCCTGCGGCCAGCGCACCTGGCGGATGCCGGCGAACGTCTCGACCGTCGGGTCGCCGAGCGTCTCGAGGTCAGCGGCGTTCAGGCCCAACGCGGCGCGGTGCTCGCGCACGTACCGGAGGCCGATCGCCGCCGCCGTGCCGGGGGCGGGCGCGGTCAGCGTCCCGTCGAGGTTCGCGGCGACGCGCACCGTGTCCGTGGCGGGGTCCAGCTCCACGTCCGCGCGCGCGGACGCAGGCAGCGCGAGCGCCGCCAGCACCACCACCCCGATCAGCCCTCCACGGCGTATGCGCCGAATCTAGACGGGCAACCTGAGAACACGACCCCGACAAATGGCCAATGTTCTGCCAGGATGGCGCGCCATGCAGCCGGAAGAGGCAGAGGTCAAGGCCGCGGGTGGGGTCATCCGCCGCGAGGATGGCGCGATCGCGGTCGTCCATCGTCCCCGCTACGACGATTGGTCGCTGCCGAAGGGCAAGCTCGATCCGGGTGAGACCTGGGAGGAGTGCGCGCTGCGTGAGGTGTGGGAGGAGACCGGGCTGCGCTGCACGCTCGGCGAGGAGCTCTCCCCCGTCTACTACGACGACCGCAAGGGTCGCTCGAAGGCCGTCCGCTACTGGCTGATGGAGGTCGAGAGCGGCGACTTCGAGCCCAACGACGAGGTCGACGAGCTGCGCTGGCTCGATCCCGTCCAGGCCTCGCACGTCCTGTCCTACGACCACGACATCGAGCTCGCCGAGGAGATCGCCCAGTCATGAACCGTGACCGCTTCCCCGGCCTGTCGGACGGCTGGGCGCGCCTGGACGGCGCCGCCGGCAGCCAGGTGCTCGACAGCGTGATCGACGCCATGTCCGACTTCATGCGCTCGGGCTCGATGGCCAACCACGGCGGCGCGTTCAAGCAGGCGATCGCCACCGACGAGCTCGTCGCGAGCACGCGCTCCGCGTGCGCGACCCTGCTCGGCGGCGACCCGGAGGGCATCTTCTTCGGCCCGAGCTTCACCGCGACCACGATGCGCTTCGCGGCCACCGTCGTGCGCGGGCTCGAGCCGGGCGACGAGATCGTCTGCACGCGCCTGGACCACGACTCCAACGTGCGCCCGTGGGTGATCGCCGCCGAGCGCGCGGGCGTGACGGTCAAATTCGCCGAGCCCACCGAGGGCACGCTGGAGCTGCCCGCCTCCGCGGTCGAGGCCGTGTTGAGCGAGCGCACCAAGTGGGTCGCGGTCACCGCCGCCTCGAATGCGGTCGGCACCGTGCCTGACCTCGACGGGATCGTCGCCGCCGCGCACGCCGTCGGCGCGAAGGTCTACATCGACGCCGTCCACGCCACCCCGCACCGGCGCTACGACCTCGCGACGATCGGCGCCGACGTGCTCGCCTGCTCGGCCTACAAGTGGTTCGGCCCGCACGTGTCCGTGCTCTGCGCCAGCCCGGAGCTGCTGTCCGCCTTTCACCCCGACAAGCTCAACCCGGCGCCGGACGAGGCGCCCGACCGCTGGGAGCTCGGCACGCTGCCGTTCGAGTCGCTCGCGGGCGTGCGCGCGGCCGCCGAGTACATGCTCGAGCTGGACTTCGACCAGGTCCGCGCGCACGAGGAGGGCCTGATGGCCCAGGCGCTCGAGGGCCTGAAGGCGATGGACCACGTGACGCTCTACGGCGACGCCGCCGACCGCGCCCCCACGCTGATGTTCACCGTCGAGGGCCATCACCCGGACGTCGTGGCTAAGGCTCTAGCTGAGCGTGAGATCTCGGTGTGGAACGGCAACTACTACGCGTGGGAGCTCGAGCGCGTGCTCGGCCTCGCCCCGCACG
This sequence comes from Solirubrobacter phytolaccae, assembly GCF_027587195.1. GTDB lineage: Bacteria > Actinomycetota > Thermoleophilia > Solirubrobacterales > Solirubrobacteraceae > Solirubrobacter > Solirubrobacter phytolaccae. Next base: position 40,927 of record NZ_JAPDDP010000064.1, on the reverse strand, counting down.
GCGGCATCCGGGCCGGGTTCCTGCACTACAACGACGCGTCGGACACCGAGCGGCTCCTCGCCGCGGTGGCCGAACTGGCGGGTTAGGAAATCGACACGGTGGCGGTTCTCATTACCGTCACTTAGCGGTACCGTTCCCAGCGTGAGGGTTGTGGGAGTGTCCGCCGTGCTGGCGGTTGTGGTCGCGATCGCGTTTCCGGTGGGGGCCGGAGCGACGGTTCCGCCGCGGACCTGTGGGCCGCTGGTGGTCGCGAAGCGCAACTACGTCATCAAGGCCGACCAGATCCGGTGCGCGAGCGCGATGAAGAGCGCGAAGTCGTACCTGACGTCCAAGCGGAAGCCGGCCGGCTTCACCTGCAAGGACTTCAAGGATTCCAAGATGACCTTCCGCTGCAGCAAGGGCGTCCAGGTCTTCTTCGCGATCCGCCGCTGACCTTGCGCGCCGGACAGCGGACGGTCATCGCCGGCGGCGGGGCCGCGGCGTTCCTGCTGGCGGCCGCGCCCGCGCACGCCCACGGGCTCGTGCAGCGCGCGAACCTGCCGATCCCGGAGTGGCTGTTCGGGTGGGCGGCGGCGCTCGTGCTGCTCGTGTCCTTCGCGGCGCTCGGCGTGCTGTGGTCCAAGCCGCGGCTCGAGGAGCCGCGGTGGCGGCCGCTTCCGGGCGGCGCCGCGCTGGGCTCGCGCGCCGTGGAGGTCGTGTGCGGGGCGGTCGGCGTCCTGCTGCTCGTGACGGCGATCCTCGCCGGCTACCTGGGGCCGGACGACCCGCTGTCGAACTTCGCGCCCGTGTTCGTGCTGATCACGTTCTGGGTCGGGATGGCGTTCGCGAGCGTGCTCCTCGGCGACGTCTTCCGCGCCTTCAACCCGTGGCGCGCGGTCGGGCGCGCGCTGCAGCTGCGCGGCGTCCGCCCCTACCCCGAGCGCCTCGGCGTCTGGCCGGCCGCGCTCGCGCTGCTGGGGTTCACGTGGTTCGAGCTGGTCAGCGGCTGGGGCGAGCACCCCGCGCGGCTCGCGACCGCCGCCGCCGTCTACTCGGTGCTCACCTGGATCGGCTGCGCCGTCTACGGCACCGAGACCTGGCTGCGCCGCGGCGAGGGCTTCTCGGTCTACTTCAACCTGCTCTCACGGATCTCGCCGCTGGAGAAGCGCGAGGGCGTGGTCGGCGTGCGGCCGCTGCTCGGCGGGCTGCCGCCGCTGGAGCGCCCGCCAGGGATCGTCGGCTTCGTCGTGGTGATGATCGGCACCGTCACCTATGACGGCCTGAGCCAGGGCGCGGCGTGGCGGAGCGTCGGCGACGCGCTCGGCGGCGCGGAGAACATCCCGGCCGGGACGATCGGCCTGCTGCTCGCGATCGCGCTCATCGGCGGCTTCTACCGCCTGGGCATGGCGGGCGCGCAGAGCGTGCCCGGCAGCCCCGACACGACCACGCTCGCGCGCGCGTTCGTGCACTCGCTGGTGCCGATCGCCGCGGTCTACGTCGCCGCGCACTACCTCTCGTTCCTCGTCATCGAAGGCCAGGCGATCCGCTACACGGCGTCCGACCCGTTCGGCGCGGGCTGGGACCTGTTCGGGTGGGCGAAGGACGGCATCGACTACGGCGTGCTGAGTCAGAACGCGACGTGGTACCTGCAGGTGGCGCTCGTCGTCGCCGGGCACGTCGCGGCGCTGGTGCTGGCGCACGACCGGGCGCTCGCGCTCTACGGTGAGGCCCGGTTGGCCGTCCGCTCCCAATACTGGATGCTCGGGATCATGGTCGGGTTCACGACGCTGGCGCTATGGCTGCTCGCCCAGGCGGGGTCCACGTGAGGCGGGCGCTCGTGCTCGCCGCGCTCGCGTCCGCGTTCGCCGCCTGCGGTGGGGACGGTGGCGAGCCGGCCAAGGACGCCGCGCCGCCGCGGGCGCCGTCGGACCGGCTGGTGGACCTCAAGAAGAAGCCGCCGCTGGTCAACACGCTGGACATCGACCCGGCCACGAACGACTTCCTGCTGACCACGAACCGCGGCTTCTTCCGCATCAGCGCCGACGGCAAGACGGTCACGCCGGTCAAGGGCACGATCCACGACGCCGGCAAGACGGCGACCGTCGGCACGTTCCTCGAGCTGCGCGCCTCCGGCCCGAACCAGCTGCTCGGCAGCGGCCATCCGGACAAGCTCGGCACGCTGCCGAACTTCCTCGGGCTGATCCGCTCCGACGACGGCGGCAAGACCTGGTCCGCGGTCGCGCGGATGGCAGACGCCGACCTGCACAAGATCATCCTGCGCCACGGCAAGCTCTACGCGTTCGACGCGGTGCTGTCGGCGATGCTGATCTCGCCCGACGGCGGGAAGACCTTCGAGGAGGCGTTCACGCCGCGCGGGCTGATCATCGACTTCGAGGTCGACCCGGCGGACGAGAACCGGATCGTCGCCTCCACCGACACCGAGCTGTTCCGCACCGAGGACGGCGGCGAGTCCTGGCGCCCGCTCGCGCCCGCCGACGGCATCCGGCTCGCCTGGCCGGACGCGAAGACGCTCTACCGCGCGACCAAGGACGGCACGTTCAGCGTCTCCACCGACGGCGGCACGCGCTGGGAAGACGTCGGCAAGGTCGGCGGCGAGCCCTACGAGATCCACGCGGTCGGGCCCCAGCGCGCGTTCGTCGCGCTCAGCGACGGCTCGATCATCGAGACCCAGGACGGAGGCAAGACGTGGCGAGATCGCTTCCGCCCGTAGGAGCCCACCGAGCAATACCGGCACACCTGCTGCGGCACATCCGCGGCACCTCGCGCCACCCACTCGGCTCACGTGCCAGGGGCACGCCACGCTCGAGCGCGCGGCCCGAGGCACTGGCGGCTGCACCACATCAGGCGCACCGCCCATTGCTCGGCGGACTCCTACTGGCGGCCGCCCTGCTGGTGGTCGCCCCTGCCGCCGCCGGCGCGCACTCGCTGATCCGCGTGCTCGGCAGCGAGGCCGTGTACCTGTCCCAGGACGCGACGTCGCTGAACACGCTCACCGTGCGCGCGACGGGCGGCGACATCGAGTTCCTGGACCCGACCGTGGACGGCGGCACGGACGTCGGCACCTGCCGGCCCGGCGACATCACCGGCGAGCCGAACTTCTGGGTGATCCAGGCCTTCTGCCCCAGCGGCGGGATCACGCGCGTGCGCGTGGACCTCGGCGACCGCGAGGACACGGCCACGATCACCCCCGGCCTGCCGGCGATCGTGCTCGGCGGCGCAGGCGCGGACGTGATCACCACCGGGGACCTGGTCGACTCCGTCGACGGCGGTGACGGCAACGACCGGCTCGCCACGGGCGGCGGCAACGACGTCGTCACCGCCGGGCTCGGCACGGACGACGTCGACGCGGGCCCGGGCGACGACAGCGTCGTCGTGCGCGACGGCCTCGCCGACAGCGTGCGCTGTGGCGACGGCAGCGATCGCGTCGACGCCGACGAGCTGGACGTCGTCGCCGGCGACTGCGAGACCGTGACGCGCACGAAGACGGCGCCGCCGCCGGACACGGTCGGCATCCAGGCCGACAAGACGCCCCCGAAGGTCGACGCCAGCGCGGTCACGCTGCAGAAGCTCGGCAAGAGGGCCGTCGTCCGCGTCGCCGCGACCTCGAGCGAGCGCGGGACGATCGGCGCCTCGGGCTTCCTCGACGCCGGCGACATCTCGCTCCCGCTCGACAACGCCTCCGCCCGCATCAACGTCGCCGGCGGCGGCGCCGAGCTGGCGATCAAGCTCACGGGCCGTGCGCTGCGCGAGGCCAAGAAGGCGCTCAAGCGCAAGCGCCGCGTCACCGTCCGCTTGTCGGTCGTCGCGACCGACGCGGCGGGCAACTCCGCGGCGCGCAACGCGCCGCGGATCCGCCTGCGCGCCTAGCGGCGCAACGACAACGACTCCGACACGCGCCGCACATTGCCGGACGGGTCGGTGATCGTGAGCTTGAGCGTGAGCTCGGTGCGCTTGGCCTTCAGGAGGCGAGCCTTCGCGCGGGCGTCGAAGCGCACGAACGCGTAGGTGGAGGCCGCGGCCTCCAGGCTCGCCTCGCCGCTCCCGACCGTGGTCAGGCCGGAACGCAGCTTGAGCTTGCGCGAAGTAGCCTTGGAGACCGTCAACGCCGCCTTGGCCGCGCACGCCTCCGAGCAGGTCACCCGCACGACGAGCCCGTCCTGCACCTCGTCCACACGCGGGGAGAACGCGACGCGCACGGTCACCCGTGGCGCCTGCCGGTCGTTGACGTTCGCGGTGCCGCCGCCCGGCGTGTCGGGACCGCCGTCACCGCTGCCCGGCACGGTCGGCACGGGGGTGGGGTCGGGCGGGGCGGGCGGCGTGTCGTTGTCGTCGCACATCGCACCGATGCCGTCCGCGTCCGCGTCGAGCTGGTCGGGGTTCGGGATCAGCGGGCAGTTGTCCTCGCCGTCACGCGTGTAGTCGCCGTCGTCGTCGTTGTCGCAGACGTCGCCGACCCGGTCGCTGTCGAGGTCCGACTGGTCCGGGTTGGGCGCGTTCGGGCAGTTGTCCTCGGTGTCGAAGTGCCCGTCGCGGTCCGTGTCGAACTCGCAGAGGTTGCCGACCCCGTTGTGGTTGTCGTCCTCCTGCAGCGGGTTGACGATCGTCCGGCAGTTGTCGCGCTTGACGCGCGTCGAGTTGTACTCGACCTGCCCGTCGCTCCAGTCCGGGACGCCGTCGGCGTCGTCGTCGGCCTCGCACCAGTCACCCGTCGCGTCGCCATCCGAGTCGGCCTGGTTCGGATTGCGCGTGCGCAGATCCTCGCTCGTGCCGGGTGGCGGCGGGCAGTTGTCGACGTTGTCCTTGACGAAGTCGCAGTCGCGGTCGTCGGGCGGCGGCGGCACCGAGTCGTCCATCGTCCGGCCGCTCCCGCCCGCGCAGTGCGGGAGCGGGGCGGCGGCCTCGCTGCGCGCCCCCGCCGGCGCCGCCACGAGCAGCGCCAGCGTGAGCACGACCAGCCACCACAACGGGCGGGCGCCGGAGCGCCCGCCCAGAGTGTCCATCACTACTTGCGCCGGACCACCTCGCAGTTGCGGTTCACGCGGTCCGTCTTGTCAGCGGTCACGGTGTCGCGACCCGCGCCGCAGTCGACCGTGTCGCGCCCGCCGCCGCGGACGCTGATCGTGTCGTTGCCGGCCCCGCCCTTGACGGAGTCGGTGCCCGCGCCGGCCACGATCTTGTCCGCGCCGTCGCCGCCGCTGAGCGAGTCGTTGCCGCTGCCGCCGTCGAGCAGGTCGGTCCCGGCACCGCCGGAGAGCTCGTCCTTGCCCGCGTCGCCCTCGAGCGTGTCGTTGCCGGCCGCACCCGTGAGGTCGTCGTCACCGAGGCCACCGCTGAGCTGGTCGTTGCCGGCCTCGCCCAGCAGGCAGTCGGCGCCGCCGTTGCCGTCGATCACGTCGTTGCCGCGCCCACCGATGAGCCGCTCGCCGACGCCCGTACCGGCCATCAGGTCGCGCGCCACCGTGCCGAAGATGTCGTTCGCGCACGCGCCCGCCTTCGGGCCGGGCTGCGGCGTCGGGCCGGGGCCCGGAGCGGGCACCGGAACGGCGACCGCCACGCTCGCCGACGCCGGAGCCGAGCTCGCGGCGCCGTCGTTGGCGGTGTAGGTGAACGAGTCCGTGCCGGTGAAGCCGGCGTTCGGCGTGTAGCGCACCGTCTTGCCCTCGACCGTCAGCGTGCCGTTCGCCGGCTGAGAGACGATCGAGTACGTGAGCGGGTTGCTGTTGGCGTCCGTGCAGCTCAGGTCGAAGCTGGACGCCGCGTTCTGCGCGCCGTTGACGCCGACGTTGAAGCACGTCGGGGCCGCCGCCGCGCCCTTGCCCGTGTACTTGAGCAGGTACAGGCCGTGGTCACGGTCGGAGGCGGCGATCAGGCGCTGGTTGTTCTGGGTGTAGGTCTCCACGCCCCAGAAGTTGTTGCCGCCCTTGTCGATGAACTTGCCGACCTCCTCGAGGCCGCCGGGCCCGAAGCCGAGCACGCGCAGGCCGCCCGCGTAGTACGAGGTGTACGCCAGGTTCTCCGTCGGGTCGGTCGCGAACTCGTGCACCGACAGATCGCCGAAGCCGACGGCGAAGCGCTCGTCGAGGGCTTCCTCGATCGCGAAGTGGTCGACCGCGACCGGGTCCGCTCCCGAGTTGTCGTACAGGTGCGTGTAGCCCCAGCCGTCGAAGGCGCCGGAGAGGCTGATCGGGTTGCCTACGGTGCCGATCGCCGGCGCCGGCGTCATCGTTCCGCCCGGGTTGCAGAAGTACGTGTCCGGGTCGTAGGCGCCGAGCATGAGCATGCCGACCTCGCGCGTGACCATCACGGAGATGAGGTCACGGGTGTAGCCCGCGAACGACATGTTGATCACACCGTTGTCGCACTGCGGAGCGGCGTTCGTCGCGTTGTTCATGATGACGAGACCGTCGTAGCCCGCGGTGTCGGCGTTCTCCGCCTTGTTCTGGAAGCCGCAGGCGGTGACGCCGTCCGGGAGGGTGCCGCCGCGCTCGGCGACGGCGATCGTCGCGGTCCCGGTCGCCGCCGGGATCGTCGCCGGGTTGCAGGCCTGCCCGATGTAGACGACGGTGCCCTCGAGCGGCGTGCTCGGCGTGACCGCCGGCCCCTGGGACGGGTTGCCCCACGCGGTGAACTGCAGCAGCCCGAACTCCTCCTCGTCGATCAGGCCGATCGCGCGGTACTGGTCGAAGTCCTCGTCCGCGGCCAGGATGTACTTGTTGTCGTGGCTGAACTCGCCCTGGTGGCCGTTGCCCTCCGGCAGCGACCACGGCTCGTCGGTGCCCGGGATGTCGACGAGCGGATCCTCCTCGCCGAAGTCGGTGTCACCGAGGATCACGGGGTTCGCCGGGTCGGCGACGTTGAGCTTGATGTAGCCCGCGTCCCAGTAGGACGCCAGCATCACCGGCACGCCGTTGATGTGCTTGACGGTCATGTCGTGCAGGAAGCCGAGCTGGCCGTTGGCGCCGGTGTCGGCGATGTCCACGTCCTGCGCCTCGGCGACCTCGAACAGGTCGAGGTCGGCGACGAAGACCGGGTTGCGCGGGTCGGTGATGTCGAAGATGTCGACGTCGTGGGCCTCGGTGTTGTCCACGATGACGGCGTAGGCCTTCGCGCCGTCCTGCCAGATGAAGATCGAGTGGGCGCTGTTGGCCGCGACCGACGGGTCCTCGCCGGACGCCGTGTCGTCGTCCGGGGTGCGGTCGCCGGCGGCCTGGACCAGCGTCTTCGGGTTGGCCGGGTCGCTCACGTCGTAGAGGTCGAAGCCGCCCTCGCCGACCGGGCCGCAGGACTCGTTGTTGACCGCCAGCACGTCGCCCTTGAAGCTCGCCGTGTCCAGCGTGATCGTGTGCGTGCCCTCACCGTGGTAGGTGTCCTCGAGGGCGGGCACGAACGCCAGCTGCTTCGGCTTGGCGGGGTCGGTGATGTCGACCGAGAAGAAGCCGCCGCGCTTGCAGCTCGGCTCGGACCAGGACGCGAGGTAGGCCGCGTTCTTGTAGACCGACACGTCGGCGATCTGGCCCGCCACGAGGCCCGGCTGCGTCGGGTCCGGCGCACCGGTCGACGGGTTGTAGCGGTACTCCGCGGGGGTCTCGAGCTCGAGCTTGCCGAGCAGCTCGACGTGCTCCTTCGCGGTCGGCAGGTGATCGACGTTGACGCCGTGCTGGCCCGTGGTCGAGAACGTCGCCGTGCGGACACCCGCGGCCTGGAACGAACCCGCGGGTCCTGTCGTGATCCCGTCCGACAACGACGCCGCGCCCGTCGCTCCGCGTTGGAACACCGACGGTCGTTTCATGTCGACCGCGTCGGCGGTTCCCGCTATCGCAAGCGGACCGAGAACGACCGCAGCCATGGCTGCGCCAAGCACCCTCCGGTTAGGCAATCCCATCGCCCCTCTACTTCCCTCTCAACTGTCCCTGCCGGCGCGAGCCCCAACGCCCTGGAGCACGGCCCCTCTCAAAAGCCGTGCGCTTGGCCTCATGCCGACCTCATGGGAAACCTACACCAGGTTTCAAACGTGGTGGGCCGATTCTCATAGGGAAGCCGTGACTACGGTACGTAGTAAGCGGGTACGGGTTCCGGCCGTATCGGAACGAGTTTTCGTCTCCCCAACAAACAGGAGGTTCTGGTGCTGAGTCACGCCCTGCGTGCCGCCACCTGCGGTGTAGCCCTCGTCTGTGCGCTCGCGCCCACCGCGGCGCACGCGGCCAAGCCGAAGCCGGCCGCCAAGCTGAGCGTCAGCCGGGTCGGCAAGCCGCCCGCGAGCGCCGAGACCGGGAGCACGTTCAAGCTCACCGCGCGCGTCGCGAACGCCAAGGGCCGCAAGGCCGCCGCGGGCCGGCTGACGTTGTCGCTGCGGCCGGCGAAAGGTTCGAAGACGAACCTGAAGGGCTACGCCGTAAAGTCGCTCAAGTCCGGCAAGGCCCGCTCGCTGTCGCTGTCGATCACCGTGCCGGCGACGCTCAAGGCGGGCACGTACTCGCTCGTCGCCTGCGTGCGCCGCACCGGCTCGCCGTCCTCGACGTGCAAGACCGCCGGGCGGATCAAGATCAGCGTCAAGCCCGCCCCGGTCCCGCCCGCGCCCCCGGCGCCCCAGCCGCCGGCGCCCACGCCGGCCCCGGTCTCGGCCGACACCGCCAAGCGGGTCATCACCGCCGCCGGCCTGCGTCGCCACCTGGACGCGCTGCAGGAGATCGCGACCTTCAACGGCGGCAACCGCGCCTCGGGCCTCGCCGGCTACGGCGCCACCCAGGCCTACGTCGTCAGCACGCTGCGCGCCGCCGGCTACACGCCGCAGGTGCAGCCCTTCGACTTCCTCTTCTTCCGCACGCTCGCGACGCCGGTGATGGAGCAGACGCTGCCCACGCCGCGCAGCTTCGTCGAGTACACGGACTTCGCCCAGTTCGACTACTCCGGCTCGGGCGACGTCACGGCCGCGGTGCGCGCGATCGACATCAACACGACCCCGCCGCGCGCCAGCACCAGCGGCTGCGAGGCGGGCGACTTCGCGGCGCTCCAGCCCGGCGAGATCGCGCTCGTGCAGCGGGGCACGTGCGACTTCGCCGTCAAGATCGCCAACGCCGAGGACGCGGGCGCGGCCGGCGCGATCGTCTTCAACCAGGGCGACTCCGCCGACCCCGAGCGCACGGACCTGTTCGCGGGCACGCTCGGCGTCGCGGTCGGCATCCCGTCCGTCAGCGTCTCCTACGCCGAGGGCGTGGCCCTGCAGGGCGCGACCGTGCACCTGGACACCTCGACCCGGACCGAGGAGCGCTCGACGTCGAACATCATCGCCGAGACGCCCGGCGGCGACCCGGGCAAGGTCGTGCTCGTCGGCTCGCACCTGGACTCGGTCCCCGAGGGCCCGGGCATCAACGACAACGGCACCGGCTCGGCGTTCAACCTCGAGCTCGCGGTGCAGCTGGCGAAGCTGGGCGCGCCCGCGAACAAGGTGCGCTTCGCCTGGTGGGGCGCCGAGGAGGAGGGCCTGATCGGCTCGACCGAATACGTGAACCAGCTCTCCGACGCGGCCTTCGCGAACATCGCGATGAACCTCAACTTCGACATGCTCGGCTCCCCCAACCACGCGAAGCTCGTCTACGACGGCGACTTCTCCGACTCCACGCCGCCGGCCTCCGCGCCGGACGTGAACCCGGGGTCGGCGGAGATCGAGAAGGCGTTCGTGGACTACTTCGCCGCGCAGGGCCTCGCGACGGAGCCGACCGCGTTCGACGGCCGCTCGGACTACCAGGCCTTCCAGGACAACGGCACGCCGGCAGGTGGCCTGTTCTCCGGCGCCGAGGAGCTCAAGTCCGCGGCGCAGGCGACCAAGTGGGGTGGGCTGCCGAACGTCGCCTTCGACGTCAACTACCACGGCGCGGGCGACACGATCGACAACATCGACTGGACCGCGTTCGAGCAGCTCAGCCAGGGCGCGGCGTACGTGACCGGCAGGTACGCGGCGCGGACGCTCGCGAACGCGGGTGGCGGCGCCGCGCGGGCCGTCACCGCCAAGCAGCGGAGCGCGCGGGCCGTCGTGAAGTCGGACTGGCGCGGGTCGAAGGTCCAGCGCTAGCCATGGCGGTGGGCGGGACGGCGCGCCGTCCCGCCCGCGCCGGGTTCAGCGATCGATCGCGGTCAGCAGATCGCGGTGGTCGTGCGCCTGGGCCCCGCCCCGGCGCGCGCTCGGCGGCGCCGGCGTGACGGCCGGGCGGTCCGGGATCTTGCTCTGCGCGAGCGTGATCAGCACGTGCGCCGCGGCATCCGAGTTCTGGTCCAGCGCGCGGTTGGAGTTGTTGAACACGTTGTCGCAGCCGAGGTGGTAGCACGGGTCGTACTGCTCACCCGCGGTGCCGCCGAACAGCGCCGCCTGCTCGGGCGTCTTGATGCCCTCGGCGCCGGTGAAGAGGCCACCGGCCGGGATGCCGTTGGCGATGAACGGGCCGTAGTCCGAGCGACCGTCGAAGTCGGTCGGCAGCGTCGGGATCCGCTGGGACTTGAAGTAGTCCAGGAAGAGCTTCTCGATCGTCGCGGAGAACGGCCGCGCGGCCGGGTGGAACACGTCCTCGCCGATCGGCGGCGAGTCCGACAGGTCGCCGTCGTAGACGAAGTTGACGTAGTTCGGAGAGCCGATCATGTCGAAGTTCAGGTTCGCCGCGATCTTCGCCCGCTCGCTCGCCGGCAGGCTCGCGATGTACGCCTCCGAGCCGAGCAGCCCCGACTCCTCGGCGCTGAACCAGATGAAGCGGATCTTGTTCTTCGGGTACACGCCGCGCAACTCGTGCGCGAACTCGATCAGCGCGGCCGAGCCGGAGCCGTTGTCGTTGATGCCCGGGCCGGTGCCGACGCTGTCCAGGTGCGCGCCGACGACGATCACCTTGTTCGGGTCGCCGGTGCGGGTCTCCGCGATCACGTTCTGGGTCGGGACCGCCGGGTTCGTGCGCCAGTCGATCCGGAAGCGCACGGTCTTGCCCACGAGGCCTTGGCGGACGCTGCCGGCGAGGTCGGCCACGGTCGCGACCTGCGCGGCGGTCATCGGGATCGTGATCCCGGCACCGTCGAGGTTGAACCAGCGCGGGTCCTCACGGCCGGGCACCCCCACGTTGCCCTCGTTGATGTAGACGATCGCGCCGGCGCCCGCCGCCTGCGCGTTGAGCCACTTGGTCAGCTCACCGCAGAAGCCGCGCTGGATGAGCACGATCGCGCCCGCCGGCATCCCGGCGAAGTCGGACGCTTCGCAGCCGGAGGTCGACGTGTTCGGTGCCGGTGACGGGATGACGAGGTCCGCGGCCCACACCGGGGCGGTCAGGTCGCCGGAGACCGTGTTCACCATCGAGCCGAAGTCGCCACCCGGGATCGACCCGGCGATGCCCGGGATGTAGCTCTTGCCGCGCCGGACGTCGAGGATCGGCTTCTTCCAGTCGGCGAGCGAGAACAGGTCGTACGTGAAGTCCTGGCGGCTCGTCTTGAGCCCCGCGAGCTTCGCGTTGAGCTCGACGTAGTCCGCCGACAGCCGGTATCCCGGCGTCCCCGCCAGCCGGTTGCCGTCCTTGAGCTCACCGAACAGGTTGAGCGCCGTCTGGTGGAGCCGGATGCCGTCGACGGAGACGGCCTTGCGCAGCTTGGCGGACGTGTCGTTGCCGCCGGAGGCGAGGGCCGGACCAGCACCCGCCAACAGGACGCCGGCGGCCAACACGGCCGCGGCGGAGAATGGGCCTCTCATGAGGCCCACCCTCCTACGCGGCGTAGTCGAAAGTCAAGCGCTCAGGAATTCGAAGCGATCTGCGGCGGGTCCGCGCCGAGGTCCGCAGACCCGAAGCGGTCGCTGGTGCCCGCGGACTCCTCGTCGCGCGGATCGATCGCCGGCAGCGACCGCAGGTAGCGGTCGGCGACGCGGGCGCACTGGCGCCCCTCGTTGATCGCCCACACGATCAGCGACTGGCCGCGGCGGGCGTCACCCGCGGCGAACACGCCCTCGGCGGAGGTGCTGTACGCGCCCGCCTTCGCGTTGCCGCGCGCGTCGCGCTCGACCCCCAGCCCTTCCAGCAGATCCTGCTCGGGCGACAGGAAGCCCATCGCGAGCAGCACGAGGTCGACCGGGTGCGACTCCTCGGTACCCGGGACGGCGTCGAACGGCGGCTGGCCGCTGTTCTGGACCCAGTGCACCTGCTCGACCTTGCCGTTGCCGGTGAGCTTGGTGGTGGAGATCGCGAAGTCGCGGTCGCCGCCCTCCTTCAGGGCGTACGAGGTGCGCAGCTTCACGGGCCAGCGCGGCCACGGCGTGAGGTCGTCCGGGCGCTTGGCGGGCGGCTCGCCGAGCAGCTCGATCTGCGTCACCGAAGCGGCACCTTCGCGCAGCGAGTGACCGACGCAGTCCGCGCCGGTGTCGCCGCCGCCGACGACGAGGACGTGCTTGCCCGCGGCCGTGATCGGCGCTTCGGGCGCGTTGCCGTCGAGCACACGCGCGCGGTCGTACAGGTACTCCATCGCGTAGTGCACGCCGTCCAGCTCGCGGCCGGGCACCGGCAGGTCACGCGGGACGCGCGAGCCGGTCGCGATGACCACGGCGTCGTGCTGCGCGCGCAGGTCCTCGGGCGTGATGTCCTTGCCGATGTCCACGCCGTAGCGGAACTCGACGCCCTCGGCGATCAGCTGCTCGAGCCGGCGCTCGATGACCCACTTCTCGATCTTGAAGTGCGGCACGCCGAAGCGGACCAGGCCGCCACCGGCCTCGTCGCGCTCGTAGACCGTGACGGTGTGGCCCGCGCGGCGCAGCTGCTGCGCCGCGGCCATGCCCGCCGGGCCGGCGCCGATCACGGCGACGGTGCGGCCCGTCTCGACCAGCGGCGGCTGCGGCTTGATCCAGCCCTCGTCCCAGCCGCGGTTGATGATCGAGACCTCGATCTGCTTGATCGAGACCGCGTCACCCTCGCGGATCTCCAGCACGCACGCCGCCTCGCACGGGGCGGGGCAGAGCCGGCCGGTGAGCTCCGGGAAGTTGTTGGTGGCGTGGAGCTGGTCCAGCGCCTCGCGCCAGCGGTCCCGGTAGACGAGGTCGTTCCAGTCGGGGATGAGGTTCCCGAGCGGACAGCCGTTGTGGCAGAACGGGACGCCGCACTCCATGCAGCGCGCGCCCTGCTCGCGGACGCCGTCGGCCGGCAGCGTCTCCACGAACTCGTTGAAGTCGTGCAGGCGCTCGGCCGGATTGCGCTCCGGCTGCTCGACCCGCGCGATCTCGAGGAACCCCCCAAGCTTGCCCATCTAGGAGTTCCTCCCGGTGCCCGTCGCCGGCGCGCCGACGACTTCGGTCGCCGCGTCGCGATCTTCCGTGGCCTGCATCGGCGCTTCCGCCTCGGCCATCTCCTTCAGCGCACGCTTGTAGTCGTGCGGCATGACCTTCTTGAAGCGCGGGAGGTAGTCGTCCCACGCGTCGAGGATGCGCTGCGCGACGGGCGAGCCCGTGCGCTCCGCGTGCTCCTCGATCAGGTTGTGCAGCTCGATGGCGTCGGACTCCTCGATCGGGTCGAACCCGACGAGGCCCATGTTGCAGCGCTGCTCGAACGTGTCGTCCTCGTCCAGGACGTACGCGACGCCACCGCTCATGCCGGCCGCGAAGTTGCGCCCGGTCGGGCCGAGGACGATCGCGCGACCGCCCGTCATGTACTCGCAGCCGTGGTCGCCCACGCCCTCGACGACGGCGCTCGCGCCCGAGTTGCGCACCGCGAAGCGCTCGCCCGCGAGCCCGCGGAAGAACGCCCGGCCACCGCTCGCCCCGTAGAGCACGGTGTTGCCGACGATGACGTTCTCCTCGGCCTTGAAGAGCGAGTCCTCGGGCGGGGTGACCGCCAGGACGCCGCCGGACAGGCCCTTGCCCGTGTAGTCGTTCGCGTCGCCGATCAGCGTCAGCTCCACGCCCGGCGCGAGCCACGCGCCGAAGGACTGGCCGGCGCTGCCGCGCAGCGTGTACTGGATCGTCCCGGGCGGGAGCCCCTGGGCGCCGTGCACCTTCGTGACCGCGCTCGAGAGCAGGCCGCCGACGGTGCGGTTGACGTTGCGCACGTCGAAGTCGCCCGTGACCTTCATCCGGTTGTCGATCGCGTCCTTCGCCGACTCGATCAGCGTCCAGTCCAGCGCGCCCGGCAGCGGCGAGTCCTGCGGGCGCAGGCGCCGGCGCGGGGCGTCGTCGGCGACCGGCGGCGCGGACAGCAGGTGCGTGAGGTCCACGCCACGTGCCTTCCAGTGCTCGATCGCGGTGTCCGCCTCGAGCAGGTCCACGCGGCCGACGAGATCCTCGTAGCGGCGGATGCCGAGGCGGCGCATGATCTGCCGCGCCTCTTCCGCCACGTAGAAGAAGAAGTTGACGACGTGCTCGGGCTGGCCCTTGAACCGCTTGCGCAGCTCCGGGTCCTGCGTCGCGATGCCCACCGGACACGTGTTCAGGTGGCAGGCGCGCATCATGATGCAGCCCGTCGCGATCAGCGGGGCGGTCGAGAAGCCGCACTCGTCCGCGCCGAGCAGCGCGGCCACGATGACGTCGCGGCCCGTCTTGATCTGGCCGTCCGTCTGCACCCAGATGCGCGAGCGCAGGTCGTTGAGCACGAGCGTCTGCTGGGTCTCGGCGAGGCCGATCTCCCACGGCGCGCCGGCCGACTGGATCGAGCTGAGCGGGGACGCGCCGGTGCCGCCGTCGTGGCCGGCGATCAGCACGTGGTCGGCGTTGGCCTTCGCCACGCCCGCCGCGACCGTACCCACGCCGACCTCGGACACCAGCTTCACCGAGATGCGGGCGCCCGGGTTGGCGCAGCGCAGGTCGTAGATGAGCTGCTTGAGGTCCTCGATCGAGTAGATGTCGTGGTGCGGCGGCGGCGAGATGAGCCCCACACCCGGCGTCGTGAAGCGGATCGAGCCGATGTAGCGGTCGACCTTGTGGCCGGGCAGCTGGCCACCCTCGCCGGGCTTGGCGCCCTGGGCCATCTTGATCTGCAGCTCGTCGGCGTTGACGAGGTAGTTGATGTTCACGCCGAAGCGGCCCGAGGCCACCTGCTTGATCGCGGAGCGGCGACGGTCGCCGTTCGCGTCCGGCGTGAAGCGGACGGGATCCTCTCCGCCCTCACCCGTGTTCGACTTGCCGCCGATGCGGTTCATCGCGATCGCGAGCGTCTCGTGCGCCTCACGGCTGATCGAGCCGAGCGACATCGCGCCGGTGACGAAGCGCTTGACGATGTCGGCGGCCGACTCGACGTCGTCGATCGAGAGCCACTCGTCCTCGGGCAGCTCCTTGAACTTCAGGAGCCCGCGCAGCGTCGCGCGCCGGGCCGCGTCCTCGTTGACGAGCTTGGAGTACTCGTCGTAGGTCGGCTGGCCACCGTGGCGGACCGAGTGCTGCAGGAGCGCGATCGTCTCCGGGTTCCACATGTGGTGCTCGCCCTCGCGGCGCCACGCGTAGACGCCGCCGACCGGCAGCAGGTCGTCGTTCGTGAGCTCGAACCCGCGCGCGTGCCGCTGGAGCGTCTCGATCGCGAGGATCTGGCTGTCGATGCCGCCGATCCGCGACGCGGTGCCGGTGAAGTGGCGGTCGACGAGCTCCTCGGCGAGGCCAACGGCCTCGAAGATCTGCGCCCCGTTGTAGGACTGGATCGTCGAGATGCCCATCTTCGAGATCGTCTTGAGCAGGCCCTTGGCCACGCCCTTGACGACGTTCCACTGGGCCGTCTCGAAGTCGTCGACGCCCGGCACGCGGCCGTCGTCGACGAGCTCCTCGAGCGACTCGAGCAGCAGGTAGGGGTTGATCGCGGACGCGCCGTAGCCGATCAGCGTCGCGAAGTGGTGCACCTCACGCGGCTCGCCGGACTCGAGCACGAGGCCGGTCTGCAGACGCGTGCCCTCGCGCACGAGGTGATGGTGCACGCTCGCGACCGCCAGCAGCGACGGGATCGGCGCCCGCTCGGGGCTCGTCGCGCGGTCGGAGAGGATGAGGATGTTCGTGCCGTCGGCGAGCGCGGCGTCGGTCTCCGCGTACACGCGCTCGAGCGCGGCGAGCATCCCGTCGGGACCCTCGCTCACCGGCCACGTGATGTCGACCGTGTGCGCCTTGAAGACCGACGAGTCCACGTGGCGCAGCTGCGCGAGCTCACGGTCGAACAGCAGCGGCGTCTGCATCAGCAGCTGGTGCGCGTGCTCGGGCCCTTCGGTGAGCAGGTTGCTCTCAGAGCCCACGCCCGTGCCGTGGCTCATCACGATCGCCTCGCGGATCGGGTCGATCGGCGGGTTCGTGACCTGCGCGAACAGCTGCTTGAAGTAGTTGAACAGCGGCGGCTGATGGTCGCTCAGCACGGCCAGCGCGTTGTCGTTGCCCATCGAGCCGATCGGCTCTTCGCCCTTCGCGGCCGTCGGCGCGAGGAGGACGCGCAGGTCCTCCTGCGTGAAGCCGAACGCGCGCTGGCGAGTGTGCAGCGGCGAATCGGGCTTCGGCAGCGTCGGCGCCTCGGGCAGGTCGGCGATGCGCACGATGCCCTCGTCGAACCACTGCTTGTACGGCTTGGCCGTCGAGACCTCGCGCTTGACCTCGGCGTCGTCGACGATCACGCCGCGCTCGAGATCGACGAGGAAGAGCTTGCCCGGCTGCAGGCGGCCCTTGCGCTTGATCATGCTCGCCGGCACGTCCATCACGCCGGTCTCGGAGCCGAGCACGACCCAGCCGTCCGTCGTCTCCAGCCAGCGCCCGGGGCGCAGGCCGTTGCGGTCCAGCGTCGCGCCGATCACGCGGCCGTCGGTGAACGTGACCGCGGCGGGGCCGTCCCACGGCTCCATGAGGCACGCGTGGTACGCGTAGAACGCCTTGAGCTCCTCGGGGATGTCGTCCCGGTCGGCGTAGGCCTCCGGGATCATCATCATCACCGCGTGCGGGAGGGTGCGGCCCGCCAGCGTCAGCAGCTCGAGCACGTTGTCGAACGTGGCCGAGTCCGAGCCGCCGGCGCGCACGACCGGGAGCACCTTCTGCAGGTCCTCGCCGAACAGCTCGGAGGCGAGCTGCGACTCGCGGGCCCGCATCCAGTTGATGTTGCCGCGCACCGTGTTGATCTCGCCGTTGTGGGCGATCATCCGGAACGGGTGGGCGAGCTCCCAGCTCGGGAACGTGTTGGTGCTGAAGCGCGAGTGGACCAGCGCCATCGCGGTCTTCGTGCGCTCGTCGGCCAGGTCCGGGAAGTAGCCGAGCAGCTGCGGGCTGGTGAGCATGCCCTTGTAGACGATCGTGCGGCTGCTGAAGCTCGGGATCACGAGCTCCGGGCCGGCCGCCAGCTCGGCGACGCGGCGGATCACGTACAGCTTGCGCTCGAACGCGTCCTGGTCGGCTGCGAGCTCGTCGCTCGCGGCGACGAACAGCTGCTTGACGTACGGCGCGTAAAGGTTGGCCGTGATGCCGACGTAGTCCTTGTCGACCGGCACGTCGCGCCAGCCGATGACCCGCTGGCCCTCGTCCTCGACGGTCCGCTTCAGGAGCTCCTCGAACTCCACACGCCGCGCCTCCTCGCGAGGGAGGAAGCACATCGCGACGCCGTAGGCGCCGAGCGGCGGCAGCTCGGCCTTGACCGTGCCGCGGAAGAAGTCGTCGGGGAGCTGGAGCAGGATCCCGGCGCCGTCTCCCGTGTTGGGATCAGCGCCCGCCGCGCCACGGTGCTCGAGGTTCTCGAGCGCCACGATGGCTCGTTCTACGGCCTCGTGCGACGGCTTCCCATCGAGCTTGGCAACCATGGCGACGCCACAGGCGTCGTGCTCGTAGGACGGGTCGTAGAGGCCGATCCGGCCACGTGGACGTTCAGACATAGGCGAGCGACGGGGTCGGGGGACGCGGCACCCCATCCGAGAGCTCGGAAGGGAGTGACAAGGTAGCAACAGGCGTGCACGCTCCTCAACAGACGCGCTGGCCGTTCGTTGCGTTTGGCGCAGCTTTTAGTGGCTCTAGACCCCGTTTGCACGCAACAACATTGCGTCGCGGCCACTGACTTCGCCGTAGAGGGTCGCCACGTCGTCGGCCAATGCCGGCCAGGCGTAGCGCTCGGCCACGTCCTCGGCGGCGTTCGCGCCGCGGCGCCGGCGCTCGTCCGGGCGGTTGACCGCCTCCACGAGCGCGTTCGTGAGCGTGTGCAGGTCGTCGGGCTCCACGAGCCAGCCCGTCTCGCCGTGATCGACGATGTCCGCCGGACCGTGCGCGTCGACGGCGATCGCGGGCAGCCCGCAGGCCATGCCCTCCACGATCACCTGGCCGAACTGCTCGCGCACGCTCGGCAGGACGACCACGTCGGACGCGCAGAGGATGTCGGGCAGGTCGTCGTGCTCGTGCCAGCCGGCGAGGTGGACGTCCTGGGCGTTCAGCCGCGCGATCGTGTCGCGGGGGTGCTCGCCCTCGTGCTCGCCCGGGAACCCGCCGACGAGGACGAGCGGCGCGCGACGGGCGAAGCCGGGGCGGGCGCGCTCGTAGGCCTCGATCAGCAGCGGAACGCGCTTGACCTCGGTGAAGCGGCCGACGTAGAGCAGCACGGGCGTGTCGGCCTCGATGCCGGCGTCGGGCAGCAGGCGCGCCCACTCGGCGGCGCGATCGATCTCGCGCGGGAAGAAGCAGTCCGGGTCGTAGCCGTTCGGGATGAGCGTGTAGCGGTCGGGGTCGACCGGCAGGACGCGCTCGGCGCGGTCGATCTGGCTCTCCGACAGCACGATCAGGCGCTCGGCCTGCAGCGCCCACTGGCGCATCCGCTCGGCCCACGCGAGCCCGTACGGCCAGCGCAGCGGGTCCCGCTCGACCGCTTCGAGGAACAGCAGCTCGGTGCCGTGCAGGTGGCCGACGATCGGCACGCCCGGCGCGGCGCGGTTCGCGGCTTCGTAGAGCGGCGTCAGGTGGTGCAGGTGGAGCACGTCGGCGTGCGCGGCGCCCGCGGACTGCAGCGCGCGCGTCCACGCCTGGACCTGATGCTCGGCGGCGGCCGCGTCCAGCAGGCCGAAGACGCGGTCGGGCGCGCCCGGCCGGTCCTCGTAGGACGGGTGCATCGGCGGGTCCGCGGCCATGGGATCGCCGGACTCGAGCGCGCGGCTCATGTCCACCGGTCGCACGTCGAGGTCGTGGTAGAAGCGGCGCGCGTCGCCCATACCGGTGACGCTGCCCGACAGGATCGAGGCGCCCCAGCCCACGGACGGGAGCGTGTGCGCGAGGTTGCGCGCCACGTGGGCGGAACCCCCGCGCGGGTAGAAGAGCAGGCCCATGAGGACGTGCGGGTGTGAAGGTGATGTAGCCAGACCGTGAACATACCCTGTGGGGCGTTGCCTTCATTCACGGGGAGCGAAGGTTGAACACTGAATTGCTGGGTATTGACCCGGCATGCGCACCGCTTTCCTTGCCGGTCTCGCCGTACTCGCGTTCGCCACGCCCGCCGCGGCGCAGACGCCGACCCCCACGCCGGACACCACGCCGACCGTCGCCGCCGACGGCGTCGGCCTCGCGACGGTCACCCCGGACGTCGCCTCGTTCGCCGTGTACGTCTCTGAGCAGGGACGCTCGACGACCACGGCGCGCAACGCCACGAACCGCGTCGCCAAGGCGATCGCCCAGGCCGCCACGGCGGCCGGCGTCGCGCCCAGCGACATCCGCACCGTGTCCGTGAACATCAGCCGCTCGCGCGTGAAGCCCAAGCGGCGCCCGTCCTACATCCGCTACACCGCCCGCCAGTACCTGACCTTCACCGTGCGGGACGTGACGAAGATCGGCCCGCTCATGGACGCCGCGGCCGACGCCGGCGCGGACAACATCGAGGGCCCGGAGTACGGGTTCGTCGACCCGTCGGCCGGACGCCTGCTGGCGACGCGGGCCGCGATCGCCGACGCGCGCAAGCGTGCGGACGACGCGGCCGCGCAGACCGGCATGCGGATCGTCGGCGTGCGCTCGGTCATCCTCGCGCCGGACGGCGACGACGACTCGAGCCGCGTCCAGAACCTGTCGAGCGGCGGCGGTGAGGAGGAGCCCACCTCGGGCGGCGGCGAGAGCGACCCGACGAGCGTCTCCTCGGGCACGCGCCAGTTCGTCGAGCGGGTGCGCGTGGTGTTCACCGCCGCCCCCCTTTAGGGTTGACCGTGTGAACCGGGACGACGTCGCCCTGACCAGCCTCGACTCGCTCCTGTTCGACGGGGCGGAGGCCACGAAGGGCGACCTCGTCGCGTACCTCGACGCGGTCGCGGACCGGCTCGTGGGCCAGCTCCGCGACCGCCCGCTGTCGGTGATGCGCGTCCGGCCGGGCCAGAAGCCGTTCATGCAGAAGAACCTGCCCAAGGGCGCGCCCGACTGGATCGAGCGCGTGGCGATCTGGGCCGAGACCTCCAAGCGCGAGGTCCACTACGCGCTCTGCAACGACCCGGCGACGCTGCGCTGGTTCGCCAACCAGCGCGCTGTCGAGTACCACCCGACGCTCGGCCACCCGCAGTCGCACCTCGTGCTGGACCTCGACCCACCGCCGGGCGCGGCCTTCGACGTCGCAGCACGGACCGCGCTCCTCGTCCGGGAGGCGCTGTCGAGTGCGGGGCTCTCGGGAGCGGTAAAGACGAGCGGCGCGAAGGGCGTGCACGTCTTCGTCCCGCTGATGCCGATCGAGGGCGACGCGGTGGCCGCCGCGACGCGCGCTCTGGCGGCCCGCGCGGCGGCGCTAGACCCGGCGCTCGCCACCACCGCCTACGTGGTCGAGGAGCGCGAGGGCAAGGTGTTCGTCGACGCTACGCGTGCGGGCGGCGCGACCGTCGTCGCCGCCTACTCGCCGCGCATCCGCCCGGGCACGCCGGTGTCGTTCCCGGTCGCCTGGGACGAGCTGGAAAGCGTCGACCCGCGCGAGTTCACGATCAAGACCGCGCTGGACGTGCTCGGCGCGCGTGACCCGTGGGCCGAAGCCATGCCCGCGCCCCAGTCGCTGCCGGAGGACCTGGTCGAAGAGGGCCGGGCGATCCCCGTCGCCCGCGTCGCCGCGATGCACGAGGGCAAGCGCCGCAAGCGCGCGTCAGCGCGGGACGAAGAGCAGCGCGGTTGAGATCGGGCGCCCGCCCTCTTCC
Organism: Solirubrobacter phytolaccae; assembly: GCF_027587195.1. GTDB lineage: Bacteria > Actinomycetota > Thermoleophilia > Solirubrobacterales > Solirubrobacteraceae > Solirubrobacter > Solirubrobacter phytolaccae. The sequence goes on along the minus strand of NZ_JAPDDP010000064.1, from coordinate 19,852 downwards.
ATCACGTCGTAAGCGGCGCGCGGGCGGTTGCGCAGGCGGCCGCCGGAGATCAGCGAGGTCGAGCCGCCGCCGTCGAGGTTCATCGCCGAGTGGCAGCCGAGCGCGGCCATCAGCGCCGCGAGCTCCTCGAGCGTGACGCCGGCGTCGTGGCGCGAGCGGCCGTCGACGGCGACCGCGAACATGCGGTCCTCCGCAAGGCCGACCGCGGCGCGCGGGTAGCGGCCGTCGGTGATGTCGGAGTCGAACTGGCCGTTGGCGGCGCTGAAGCCCTCGTGGTCCTCCTCGCGACGGAACACCGGACGGCCGTCGCGCACGAGCAGCGGACCGGCCTGCAACAGGTCGCCGCGCGGGGTCGCGGGCAGCGCGGAGCGCGGCGCGATCGCCGCGACGCCGCCGTCGACGTGCACGCACGCGCGCACCCCGTCGAACGGCGCGGTGAACGGCACGTGCTCGCGGACGACGCCGCGGGTGCGCACCTCGCCGAGCGGCGTGCCGTGCGGGCGGGCGAAGAAGCCGCCGACGATCGCCTCCTGCACACCCTGGCCGGCGCACCACGCCTCGAGCTTCGCCTGTCCCCGCAGCACCGCGACGCGCAACTCCGTGCTCGCGGTGGCGTAGGCGGCGACGTGGATCGTCGTGCGCGCCCCGTCCTCGAGGTCCAACCGCATGCGGCGGGCCGAGCCCGAGCGCGGTGCCCGCAGCGGGGCGACGTGGGAGGCGAGTGCCATGAGTCCAGAATCGTCCTTGTGACCGGCGAGGATGTGAACAGCCCGTTGGGCTAGGTTCGCGCCCGGAAGGCCACCCGGCGGTCGGGGGTGACTGAGAATTCGCCGCGCTCGTAGCGGATCCTCGTGCCGTCGGCGAGGCGGACCGACGCCCGGCCGCCAATTGGCTCGCCGTAGAGCGTGGCCTCGAGCGGGCGTTCGTGCTCCGGCGTGTCCCCCAGTCCGCGCGCGACGTGCTCGGTCGGATACGTGACAAGCAGCGCGCCGCGACGCACCCAGGTCGGGATGCGGTCCAGCGGCGCCGGCGCGTCGACCTCGCCGCCGCCCGCGTGCTCGGCGCCGGTGTGCCAGTCGATCCAGTCGCCGCGCGGCAGGTCGACGTGGACCGACCGCGCGCCGTCCTCCAGCACCGGCGCGACCCAGAGCGACGGGCCGTAGCCGTACGCGTCCGCGATCGACCAGCCGCGGACGTCGCGCGGATCGGTGAGCGCGAGCGGCCGGACGATCGGCAGGCCTGAGCGTTGCGCGGTCGCCGCCGCGGCGCGGACGTACGGCACCAGGCGCTCGTGCAGGAGGACGTGCGCGCGGTAGATCGTCAGCAACTCCTCGTCGTAGGTCCACGCCTCCTGCTCGAACCGCGCGTGCGCCTGCATCAGCGGCGTGAAGCAGCCGAACTGCACCCAGCGCGCCAGCAGCTCCTTGTTCGCCCTCGAGACCAGCCGCTCGCCGAGGTAGCCGCCGATGTCGTGCGACCAGTTGCTGAAGCCGGTCGCGGCGGCGGTGAGCGTCGCGGCGACGAGCGTGCGCAGCGACCAGAAGTCGCTCGGCTGGTCGCCGCCCCAGGTGATGCCGACGCCCTGCTGCCCCGTCCAGCCGGGCCGGCCGAACAGCACGCCGCGGCCCGGGTGCACCTCGTCGAGCGCGCGCTGCATGCTGCGCCGGTACTTGAGCCCGTGCCCCCAGGCCGCCTGCGCGCCGGTCGTGCCGTCGGCGAAGCGCGCGTCGTCGGGGATGTACCAGCCCTCGCCATCGTCGGCCTTGATGCCCTCGACGCCCAGCGCGAGCACCCGCTTGGCCTGCTCGCGCCACCACGCCTCGGCGGCGGGCGACGTGAAGTCGACGGGCGAGCCCTTGCCCATCCACCACTTGGCGACGACCGGGTCGCCACTGGAGTCCCGCACGAAGTGGCGCGGCTCGTAGTTCGGCGCCGGCTCGCGGTGCAGTCGCGCGGACTCGTCGTCGGGCGGGTACTGGCCCTCGCGCGAGTCCAGGTTCACCCACGGCGCGACCCAGACGACCGTGCGGACGCCGTCCTCGCGCAGCCGCTGCACGTACCCGCGCGCGTCCGGGAACTGGTGCGGGTTGAACTCCCACGTGTTGTATTGCGTCGCCCAGGGCGAGTCGAGGACGATCGCGTCGAGCGGGATGTCGTGCGCGCGGTGGCCCTCGTAGTCGGCCTCGGCGTCGCGCTGGTGGGCGTAGACGTCGCGGCTCTTCCAGAAGCCGTACGCCCACTCGGGGAGCACGGCCGGGAACGACGCCGTGGCGCGCAGGAAGGCGCGCAGCCGGGCGGCGGGCGTCGCGTGCGTGAACAAGTGCACGCGCAGCGGGCCCGCGGCGGCGCGCGTGGAGAGCACGACCTCGTCGCCGAGGTCGAAGCGCACGCCGTGCCCCTCGTTCTCCACCCACGCCGCCCAGCCGCGGCTGCTGAGCACGAACGGCACCGGCGCGTAGTCGCCCTGCGGGATCCCGCCGACGTCGAGCATGTCCGGCGGGCAGTCCGGGCCCGTGTACGCGCGGTCGGCGCCGAGCTGGAGTGAGCGACCGGCCTGGTCGACGTGCAGGCCGTGCCGCGCGCCGAGGCCCACGAACCGCTGCTCGGGATGCCCGGGCAGCACGAGGCCCATGCGGTGCGCGCGTGGCGCGACCGTGATCAGCTGATGCCGCGGCGCGATCTCCTCGACCGTGAAGTCCGTGCCGTCGACCGGGTCCTCGAGCGTCTCCGCCGCGACCATGCCCTCGGTCAGCTGGATGAACTGATCCTCCGCGCGGCCTTCCCACGTGCGCACCTTCACGGGCCTCAGGTTCGCCATCGCCTCCGGATCTCGTGCGGATGTTCACAGGACGATCACCGGTTCGTTGCTGCTTGATCACAAAAGACCTGCTGAGCAGGGCGATTCTGCGGACATGACCACCAGCCGTGCAGACCTCCACTGCCACTCCACGGCATCTGAGGTCTCCAAGCTCGGCGTCCAGCGCGCTCTTGGCCTGCCGGAGTGCGCGACGCCGCCCGAAGAGGTCTACTCGCTGGCCAAGCGCCGCGGGATGGACTTCGTGACCATCACGGATCACGACACCATCGACGGCGTCCTGTCGATCGCCGACCTGCCGGACGTGTTCATCTCCGAAGAGCTGACGGTCGGCTTCAAGGGCGAGCCCCAGGCCGTGCACGTGCTCTGCCTCGGCATCACCCCCGACGACCACGACTGGCTGCAGGCGCACAACGACGACGTCGAGATCGTCGCCGACTACCTGCACTCCAACGAGATCACGTGCGCGCTCGCGCACCCGTTCTACGCCGTCGAGGCGCCGCTGCAGCCGCGCCACCGGCGCCGGCTCGCGCAGCTCTTCGACGTCTGGGAGGTGCGCAACGGCTCGCGCGCCCCGGAGCTCAACCACCCCGCCGCGATCTACACGGAGACGCACGGCGGGATCGGGGTCGGCGGCTCCGACGATCACGCCGGCGTCGACATCGGTCGCACGTGGTCGGAGACGCCCTTCGCGCCCGGCCCGGCGGAGTTCCTCGCGCACATCCGCGCCGGTCGCGTCGAAGCCCAGGGTGACCAGGGCTCCGCGGCCAAGTGGGCGCACGCGGCGATGGCGCTGGCGGTTCGCGCGCTGGGCCGTGGCGAGTCGAGCAGCGCACCGGACCCGAGCGCGGTCCTGCGGATGGTCGAGCGCGTCATGACGGAGGGCGATGCCCGTAGTGGCCCTATGGCCGCCGACCTCTGTCCCGAGGACGGCCGGGCCCTGCTGCGCGCGTGGCTGGACGCGGTGGACCTGCGCCTGAGCGAGCGTGACCTGCTCGCCCTCCTCCAGTCGGACGGCTTCTCGCACGCCGCCCTCGAGCGGCGCGCGCGGCGCTGCCACGAGCGTGGCCTCGAGCGTGCGGTCGCCCGGGCGATCGCGGCGCCGGGTGAGCTCGACGCGGCCGCCGAAGAGGTGTTCGGCGCGTGCGTCGCGGCGATCCCGTACGCGCCCGCCGCCGCCTTCCTCGGCCGCGAGAAGCAGAAGCTGGCTCGGCGCGAGAACGAGCCGATCCGCGTGGCGCTGGTCGCCGACGGGATCGGCGGGATGCACGGCGTGACGCACACGATCGACGAGATCCGCGAGCGCGGCGTGCCGGGCTTCGAGGTCGAGGTCATCGGCACCGACCCGCACGTGGACCGCCGGCTGTCGGCGGTGGCCGAGGTCGACATCCCGTTCTACGCCGGGCTGCGGGTCGGTGTGCCGTCGCTGCCGGCGGTCGTCGAGGCGCTGAGCGAAGGCCGCTACGGCGTGCTGCACCTCTGCTCGCCGGGTCCGGCGGGCGTGGCGAGCGCGCTCATCGGGCGCGTCCTCGGCCTGCCGACCGCGGGCTCGTACCACACCGAGCTCACCGCCTACACGCAGCTGCGCAGCGGGAACGAGCAGCTCGGCTTCGCGATGGAGGCCGCGCTCGGCGCCTTCTACGGCGCGTGCGACGTTGTGCTCTCGCCGTCGAAGGTCTCCGACGCGCGGCTCGCGACGATGGGCATCGAGCAGGTGGGGCGCTGGGACCGCGGCGTGGACGTCGAGCGCTTCTCGCCGACGCTGCGCACCCGCTCCAGCGACGGCAAGGTCCGCGTCCTCTACGCGGGCCGGCTCACGAAGGAGAAGGGCGTCGACCTGCTGGCCGACGCGTTCCTCGCCGCCCGGGCGCGCGACCCGCGCCTGGAGCTCGTGCTCGCCGGCGGCGGGCCCGAGGAGGACACGCTGCGCGCCCGCCTGGGCAGCGCGGGCACGTTTCTCGGCTGGCTCGAGGGCGAGGCGCTCGCCCGCGCCTACGCGGACGCCGACCTGTTCCTCTTCTGCTCACAGACCGACACCTTCGGGCAGGTGGTGTTGGAGGCACAGGCGTCGGGCCTGCCCGTCGTCGCTGTGGCGGCGGGCGGCCCGACCGAGCTGATCGACTCGGGCCGCACGGGCATGCTCTGCCCGGCCCGGACGAGCGCGATCGCGGACGCGGTCGCCGGTCTCGCCTCTTCCCCCACGGCCCGTTCCCGCTTGGCGCGCGGCGGTCTCGCCGCGGTCCGCGAACGCACGTGGGAGGCCTCGATGGCCGCCCTCGGCGCGGGCTGGATGCGCGCCATCGACGCCCGCGCGGCGGCCACCGGCCAGGTCCGCGCGGCATGACCCGAAGCACCACCGCAGCACCCGACCAGGCAGCACCGCAGCACCGACACGACCCAAACCTAAAGGGGACTGTCCCCTTTAGGTTCGACCTTGACGACGTCGCCGCGCCGACCCGCGCGGCGACGCCCGCACTCGCGATCACACCGTTCGGCGCGCCCCGCCTGCGTGACGCCGCGCTGTTCGCGCACCTGCCCGAGACCCCGCTCGTCCTCGAGCTGCGCCGCCGCGCGCTCGTCCGGGAGCCGCGCGCGTGAGCGCGGTGCTCGCTCCCGAGCGGGCGCCCCTGCGGCTCGTCCCCTCGCGGCGGGCGCTGCGCGTCGTCGACGTCGCGCTCTTCTACGGCGAGCGCAGCGGCGGCATCCGCACCTACCTGGACGCCAAGGCCGCGTACGCCGCGCGGACCGGGGAGTTCGAGCACCGGCTCGTCATCCCCGGCGCGCAGCGCGACGTGAGCGGGCCGACGTGCGCGCTGCCGTCCGTGCGCGTGGCGGCGAGCAACGGCTACCGCTGGCCGCTCGGCACGCGGCCGCTCGTCGACCTGCTGCGCGAGCTCGAGCCCGACGTGGTGCTCCTGCACGACCCGTTCTGGGCGCCGAAGGCCGCGGTGGCCGCCGCACGATCGGTCGGCGCGCGCGTGGTGATGGTCCACCACGGCTCGCTCGCGCTCGACGCCGCCGCGCTCCCCGGCCCCGACGCGCTCTACCGGCCCGCGCTCGGCCGCTGGCTCAAGCGCGTCTACGGGCACGTCGACGCCGTGATGTCCGCGTGCGACCCGCTCCGGGACACCGGCCGCGAGGCGACGCTCCCGCTGCGCTTCGGGCTCGACCCCGCGTTCTTCCCGAGCGGCGAGGTCAAGCGCGGCGACCACGTGCTCTACGCCGGCCGGCTCGGCCGCGAGAAGGGCATCTTCGAGCTGCTCGAGGCCGCCGCCCGTTCCGAGGAGCCGTGGCCGCTGTGGCTCATGGGCACCGGCACGGCCGAGCAGCAGGTCGCCGCGCGGATCCGCCGGCTGGGCCTGAGCGACCGCGTCCGCATGCTCGGCCACGAAGCCGACCGCGAGACGCTCGCCCGCGCCTACGAGGCCGCCCGCTGCGTGGTCATGCCGGGGGCACTGGAGACGTTCGGGCTCGTCGCCTTCGAGGCCGCCGCCAGCGGTGCGGCGGTCGTCGCCTGCGAGGCCGCGCCGTCCGCGCACGTGATCGGCCCGCTGGCCGAGACGTTCCCGGCCGGGGACGTCGACGCGCTGCTCGCGGCCGTCGAGCGTGCCCGCGCCCGCACCCCCAACCGGCTCGCCGCGGCCCGCTTCGCCGCCGCGCACCGCTGGGAGACCGCCTTCGCCCTCGAGCTCGCCGACCTGGAGACCCTTTGACGCTCGCCGACTTCCCCCGCTTCTCGACCGACGTCGCCGCCCGGCCTTCGCGCATCGACGGTCCGAAGCTCGCGGTCGCGCTGCACGACGTCGAGCCGGCCACGTTCCGGCGCTGCCACGACATCCGCGAGTGGCTCTACGACCGCGGGGTCGATCGCGTGACGCTGCTCGTGATCCCCGCGCCGCAGCTGCACCCGTTCGCCACCCGCTCGCCCGAGCTCGCCTACTGGCTGCTCGACCGCCAGGACGCGGGCGACGCGATCGCCCAGCACGGCCTGCGCCACCGCCAGACGCGCCCCGCGCGGTTCGGGACGCGGATCGTCCGCCACTGGCAGGGCGGGATCGCGGCCGAGTACGCCGGGATGAGCGCCGAGGCCACGGCCGAGTCGGTCGAGGCCGGCCGCCGCGTGCTCGTCGACGCCGGCGTCACCCCGCGCGGGTTCGTCGCCCCCGCTTACGCCTACACGGGCGCGCTGCGCGCCGTGCTCGCCGAGCGCTTCGACTGGTGGGCGACGCTGCTCGGCCTGCACGGGAACGCCAGCTCGCGCTCACCCGCGCTCTGCCTCGGCACGTCCAGCTCGGTCAAGCGCGGGACGTCACCGCTGGTCGTGCGGGCCGGCGCGCGGTTCTCCCGTGACCTGCTGCGGCTGGACCTGCACCCCGCCGACTTCGACCTCCCGCGCCACGTCGACGCGGTCGAGCGGGTGCTGGAGCGCGCGCAACACCGAGCGGCGGTGTCCTACGACGACCTCTGCTGAGGACGTCCTCCGCGCCAACTGGCGCGAGGGCATCCGCCGCGACGGGACGCCGTTCGCGTTCACGTGCCCGTCCCCGCGGCGCTACCAGCACCAGTGGAGCTGGGACTCGTGCTTTCACGCCGTCGCGTGGTCGCACCTGGAGCCCGAGCGCGCCCGGGCGGAGCTGCGTACGCTCGTCCGCGCCGGCCGCCCCGACGGCTTCGTTCCGCACACCGCGTTCTGGCAGGCGTCGCCGCGCTGGCGCCGCGCGCCGTTCTACGCGACCGCGAACTACCGGGGGGACGCCGCCACGGAGTCGATCCAGACGCCGCTGCTGCCGGTCGCGTGGGAGTACGCGGGCGGCGCGACCGCCGAGGACCTCGCCGCGCTCGAAGCGCACGCCGCCTGGCTCATCCGCGAGCGCGACCCCGACGGCGACGGCCTGATCACGATCCTGCTGCCCGACGAGTCCGGCCTCGACGACTCGCCCAAGTACGACCAGGTCTTCGGCCGGATGGCGCACTGGAAGCCCGGCTACGCGCGGCTCGTCCAGCGCTGCCGGCGGGCGGGGTGGAGCGCCGCCACGCTCACCCGCACCACCGACGAGCACGTCGAGGACGTGCTGATGAACACCGCCCACGCGCTCTCCCTGCGCGCGCTCGCCCGGCTCACCGGGGACGCCGCGTGGGACGCGTACGCCGCGCGCACCGAGGCCGCGCTGGTGGACCGCTGCTGGGACGAGCAGCGCGGGCTGTTCTTCGACCTCGCCGGCCGGGACGAGCGCCGCGTCGAGGTCTCCACCTGGTCGTCGCTGGCGCCGCTCGCCTTGGTCAACCTCCCGGTCGAGATCCGGACCCGGGTCGCCGAGGAGCACCTGCTGCACCCGCGGCGCTACCTCGCTCGCTTCGGCGTGCCGTCGGTGTCGATGGAGGAGCCGTCGTTCCGGCCCGGCTTCAACGCGTACCGCACCTGGCGCGGCGCCGCGTGGATGAACACCGCGTGGCTGCTGACCGGCGGGTTGCGGGCGCTGGGCGCCGACGACGAGGCGGACACGCTCGCCCAGGGCGCGCTCGACGCCGTCGAGCGCAGCGGCTACCGCGAGTACTACCACCCGCGTACCGGCGCTGGCCACGGCGAGCAGCGGTTCGGGTTCGCCACGCTCGCGCTCGACCTGCCCACCGGGTTTTGCCCGAGCGGACCGCGGGTAGCGCGATCGGCGTGAAACTGCTCGTCGTCACCCCTGAGCCGATCGACTCCTCCGTGCTGCGCGACGCCCTCGGCGACGAGATCGCGGACGCCGAGGTCCTCGTGCTCTCGCCCGCCACCAACCAATCCAAGCTGGCCTTCTGGGTGTCAGACCCCGACGAGGCGATCGCCGAGGCGGTGGAGGCCCAGACCGAGTCCGTCGAGCGGCTGGAGGAGGACGGCGTCGACGCCGCCGGCGACGTGGGAGAATCCGATCCGGCGCAGGCCATCGACGACGCGTTGGTGACCTTCAAGGCCGATCGCATCGTGATCTTCTCCCACCCTGAAGGCGACCGCGACTACCGCGAGAACGACGCGATCGCCGCCGGCCAGGCACGCTGGAACATCCCCGTCACCCACTCCTTGATCTCCCGGTAGCGCGGCGGCTGTACCGCCGGACCGGGGCCGACGGCCCGTTCGGCGACCACCGGCGCGCGCACGGCGTCGGCCTCGAGGGGTACTACTGGCGCTTCTCCGCGCCGGGCTGGAGCGTGTGCGCGATCGCGGGTGTGTGCCGCGACTGGGCGATGATCACGTTGGCGTCGTCCTCCGGTGAGGTGTGGACCGAGGTCGTCGACGACCCCTGGCTCTCCCCCGACGGGCTCGGCGTCCGTGCCGGGCCGCTGCGGGCGGACGGCGAATCGCTGCGCGTGGAGCTCGGCCCGGGGCTGGACGTGCGGTTCGATGATCGCCGCGAGTGGCCTCGCCGGGCGTTCTCCCCGCTCGGGCCGGCGCAGATGGTGCCGTTCCTCGGGCAGTACTGGGCGCCGTGGCTGCTGTCGGCGCGCGTGTCGGGGACGTTCGGGGCGCGGTCGTTGGACGGGGTCTCGGCGTACGCGGAGAAGAACTGGGGCGCCGTGTTCGCGCCGCACTGGTGGTGGGGACAGGCGGAGTTCGTCGCGTTCGCGGGCGGCCGCGTGCACGGTGTCGCGCCGACCGCCGTCGCGGTGTGGACACCGGACGAGCTCGTCACGCTCGCGCCGCCGTTCGCGCGCACCGTCGCACGGGCCGGGGGCGGCGAGTGGGCGGTGCGCGCGTCCAACCGGCGCTGGCGGGTGGAGCTCGAGGGCGAGGCGGACGCGCCGCTGCACCTGCCCGTGCCGATCCCGGACGAGCGGCGGCTCGAGGTCCGCTCGCGGCACAGCCTGCTGGGCCGGGTGTCCGTGGTCGTCCGGCGCGGGCGGCGCGTGTGGTTCCGGGGCGAGTCCTCGACGGCCGCGCTGGAGGACGGCGCTACGCCCGCATGACGAGCAGCGCGATGTCGTCCTCGCCGCCCTGCTCCCGGTCCAGCGCCGTGAGCAGGTGGTCGGCGACGTCGTCCGGTGAGAGGTCGACGCCGGTCAGGGCCCGGCGCAGCTCCTCCATGCCGGCGTCGATCGCGCGGTCGCGCTCCTCGATCAGGCCGTCCGTGTAGAAGACGAGCGTCGCGTCGGGCGGCAACGTCGTCACGTGGCGCTCGTACTCGCCGACCTGGGTCCCGAGCGGTGGGCCGGGGTCGGCGGCGACGAAGTAGGCGTCGTGGTCCGGGGCGACGATCAGCGGCGGCAGATGCCCCGCGAGTGAGAACGTCAGCCGGCGGTCGGTCGGGTCGTAGACCGCCGCGAGCACGGTCGCCATCGGCAGGTCGAGCAGGGCGGGCGCGCGGACGCTGAGGTGGGCGAGCACGCGGTCGGGCGGGTCGCCGTCGTAGGCGTAGGCGGCCAGCACCGCGCGGAGCTGACCCATCCGCGCGGCGGCCTGGGCGCCGTGGCCCATCACGTCCCCGATCACGAGCAGCAGCCGGTCGTCCTCGAGCGGGTGGGCGATGTAGAAGTCGCCGCCGACGTCGCGGCCGCCCGTGCCGGGCAGGTAGCGCGCCGCGAGTGCGATGCCGGGACGCTCGGGCAGGTCCGCGGGGAGCAGCGAGCGCTGGAGCGTGAGCGCCATGCGCCGTTCGGCACCGAACAGCATCGCGTTGTCGAGCGCGACGCCGGCGCGCGCGGCGAGCTCGATCATCACGCGCCGGTCCAGCGCGCTGGAGGCCGGGTCGAGCACCAGGATCGCGCCGAGCATGCGGCCGCGCGAGACGAGCGGGAGCGTGAGCGCGAGCCGGCCGCCGAGCGACACGTCGAACGTGCTCGCCGGCTGCTCCTGCACCGCGGCCGCGGCGAGCGCGCCGGCCGGGAGGAACCGGCCCCTGAGCACCTCGTCCGTGTTCGCGGTGTGCGCGATCCGAAAGCCCGGGCCGGCCGTCGTCGTCTCCTGGCCTTCGAGGTCGCGGATGAGGCGGTCCTTGAGCGCGATCACGACGCCGCTGCCGAAGCCGTTGAGGAGCACGTCGGAGAGGATCGTGAGGATCTCCTCGGCCTCCAGCGTGCCGGCGAGGCGGGCGCTGGCGCCGCTGAGGATCTGCAGTCGGCCGGTGGCGGCGCCGCTGGCGGCGAGCGCGTCCTCGCGCTCACCCGCGAGCCGCGCGGCGTCCTGCTCGGCGCGCACGCGGCCGGTGATGTCGTGGAAGTAGACCGAGAGGCCGTCCTCGCTGGGGATCGCGCGCACGTCGAACCAGGCGTCCAGCGTCGGGTGGTAGTGCTCGAACCCGACCTCCTCGCCGGACTCGAGCGCGCGCCGGTACTTGCGCTCGGCCTCGCTGTTGCGCAGCTCCGGGAGCTTGGCCCAAAGGTCCTGGCCGACCAGGTCGTAGCGGCCGTGGCCGAGCATCCGCTCCGCCGCGCCATTGACATACCTGAACCTCCAGTTGAGGTCCAAGGTCATGAACGCGGTGCTCATCGTCTCGAGCACGCGTCCCAGCCGTTCGGCCGCGCTGTGGACCGCGGTCGTGTCGTACGCGGCGCCCAGCATCCGCGCGGGCTTCCCGCGCTCGTCGCACAGCACGCGACCGCGCGCCGCGACCCAGCGGGTGCTGCCGTCGGCGTGCACGACCCGGTAGTCGGCCTCATAGTCGCCGCAGTGCTCGATCGCCTTCGCGATCGCCGCCTGGGTGCGCGGGAGGTCGTCGGCGTGCAGCCGCACGGAGAACGAGTCGATGTGCGGCGTCCACGTCTCGAGCGTGTAGCCGAAGAGCTCGAGCAGCCGGTCGTCGAAGTGCAGCGCGTCGGTCTGCAGGTCCCAATCGAAGCTGCCGATGTCCGCCGCGGCGAAGCCGAGGTCCAAGCGCGCGGTGCTGTCCTCCAGCTCGGCGGCGAGCGACCCGCGCTCGAGCTCGGCCGCGACGGCCGCCGCGAGCTCCTTGAGCAGGTCCTGGTCGTGCTCGGTCCAGGCGAACTCCTGCGCGTCGTACACGCAGAGGACGCCGACCCGATGGCCGTCGGCATCGATCGTCGCCCCCAGATAGGCGCCGATGCCCGGCTGCGCGGGCGCCGGCGCGTCGGCGAAGGTGGCGGCGGCGAGCACGTCCGCAGGCGGACGCCTCGGCGTGGGCGGCGTGAGCGGCACCTGCACGTCCGTGAACAGCGAGACCTGCGCGTGGGTGGCGCCGAGCAGCCGTGCGCTGAGCGCGGCCAGGCGATCGATCGCCTCACCGGGAACCTCCGCCAGCAGGCGTCGAGCCGCCTCGATCCGGGCCGGGTCCGCCTCCATGGCCGCGAGGATATTGACGTTGCGTCGGCCCGGGGCGCTTTTCGGGCGCGGTTGCGACATTGGTCAGGCGTTTTCGGCCCGGCGCACGGCGAGCTCCAGCGGCTCCGCGCCGACGAGCCGCTCGAACGGGCCGACCAGTGCCCAAACGGCCTTCAACCGCAGCCGCGCGCGCGTGTCGACGGGCTGCACGCGCGCCTCCGACCACAGCTCGGCGCGACCGTCCCCGAGCGCTCGCGCGCCGTGCGCGAAGGCGACGCGGACGGTGCCCGGCTCGTCCCATGCGGCAAAGGCATCAGCGCCGTCGAGCGCGGGATAGTCGCGCGCCAGCGTCCAGATCCGGCCGCACAGGCCGGACACCAGGCCAAGCTCCGATTCATCCAGGACGCTGAAGGGGTAGGCGCGGAAGAGCTCGTGATACGTGGAGGACCCTGTCACCCCTGGGATGCGCCAGCCGATGAGCGGGCCGAGCCGGCGTGTCTCCTCGAGCCGGATCGCGGTCGCGGCCGCCCACAACGCGTCCGCCGACGCCCGCGCTTCGCGCCGGTGGCGAGACCGGATCACGGGATCCGGCAGCCACTGGTCCAACTCCTCGCTCATGGCCGTATGGTGCCCGACCAATGCGACTGATCCAGCACAAACGCGAGGCGTTCTGGTTCTACCGGTTCCTGTCGCTGGGTTACGACCGGTGGGTGAACCCGCTGTTCTGGACCACCGAGATGCGCGCCCTGGCGCTGGATGCCGCGCACCTGGAGCCCGGCCAGCAGGTCCTCGACGCGGGCGCCGGCACCGGCTTCACCACCGAGGGCATCGTGGCGCGCGTGGACGCGGCCGACGTGACGATGCTCGACCAGAGCCCCCACCAGCTGCAGCGCTCGCGGACCAAGCCCGCGCTCGCCGCCTGCCCGCGGATGATCGGCGACGCCGAGGCGCTGCCGTTCGAGGACGACCGCTTCGACCGCTACGTCTCCGCCGGCTCGATCGAGTACTGGCCCGACCCGCAGCAGGGCATCGCCGAGGCCTACCGCGTCACGCGGGCCGGTGGCACGGCGCTCGTGATCGGCCCGGTCCGCCCGGCCAACCGCGTGGCGCGCGCCCTGGCCGAGGCGTGGATGCTGTTCCCGCCCGCCGAGGACTACACGGGCTGGATGGAGACCGCGGGCTTCACCGACGTGCGCACGGTCTCGCTCGCGCCGGACTGGTACCGCGACCAGCGCGTCCCGTACGCGCTCGCGGTGAGCGGCGTCAAGCCCGCGCCGGGACCGTCGCCGGCCGCGCGCGCGGCACCGGCCGAGGAGTCGCCCGCGAGCCCGCTGAAGTTCGCCGTCCGGTTCGTGGCGGGCTCCGCGGCGGGCGCGGCGTTCGTGCCGATCGCGGCGGTGCTGGCCTTCCGCGCCCGAAGAGCACGGCGGGCGGCCGCGACGTGAGCGGAACGGGCACGGCGCCGCAGTCCCGGGCCGCCGTGTCCGCGCGGGCGAACCCCGTGCTCGTGCTGTGGCGGTTCTCGCGGCCGCACACCGTCATCGGCACCGCGCTGTCGGTGCTCGGGCTGTGGGCGATCGCGGCGACGACGCTCGACGTGGCGCCGCCCGTGTGGGATCTGGTGGCGACGCTCGTCGCCGGCCTCGCGGTGAACGTCGCGATCGTCGGGGTCAACCAGCTCACGGACGTCGAGATCGATCGCGTCAACAAGCCGTTCCTGCCGATCGCGGCCGGGGAGCTGAGCCTGCGGGCCGCGACGGTGATCGTGGTCGTATGCAGCGTGCTGCCGCTCGGGATGGCGCTCACGCAGGGAGCGGTGGAGACGGGCGCGGTCGCGGCCGGCCTGGCCGTCGGGGCGCTGTACTCGCTGCCGCCCTTCCGGCTCAAGCGATATCCGGTCGCGGCTTCGCTGTGCATCTCCGGTGTGCGGTCCGTCGTGGTCAACCTCGGCGTGTACTGGCACTTCGCGGGGCGCATCGACCCGCCGGTGGTCGCGCTGTGCCTGTTCGTGCTGCCGTTCAGCCTCGCGATCGCGATCCTCAAGGACGTTCCGGACCTCGAAGGGGACCGCCGGTACAGCATCCGCACGTTCACCGTGCGGCTCGGGCCCGAGCGGGTGTTCCGGGCGGGTTTGGCAGCCCTGTTCATTGCCTACGCCGGGATGATCGTGGTTGCGCCGCCGCTGCTGACGGAGTACGCGAATCCGTTCGTGTTGGCGCTCGGACACGCGCTCGCGGCGGGCCTGCTGCTGCACTGGGCGAGAGCCGCCAATCCCAGCTGTCACACCGAATTCACGCGGTTCTACATGCGCGTCTGGATGCTCTTCTTCTTGGAGTATCTGCTGGTGCCCGCCGCCTGTCTCGCAAACTGGTGATTTTCGACGTCAGGTCGAGAACAAAGCTTCACCGTTGGCCCGAGAGGCGTGGACATCCCCCATTCGGCCAGGTAGGTTTGTCAGCAATGTCGATTGCCTCTGAGGCGGACCAGCAACCGCGCCAGGGTCGTCCCCCCACGACACCCTCTCAGCGCTTCGTCCGGCAGCCCGAGCCGAACACCATCACGGCCTCCCAAGCGCGCGCCGCTCGTCGGCGGGAGTCCAGGCGCGATGAGCAAGCCGTAGCCGCTTGGCTGCGCGAGCTCTCGGGCCGGCCACGTTGATCGCGGGGACGCCGCAGCGCCGCGCGGCGTCCCGCTTTCATCGCACCAGCTAGCCGACGGTCTTCCCCCCACTCGGGCGGGTTCACCGTTCGTTAGCCCGGAAGCCCAGAAGGGGAGTGTCACTGTGTAGGAACCCCCTTTGAAAGGACCGCCCAATGAGCACTCCGCTCCAGCAGTTGGCCGAGCGCGGCCAGAGCGTCTGGATCGACTTCCTCTCGCGCACGTTCGTGAAGGACGGCGACCTCAAGGGCCTTGTCGAGCAGGGAGTCGAGGGTGTCACGTCCAACCCGACGATCTTCCAGGGCGCCATCGCCGAAGGCGACGCCTACGACGACCAGATCCGCGAGCTCAGCGCCGAGCACGATGACGCCAAGGAGATCTTCTGGCAGCTCGCGAAGGACGACATCCGCGACGCCTGCGACATCCTGCGCCCCGTCTGGGACAAGGGCAAGGCCCAGGACGGCTGGGTCTCGCTCGAGGTCGACCCGAACCTCGCGCACGACACCGACAAGACGAAGTCCGAGGCGATCCGCCTCTTCGAGCTCGTCGACCGCCCCAACCTCCTGATCAAGATCCCCGCGACGCTCGAAGGCCTGCAGGCCATCGAGGACACGGTCGCCGGCGGCATCCCGGTCAACGTCACGCTGATCTTCTCCCTCGAGCGCCACCGCGCGGTCGCCGAGGCCTACGTCCGCGGCGTCCAGCGCCTCGTCGACGGCGGCGGCGATCCGAAGACGGTCGCTTCCGTGGCTTCCTTCTTCGTCTCGCGCGTGGACACCGAGGCCGACAAGCGCCTCAAGGAGATCGGCGGGCACGACGACCTGCTCGGCAAGCTCGCGATCGCCAACGCCAAGCTCGCCTACCAGACCTACGAACAGGTCTTCAGCAGCCCCGAGTGGAAGGCGCTCGAAGCCAAGGGCGCGACCAAGCAGCGTTGCCTGTGGGCTTCGACCGGCGTCAAGAACCCGGACTACAAGGACACGGTCTACGTCGAGGAGCTCGTCGGCCCCGACACGGTCAACACGATGCCGCGCGAGCTCGTCGAGGCCGTCCTGGACCACGGCGACATCCGCGGCGACACGATCCTCGACGACACGGAGGAAGCGAGCCGCATCCTCGACCGCTACGAGTCGGCCGGCGTGTCCTACGACGACGTCGTGCAGGTGCTCGAGCGCGAGGGCGTGGAGAAG
Source organism: Solirubrobacter phytolaccae (assembly GCF_027587195.1). Taxonomy (GTDB): domain Bacteria; phylum Actinomycetota; class Thermoleophilia; order Solirubrobacterales; family Solirubrobacteraceae; genus Solirubrobacter; species Solirubrobacter phytolaccae. The sequence continues at coordinate 3,939 of NZ_JAPDDP010000064.1, read as the reverse complement.
TTCGCCAAGTCCTTCGCCGACCTGATCGAGGGCCTCGAGACCAAGCTCAAGACGCTCGTGGCGGCGTAGGGCATGGCTCACGACGCCGACTTCCGGCGGGAGCTCGGCCAGCAGCTGCGGGTGGACTCCATCCGCACCTCCGCCGCTGCGGGCTCCGGCCACCCCACCTCCTCGATGTCCGCCGCCGACCTCATGGCGGTGCTCATCGACGGCCATCTCCGGCTGGACTACACCAACCCGGACAACCCGGCGAACGACCACCTGATCTTCTCCAAGGGCCACGCTTCGCCGCTGTACTACTCGGTGCTCAAAGCCGTCAGCGCGATCGACGACGAAGAGCTGCTGACCTTCCGCAAGCTCGGCTCGCGCCTCGAAGGCCACCCGACCCCGCGCATCCCGCCGACCGACGTCGCCACCGGCTCGCTCGGCCAGGGCCTGCCGATCGGCGTGGGCGTCGCGATGGCCGGCCGCTCGCTCGACAAGCTCCCGTACCGCGTGTGGGTGCTGTGCGGCGACTCCGAGATGGCCGAGGGCTCGATGTGGGAGGCCTTCCAGCACGCCGGCTGGGAAGGGCTCGACAACCTCACGGCGATCATCGACGTCAACCGCCTGGGCCAGACGCGCGAGACGATGCTCGGCTGGGACCTCGACGGCTACGTCCGCCGCATCGAGGCGTTCGGCTGGAAGGCGATCGCGGTCGACGGCCACGACGTCGAGGCGATCGAGGCCGCCTACGCCGAGGCCGAGGCGACGAAGGGCCAGCCCGTCGCGATCGTCGCCAAGACGATGAAGGGCCGCGGCGTGAAGGCCGTGGAGAACGAGCTCGGCAAGCACGGCAAGCCGCTCGACGATCCCGAGGGCGCGATCGCGGAGCTGGGCGGCGAGCGTTCGCTGTCCGTCGACGTGGCCCAGCCCGAGCCGGGCACGCCGCACGTGTTCGAGACCCCCGGCGGCGAGCTGCCGAGCTACGCGCTGGGCGACGAGGTCGCGACCCGCAAGGCCTACGGCGAGACGATCGCCGCGCTGGCGAACCTCCGCGGCGACGTCGTGGCGCTGGACGGCGAGGTGTCCAACTCCACGCACTCCGAAGACTTCCGCGAAGCGCACCCGGACCGCTACTTCGAGATGTTCATCGCCGAGCAGCAGCTCGTCGCGGCCGGCGTGGGCATGCAGGTGCGCGGCTGGACGCCGTACGTGTCCACGTTCGCGGCGTTCCTGTCGCGCGCGTACGACTTCGTCCGCATGGCGGCGATCTCGCGCGCGAAGTTCGTGCTCAGCGGCTCGCACGCCGGCGTCTCCATCGGCGAGGACGGCCCTTCCCAGATGGCGCTCGAGGACATCGCCTCGATCCGCGCGATCCACGGCTCGACCGTGCTGCAGCCGAGCGACGCGCAGCAGACGGCGAAGCTCGTGGCGGCGCTGGCCGACCAGGACGGCATCTCGTTCATCCGCACCCTGCGCGCCAAGACCCCGGTGCGCACCGCGCCGGACGAGGACGTGCGCATCGGCGGCTCGCGCATCGCCCACGAGGGCGACGACGTGGCCATCATCGCCACCGGCATCACGCTCGACGAGGCCGTCAAGGCCGCCGAGCGGCTCGCCGACGGCGGCGTGAAGGCGCGCGTGCTCGACGCGTACTCGATCAAGCCGATCGACGCCGAGGCCGTCCGGGCCGCGGCCCGTGACTGTGGCGCGATCGTGACCGTCGAGGACCACGCCCCCGAGGGCGGCCTCGGCGACGCCGTCCTGGAAGCGCTGGCCGCGGGTGACGAGCAGGCGCACGTCGTCAAGCTCGCCGTCCGTGAGATCCCCGGCTCCGGCACGCCAGAAGAGCTGCTGCACGGCGCCAAGATCGACGCCGACGCCATCGCCGACGCGGCGCAGAAGCTCGTCGCCACCCCGGCATAGACACCCGTGCCCCCGTCGCGCCCCGGTGACGGGGCGCGACGCGAGCGCGCGGCGCCGATGCGGCGCGGCCTGCGTGACGCGTGCGACCATCGTCAGGCGCCCGTGCGGCGCAGCTCCATGATCCAGTTGGACTCCCAGCTCCCGCCGCCGTCGTAGGAGAAGAACTGCTCCCAGCGCGCGGACTCGCCCGTGATGTCCGACCACACGAACCGCATCCGCAGCGGGACGCCGTCGAGCACGTCGTCGGCTTCGAAGGTCGCGGTCCCGTCACCGTGGAAGCGCCCCTCGACGGGCGGGTCCAGCCGGCCCGGGCGCTGCGTCGAGGACCACCAGATCCGCCACACGTCTCGCTCGGGATCGTGCAGCCGCAGGCTGAAGCCCTCGTAGCCGTCGGTCACGAAGTGGTCGTGGTTACCGACCCCTCCCAGCATCGCGAAGGCCGTCGAGGTGGCCGTGAACGTCTGCCACTCGCCGTCGACGAGCTTGTGGTTGGTGATCTCCCAGCGGCCCGGGAGGAAGTCGAAGTCGGTGACCGGCATCAGACCGCCACCGGCTCCAGCGCACGCTCGAGGTAGGCCTCGAGATCGTCGTCGATCAGGACGTCCTGCAGCCACGCGCGGCGCTCGAAGTCCAGCACCTCCATCTCCCACACGCAGGTGATCCCGGTGCTCACGTACGGCTCCAGCGCGCCCGGCTCGTCCAGCGGCGCGACGAAGAACTGCGCGTGCAGCTCGTTCTCGTTCGCCCACCAGTAGACGAGGCTCAGCGCCGCCGATACGCCGCGGTGGGCGATCGTGAAGCCGGGCGCGTCCGCACGCGCCCGCGCGCGGAGCGCTTCGACATGCGCCGCATCCGGGTCGCCGATGCCGTAGTGCTTGGTCTCTCCGTCTCGGCCGAGGAAGGTGATGTTCCGGGGTTCGTGGGGCATGGGGTGGACCGTACGCGGTAAACAGGGCAGAATCGGTCCTCTAATGGCGAAGGCGGGACGCGTCCTCGAGTTGCTCGAGGCCCTGCAGGACCGCGGCACCGCGACGGGGCCGGAGCTCGCGCGCCGGCTCGGCGTCGACGTCCGCACGGTGCGCCGCGACATCGTCGCCTTGCGCGACCTCGGCATCCCCGTCGAGGGCGAGCGCGGCCGCGGCGGCAGCTATCGGTTGAAGCCCGGGTTTCGTGTGCCGCCGCTGATGTTCACCAGTGGCGAGGCCGCGGCGGTCGCCCTCGGGCTGCTCGCGGCGCGCCGACTCGGGCTGGAGGCCGACAGCGCGCTCGGCAAGGTCCGGCGCGTGCTGCCCGACCGCATGCGCCGCGGCGTGGAGTCGCTGGACTCCGTCCTGGGGTTCACCGGCGAGGTCGAAGCCGCTCCCCCGGACGGCGAGACCCTGCTCGCGCTGGCGGACGCCGCGGCGCGCGGGCGAAGGGTCGCCGTGATCTACACGGACTCCGCCGGCGTGGAGACCGCGCGCGAGCTCAGCCCGCACGGCGTCGTCGCGCACGGCGGACGCTGGTACGTGGCCGGCTTCGACCACGTCCGCGAGTCGCTGCGACTCCTACGAGCGGACCGCGTGTCACTCGTGGATGTCGGCGGCACGGGGGTCCCCGCGCCCGAAGGCTTCGACGCGACGGCGTTCGTCAGCCGGTCACTGGCCCGGGTGCCGTGGCGCTACGAGGTCGAAGTGGTGCTGGCGTGCTCGGTCGAGGAGGCCGCGCGACGGTTCCCGGCGACGTTGGCGGAGCTGGACGCGGTCGGGGACGAGACGCGGTTGACGCTCCGGGCCGACTCGCTGGACTGGGCCGCGGGGCTGCTCGCCGGGGCGGGGTGCGCGTTCGAGGTGGTGCGGCCGGAGGAGCTGCGGGACGCCGTACGGGCGCTGGGGGCTCGATTGGCCGCGGTGTAGGGACGGTGCGTCGTGGGCGGGCGGTGCGAGTGCGCGTGGTGGGCGGGCGGCGCGAGTGCGCGTCGCGCGCGGCGGCGGCGCGAGTGCGCGTCGTTGGCGGGCGGCGCGAGTGCGCGGCGTTGGCGGGCGGCGCGAG
>NZ_JAPDDP010000063.1 GCF_027587195.1 Solirubrobacter phytolaccae | reverse complement strand
CCGCGCGCCATCGCCCGCTACGCCGCGCCACGCCGGGCCGCCGCGCCATCGGCTCGCCGGGCCGTCACGCCAGACCGCCGCGCCATCGCCCCGCCGCGCCATCGCCCCGCTGCGCGATCGCCCCGCTGCGCGATCGGTGTGGCGTGCCGCTCGTGCCAGCTCGGGGTGCGTGGCCGTGTTCGGGTAGCTCCGCGACACCGGGCCTGTCAAGGCGATCGCTACGCGACGGCTTCGCCGCCCTTCGGGTCGGGCTTGACAGACCCGGCGCCGCTGCGCTGACGTCCCAATGAGCCGGCTGCGCCGGAAAGCGCCCGCGCACACGGGCCAACACGCCATTCCCACCACGTGCGAGTCATCCGTCACTTTGGGCCCCCACAGGGCCCCAACCGACGGAGCGCTCCGTCATCCGTCACTTAACGCCCCTCACGGGCGTCAACTGACGGATCGCTCCCGTCATCCGTCACTTGACCCCCTATACGGGGGTCAACTGACGGATCACCCCAGGGACGAGCGCGCGGCCCGCGCCCGGGCGCAAACCGGCGCAGCCGCTCACCCGCACAAGAGCGCACCGACCGCGACGGGTCAAGAAACTCGTGACCCGGCCGCACGCCACACCACCGTGGGCACACGAATTTCTTGACGCGACGCCCGACGGTGTGCTCCCCGACGCGCACGGAGCCCGCCGCGCGCCACCCGAGCTGAACTCCACGCGCAATCCGCCCGCTCCGGCGGCAACAGAGGCACCACTCGGGACACGCCCACCGAGTACCGCGCCCGTTCCTTCCATACTGGACACATGACCGCCGGCGGCCTCATCGAGGCCCTCCCCCGCGACAGCGACCCGGACGCCCTGTACGAGGCGTTCATGGCTTGGAGCGAGACGCAGGGCCTGCAGCTCTATCCACATCAGGAAGAAGCGGCGATCGAGCTGTTCAGCGGGAACAACGTCGTGCTCGCCACGCCGACCGGCAGCGGCAAGTCGATGGTCGCGATCGCCGCGCACTTCGCCGCGCTGGCCGCCGACGAGATCACGTACTACACGGCCCCGATCAAGGCCCTGGTCTCCGAGAAGTTCTTCGCCCTGTGCGCGATCTTCGGCGCCGAGAACGTCGGCATGCTCACCGGCGACGCGAGCGTCAACTCCCGCGCCCCGATCATCTGCTGCACCGCCGAAGTGCTGGCCAACATCGCGCTGAGAGAAGGCGCCGACGCCGACATCGGCCAGGTCGTGATGGACGAGTTCCACTTCTACGCCGAGCCGCAGCGCGGTTGGGCGTGGCAGGTGCCGCTGCTCACGCTCCCCCAGGCCCAGTTCCTGCTGATGAGCGCCACGCTCGGCGACGTCAGCGACCTCCGCGAAGACCTCACGCAGCGAACCGGCCGTGACACCGCCCTCGTCGACACCGCCGAACGCCCCGTCCCGCTGCACTTCACGTGGAGCCTCGAGCCGCTGCACGAGCTGATCGAGGACCTCGTCAAGGCCGACCAGGCACCCGTCTACGTCGTCCACTTCACGCAGGCCAGCGCCCTCGAGAGAGCCCAGTCGCTCCTGTCCGCCAAGCTCTGCACACGCGAGGAGCGCGACACGATCGCCGACGCGATCGGCGCCTTCCGCTTCACCGCCGGCTTCGGCAAGACGCTGTCCCGCCTAGTCAGAGCCGGCATCGGCGTCCACCACGCCGGCATGCTCCCTCGCTACCGACGGCTCGTCGAGCAGCTCGCGCAGACCGGCCTCCTCAAGGTGGTCGCCGGCACGGACACGCTCGGCGTAGGCATCAACGTCCCGATCCGCACCGTCGTCTTCACCGGCCTCGCCAAGTTCGACGGCACCAACCACCGCATCCTCAAGGCCCGCGAGTTCCATCAGATCGCGGGGCGAGCGGGACGCGCGGGCTTCGACACGTCCGGCTACGTGGTCGTCCAGGCGCCCGAGCACACGATCGAGAACGCGCGCCGCGTCGCCAAGGCGGGGGACGACCCCGTCAAGAAGAAGCGCGTCCAGAAGGTCAAAGCGCCCGACGGCGCGGTCAGCTGGACCGAGGAGACCTTCGAGCGCCTGCGCCACGCCACGCCCGAGTCGCTCGTCTCCCGCATGCGCGTCAACCACGCGGTGATCCTCAACGTGATCAACCAGCGCGGCGACTCCGACGAGGTCCTGCGCACCCTCATCGAGGACAGCCATGAGGACGAGCGCGGCAAGACCCGCCTGCTGGGCCAGGCCGAGTCCCTCAAGGAGGAGCTGCTCGCGTCCGGCGTGCTCGAGCGCCTCGATCCGCCCGACGAGGACGGTCGCACGCTGGAGCTCGCGCCAGCACTGCAGCAGGACTTCGCGCTCAACCAGCCGCTGGCATCGTTCGCGCTCGCCGCGTTCGACCTGCTCGACACCGAGTCGGAGACGTTCACGCTGGACGTCCTCAGCGTCGTCGAAGCCATCCTCGACGACCCGTTCCCCGTGCTGATGGCGCAGTCGAAGATGGCCCGCGGCGAGGCCATCCAGGCGATGAAGGCCGAGGGCATCGAGTACGAGGAGCGGATGGAGCTGCTCGAGGACGTCAGCTACCCGAAGCCGCTCGAGGAAGGGCTCAAGCACGCGCTCGGCCAGTACCGCGAGACGCACCCGTGGGTGTCCGAGGACGACCTGTCCCCCAAGGCGGTCGTGCGCGATCTGTACGAGAACGGCCAGACGTTCAGCGAGTTCGTCGCCCACTACGGCGTGCAGCGCTCCGAGGGCGCGGTCCTGCGCTACCTGTCCGACACCTACCGCGCGCTCCGCCAGACCGTGCCGGACCGCCACAAGACCGACGAGCTCGACGACATCGTCGAGTGGCTCGGCGAGATGATCCGCCAGACCGACTCGAGCCTGCTGGACGAGTGGGAGGCGCTGACCGACCCGGAGGCCGTGCAGCGCGCCGCCGAGGCCGTCGCGGCCGGCGAGGAGCTCGCCCCGGTGCGCCCGATCTCCGCCAACGTGCGCGCGTTCCGCGTGATGATCCGCAACGCGATGTTCCAGAAGGTGCAGCTGGCGAGCCGCGACGAGTTCGGCCGCCTGGCGGGCCTCGAAGGCGGCGAGCGCCCGACCATGCGCGCGCACAACTGGGAAGAGGCGCTCGGCGCGTACTGGGACGAGCACGAGACGCTCGACGCCGGCCCGGAAGCGCGCTCGCCGGAGCTGTTCGTCGTCGACACGACCACGAACCCGCGCGTCTGGACCGTCCGCCAGATCATCAACGACCCCGAGGGCAACCACGACTGGGCGATCGTCGCCGAAGTCGACCTCGACGCCTCCGACGCCGCGGGCGAGCCGGTCATCCGCACGCAGTCGTTCAAATGCGGGTAGCGCTCGACGGCGGCCCGTACGCGGTCGCGGCGAGCCCGGACGGTGCGTTGTGGGTGACGCTCGCCGACGCGGGCCAGATTGCCCGCGTGACGATGGACGGCGAAGTCACGCGCCATAAAGCCGGTAAGAAGCCGATGCAGATCACGCCGCACGGGTGGTTCACGTTCGCGGGCGGGGTCGGCCGGATCACGCCCGACGGGATCGTGACTACGACCAAGGTCAGCGGCAACCCGTACGGGATCGTCGAAGGCCCGGACGGCGCGGTCTGGTTCACCGCGGAGAACACGATCGGCCGCTTCAACGGCAAGTTCCAGTGGTACGCGGCGCCCGGGACGCCGGCGATGATCGCCACCGGCCCCGACGGCGCCCTCTGGTTCACGCTCAACGCGACGAGCTCGGTCGGCCGGATCACGACCGACGGAAACCTCACCGTGCGCGAGCTGCCCACCAAGCAGGCCGGCCCGGTCGGCATCTGCGGCACCCACGACGCGGTCTGGTTCACCGAGATCCTCGCCGACCAGCTCGGCCGGATCGGCGTCGACGACGCCGTCCAGGAGCTCCCGCTCGCGGCCGGCGCCAAGCCGCACGCCGTCATCCCCGCCCAGGCCGACGGCGTCTGGGTGAGCCTGTGGGGCGGCCACGCCGTCGCCCACGTGAGCGACGACGGCGAGTACGCGGAGGTCGAGCTCGAGCACGGCGCTGAGCCGCACGGCCTGGCGGTCGGCGTCGACAACGCGCTCTGGGTCGCGTGCGAGGCCGGCTACCTCGAGCGCATCAGCTAGTCCGGCAGCCGATCAGCGGGCGCGGCTTCTTCGGCGACTTCACGCGGCAGGTGACGATCTTCGTGTCCGCGCCTGGGGTGATCGTCAGGGCGTTCTCGTCGGCCGGGACGCGCTCGAAGACGTCGACGGTGAAGGCGAACGTGCCCGCCCAGCGGCGTTTCCCGCCCGGTTTGCGCGGCGGCATGTAGTACGCGCGGGAGCCGCCGACGGGCGCGAAGGTCTGTGGGTCCACGTCGTAGATGAGGACGAACAGGTCCTGGTCGCTCTTGAGCCGGCGGACGGTCCGGCCGTCCACGCGGACCTCGCCCGTGTCGGTGAGCCGGCCCTTGTCGAGCGCGGCGCGCAGGTCGGTGTCGGGGTCGCCCCCGCCCTGGCCGAACAGGCTCGGCATCCGCACCTGCGGGATGCCGTCCCGGTAGCCGCCGACGCGGACCAGCCGGTCGTCGTTGGCCGTGTAGTGGCTGTTGACGCCGGCGGCGTAGGCCGACTCGACGACCTCGCCCACGCCGTCCGTCGTCTTGATCCGCCAGCGCTGCGGGTCCGACGCCGACCACTGCTCCTGCGTGCCGCTGCGGATCGCCTTGACCGCGTTCGCCCCCTTCGGCAGGTCGGGCTCCAGGTTCTGGAGCCGCAGGTGGAGCATCTCGCCGTCGGCGACCGCGAGCGCCGCGCGCGCCTTCGCGAGCGCATCGACCGGCCCGATGACCACCGGCCGGCGCTCACTGCCACCCGGGCCGCCGATCAGAGAACCGACGAGCGCGGCGATCAGCGCCGCCGCACCCGCCGCCGCCAGCGCCGGCCAACGCCGCCGCGGCGCCTTCGCGTCCGCGAGCCGGTCGCCCAGGTCGTCGAGGTAGCGGTCCAGGTCGTTCACGACGTCATCTCCACGGCCAGGGCCGACAGTCCTCGCGACACGCGCACCCGCGCCGCTCCTTCGCTGATGCCGAGCCGCTGCGCGAGCTCGCCGTACGAGAGCTCGTCCACCACGCGGAGGCGGACGGCGTCGCGCGTGCCCGGGGAGAGCGTCGCCATCGCCACCGCGAGCTCGTCCCGCAGCTCGACGAGCGCCGCCCGGCGCGTGATCTCCGCGAGCGCCTCGGGCGTGGGTGGTGGCGGCTCGATCCCGAGCCGCTTCAGCGCCCGCTGCTCGACCCGGCCGCGCCGGTAATAGAGCGCGAGCTGGTGCTTGGCGATCCCGTACAGCCACGCCGCGTCGCTGTCGCCCCTGAAGCGCCCGCGCGAGGCGACCGCCTGGGCGAACGTCTCGGCCAGCAGCTCGAGCGCGAGCTCTGGGTCAGCGGTGCGGCGCGCCAGATAGGCGAGCAGCGCGTCGCGTTCGCGGCGGTAGAGCGACTGGAGGTCGACGGGCATCCGTGCATCACTTTGCACTGACCCCCTCACGTGTTACAGAATGCGGGTCGTGGGCTTCTTCACCACGGCCGCGGGCAACTACGACCGCCACATCGGTCGCTACGGCCCCGCGCTGGCCCCGGAGCTGATCGCGGCGGCCGCAATTCGCCCCGGCGACCACGTGCTCGACGTCGGCTGCGGCCCGGGCGCGCTGACCGCCGCGTTGCTGCGTCACGGCGCGCGGGTGAGCGCGATCGACCCCTCCGAGCCGTTCGCGACCGCCTGCGCCGAGCGCAACCCGGACGCCGACGTGCAGGTCGGCGCTGCGGAGGCGCTGCCGTTCGCGGCCGCCACGTTCGACGCCGCGCTCGCCCAGCTCGTCCTGAACTTCATGGCCGACGCGGAGGCCGGCGTGCGCGAGCTGGCCCGCGTCACGAAACCCGGCGGCACCGTCGCCGCCGCGGTCTGGGACTACGGCGACGGCATGACGATCCTGCGCACGTTCTGGGACGCGGCGAAGACGATCGACCCCGAAGCCGGCGACGAGAGCCAGATGCGCTACTGCACGCCGGACACCCTCGGCGCGCTGTGGTCGGCCTTCGACGACGCGCGCGTGACCGAAGCCGTCGTGCGCGCGAGCTACGACGGCTTCGAGGACCTGTGGGCGCCGCTGGAGTCAGGGGTCGCGCCGTCGGGCGCATTCACCGTAAGTGTGAGTCCCGAACGCCGCGCGCAGCTCAAGCGCGAGTTCCGCTCCCGTCTGGGGGTCACCGACGACCCCTTCGAGCTCACCGCCCGCGCCTGGGTCGTCAGCGGCCGGCGCCCTTGACGCAGCGCCTGAGGTCCTTCTTGGACTTGCCGACCGCCGGGCCGGTCGTGTCGAGGTGCTGGCCCGTGCGGCCGTTGTAGAGCTCGACCGTGCACGTGGTCGACGGCAGCCGGGCGAAGTAGAAACGGGTGACGCCGTAGCCGGGCACGCGCACCGCCGGCACGGTGACGCGCCCGACGCCGACGAGCCGGACCCGCCGCACGCGCGGGGAGACCGTGCCGAAGACGAAGACCTCACCGCCGAGGCGCTCCCAGCTCGGCCAGCCCTTGCAGCCCGTCTCGCGGTCGCCGCGATAGCGCAGGCGCACGCACGCCGTGCGCTTGTCCTCGGGGGCGACCGGGAAGCCCGGCGGCAGGAGCGCGGTCAGGGTTGCCCCGCCCGACCGGCGCGCGACGACGCGCTTGGAGCCCGCCGGGACGCGATCCGGCGCGTTGCTCGTCGCGATCACCAGCGCCTGCCAGCGCTCGGGCGGCACGGCCTGGACCGACTCGGCCACCGCGTGCAGCTTCGCGTCGCTCGGCTTGCCGGACCACGCCACCGTGAGCTCGCGGTCTCCTTCGCGCCAGCGCAGCGAACGCCCGTAGGTGTCCCCGTCGCTGGTCAGGTCGCCGAAGTCGGCGGCCACGCCGTGCACGGTCGTGTCGGCGGGGACCGGCTCAGCGCCCGGCGCCGTGACCTCCAGCTGCAGCGGCGCGTCGTCCGGGTCGGTCGTGTCGTGCCAGTAGTGCGAGACCTGGCGACCGTCGAACTCGGTGGCCTGTTGCAGCGTCCAGCCCGACGGCGGAGCGGCGATGACGAACCCGACCAGCGCTTGCAAGAGCATGGGAGCGCTGTTACCCGCTCGCCGCGCGAACCGCGCCCGTCGCCTCCTCGTAGGTCATCCCGATCCCCGTCAGCAGGTCCGTCGCGGTCGAGCGGATCTGGCCGACGATGACGCTCACCGACAGGTTCGTGGTGCCGTCGAGCACGTGCGTCGCCGTCGACGCCGCGCGCAGCGCGGGATCGCGCACCGCGTCGAACCCCTCCCCGGACTCGAGCGCCGCCGCCAGCGCCTGCACGGCGTGGCCGAGGTCCTCCAGCGCATCCGCCACCTCGGGCGGCACGTTCTCGTCCAGCGCCAGCGCCCGCATCGACCCGCGCGCGAGGACCCGGACGTTGCGCACCGCGAGGTCGATCCGCGCCGCCGCCTCCGCGTAGAACTCGACCGTGTCCCGCGCACGGCGACGCGCGGGCGAGTAGCGGGTGGTCGAGCGGCCCTCCTGCGCCGCGGCGAAGAAGCGCTCGCCGAACTCGTCGATCCCGCGCGCCCGCACGAGGCTGTCCTCCGCGGCGCCCTCGTCGCGCGTGCGCAACGCGCCCGCGATGTCCCGCAACGTCGCCGCCAGCTCGTCCAGCACCGGCCGGGCCGCGCCGCGCAGGATCCGCACCGGGTCCGACGGGAGCAGCAGTGCGGCGACGCCGAGCGCGACCACCCCACCCGTCAGCGCGTCCAACGTGCGCGCGAACGAGAACCCGCCGGTCGGCGGCGTGATCGTGAACACCAGCGCGGCCGAGATCGCGACCTGGTTGACGAACAGCTGGCTCGTCCCGAAGAACATCCCGAGCCCGACCGCGATGAACACCGCCAACCCCAGCTGGAGCACGCCCTCGCCGATCTGGAACGCCAGCAGGTCGGCCACCGCCACGCCGATCGTGACCGCGAACACCAGCTCCGCCGCCCGCCGGCCGCGCTCGTAGTAGCTCTGGCCGAGCGCGATGATCGCCGACACCGGGGCGAAGAACGGCGCCGCGTGGCCCCACAGCCACTTCGCCACCGCCCACGAGATCGCGACGGCGACCGCGGCCTGGAGCATGACCCGCCAGCCGGAGCGCACCCGCTGCCAGCGCGTCGCCATCGACACGCGCGAGCGCTCGGCGGCGTCCTCGAACAGGCCTTCAGGGATCACAGCGTTCTTCGGTACTCGACGAGGTCCAACCCCAGCAGCGGCTCCGCGAACGCCCGCCCCTGAACCGCCCAGCCCTCGCGCTCGTAGAACGCACGGGCCCGCGCGGCGCCGTGCGGCGTGTACAGCCGGATCGAGTCGTAGCCGCGGCGCGCCGCCTCCTCCAGCGCGAGCCGGTGCAGGCGGGTCGCCAGCCCGGTCCCCCACCAGGGCGGGCGCACGAACAGCATCCACAGGTGCGCACGGTCCGGGATCTGCACGTGCGGGCGCTCGCGCTCGCTCGCGTAGGTGATGCCGACGTGCCCGGCCTGCTCGCCGTCGGGATCGACGGCCATCGCGCACCAGGTCGTCCGTGCACGAAGCCGTTCACGGATGGCGCGGATCTCCAGGCTGCGCGGCGGCGGCTGCCAGCCCGTCGGCGCCCACTCGAGGTAGGACTCGAAGCCGAGCCGCGTGGTCGAGGCCAGGGCGATCGCGTCGTCGGGGACCGCGATCCGGATGTCCAGCTCCGGGAGCGTCAAAGATAAGGCTCAAGTAGAGGTTCAGATGAACCGCTGATCGGGTCTGAACCCTACCCCGTCGGCTCAAGCGAGCCACAGGTGATGCCGACACCGGGAGGGACGTGACCCGCCGAATCCTCTCTACCGCGCTCGTCAGCGCCGTGTCCATCGCGGCGCTGCTGGGCAACCCCGCGAACGCGGATGATCCCACGCCGACCGCTACGGCGTCGGCAGTGCCGACCATGGTCGAGACGACGGTTGCGCCCGATCCGACCCCCGCGCCCACGGAGGCCGCGACCGAGGTCCCGGCCGAGCAGCAGCAGGCCACGCCGGCGCCGACCGAGGCCGCCACGGAGACGCCCGCCGCGACCGAGACGCCGCAGGAGACGCCCGCGGCTCCGAGCGCGGAGACGCCCGCCCCGACGTCGACGGCCACCGAGACCGCTGCCCCCACGTCCACGGCCACCGAGACCGCGACCGCCGCGCCGACCGAGGCCCCGCGCAAGAAGCGTTCCAAGTCCGACCCGAATCGCTCGAACGTCAAGAACGGTCAGGCGCGCGAATGTGAGGCCGGCAAGGCTTCGACCTCGACCTCAGCTTCAGGGTGCGTCAAGGCCGACGATCACGTCGACCACGAGCACGCTTCCCCGGCGCCGACCGCTCCGGTCCTGACGAACGCGAACGGCTCGCCGGCCACGTCGAACCCGAGCTACTCGCTCGCCACGCCCGGCCCCGCCAAGATCGGCGTGCCGAACTTCTTCATCGACAAGTTCCGGATTCCTCCCTTCCTGCTCCCGATCTACCAGGCCGCCGGCATGCAGTACGGCGTGCGCTGGGAGATCCTCGCGGGCATCAACGAGATCGAGACGGACTACGGCCGCAACCTGAACGTCTCGAGCGCCGGCGCGCTGGGCTGGATGCAGTTCATGCCCGCCACGTGGAAGGCCTACGGCGTCGACGCCAACCGCGACGGCGTCCGCGATCCGTTCAACCCGGTCGACGCGATCTTCGCCGCCGCGCGCTACCTGAAGGCCGCGGGCGCCGAGACGGACATCCGCAAGGCCGTCTTCGCCTACAACCACGCCGACTGGTACGTCGACAGCGTCCTGATGCGCGCCCAGATCATCGGCGGCATCCCCGGCGACCTCGTCGGGTCGCTCACGGGCCTCACGCAGGGCCGCTTCCCGGTCCGCGCCAAGTCGACCTACGCCGGCGCCCTCAAGGAAGCCGACAGCAAGATCAAGGGCGCCAACGCCGCCGTGACCGTCGAGTCCGACGAGACCCGCCGCAACATCGAGATCTTCGCCAAGGCCGGCTCGCCCGTGATCGCCGTCAACGACGGCAAGGTCCTCAAGCTCGGCGAGAACGAGCGGCTCGGCAAGTTCGTGATCGTGCAGGACGTCTACGGCAACACGTACACGTACGGCCACCTGAAGACGATCGCCCCGACCTACCCGACGCCGAAGAAGCGCACGGCCAAGAAGGAAGACGACGAGCCCAAGCGCCGCGGCCTCGCGAAGACCAAGACCGAGCACGAGTCGACCGACGACGCCAAGGCGCCCGCGAAGACCGAGACCGACCCGGCCGACCCGGCTGAGCCCGCCGCTTCCCCCGCCCCGATCGCCAAGGTCCGCCTGTTCGCCAACCCCACGCGCAAGAACGCCCTCGCCAACGGCGGCGAGGTGCAGGTCGCGACCGAGGGCGGCGAGGAGCTCGCCTCCGCCGGCGCGCCGCTCGGCCTCAACCCGAAGGACTTCGTCGCCAAGCCGCTCGTCAAGGGCGCCCGCGTCCTCGGCGGCACGACACTCGGCCGCATCGGCCAGGTCGGCGAGAAGGCCCCGCACCTGCTGTTCGAGATCCGCCCGGCCGGCCGTGGCGCCCCGCGCATCGACCCGAAGCCGATCCTCGACGGCTGGAAGCTGCTCGAGTCGACCGAGGTCTACCGCGCCAAGGGCAAGAACGCGCTGTTCGGCGCCGACGCGAACGAGCTCAAGATCGGCGACATCATGCTGATGAGCAAGGAGACGCTGACCCGCCGCGTGCTCTCCGACAACCGGATCGAGCTCTACGGCTGCGGCGAGACCGACGTCCGCTCCGGCGCGATCGATCGCCGCGTGCTCGCGACCCTGCTCTACCTCGCCAACAGCGGCCTGAAGCCCACGGTCTCCAGCCTCAAGTGCGGCCACGGCTACATGACCGCCTCCGGCAACGTGTCCGAGCACAGCACGGGCACCGCGGTCGACATCGCCGCCATCAACGGCATCACGATCACGCCCGCCACGCAGGGCAAGGGCTCGATCACCGACCTCACGATCCAGCGCCTGCTCAGCCTGCAGGGCACGATGAAGCCGCACCAGATCATCTCGCTGATGACCTTCAAGGGCGCCGACAACACGCTCGCGATGGGTGATCACGCCGACCACATCCACATCGGCTGGCGGCCGCTCTACGGCGAGAACAAGGCCGCCGCGAAGCAGATCGACGCGATCCTCAAGCCCAAGCAGTGGATCAAGCTGATCGACCGCCTCGGCGAGATCGACAACCCGACGGTCGCTGAACAGCCCTCGAAGTACGCCGTAAAGGTCAAGCGCGCAGAGCACTAGAATCTGCGCGCATGTCCACCGCCGATACCAAGGCTCTGATCACGCAGGTGATCACCGACTTCCAGCGTGAGGTTCCGGCGCTGGCGAAGCTCAAGCTCGTGTTCGAGCTCGAACTTCGGGGCCGCGGTGACATCCAGCTCTTCCGCGTAGAAGTCCCAGGCCCGAAGATCACCCGGGACATCGCGTCGGACGCCAAGGTCCGCCTGTCGGTGCCGCGCGCCGAGTTCAACGAGCTCGCCAAGGACAACACGATCCGGCACTGGCGTGAGCAGTTCACGGTCGGCCACGTCAGCGCGTCCGGTCCTCCGGAGATCCTGAAGCTGATCGCGAACGTCGTGCTCAAGCAGGAAGAGCGCACCCGCACGCGCCGCCTCAGCGCACGGAACCAAGCTTCCTAGTCGCCACGCCGGTCAGCGCCTCGCGCACGATCCGGTCCGCGACGAGCGCGGTGATGTCCGCCGACCCGATCTGGGTCGGCGCCACCTCCACCACGTCGACCCCGCACAGCTCCACCCGCGCGCCGATCTCCCGGCACGCCCACAGCAGGTCCATGCTCGTCATCCCGCCCGGCTCGGGCGTCCCGGTGCCGGGCGCGAACGCCGGGTCGAGCACGTCCACGTCGACCGACAGGAACACCGGCCCGGGCCCCGCGATCCCGATCGCCCGTGACACCACGTCGCGGATGCCGACCTCGCGCACGTCGTGCATGAAGAAGCTCGTGATGCCGCGGTCGTGCTGCCAGGTGAACTCCGCCTCGCCCGGCCAGTAGCCGCGCAGGCCGATCTGCACGTACCGCGCCGGGTCCACCCAGCCCTGCTCGACGAGCCGGCGCATGATCGTCCCGTGCGAGAGGGCCGCGCCGAACACGGTCTCCCCGGTGTCGGTGTGGGTGTCGAAGTGGATCAGGCCGACCGGCCCGCGACGACGCGCGACCGCACGGATGTCGGGCTCGGCGATCGAGTGGTCGCCGCCGAGGATCACCGGCAGCGCGCCCGCGTCGACGACCTCGCCCACGAGCGCCTCAATCGCCTCGTGGGTCTTGACCGGCTCGGCCGGGAGCACCGCCGCGTCGCCGAAGTCGACCACGCGCAGCACCTCGAACGCGTCGACCCCGGCCTCCAGGTGCGGCCCGGCCGGACAGGACGCGGCGCGAATGGCGCGCGGCCCGAAGCGCGTGCCCGGGTGCGCGCTGACGAGGTCGTCCGTGGGCGCGCCGACGATCGCGACGTCGAACCCCACGAGCTCGGCGGCGTCCTGCGTGTAAGGGACGCCGCCGTAGGTCAGCAAGCCCGCGTAGTCAGGCTTCTCACCGTGCGCGCGCCAGCGTTCGAGCGGATCGATCATCCGCTCGCGGACTGTACGCCGCTGCGGCGCTAGGCGCGAGCGCGCGGATCGACGTAGACGTCGTCGATCTGCCAGTCGCCCGAAGGCGTGAAGACGAAGCGCACGTTCGTGTAGTCGCCCGGCGCGGGGAGGTAGTTCGCGAGCATGTGGATGATCGGCGACGGCTTCCAGGCCGCCCCGGTGTCGCGGCCGACCGGCAGCGTGATCCACAGGCCCGGGAGGAGCTGGAACTGGATCGCGACCGTCAGCCCGCCCTGGCCGGCGCCGAAGAAGCGCAGGGTCGGCTCGTCGTGGCCGACGCACACCGGCGCGGACACGGCGCTCGCACCCGCGGGCAGGGAGAGCACGCCGTCGGCGACCGTCGCGCCGCCGGTCAGCGTCCACCCGGCCGACACTTCCTCGAACGCCCCGCCATCGACGCGCTTGTACCAATTGCCATCGCCCCACTCGGCGAACGGCTGCGTGATCACGGGGGTCGCGCACTCGGTCGTGGGGACGACGGAAACGGCGTGCGCGGGAACGGCGAGCGCCGCCGACACTGCGAACGCACCGGCGACGCCGAGCGCCGCACGGGTCAGACGATTCAAGCTCATGGCCCTAAAGTCGGCAGCCGCGCCAGCCGACCATAGTCAGCGGGGTCTCACTAGACCGTTCTCTGACCAGATGGCCGCATTTCCTACTTCCAGCGCTGAGACGCAGCGCTTGCTCAGTGACGTCGAGGCGCGCCGCCCGGTGGGCCTGCCGCGGCGGGAGCTGCTCGCCGAGGGCGTGCTCGCCGTGCTGCTGCTCGCCGGCATGCTCGCGCTCGCGCTGCTCGCCGCGCCGACCCACGCGCTGAACCTGCCGCTCGCGCTGGCGTACGTCGCGGGCTACGTCGTCCTGCACCGGCTCGAGTTCCGGATGGGCGACAGCGTCTACGTCCCGACCCAGCTGCTGCTCGTCCCGATGCTGCTCCTGCTGCCGACGCCGCTCGTGCCGTTGCTCGTCGTCGCCGGGACGGTGACCGCGTGCGTGCTGCCGATCGTGCGCGGCCAGCGCGCGCCGGACCGGCTCCTACTCGCCTTCAACGACGCCGGCTTCGCGCTCACGCCCGCCGTCGTGCTCGTGGTCCTCGGCGCCGAGACCGCCGACTGGAGCCACTGGCCGATCTACCTCGCCGCGCTCGGCGCCCAGTTCGCGGTCGACCACGTGCGCGAGACGATCCGCAGCGCCGCCGCCTCCGGCGTGCCGGCGCGCGTCGTGGTGTGGGAGCTCGCCCAGGCGCACGCCGTCGACGCGATGCTCGCCCCGATCGGCCTGCTGGCCGCGATCGCCGCCGCCGACGTCCCGGCCGCCGCGCTGCTCGTCCTCCCGCTCGTCGGCCTGATGCAGCACTTCTCCGCCGAGCGCGAGGCGCACGTCGCCCGCACGATCGAGCTGAGCCGCGCGTACCGCGGCACCGCCGTCCTGCTCAGCGACCTGCTCGAGGACAGCGACGCCTACACGGGCCAGCACACGCACGAGGTCGTCGAGCTGTCCGTCCGCGTCGCCGAGAAGCTCGGCGTGGACGAGGACGTCCGCCGCGAGACCGAGCTCGGGGCGCTGCTGCACGACATCGGCAAGATCGCGATCCCCGACTCGATCATCAACAAGCCGGGTCCGCTCACGGACGACGAGTGGACGCTCATGAAGACCCACACGGTCGTCGGCCAGCAGATGCTGGACCGCGTCGGCGGCCTGCTCGGCAACGTCGGCCTGGTCGTGCGCGCGTCGCACGAGCGCTTCGACGGCCGCGGCTACCCGGACGGGCTCATCGGCGTCGAGATCCCGCTCGCCGCGCGGATCATCATCGTCTGCGACTCCTTCAACGCGATGACCACGACGCGCCCGTATCGCCCCGCGATGGCGATCGTGGACGCGGTCGAGGAGCTGCGCGTCTGCTCGGGCACGCAGTTCGACCCGAACGTGGCCGAGGCGCTGATCGAGATCGTCTCCGAGCCGGGCTGGCAGCTGACGCTGTAGTTTTCGGAGCCGGCATGTCGTCGGCTCTCACGCTCGACCAGCTGCGCACCGCGGTCGCCAACGGCCGCGTCGACACCGTGCTGCTCGCGCTGACGGACATGCAGGGCCGGCTGCAGGGCAAGCGGCTTGACGCCCGGCACTTCCTGCACGAGGTGCTCGACGAGGGCGCGGAGGCGTGCAACTACCTGCTCGCGGTCGACGTCGACATGAACACCGTCGGCGGCTACGCGATGAGCTCGTGGGAGCGCGGCTACGGCGACTTCGAGATGGTCCCGGACCTCGCGACGCTGCGGCCGGTGCCGTGGCACGACCGCACGGCGCTGTGCCTCGCGGACCTGCGGTGGGCCGACGGGAAGCCGGTGGTCGCCTCGCCGCGCCAGATCCTGCGCGGGCAGCTGGCGCGGCTCGAGGAGCGCGGCCTGGAGGCGTTCGCGGGCACCGAGCTCGAGTTCATCGTCTTCAAGGACACCTACGAGGAGGCGTTCGACCGCAGCTACCGCGGGCTGCGGCCGGCCAACCAGTACAACGTCGACTACTCGCTGCTGGGCACGGCCCGGGTGGAGCCGCTGATCGGCCGGATCCGGCGCGACATGACCGCCGCCGGGCTCGTCGTGGAGGACTCCAAGGGCGAGTGCAACGACGGCCAGCACGAGATCAACTTCCGCTACGGACCGGCGCTGCAGACCGCCGACGAGCACTCGATCTACAAGAACGGGGCGAAGGAGATCGCGGCGCTCGAGGGGTGCGCGATCACCTACATGGCGAAGTTCAACGAGCGCGAAGGCTCCTCGTGTCACATCCACATGAGCGTGGAAGGGCTCTCCGAGGGTGAGTTCGAGCGCTTCGTCGCCGGCCAGCTCGCCTGCCTGCGCGAGCTGACGCTGCTGTACGCGCCGAACATCAACTCCTACAAGCGCTTCGCCTCGGCCTCGTTCGCGCCGACCGCCGTGGCCTGGGGGCACGACAACCGCACCTGCGCGGTGCGCGTGCTGCACGGTCGGTTCGAGCTGCGGCTGCCGGGCGCCGACGTGAACCCCTACCTCGCGCTGAGCGGGATGATCGCGGCCGGGCTGCACGGGCTGGACACGGCGCTGGAGCTGGAGGAGCCGGTGACCGGCAACGCGTACGCGTCTGACAAGCCGCACGTGCCGAAGACGCTCCGCGCCGCGCGGGACCTGTTCGCCGAGAGCACCGTGGCCCGGGAGGCGCTCGGCGAGGAGGTCGTCGCGCACTACGTCAACAACGCCGACGTCGAGCTCGCCGCCTTCGAGGCCGCCGTCACCGACTGGGAACGAGTACGGGGCTTCGAGCGGCTGTGATCGCCTCCGACGCGCTCTTCGCACCGGTCATCAGCACCACCGCGTTCGAGGAGACGTTGGAGCGGTTGTCGGTGGCGATCAAGCTCGGGCTGCTGGCGCCGGGCGCGCGGCTGCCCGCCGAGCGCGAGCTGTGCGAGCAGCTCGGGATCGCGCGCTCGACGCTGCGTCAGGCGCTCACGGCGCTCGTGCAGTCGGGCCATCTGGTGGCGGTGCGCGGCCGCATGGGCGGGACGTTCGTCGCCGACGCGCCGCCCGCTCCCGCCCCGCCGAGCGAGGCCGCGCTCGCGGCCTGGCGCGGGGCGTGCGACACGCGGCTGGCCGTGGAGCTCGGCGTCGCCATGCTGGCCGCCGAGCGGGCCGAGCGCGCGCAGATCGATCGGCTGGCCGCGCTCGTGGCGATGATGGCCGCCGGGCTGGAGGACTTCGCCGCCTACCGCTACGCCGACGTGCACTTCCACATCGGGCTGGCCGAGGCCACGGGCTCCCCCGCGCTGGTGGCCGCGATGACCGACTCGCAGGGCGCGATGTCCGACCTCGTCGCGCAGATCCCGCACCCGCCCGAGGTGCTGGCGTGGTCGAACGCGCAGCACGCGCGGCTCGTGGATTGCCTCGAGCAGCGTGACGGCGCACTTGCTGTCCGAGTGATGAAGGACCATCTGCGCGGTACAGAACACGTCCTAGCGGGGTTGTTGCCATGACGCAGTCCCAGATGTCCGTGCAGAGCGACGACGAGCGTCGGCTCGCCGAGCTTGGTTACAAGCAGGACCTGCAACGGGCGTGGAGCGGGTTCTCGAACTTCGCGATCTCGTTCACGATCATCTCGGTGCTGGCCGGGTGCTTCACCACCTACGGGCAGGCGTGGAACAACGGCGGGCCGATCGCGATCTCCTGGGGCTGGCCGATCATCTGCGGGCTCATCCTGCTCGTCGCGTTCTCGATGAGCGAGCTGGTGAGCAAGTACCCGACGGCCGGCGGCATCTACTACTGGGCTTCGACGATGGGCGGGCCGAAGTGGGGCTGGTTCACCGGGTGGTTCAACCTCGTCGGCCTGGTGGGTGTGGTCGCGTCGGTGGACTACGGATGTGCCACCTTCTTGAACGCCACCTTCATGTTGTTCGGGGTGAACCTCGGGTTCGCGGACTGGAGTGACACGTCACACATCCTCACGGAGACGTTCTTCCTGTTCGCACTCATCTTGACGTTGCACGCACTGATCAACATCTACTCCTCACCGTTGGTCGCGCTGTTGAACAACATCAGCGTGTTCTGGCACGTCGCGGGTGTGACGGTGATCATCGCGATCCTGGCGTTCGTCCCTGACACACACCAGAGCGTGGACTTCGTGTTCACCGAGACGATCAACAACTCGGGCTTCGGCGGCGGCATGTTCTGGTTCTACGTGCTGCCGCTCGGCTTCCTGCTGACGATGTACACGCAGACGGGCTACGACGCGTCCGCGCACATCTCCGAGGAGACGCACGGCGCCTCCGAGGCGGCGGCGAAGGGCGTGTGGCGCAGCGTGTTCTGGAGCGGCGTCGGCGGCTGGCTCGTGCTGCTGGCGATCACGTTCGCGGCGTCGGACGTGGACGCGGTGAACGCCGGCCTGGGGTCCTCGCTGGCCGTGTTCAGCAGCGCGCTGCCCGGCGGCTGGGAGAAGATGGTCGTGGTGATCGCGACGATCGGCCAGCTGTTCTGCGGCATGGCGTGTGTCACTTCGTGCTCGCGGATGATGTACGCGTTCTCCCGCGACCGGGCGGTGCCGGGATGGCAGTTGTGGACGCGTTTGAACCATCATCGTGTGCCCGCGTACGCCGTGGTCGCGTCGTGCGTGGCGGCGCTGGTGATGACGCTGCCGGCGCTGGAAGGTGACGAGGCGGGCGCGCCCTACGCGTTCTTCGCGGTCGTCTCCATCTGCGTCATCGGGTTGTACATCGCGTACGTGATGCCGGTGTACCTGCGCTGGCGGATGGGTGACGCGTTCGAGCCCGGGCCGTGGACGCTGGGCAAGAAGTACAAGTGGGTGAATCCGATGGCGATCGGGTGGGTGATCATCTGCGTGATCATCTTCTGCCTGCCGTTCACCCCCGCCGCGGTGCCGTGGCGTGACGAGTTCGACATCCGGTACCTGAACTACGCGCCGGTGACGGTCGGCGCGGTGCTGCTGATCGTCGGCCTGTGGTGGACGCTGAAGGCCAAGCACACGTTCAAGGGCCCGGTGCGCACCGTGGAGTTCGATGAAGGCGCGGGCGTGAATTGACGCGGCCGGTGATCGGCGTGTGCGCGGCGGTCGAGCGCGCACGCTGGAGCGTGTGGGACGACGAGGCCGTGCTGCTGCCCCGTTCCTACGTCACGGCGGTGCAGCGCGCCGGCGGCCTGGCGATCCTGCTCCCACCGGACGAGCACCTCGACGGGGTCCTCGAGCTGGTGGACGGGCTCATCCTCGCGGGCGGCGCCGACTACGGGGAGCGGCCGGACCGGGACGCGTTCGAGATCGCGCTGGCGCTCGAAGCGCTGGACCGCGACGTGCCGCTGCTGGGCGTCTGCCGCGGCATGCAGCTGATGAACCTCGCCCGCGGCGGGACGCTGATCGATCACCTGCCCGACGTGCTCGGGCACGAGGACCACCGCGCGGTGCCGGGCGCGTTCGGCGACCACCACGTCCGGCTCACCCCGGGCTCACTGGCCGCGCGGGCGGTGGGAGCGGTGTCACATCCGACGAAATCGCACCATCATCAAGGCGTGGACGCGATCGGGGAGGGCTTGGACGTGACGGGCTGGGCGACGGTGGACGACCTCGTGGAAGCGATCGAAGAGCCGAGCCGGCGGTTCGCGCTCGGCGTGCAGTGGCACCCCGAGGCGGCGGGCGCTGAGGAGATCGCGGCGCTGGTCGAGGCGGCACGGGCATGACCCCCGGCCGGCTCAAGGACAAGGTCTGCGTCATCACGGGCGCCGCGGGCGGCATCGGCGCGGCGTCGGCGGCGCTGTTCCGCGCGCAGGGCGCGACGGTCATCGGCGTGGACCTGCGCGACGACTTCGACGGGGTCGACCTGGCGCTCGCGGCGGACGTGGCCGACGAGGCCGCGGTCATCGAGTTCCTGCGGCGGGCGCGCGAGGAGTACGGCCGCATCGACGTGCTCTTCAACAACGCCGGTATCTCCCCCGACGACGACGTCTCCGTCCTGGACACCACGCTCGAGGCCTGGCAGCGCGTGCAGGACGTGAACCTGCGCAGCGTCTTCCTGTGCTGCAAGCACGGCATCCCCCACCTGCTGGACACCGGCGGCGGCTCGGTCATCAACACCGCCTCGTTCGTGGCCGTGATGGGCGCGGCGACCTCCCAGATCTCCTACACGGCGTCCAAGGGCGCGGTGCTGGCCCTCTCACGTGAGCTCGGCGTCGAGTTCGCCCGCCGCGGCGTGCGCGTGAACGCGCTCTGCCCCGGCCCGGTCGACACGCCGCTGCTGCGTGAGCTGTACGCAAGCGACCCGGCGAAGGCCGCGCGCCGCCTCATCCACCTGCCGATGGGCCGCTTCGCGGACGCGAAGGAGATCGCCCAGGCGGCCGTCTTCCTGGCCTCCGACGAGTCCTCGTACATCACGGCCTCCACCTTCATGGTCGACGGCGGGCTCTCCGGCGCCTACGTCACGCCCGAATGAGCTGCTCGACCGTGCGGAGCGCCAGCGCGGTGAACGCCGGGTTGGTCTCGCGGTAGTAGGGGATGATCAGCGCCGCCTGGTGGAGCGCGTAGCCGCGCGCCCGTTCCCAGGTGGCGTCGTCGACCTCGAGCGCTGAGCGGTAGGCGGCGCGGCCGGGTGCGTCGAACACGGCCCAGGCCGGGATGAGGTCGAGCGCCGGGTCGGAGGCGCCCGCGCTGCCCCAGTCGATCACCGCGTGCAGGCGTCCGCCGCGCACGAGCAGGTTCGGGCGCAGCAGGTCGTTGTGGGCCCAGACGCGCTCGCCGTCCCACGGGGGTGTCTCGAGCGCGCGTTCCCAGGCAGCGCGCGCCACGTCGGTCTCGAGCGCCGCGCGCGTGATCTCGTCCACCTCGCGGAGCGGCGGCCGACCGCCGCGCGGCACGCCGTCGCTCACCGGGATCGCGTGGAGCTCTCGCACGAAGCCGGCGAGGGCCCGCGCCGCGGCGAGCTCGTCGTCGACCTCGCCGTACGGCTCGCCCTCCAGCCAGCGGAAGACCGCCCATGGAAGCGGGTACCCGTCGTCGGGCTCGCCGAGGAAGACCGGCTCGGGCACGCGCAACGTGAGCTGTGCCGCCAGCCGCGGCAGCCACTCGCACTCCTGGCGCAGCGCGGCGGCCCACTCGGGCATCCGGGGCAGCCGCGCGTAGTGCTCCTCCCCCACGCGGTAGATCGCGTTCACGGTGCCGGTCGAGCGCACCGCGCGGACCGGCTCGCCGCGCAACGCCGGGTACTGCGCCGCGAGCAGCCGCTCGACGAGCGCGCGGTCGGTCGGAACCTCGCCCACGTGCATCCGGGTACAGATAAAGTCGCGACGTGAAGACGTCCAGGGTCCTCGCGGTGCTCGTCGCTGCGCTCGCGGCGTCCGCCCCGGCGGCGGACGCGCAGGAGATCACCGTCATGACGCGCAACGTGTTCCTCGGCGCGGACTTGAACCCGGCCATCGGCGCGCCCGGGATCGCGGAGGCGATCAACGGCGCCGGCACGGTGTGGAACGAGCTGCAGGCGACGCAGTTCCCGGAGCGCGCGGTGCCGCTCGCCGCCGAGATCAAGGCGTCCAAGGCCGATCTCGTCGGGCTGCAGGAGGTCGCGCTCTGGCACGTGCAGCAGCCGTCCGACGGCGGCGCTCCGCCGATCAGCCCGGTGGCGGGCGCAACGGCCGCGACCACCGTGGCCTTCGACTTCCTCGCGCTGCTCCAGGCCCAGCTCGGCTCGAGCTACAAGGTCGTCGTCGTGCAGGAGGAGTTCCAGGCGGAGCTACCGGTCAATGCCGACGGCAACGTCGCGACGGGCACGGGTCCGCTTGCTTCGCTCGGCGCGGACCTCGACGCGCGGCTGACGATGCGCGACGTGATCCTCGTGCGGCGCGGGTCGAAGGTGAAGCTCGGCAAGACGCGCGGCGGGCACTTCAAGACCCGCTACGAGCCGAACGTCGGCGGTCTCGAGATCCCGGTCGACCGCGGCTGGGTCTCGGTCGAGGCGCGGCTCGGACAGCGCAAGTTCCGGTTCGTCAACACCCATCTGGAGGCGTTCGGCGACACGAAGATCCGCGAGGCCCAGGCCAAGGAGCTGCTCACCGGGCCGTTGAAGACCAAGACGCAGGTGGTCCTGGTGGGCGACCTGAACTCGGGCATCAAGCGCCACAACCAACCCGAAAAGCCCGGTGACGACCTCGCGTTCAAGGCGCTGAAGGGGTTCAAGGACAACGGCGCGCGGCAGAGCTGCTGCTTCTCCTCGCTCACGGACCCGCGGGCGGCGTTCGACCACACGGTCGATCACGTGCTCACGAAACCGGGCCTGAAGACGGTGCGCGCCCGGGTGACCGGCAACGATCCGGCGGCGCGGACGCCGTCCGGGTTGTGGCCGTCAGACCACGGCGGCGTGATCAGCCGGTTGCGCCTGCGCGGCTGAGCCCGCTACCTTCAGGCGTCGTGACCCTGTTCGATGCGGCCAAGGCCGGGGATTCCGGTGCGGTCCAAGCACTGCTGAGCGAAGGCGCCGAAGTCAACGCGCGTGAAACCGGCGACAACACCCATGCGTTGCACTGGGCGGCGGCCGGCGGGCACCTGGAGGTCGTCCGCCTGCTCGTCGAGGCCGGTGGCGACGTCGCCGGCGAGGGCGACGACCACGCGCTGGGCGTGATCGGCTGGGCGACGTGCTGGGAGCCCTCCCAGCCGGAAGTCGCCGAGTTCCTCGTCAGCCGCGGCGCGCGGCATCACATCTTCTCCGCCCTCGCCCTGGGCCTGGCCGACGAGGTGCGCGCGATCGTCGCCGCCGACCCGGGCGCGCTGAACCAGCGGATGAGCCGCAACGAGGACCACCGGCTGCCGCTGCAGTTCGCGGTCGCCCGCGGCCAGGCGGACATGGTCGAGCTGCTGATCGAGCTCGGTGCCGACCCGCTCGGCGTGGACGGCTTCGGCCACTTCGCGGCCACCTACGCGAGCGCGGGCGGCGTCGACGACGCCGTCATGCGGGCGGTCGCCGTCCTCAGCCAGGCCGAGATCGCGAGCGCCGAACGCGGCGAGCGCCCGGCCCGCGGCTACGACATCGACCTGCTGGCCGCGCTGGCGGTCGGCGACGTGGACACCGCCGCGCGCTTCGGCAGCGCGCTCGGCCCGGGCGTCCTGCACCTCATGGCCAAGCGCGGCAACGCCGACGCGGTCCGCTGGCTGCTCGGCCGCGGCGCGAACCCCGACGCCCTCTGGAGCCACTTCGGCGCCGACGTCACCGCCCTGCACCTCGCGGTCATGGGCGGCCACGAGGAGGTCGTCCAGGTGCTGCTCGCCGCGGGCGCCGACCCGACCATCCGCGACAGCGTCCACGACGGCGACGCCCTCGCCTGGGCCCGCCACTTCAAGCACGAGGCGCTCGTGACGTTGTTCGAGCCCGAGCGCGAGGAGAGCGTCAGCGTCGTCATCGAGTTCGAGGAGCGCGACGCCCACCTCGGCGAGATCCTCGAGGCGTTCGACGACCAGTGGGTGGTCGGCATCTCCAGCACCTCCGGCCTCGTCCGGCTGGACCTGGAGACGCCCGGCGCCACCTGGGGCGCCGCGGTCACGCTCGTCGAAGGCCGGCTCGAGCGCCTGCCGTTCGACTGGCGCTCACACGTGGCCTGCCGCCGGCCCTAGGGCTCCTAGGCGTTCGGGGCCCAGGACGGCAGCTCCTGGATCGCCCAGGCGTTGCCGTCCGGGTCCGCGAAGTAGATGAACCGCCCCCACGGCTGATCGTCGATCTCGCTGACCGGCGCCCCGCGGCCGACGAGCTCCGCGCGCGCCGCCTCGATGTCCTTGACGACGAGCTGCAGGCCCTTGACCGAGCCGGGCTCGGACTCGATCAGCCCCTGCCCGATCGCGATCGAGCACCCCGAACCGGGAGGGGTCAGCTGCACGAAGCGCAGGCCCTCGTTGACCTGCTGATCGTGGTCGGCGTTGAAGCCGATCTGATCGACGTAGAACGCCTTGGCGCGATCGACGTCGGAGACGGGGAGGGCGACCAGCTCGAGCTTGAAGTCCATGCGCAGCACTCTAAGGAATGTTGCGGTCAACTTCTGTCCGCAATTTCTCGAGGGCGAGCTCGTAGGTCGGCGCTCGCAAGATCGTCCATCCGGCGGCGGCCAACTCATCGTCGCGCGAGCGGTCGGTGACGCGGGTCGGCGGCCGGTTGTGATTCGGGCCGTCGATCTCGACGATCAGCTGCCGGTCGGGCCAGTGGAAGTCGACCTCGATGCCCCTGGCCTTCATGTTCGTGAGCGGGCGGGGCAGGCCGAGTGCCGTGAGCGCGCGGCGGAACGCCGTCTCACCGCGGCTCCGCGTGCCGGCGCTTCCGTCCAGCCAGGCCTCGATCGCCTGCTCGAGGACGGCAAGTTTGTGGTGGCCGTTCGCGCGCTGCATCGCCGCCCGGAGCGCCTTGAGGTCCAGTAGGTGGAGGTAGGCGGCCTGGTGGATGAGGGCCGTGAGCTCCTCGGCGATGAGCGAGTCGCTGAGGTCGATGAGGAGGCGGGGCACGGTGAGGCACGGGATGCCCTTGTAGACCGTGACGTCGCGCGGGTCGAGGGTGCGCGTGGCGCGGAGGTTGATGCCGGGGATCGGCCGGTGGCGGCGGGGAAACGAGGACGTCGGGCTCGCGTGGCGCCCACTTCTGGAGCCCGTAGTGCGCGGCCAACGACTCCCCGCGGAGCACAGCTCCCTCGCCACCGGCCAATACAGCGGCCAGCCAACGGCCCTCGCGAGAAAGAGCGGTGTGACCAACCGCGTAGACACCCCGGTGGACCGGGTGCAGATCAGGCCGTTTCACGGCCGCGCTCGACGTGATCCCGAGCGCACGGAGTTGCGCTGCGGTCACGAGCCCGTACTGTCCCGACGCCACCCGAGACAGGAGTGTGGAACGTAGAGGTCCTGGGGGGGACGTTGGTGTTCCGCACCCCCTGAACCCTCGCACCGCTCGGTGCTACGGATCTACACGCGTTTGCGAATTAACCGTCAACAAGTTCGGACTGTTCCAGCCATGCGGCCTCGAGCGCTTCGCGCTCGTCGGCCAGCGCGGCCAGGTCCGCTTGGAGCTCACGCAACCGCCCGTAGTCCGTGGCCGCCGTCGCCATGGCCGCGTGGAGCTCCTCCTCGCGTGCGCCGTTCTTCTCCAACGCGCGCTCGAGGCGCGCCACTTCCTTGCGCGCCGCTCGGATCACGGTCTGGTTCGGGGTCGACTTGGTCTCCCGTGCGGCCGGTGCCTCGACCGGCGCGCGCAGGGACAGGTACTGGTCGATGCCGCCCGGCAGGTGCGTGACGCCGCCGTCGCCGAGGAGGGCGTAGACGTTGTCGCAGACGCGCTCGACGAAGTAGCGGTCGTGGGAGACGACGACGAGCGTGCCGGGCCAGGAGTCCAGCAGGTCCTCGAGCGCGGTGAGGGTGTCGATGTCCAGGTCGTTGGTCGGCTCGTCGAGGAACAGGACGTTGGGCTCGCCCATCAGCAGGCGCATGAGCTGGAGGCGGCGGCGCTCGCCGCCGCTCAGGTCCTTCACGAGCGTGCGCTGCTTCTCGCCGCGGAACCCGAAGCGCTCGAGCAGCGAGCCGGCGGTCAGCTCGCTGCCGTCGCCCAGGCGCGCGACGCCGCGCACCTCCTCGACGGCCTGCAGCACACGCAGGTTGCCCGGGATCTCCGCCGTGTCCTGGGACAGGTGCGCGAGCTTCACCGTCGTGCCGTGCTCGACCTCGCCGGAGTCCGGCGGGAGCTCACCCGCCAGCACCTTCGTCAACGACGACTTGCCGGAGCCGTTGACGCCGACCAGCCCGATCCGGTCGCCCGGGCCGATGTGCCAGTCCACGTCACGGAACAGCACCTTGGTCCCGAACGCCAGGGACACGTGCTCGGCCTCGATGACCTTGCCGCCCAGCCGCGAGGACGCGAACTTCAGGAGCTCCGTGGTGTCGCGCGCCTCGGGCTCGTCGGCGATCAGCGCGTTGGCGGCCTCGATCCGGAACTTCGGCTTGGACGTGCGCGCCGGCGGCCCGCGGCGCAGCCAGGCCAGCTCCTTGCGCACCAGCATCTGCCGGCGCTCCTCGCGCGCCGACGCCTGGCGATCCCGCTCGGCCCGCGCCAGAACGTAGGCCGCGTAGCCGCCCTCGTACTGGTGCACGTTCCCGTCGCTGACCTCCCACGTGTGCGTGCACACCGCGTCCAGGAACCAGCGATCGTGGGTCACGACCAGCATCGAGCCGCGCCGGGCCGCCAGGTGCCGCGCCAGCCAGTCCACGCCTTCCACGTCCAGGTGGTTGGTCGGCTCGTCCAGGAGCAGCAGCTCGGGGTGGCCCAACAGCGTCTGCGCAAGCGCGATCCGGCGTCGCTCACCGCCGCTCAAGGGCGCGATCGGCGCGTCCAGCCCGCGCGGGAAGCGGCTCATCGACACGCCGCCCAGCAGCCCGTCGAGCACGTTCCGGTAGCGGGCGTCCGCCGCCCACTCGTGGTCGGCCATGCCGCCGACCAGCTCGTCGCGCACGGTCTTGGAGGAGTCGAGCGAGTCGCCCTGCCCGAGCATCGACAGCGCGAGCCCGCCGACCCGCGTCACGTTCCCCGTGTCCGGCTCCTCGACGCCCCCGATCAGGCGCAGCAGCGTGGACTTGCCGTCGCCGTTGCGGCCGACGATGCCGACGCGATCACCGGCCGAGACCCCGAGCGTGACGCCGCTCAGCACCGTCCGCGCGGCAAAGCCCTTGACCACGTCTTTGAGGTTCACGAGATTTCGCGCCGGTGC
This sequence comes from Solirubrobacter phytolaccae, assembly GCF_027587195.1. Taxonomy (GTDB): domain Bacteria; phylum Actinomycetota; class Thermoleophilia; order Solirubrobacterales; family Solirubrobacteraceae; genus Solirubrobacter; species Solirubrobacter phytolaccae. The sequence continues at coordinate 20,865 of NZ_JAPDDP010000063.1, read as the reverse complement.
TGACATCGAGCATCAGCCTACGATCAACGGCATGGAGGAGCTCGAGGAGGAGCAGCGGCACCTGGATGCCACGTGCGCCGCGTACGACGTCGCGTTCGCCAAGCTGACCGAGTACAAGGACCGCGCGATCAGCGACGACGAGTACGCCAACGAGGCGCTCGAGGCCATGCGCCGCGAGCGCATCCGCGTGTACACGGAGGCCAGCGGCCCGCTCTACTTCGGCCGCATCGACCGCACGGACGGCGCCACGCTGTACGTCGGCCGCCACGCCGTCCACAGCCCCGCGAACGACCTGCTGAGCATCAACTGGCGCGCCCCCGCCGCCGAGCCGTTCTACACGGCGACCGAAGAGGACCCGCACGGCGTGCGCCGGAGAAGGCGCCTCGACATCGAGGAGCGCGAGGTGCTCGGCTTCGTCGACGAGCCGCTCGACACGGCCTTCGAGGACCACCTGACCGACGCGATCGTCGAGGACATCACCCGCCAGCGCGTCGGCGAGATGCGCCAGATCATCTCCACGATCACGCCCGACCAGTACGAGCTGATCGCGCGCGAGACCGAGGGCGCGCTCGTCATCCAGGGCGGGCCGGGCACGGGCAAGACGGCCGTCGGCCTGCACCGCGCCGCCTGGCTGCTCTACACGAACCCACAGCTCGGGCGCGAGGGCGTGCTCGTCGTCGGCCCGAACGAGACGTTCATCCGCTACATCGAGCAGGTCCTTCCGGCGCTCGGCGAGGGCGGCGTCGAGCAGCGGGCGATCGGCTCGCTCGTGAGCGCCCCGCACGGTGAGACGGACGAGACGCGCGAGCTCGCCACGCTCAAGGGCAGCGCGCGGATCGCGGTCGTGCTGCAGCGGCTGCTGTGGGACCGCCTGACCTTCGAGGACATCGAGGTCCCGCTCTCGCGACGGGTGACCGCCACGGTGACCGCGGACGAGCAGCGCGAGCTGGTCGCCGCCGTCCGCGAGCGCACGTTCTCCTACGCCACCGGCCGCGAGCGCTTCCGCGAGCGCCTGGCGGGCACGTTCGCGTCACGCGTCCTGAGCAGCGACTCGCTCGCCAGCCCCGACGACACGGTCAAGGCGATCCGCAAGTCCAAGGACTACACGCGCGCCGTGACCAAGGCCTGGCCGAAGGAGACGCCCGAGGGCCTCGTCAAGAAGCTGTTCAGCAACCGCGAGCGCCTGGAACGGGTGGCGGGCGACCTGCTCGAGCCCGACGAGGTCGCGCGCCTGCTCAAGGCCAAGCCCGCGACCAGCAAGCAGGACATGACGCCGACCGACGTCGCGCTGCTCGACGAGGCGCACTGGCTGATCGACCCCGGGTTCCGGCGCTTCGGCCACGTGGTCGTCGACGAGGCGCAGAACCTGACGCCGATGGAGCTGCGGATGGTCGTGCGCCGCGCCCGCTCGCAGTCGCTGACGATCCTCGGCGACCTCGCGCAGCGCACCGCCGACGCCGGCGTCTCCAGCTGGGAGCGCGTGCTCGACGAGGCCGGTGTGGACACGTTCGACGTCTCCGAGCTCGAGGTCAGCTACCGCGTCCCCAACGAGTTCCTGGAGATCGCCGGGACGCTGCTCCCGCCGGGCGCGCCCGCCCCGCGCGGCGTCCGCGAGGCGCCGTTCCCGGCCCGCGCCATCCACACGGAGGCCCTCGGCCCGGCGACCGCGCAGGAGGCCGCCCGCCTCGCCGCGGCGGTGAACGGCAGCGTCGGCATCGTCGCGCCGCTCGAGCACATGGACGAGGTGCGAGCCGCGCTCGGCGAGTTCGCCGACGCCACCCACGCCGCGCTCGGCGCCGGCCTGAACCTGCTGGACCTGCACGTCGCCAAGGGCCTGGAGTTCGACGCGATCGTCGTCGTCGAGCCGGAGGCGATCCTGCGCGAGCGCCCCGACGGCGGCGTCGGCGGTCTCTACACCGCGCTCACCCGCGCCACGCGCGCGATGTCGGTCGTGCACCGCGAGCCGCTCCCCGAGCCGCTCGCGAACGCGTTCGAAAGCTAGAAGCCCAGGGCCTTCTCTTTCACGCCGTCCAGATCCCGCGCGGCGGGCCACTGTCGACCCGCGCGGGCAGGAGACGGGCGACCCGCGTGACCGACGGTCCGTCGTGCAGCGCCGACCAGGCCGCGCCGAGCAGGACCGCCGCGATCTCCTCGTCGCCGACCGCGCTCTCCAGTGCGACCGGGATGCGACGCAAGGACCGTTCCACGCGCGGCGAGCCCGGACGGGCGGTGACGAGCAGCAGCCGCGCACCCGGCTCCGAGTCCAGGTACGCGTCGAGCGCCGCCGCGATCTGCCCCACGCCGCCCTCGAAGCGCTCGATCAGGCGCTCGACCTCGGCCTCGACGGCCAGCGCGAACAGCTCCTCCTTGTCGCCCCCGCGCGCGTAGAGCGTCGGGCGCGCCACGCCCGCCGCGGCGACGACCTGCTCGATCGAGGTTCCGTGCAGCCCGCCTTCCGCAAACGCCGCGGCCAGGGCGGCGGTGTCGATCGAAGCGCGCGGGCGAGGCATCCCGACGAATCCTAACTCGCGAGTTCAGATTCGACCCTGCGGAGTCAGCCTGGACCACATGTCCGACTGCTGGTCGGATGGATCCGCTCCGGGCCCGCCATACGGTCGAGTCATGCACCTGAGGGAACTCCGAGACGCCGGCCACGCCCCCTCGCTGGTGGCCGCGCTCCTGCACTTCGACGTCAGCTTCATGGCCTGGGTGCTGCTCGGCGCCCTCGGGGCCTACATCGGCGAGGACCTGGGCCTCAGCGCTTCAGCCAAGGGCCTGATGGTCGCCGTCCCCTTGCTCTCCGCCGCCGCGTTCCGGATCGCGCTCGGGTTGCTCGGCGACCGCTACGGCCCGCGCCGCGTCGGCCTGTGCTCGATGGCCTTCGTGGTCCTCGCGCTGATCACCGGCTGGCAGCTCGCGTCGAGCTACGGATCTCTCCTTGGCGTCGGCGTCCTGCTGGGCGTCGCGGGTGCGAGCTTCGCGATCGCGCTGCCGCTCGCCGGCCGCCACTACCCGCCGGAGCGCCAGGGCCTGGCGATGGGGATCGCGGGCGCCGGCAACTCCGGCACGGTGCTCACCACGCTGTTCGCGCCCCGCCTCGCCGAGGCCTACGGCTGGCACGCGGTGTTCGGCCTCGCGCTCATCCCGGTCGCGCTGGTGTGGGTCGCGTTCGCGCTGCTCGCCAAGGAGCCGCCCGCGCCCGCCAAGCCGGTCACGCCGCGCGACCTCACGGCGATGCTGCGCGAGAAGGACGCCTGGCGACTGTGCGGCCTGTACGCCGTGACCTTCGGGACGTTCGTCGGCCTGGCGAGCTTCCTGCCGATCTTCTTCCGCGACCAGTACGGGATCTCCAAGGTCGACGCCGCGACCCTCGTCGCGGTCGGCGCGGCCCTCGGCTCGCTCCTGCGCCCCCTCGGCGGCTACCTCGCCGACCGGGTGGGCGGCACCACGGTCCTCACCGGCGTCTACGGCGTCGGGGCCGCGCTGCTGCTGTTCACGTCCGCGCTGCCCGCGCTGGGGGCGACCGCCACGGCGTTCATCCTCGCCATGGGCACGTTCGGAGTCGGGAACGGCGCCGTGTTCCAGCTGGTGGGAATCCGGTACCGCGAGCGGATCGGCGTCCTCACCGGCTTGGTCGGCGCCGCCGGCGGGCTCGGCGGGTTCTTCCTGCCGACCATCCTCGGCGTCGTCAAAGACGCGTTCGGCTCCTTCGGGCCCGGCCTCGGGGCGATCGCGGTCGCCGCGGCCGTCGCTCTGATCACCACGATCCGGCCGTCCACGGCCGCGTTGGCGGGGGCTCGGGCATGAAGGTCCTCGTGATCGGCGGCGGGATCGCCGGGCAGGCCGTGCTCGAGGCGATCCGCGAGCGGGATGCGGACATCGAGCTGACGCTGGCCTGCGCGGAGCCGCGCCTCCCGTACGACCGCGTCGCGCTCTCCACCCTCCTCGTGAGCGGCGCCGAGCCCGACACGCTGACGCTGCGCCCGGCCTCCTGGTTCGAGGACAACCGCATCGAGGTGCTGCTGAACACGCGCATCGACGAGCTCACGGGCTACGACCGCTACGTCGTCTGCACGGGCTCCGACGCGCTCGTCCCGCCGATCCCCGGCGCCCAGCACGCCCACGTCTTCCGCTCCCCCGAGGACTGCGCCGCGCTGGCGTCCGCGACGGGTCGCGCCGTGGTCATCGGCGGCGGCCTGCTGGGGCTGGAGGCCGCTTACGGGCTCGCTTCGCTCGGCTGCGAGACGACCGTCGTGCACCTCACGGACCGGCTGATGGAGCGCCAGCTCGACGACGGCGCCGCCCGGCTCCTCACCCCCGCGATGGAGGCGCTCGGCGTCGAGGTCCTGCTCGAGGCCAACACGCAGGAGATCACGCCCGAAGGCGTCCGCCTGGCCGACCGGTTCCTGCCGGCCGACACCGTCGTGATCTCGGTCGGCATCCGGCCCCAGACCGAGCTGGCCCGCGCCGCCGGACTCACGGTCGAGCGCGGGATCGTCGTGGACGACGCCATGGTGACCTCCGATCCCCGCGTGCTCGCCGTCGGCGAGTGCGCGCAGCACCGCGGCGTCGTCCACGGCATCGTCGCGCCGATCCACGAGCAGGCGAAGGTCGCCGCCGACACGATCTGCGGGATCGACAACGCCTACCCCGGTTCCATCCCCACGGCCAAGCTGAAGGTGATGGGCGTGGACCTCGTGACCGCGGGCGCGCCCGACGGCTCGCGGGCCGTGGTCGTCGCCGACGACTCCACCTACCGCAAACTGATCGTCGACGGCGCCGGCAACACCGTCGGCACGATCCTCCTCGGTGACATCCGCGGCGCGGAGCTGCTGATGGACGCGGTCCGCACCGGGCGGGAGGCGAGCGACCCGCTCGCGCTGCTCGCCGAGGCCAGCCAGGCGACCGCCGCCGACCTCCCCGACAGCGCCCGCGTGTGCAACTGCCACGGCGTCTGCAAGGGCGAGATCGTCGACGCCATCCGCACCCGCGGCCTCGGCTCCACGCTGGAAGTCGTCAGCGTCACCCGCGCCGGCGCGGGCTGCGGCTCGTGCAAGCCGATGGTCGCCGAGCTGCTCGCCAACGAGCGCGGCGGCGCGGCCGAAGAGGCGACGTTCCTGTGCCCGTGCCGGCGCCAGACGCGCGAGGAGCTCGCCGCCGTGGTCCGGGAGCGCGAGCTGGACTCCGTCTCCGAGCTGAGCGCCGCCTGTGGCGCGGGCCGCGACTGCGGCGCCTGCAAGCCCGGCCTCTCCTACCTGGTGAGCGAGATCCGCGGCAACCGCCACCGCGAGGAGCGCCACGCGCGCTACATCAACGACCGCGTCCACGCGAACATCCAGAACGACGGCACGTTCTCGGTCGTCCCGCGCATCCGCGGCGGCGTCACGAACGCGGACGAGCTGCGCCGGATCGCCGACGTCGCGGACAAGTACGAGGTGCCGCTGATCAAGATCACCGGCGGCCAGCGGATCGACCTCCTCGGCATCAAGAAGGAGCAGCTCCCGGCGATCTGGGAGGAGCTCGACATGCCGTCCGGGCACGCCTACGCGAAGGCGGTGCGCACGGTCAAGACGTGCGTCGGCACCTCGTTCTGCCGCTTCGGGCTCGGCGACGCGATGAAGGTCGGCATCGAGCTCGAGTCCGCGATGGAAGGCCTGTACACGCCGCACAAGGTCAAGGGCGCGGTCACGGGCTGCCCGCGCAACTGCGCCGAGGCGTACGTGAAGGACATCGGGCTCGTCGCGGTCGAGGGCGGCTGGGAGATCTACGTCGGCGGCGCGGCCGGCGCGACCGTGCGCAAGGGCGACGTGCTCGCGACGGTCGACACCTCGGACGAGGCGATCCGTCTGAGCCTCGCCTTCCTCCAGCACTACCGCGAGTCGGCGGAGTACCTCGAGCGCACCTACGCGTACATCGAGCGCGTCGGGATCGAGCCGGTGCGCGAGGCGGTCATGGCCGACCTCGACGGCCTGCTCGAGCGCTACCGGATCGCCAAGGCCGCCGCCGATCCCGACCCGTGGCGCGAGCGTCACGCGCCCGTCCACCCCAAGCAGTTCTCCGAGCTGGACAGCGAGCCCGAGCTCGTCGGTCCGCCCGCGGAGGGAGCCCGATGACCGCGATCGCCGACCCCACCTGGACCCTCGTCGGCCGCGTCGAGGACGTGCCGCTGCTCGAAGGCCGCACGACCTCGATCGACGGCCGCCGGATCGCGATCTTCCGGCTGCTGGACGGGCTCGCCGCGATCGACGCGCACTGCCCGCACGCGATGGGGCCGCTGGCCGACGGGATCGTCGCCGACTCGTGCGTGACGTGCCCGCTGCACGGGCGGCGGTTCGACCTGCGCAGCGGGCTCGCGTTGAACGGCGACGAGTCCGTGACGGTGCACGAGGTGCGAGACGAGGACGGAGAGATTTGGGTGCGGCTCTCTTGAAGACGACGTGCCCGTACTGCGGGGTCGGCTGCGGTCTGGTCGCGGAGGTGCGCGACGGGCGGCTCGTCTCCGTGCGCGGGGACACCGAGCACCCGGTCAACCGGGGCGCGACGTGCCGCAAGCCGACGCGCCTGCCCGAGGCCGTGCACGCGCCGGACCGGGCGACGACGCCGCTGCGCCGCGCGTCGCTGGATGACCGCTGGCGGCCCGTGTCCTGGCGGGCCGCGATCAACGACGTGGCGACGCGCCTGTCCGGCGTGCGGCCGGACGAGATCGCCTTCTACATCTCCGGCCAGCTGCTGACCGAGGACTACTACGCGGTCAACAAGCTCGCCAAGAGCTTCCTCGGCACCAACAACGTCGACTCGAACTCGCGGCTGTGCATGTCTTCGGCCGTCGCCGGCTACACGGGCGCGCTGGGCTCGGACGGGCCGCCGCCGTCGTACGCGGACATCGACGAGGCCGAGGTCCTGTTCCTGCTCGGCTCCAACGCGCAGTCGTGCCATCCGATCGTGTGGAACCGGATCCGGTCGAAGGGCGCGTTCCTGATCGTCGCCGATCCGAGGAAGACGCCGACCGCCGAGCACGCCGGGCTGCACCTGCCGGTCCGCCCCGGCACCGACCTGCCGCTGCTCAACGCGATGCTGCACGTGCTCGAGCGCGACGGGCTGCTGGACCGCCGCTTCCTCGACCGCCACACGCGTGGCGCGGAGGATGCGCTGACGGTCGCGGCCGACTGGTCGCCGGCGCGCGCGGCCGAGGTCTGCGGGGTCCCGGCCGAGGACATCGTGGAAGCCGCGCGGCGGTTCGGCTCCACCAAGCGCGCGATGGCGCTGTGGTCGATGGGCGCGAACCAGTCGACGGTCGGGACGTTGAAGAACCGCGCGCTGATCAACCTGTGCCTGGCGACCGGGAACATCGGGCGGCCGGGCTCGGGTCCGTTGTCGTTGACGGGCCAGCCGAACGCGATGGGCGGGCGCGAGACGGGTGGGCTGTCGACGCTGCTGCCCGGATATCGGAGCGTGTCGAACGCGGAAGACCGCGCGTGGATGGGGCGCTTCTGGGGCTCGCCGGGGATCGCGCCCGAGCCGGGCCTCGCCGCGACCGAGCTGGTCGAGGCGCTCGAGGAGGACAAGATCAAGGTCCTCTGGGTCGTCGCCACCAACCCTGTCGTCTCGCAGCCGGACGCGGGGCGCTTCGCGGCGGCGCTGCGGCGCGCCGAGCTCGTCATCTGCCAGGACGCGTACTTCCCGACCGAGACCGGCGCGCTCGCGCACATGATCCTGCCCGCCGCGCAGTGGCCGGAGAAGGACGGGACGATGACGAACTCCGAGCGGCGCGTGTCGCTCGTGCAGCGTGCGTTGGACCCGCCCGGCGACGCGCTCCCGGACTGGGACATCTTCACGCGCGTGGGCCGTGCGCTGGGGCATCGCGAGGCGTTCCCGTGGCGGACCGCGGCCGCGGTGCACGCCGAGTACGTGCAGACCACCGAGGGCCGGCTGTGCGACCAGACCGGCATCTCGCACACGCGGCTCCGGCGCGAAGGCCCGATCCAGTGGCCGTGCCCGTCGCCCGATCATCCGGGCACGGAGCGGCTGTACGCGTCCCGCAAGTTCGCGACCGACGACGGCCGCGCGCGGCTCGCCCCCACCCCGCACACGCCGATCGCCGACCCGGTGACGCCGGACTTCCCGCTCGTGCTGACGACCGGCCGCGTCGCCCAGCAGTGGCACACGATGACGCGCACGGGCAAGTCGGCGTCTTTGTTGGAGGCCGAGCCGCACCCGTTCGTCGAGGTGCACCCTTCCGACGCCGAAGGCCTGCCGGAGCGGGTGCGCGTGCGCTCGCGACGGGGCTCGGCGGTGCTGCGGCTGCGGGTGAGCGAGAGCGTGCCGCCCGGCGTCGCGTTCGCGCCCTTCCACTGGGGCGCGCTGCACCTGGCCGCGGGTGAAGGCGCGCTGAACAACGTCACCTCGCGCGCGATCGATCCCGTGTCCAAGCAGCCGGAGCTGAAGGCGTGCGCGGTGCGGCTCGAGCCGGTCGCGGCCGAGGTGGTCTCGGTGCACGAAGGTCGCCACGTCCTGATCGTCGGCGCGGGCATGGCCGGCAACGCGGTCGCCGAGACGGTGCTCGCGCACGAGCCGAGCTGGCGCGTGACGCTGATCGGCCGCGAGGACGACGCGCCCTACAACCGCGTCCTGCTCTCCCAGGCGCTGGCCGGCGACATCGAGGACGCGCGCCTGGCGCTCCGCCAGTCCGACGGCACGACGCTGCGGCTGGGCGCCGCGGTGCGGTCGCTGGACCTGCGGGCCCGCGCGGTCGAGCTCGCGGACGGCGGCGTGCTGGCGTACGACGAGCTTGTCCTCGCGACGGGCTCCGCGCCCTGGCTCCCGCCGGTCCCGGGTCTGGATCGGCCGGGCGTGTTCGCGTTCCGGTCGCTGGCCGACATGCGCGCGATCCGCGACGCGGCGGCGACCGCTCGCCGCGCCGTCGTCGTCGGCGGCGGCCTGCTCGGCCTGGAGGCCGCGCGCGGCCTGAGCGAGCAGGGCGTCGAGGTGACCGTCGTCCACCTCGCCGACCGCCTGATGGAGCTCCAGCTCGACCCGCTCGCCGCGCGCCTGCTCGAGCGCCGCATCCGCGCGCTGGGCATCGACGTGCTGTGCGGTCGCCGCACCGAGGCCGTCACCGGGGCCGCCGCGTCAGCGGCCGCCCGTCCCGCCGCGCACGCCCACGTCGTCACGCTCGACGACGGCACGGCGCTCCCCGCGGACCTCGTCGTGTTCGCCACCGGCATCCGGCCCGAAGTCGGCCTGGCGCGCGACGCCGGGCTCGAGGTCGGGCGCGGCATCCTCGTCGACGACAACCTGCGGACCTCCGCCCCGGGCGTGTGGGCCGTAGGCGAGTGCGCCGAGCACCGCGGCGTCGTGTACGGCCTGTGGGCGCCCGTGCTCGAGCAGGCCCGCGCGGCCGGCGCCGCGATCGCCGGACGGCCGAACGCGTTCCACGGCGCCGTCCCCGCGACGACGCTCAAGGTCGCCGGCATCGACCTGTTCTGCGCGGGCGCCGCCGCCGAGCCGGACCCCGTGGCCGAAGAGGTGATCGCGCTCGACTCGCGGCGTGAGCGCTACCGCAAGCTCGTCCTGCGCGACGGCGCGCTGGCCGGCGCGACACTCCTCGGCGACGTCGGCGACGCGCGCAAGCTGCGCAGCCTGATCGCCAGCGGCGAAGCGGTGCCCGAGGACCTGCTCGCGACCGGCGGGCCGGCCACCGACGAGCCGAGCGACCACCTCGTGTGCTCGTGCCAGGTGGTGTCGCGCGGCGAGATCGTCACCGCCATTCGCGAGCGTGGGCTGAAGACCGTTGAGGCCGTGTCGGAGGCGACCGGCGCGGCGACCGGGTGTGGCGGCTGCCGCCCCGACGTGGAGGTCCTGCTCAAGGCGTAGTCTTCCGCGCTTCCGGGTCACACCTTCAAGGGGGAAGCATGAGGGGTATCAGGGTTGCGGGTGTTGCGGCGATGGCCGCCCTCGCACTGGGCGCGGCGAGCGCGCCCGCCGTCGCGCAGGACGAGCCGTCCGATCTGTGGACGGCGTACAACGAGGTCCTCAGCAAGTCGCGCTACATCGATCTCACCCACACGCTCACACCGTTCCAGCCCGTCTGGAAGGGCTTCGGGCCGTCGAGCTTCGGCCCGACCGTCAACCCGCTCACGGGCCAGCCGTACACGTTCGCCTCCGACGGCTTCGAGGCGACCACCTACACGCTCTCCACCGACCAGTTCGGCACCCAGCTCGACCCGCCCGCGCACTGGGCGCCCGAGTACCCGGCGATCGACGAGCTGCCGGCCACCTTCGCGGTCCGCCCGCTGGTCGTCATCTCCATCGTCTCGCAGGTCAAGAAGAAGGGCGACTATCACCTGCAGGTCGCCGACATCACCGCCTGGGAGAAGAAGCACGGCCGCATCCCCGAGGGCTCGGTCGTGATGGTCCGCAGCGACTGGTCGAAGAAGTGGACGACCGACCCCGTCAAGGCCAAGGCCCTCGCCGCCGACCCGGTCTTCCCGGGCGTCGGTCTCGCCGCCATCAAGTTCCTGCACCAGAAGCGCCACATCCTCTTCCACGGCCACGAGCCGCTGGACACTGACACGACGCCGACGTTGGAAGGCGAAGCCTGGCTGATGCACAACGGCTACACCCAGGCCGAGGGCGTCAACAACCTCTCCGCCGTGCCGGAGACGGGCTGCCTGCTCAACATCGGCTTCCCGAAGTTCGGCGGCGGCGTCGGCGGCTACGCCCGCTACATCGCGATCTGCCCGCCGGACACCAAGGGCGGCACGAAGATCTCGCGCGCGGACGCGCCGCTGAAGAAGAAGTCGACGGACCTGCACTGGGACGCCACGAAGGGCATGCGCGTCCGCTAGCTCGTTCACGCGGGCCGCCATCGTGGCGGCCCGCCGTGCCTACAGCGCCGTTCGTAGGTGCGCTGATTGTGCAGGTGCCCCTGTGCGGACTAGAGTCGCCGTGTGAACCACCAGGAAGACGACGTCGCATCTCTGCTTCGTGCGTATAACGACGTGCTTGCGGCGGCTAACCGCGAGGTGTTCGTCGCGTGGGTTCGACTGCGACCTTGGTCGGAGCGCAGGGTCAACCGCTTGCTGCAGGCACCCCGCGTCACATGGCTGCTCGAGTTCTTCGTGTGCTGGCACATCGAACGGACGACTCGCAGGTTGTTGGACGGCCTCGCTCGACAAGTGGCAGCCGGTTCGAATGAAGAGCGAAGCGAAGCGCAGCGGGCGGCGGTTGAAGCGTTCCGTGGAGGATTGCCACCGCTCAGGCTGAAGACGTACGCCGCGCTGTTGATCGTCGCGGCCTTCACGCTCGGGCGCGTCGCGTTGGACCGGGCGAGCACGCTTATTTCGGAGGTGCCTGGAGTCCGCTCCATCGCGAGTGATCGCGCTTGGGAACGAGCCGCATCGCTTGGGCGCGCACCAACCGACAAGGAGCTGGATCAAGGCGTGGAGGTCAGCAAGGAAGCTCGTGAACTCGTCGATCGTGTGGGAGACGCAATCGGAACCGACGCAGCCTCGGTCGGGAAGGTCCTCGACGCGTTCTCGGGCGCGAAGGCCGTGGACCTGCTCCTCGTGCTTGTCGGTGTTGCATTCGCCCTCTATGTCGTCCTGAGGCCGTTCGTCGGTTCGTTTCGCCTGAAGCGCATCCTCATGAATACATGCGGTCAATCCGACGCCCGCTCAACCGCGACTGGCCGGTCGCACCTCCAGCGGAGCACTGGCGTCTACGCGCTGGAGCGGCGAGTCCTCAAACGCGTCGCCGGACGGGCTCCCGGCGAGCTGCCGTTCGACCTGGTGGTCTGCTCCCTTGTCTGGTTGTCGCTGCCACTCGCACTCGGGACGTACTTGATTGTCGACTCCGGAGCCGTAGTCGACGACTGGGACTTATGGTGGTTTTCGCTCGACTTCGAGACCATCTTTGTGTGGGGCGCCGGCTACATCGCCATCGGAGTCTGCAGGGTCAGTTGGCTCGCGCGCACCTGGAGGAGACGTCTGGGAGAACCGCGTGCCTATGCCCCGTTCGAAGTCGAGCTCCCAAACGGGACCCGCGTCACCGTTCGCGACCCGCTTGTTGTCGGCGCGTTCACGTACTTCATCCCGTACCTCGTGGTGCCGTGGTGGTATCTCGCTAGCCGACATACCGCTGCGGTCGTGCACCCCTCAGCCACTTCCTCGCGTCGATGGACACGTCCCACGTTTTCCGCACTCGCGTTCACGGCCGCAGGTCGCTCCCTCGTGTTGCCCTACGTGATTTCGATGGTCCGGGGCGAGCGTCGCCTCCGGGAAGCGGAATCGGCTGCGGGCATCGATGCACGTTCGACGCTCGAGACGAGCCTGTGGTTCCTCGCAATCATCGGGGCGTCCTATGCGGTTCGCCAGCTCCCGCTCTCCTCTGCGGTTCCGCTTTTGCTCCCGAACAGCCCGTACATTCCCTACCTGGACAGCTTTCCGTTTCTCCAGTTCTCGTGGCCGGCGTTGTTCCTCGTCGTTCCCACCGCTGCGGTCTTCGCCACGGCATATCAACGTCGGCTGAACCGAGCACTGACGCTTAACGGCATTCGGTGCCCTGAGTACGACAAGATCGAAGTCGTCCCTGTCCGTCTCTCCGGTCCCCCAGACGTCGTTGAGGACGCCGCGTAGAACCCTCGGCTCGGCCGTTCTCGTGCTTGCGACGGGCGCGGTGGTGCTCCCGGGCGCGACCGGCAAGACGCGCGGCTTCTGCATCGACGGGACCGACGACGCGGCTGTGTCACCGAGGAGTTCGTGAACTGGCAGGGGCTGCTGCTCGTGCCGACGATCCTCGAGATCCTCACCGCGATCGTGGTGGTCGCGCTGGCCCTGGGATGGCTGCGCGCCTCGATCCGTTGGTTGATCGTCGCGATCGCTGCAACGACATCGCAGTCGTCGTCGCCGCGGCAACGTCGGTAGTCCCGTGAGCCGGGGCGGCTCCGTGCTCAGACGACGACGGTGTCTCGCGCCGGCGCACCGGCACGTGCAGCGAGCTGTTGCAGCCGTTCCGCGGGGATCGCGTATTCCTCCAGCGGGACCAGGCCGAGTTCGCCAGCGTCGGAGAGGTACCGGTGCCAATTCAAGATGTACCTGCCCAAAAGGACGGCTATCAAGTCCACATCGACCTGGCGTTTGACGCAGAGGATCTCGACCTCCTCGAAATAATGCACGACGGTCGATGTCGCGCGATCGCCCTCCTCAAAGCTCGGCACCGGCGGGTCGACGGAGTCGATGAGGTGCTTGTGCGCTGTCCTCCGGGCGTTGAGCATGTCTCGCCATTGAAGCGCTCAAAGAGGCGAATGGTGCGATCGACGACGACGGCCTCGCGCTGCTTGCGGGCTGTCCACCAAACCGTGAGCACAGTCGCAGCGACACCCGCAATCAGCGTCGCGCCCGCAGCGAGCGGGTCAACCTCCGCGAACGTGGGCATGGCTCATCAATCATCCCACCAAAGTGGTACTGGCCGCTTAAACCAAGCGGGCCGGCTCAAGGCCGGCCCGCGAGGTCAAGCTTCGAGCCAGTGACCTACCAGAGGGTCGCGCCGTAGCGGGCGCCGTAGTAGGGCAGGGAGTCGGCGACCGGGAAGTACCAGGAGATGTTCTGCTGGCCGATGACGGCGCGGCAGCGCTTCTTGCCGTCGACGATCGGCATGCTGGCGCCGCTCGTGACGCCCTCGGCGCGGAACTTGCCGCCGATGTAGGAGAGGTTCGATCCGCCGGAGTCGCCGGGCTCGACGCAGGCGCTGTGGCGGGTCATGTTGTAGATCTTGTCGCCGTTGCTGTAGGTGACGTCCTCGTCCTTGATGGTGATCGTGCCGCAGGTGAACTTGGTCGTCTTGCCGGCCTTGCAGACGATCGTGCCGACCGGGGCGTCCGTGGAGCCGGAGAAGCTGTGGAAGCTGCCGTTGGACGGGTTGGAGTCGAACCACGGGCCCTGGATCCAGTAGCCGGTGTTCTGGTTGCGGGCGATCGCGTCGTCGAAGGTCGGGAACCAGCTCTCGAGCACGGTGCCGAAGTTGACGGGGCCCTGGCCCTTGAGCATCGAGCCGGCGTTGACGCAGTGGCCGGCGGTCAGGAGGAACTTCGCGCCGGTGGACGGGTTGCGCAGGTTGAAGCCGGCGGAACACGTGCCGTTGATGGCGTCGCCGCCGTCCATGTAGTTGATGGTCGGCTCGGGCAGCGCGTCGACGACCTCGATCGAGACGAGGCTGCCGTACTTGGCGAGCTCTTCACGGGCGGAGGAGAGCTGCTCCTTGGTCGCCGTGACCTTCACCGTGTTGCTGACGGGGTCCAGGCCGAGCGCCGCGAACTTGCTCTCGGACTTGACGACCTCGCGCTTGTCGGCGTTGGCCGTGTCCGGGCCGCCGAGCGCGTGCAGGGCGAGGCCGAGCTGCTTGAGGTTGTTCTGGACGAGCTGCGGCTGCGCGCCGGCGCCCTTGATCTTCTCGAGCAGCCCACGATCGGTCGTGTTGACGATCAGCTGGCCGCTCTTGATGTCGAAGTACGTGCCCGCGATCTGGTCGCCGAGCTCCTTCTGGAGCTGCTCGTCCAACGCGATCGCGCGCTCCTGCTGCGCGCTCACCCGCTTGACCTGGTCGGCGGAGAGGCCGAGGTCACGCTGGATCGCTGCGGACATGTCCGCGACCTCCGTGCGCTTCTGGTCCTGCGCGAGTGCCGGGGCAGCGCCGAAGGCCAGGGACGAGATCATGATCGTGGACAGCAACGTCCGGTTGAAACGCATTCGAGGGGCTCCAATCAGTGGGGAGGATGTGCCGACACAGAGCCACTCACCCACCCCCTGATACGTCCCCGCGAAAAAACTTCTACGGCGCGAACTGCTGGGTGCCGATCACGCCCAGCAGCGCGAGCTTCTCGGCGTCCTCGGTGCCCGGCGCGGCCGTGAAGACGACCAGCAGCTCCGTCTGGTTCTCGGCCGTGAGGATCTGGCAGTCGAGCTCGATCAGCCCGATCTGCGGATGCGCGATCCGCTTGCGCGTGTTGGTCGGCAGCTTGACCTCGTGCTCGGCCCACACCCGCGCGAACTCCTCGCTCTCGCGGCACAGCGTGTCGACGAACGCGCGTGCCTCGGCGTCGCGCCCGTACGCGACCCGCAGCCCCGCGGCGTAGCGACGCGAGTGCAGCTCGTGGTCCTCCTCCGGCCACAGCGCGCGCTCCACCGGGTCCGCCATGAACCAGCGGCGGAACACGCTCTCGTCACCCACGTGCACGCCCATCAGCGCCTCGCCCAGCGCGTTCTGGGCGAGCGTCACGCCGAGGTCGTCGACGATCTGCGCGGGCGTGTCGAGGCGGTCGAGCACGCGCAGCAGCGCGGGCGTGACGTGATCGCTGCGAGCGCCGCGCGGCGGCGGCGTGTGGCCCGCGAGCTGGAGCAGATGATCGCGCTCGTCGAGCGTGAGCCGCAGCGCGCGAGCGATCGAGGCGACCATCGCCTCCGACGGACGCGAGCCGCGACGCTGCTCGAGCCGCGTGTAGAAGTCGGTCGACATGTGCGCGAGCGCGGCGACGTCCTCCCGCCGCAACCCGCTCGTCCGCCGACGTGGCCCGGCGCGCAGACCGACGTCCTCCGGCTGCAGCACGGCGCGCCGGTGGCGAAGGAAGTCGGCGAGCCCGTCACGGTCCATGCGACACATGATCGCGCGCCGCCGGGCGCGAGCCAGGGACAGCTTGTCCCTGGCTGATCCAACCTCTGGTGGCGGGCGCGACCGCGGCGCAGCATGGCTCCCATGACCAAGCTCGCCCTCATCACCGGAGCCAACCGCGGCATCGGCCGCAGCGCCGCCCTGCACCTCGCCCGCGACGGCGTCGACGTCATCGCCACCTACCGCTCGCACCCCGAGGAGGCCGCGACGCTCGTGGCCGAGATCGAGGCGCTGGGGCAGCGCGCGGTCGCGCTCCAGCTCGACGTGGCCACGCCCGCCGGGTTCGCCGACACGCTCCGCGCCGCCCTCCCGCACTTCGAGCGCGACACGTTCGACTTCCTCGTCAACAACGGCGGCTTCTCGCGCGGCGGCCTGATCGCCGACGTCACCGAGGAGGACATCGACGCGCTGTTCGGCGTCCACTTCAAGGGCCCGCTCCTGCTCACCCAGCAGCTGCTGCCGCTGCTCGCCGACGGCGGCTCGATCGTCAACCTCTCGACCGGCCTCGCCCGCTTCACCTCGCCGCAGCGCGCCGTCTACGGCTCGATCAAGGGCGCGCTGGAGGTCCTCACGCGCTACATGGCGGCCGAGCTCGGCCCGCGCGGGATCACCGCCAACGTGATCGCCCCGGGGCCGGTCGCGACCGACTTCAGCGACGGCATCATCCGCGACACCCCGGAGTTCCAGGAGCACCTGGCGTCGCTGACGCCGCTCGGCCGCGTCGCGGTCGCCGACGACCTCGGCGCCGCGATCGCCAACCTCCTGCGGCCCGGCAACGGCTGGATCACCGGCCAGCGCATCGAGGTCTCCGGCGGCATCCACATGTAGGCTCCGGCCATCGTCCGAGGGAGGAGCGCCGATGGGTCTGCGGATCAACCATGTCAGCGTCAACGCCACGGACCTCCAGGAGTCCGTCGACTTCTATGTCGACCTCCTCGGGGCCGAGCCGCTGACGACGCCGAACTTCGGCATCCCCGTGCAGTGGCTCGCGCTCGGGCGCACGCAGCTGCACCTGTTCGAGCGTGAGCTGCAACCCACGAGCCACCACCACTTCGGGATCACGGTCGACGACCTGGAGCCGGTGTTCCGTGCGGCGGACCGGCGCGGCGCGTTCGACGACATCGCGTTCAAGAACCGCCTGGTCGAGCTGCCCGGTGACGTGGTCCAGCTCTACGTGCGCGATCCGGCCGGGAACCTGGTCGAGATCGACTCGCCGGGAGCGGACCGGCTGCCCGACGACATGCGCGCCCAGCTCAAGCCACTGTGGGACTTCCACCCACACACGGAAGAGCAGATGACCGCTCGACTTTTCGTGCCCGAGTAGCTCCCTACTAACGTCTCATCCATGTCCTGGACCGTCGACTTGCCCGTGGCCGACCTGCCGGTCCTGCCTCCGCTGCCTGATCCTCTGGCCGATCAGCTGGCCGACGCGCTTTCGAGGCCGGCCGCGCAGCAGCCGCCGTGGCCGGATCAGGAGTACACCGCGCGCGTGCGCCGGCTGCTCGAGGCGGTGCCGCCGATCACGGTCCCGCAGGAGGTCGACCGCCTCCAGGAGCGGATGAGCCAGGTCGCGCGCGGCGAGGGCTTCCTGCTCCAGGGCGGGGACTGCGCGGAGACGTTCGTCGACAACACCGAGCCGCACCTGCGCGGAACGATCCGCACGCTTCTGCAGATGGCCATCGTGCTCACGTACGGGACGGAGCTGCCGGTCGTGAAGGTCGGGCGGATCGCGGGCCAGTACGCCAAGCCGCGGTCGAGCGACTTTGACGCCGCCGGTCTTCCCTCCTACCGCGGCGACATGGTCAACGCGCTGGAGGCCACCGAGGCGGGCCGGCAGCCCGACCCGGGGCGGCTCGTGCGCGCGTACGCGAACGCGGCCGCGGCCATGAACCTCACGCGGGCGATCACCGGCGCGGGCATGGCCGACCTGCACCACCTGCACGAGTGGAACATGGACTTCGTGCGCAAGTCGTCCGCCGGGCAGCGGTACGAGCTCGTCGCGCGCGAGATCGACCGGTCGCTGCGGTTCATGTCGGCCTGCGGCGTGGACGACTCCTCGCTGCGCACCGTCGACATGTTCGTCTCGCACGAGATGCTCGTGCTCGACTACGAGCGCGCGCTGCTGCGGCTCAACGACGACAAGCTGTACCTGCTGTCCGCGCACCAGGTGTGGATCGGCGACCGCACGCGTCAGCTCGACGGCGCGCACGTCGCGCTGGCACGGCTGCTGGCGAACCCGATCGGCGTGAAGATCGGGCCGACGACGTCGCCCGAAGCGGCGGTCGAGCTGGTCGAGGCGATCAACCCGAACCGGGTGGACGGGCGCGTCACGCTGGTCTCGCGCATGGGCTCGGACAAGGTGCGGGACCTGCTGCCGCCGATCGTCGAGGCGGTCACGCGGTCCGGCCACCGCGTCGTGTGGCAGTGCGACCCCATGCACGGCAACACCGAGGAGTCCCCGAGCGGGCACAAGACGCGCCACTTCGACCGCATCCTCGACGAGGTCCACGGCTTCTTCGAGGTGCACTCCAAGTGCGGGACGCACCCCGGCGGCATCCACGTCGAGCACTCCGGCGAGGACGTCACCGAGTGCCTCGGCGGCGCGCAGATGATCGCCCACGGCGACCTGAACTCGCGCTATGAGACGGCGTGCGACCCGCGCCTGAACACCCAGCAGTCGCTCGAGCTCGCGTTCCTCGTGGTCGACATGCTGCGCCGCAACGGAAAGTAGGCGATCGAACGCGGCAGCCGACTTCGTCGGCGCCAAGCGCGATCGCTTGGAGATCGCTTCGCGGATCTCCGGCTACCGCAGTCGCGCCAGCAGCTGGGTGAGCTGCTGGCGTTCCTTCTCTGAGAGCGGCGCGAGCAGCGTGTCCTGGGCGGCGTCGATCGCGGCGTCCATCCGGGCGAGTGCCTCTGAACCCGCCGGCGTGATCGTGACCACGTTGCGCCGCCGGTCGCGGTCGTCGCGCGTGCGCGCGATGTAGTCGCGCTGCTCGAGCTCGGCCGCCACCGCTGCCATGTCGCTGCGGTCGATCGCCAAGCGCCGGCCGAGCTCGGCCTGGCTGAGCGGACCGTCGTCGCTCAGCGCCACGAGCACGCGGAAGTGGTACTTGCGCACGCCCTCTGTGGCGAGCGCTTCGTTCACGAGCCGGTCGCCGGCGAGCGCCGCGTGGCTCAGCAGCCAGCTCGGCAGGCCCTGCAGTCGCCTGGGTGCGTCCTTCATTGATCGTTGGTTATACCAATGATATGTTCGTTGGCATGACCAACGATCGCGTGGCCGTGGCCACCGTCATCACCCGTCTGTACCGCCTCCTCGACGAGCAGCGCTTCGACGAGCTCGGCAGCGTCTACGCCGACGACGCCGTGCTGGAGTTCCCGCGCGGCGAGATGCGCGGGCTCGCCGCCATCACCGCCAAGGCGCGGGAGCGGGCGCAGCAGTACCCGCGCATGCAGCACCTGAACACCGACGTCGAGATCGAGCTGGACGGCGACGCCGCGCGCGTGCGCTCGAACCACCTCGCGTTCCACGTCGAGGAGTCCGGCGCGCGGTTCGACGCCGGTCTGGTGCACCATTTCGAGGCCGCGCGCACGCCGAACGGCTGGCGGCTGACGCGCGGGACCGGCAACCTGATCTGGAGTAGCTGATGTTCGTGCTGATCTTGAGTTACGTGAAGCCCGTCGAGGAGGTCGACGCGCACATGCGCGACCACATGCGCTGGCTCAACGAGGGCTACGCCGACGGGCGCTTCGTCGTGTCCGGCCGCCAGGTCCCGCGGACGGGCGGCGTGATCCTCGCGCGCGGCGACGATCGCGAGGAGATCGAGGCGTTCGCGGCGCAGGACCCGTTCGTCGCCAGCGGCGTCGCGACCGTGCAGGTGATCCAGTTCCGTGCGTCGCAGACCGCGGACGGCTTCGAGGCCTTGGAATGAGCGAGTCGCGGGGGCGCCGCCTCAGGGTGGCGACGCCCCCGACGGCGCAAAGTGGACCGTCGAGGCGACGGTACCGATCAGCGGAGACTGAGCGAAATGGACCTTTGGCTAGGCCGCAAGTTCCGCGGCCAGCTCGGCGCGCGTGTTGACCCCCAGCTTGCGGTAGCCCGCGGCCAGGTGCGTCTCGACCGTCTTGATCGAGAGGAACAGCTCCTGCGCGATCGCGCGATTGCCCTTGCCGACCGCGGCGAGCTCGCAGATCTGCCGCTGGCGCGGGGTGAGGGCCGCCGCGCCTTCCAGCGCCGCCTGGCGGGGGCGCAGGCCGGTGGCGACGAGTTCGCGGCGCGCGCGCTGGGAGAGCGGGACCGCACCCGCGGCGTCGGCGTCGGCGAGGGCGGGCCGGAGCGCGTCACGCGCCTCGACACGTGAGCCGAGATAGGCGAGCGCCGCGCCGAGCTCCAGCCGGAGCCGGACCGCTTCGAGGCCGTGCTCGGCGAACTCTAGCCCGCGCTCGCACATCGCCGCGCGCAGCGCCGGATCGGGCTCGGCAACGGCCCGCGCGTGCAGCGCGGCTGCGATCGCCAGCGGCGCGCCGAAGCGCTCCGCGGCCTCGAGGGCGACGTCCGCGACGGCCGCGGCCTCCGCGCGACGCCCGAGATGCGCGAGCGCCAGCGCCGCCCAGTGCCCGCTCGACACCTCGACCAGGACGCGCTCGAAGTCGCCCTCGCCCAGCGCGAGCCGCGCGCGGGCGACGCGCAGTGCCCGCGTGTCGCTGACGGGCGTGGACGCCGCGAGGGACTCGGTGGAGTCGACGCTGCGCAGCGCTGCGTGCGCGTCGTCGAACGCGCCACGCTCGACCAGCGCGCTGACGAGCAACGCGAGCGCTTCACCGCGGAACGGCGCGGGATAGGCCAGCGCGCGCCGCGCGGCGCCCTCGGCCTCGTCCAGCCGCCCTTGACGCAGCGCCAGCTCGGCCGTCAACGTCGCCGCGGCGGCACGGGTCCGGGCCGCGTTCGCGGTCGCGCAGAGCGCCGTCACCACGCCGTCGGCCCGCTCGTGGCCGGCCACGACGAGCACCCGCGCAGCAAGCTCGTACGCACGATGCCGGTCCGCGTCCGCGAGCAACCGCACGTCCTCGAGCGCGGCGAGCGCGAGCCGCACGGCGTCGGGATCGCCGGCGGCGAGCGCCGCCCACGCACGGTGGGCGAGCAGGAGCGAGGCCGCGCCGTCGTCGCGCGCCGCGGCGCCGTGGGCCAGCGCGCCGTGCGCC
>NZ_JAPDDP010000062.1 GCF_027587195.1 Solirubrobacter phytolaccae | reverse complement strand
GACTTGCCCGCGCAGCCGGGGACGCCCGGCCAGCCGGGCCAGGCGTCCGCGCCCGGGCAGCCGGCCCAGCCGGGCGCCGCCGCGCAGCCCGGCCAGTCGTCGGCGCCAGGACAACCCGCCCAGCCCGGCGGCACTGCGACGCAAGGACAGCCGGCCCAGCCGGGCGCCAACGCGGCGCCGGGGCAGACCGCCCAGCCCGGCGCCCCCGCGACGCCGGGTCAGCCCGCTCAGCCGGGCGGCAATCTGGCGCCGGGGCAGCTCACCCAACCGGGGGGGAACGCCGGAACGTCGGCGCCCGCCCCCGGCCAGCCCGCGCAGCCCGGGGCCGCCGCACAGCCCGCTCCCGGTACGTCTGCCGCACCCGCGCCCGCCCAGGCCGACGGCACCGCGCCGCCGAAGCCCGAGGCGGGGCCGGCCCAGCCCCAGGTCGCGCAGCCGCAGCCGCAGGTGCTCGCCCAACCGACGCCGCAGATGCCGTTCCAGCCGCGCGTGGAGGTGGAGGAGCCGCCGTCGCGTCAGGTCGGCGCGGACGGCGAGCCCGCGAACGTGGTCCTGCTCACGTTCACCTCGCCCACGCTGGGCAAGTTGGACCTGCGCCTGGAGCTCCGCGGGGAACGTTTCCTGGCCGAGGTGACGACCCCCGCGGGCCGCCCCCACCAACTGGCCAGCGTTGCTTCTGAGCGTTTGCGTGCCAACTTGGAAGGAGTTGGTTTAGAGGCGACGGTAAACGTCCGACCGCGACACAACCCGCTGGATCTTTATGCCTGAGCGCGACGTCATCGCGGCCCTGCAGTACACCGGCGACGGCGCGCCGAAAGTCGTCGCCGCCGGCCGGGGATTGGTCGCCGCGCAGATACTCGAGCGCGCACACGAGGCGGGGGTGCCCGTGCACCGGGACCCCGAGCTCGCGTCGGCGCTGACGGAGCTCGCGCTCGGACAAGAGATTCCGGAGCAGATGTGGACGGCTGTTGCCCAGGTGCTGGCCTGGGCGTACGGACTGTCCGAAAAGCGTCCTACTCCAAATCGGTGATGAAGAAACTCCGGCGAGCGCCCGATACAGACTGCGTCCGTCAGTCCGTTTCGCCCTCTTAGGAGTCCCCTACTCGCCATGAAGTCAACGACGTCCTCAGGCAGTCGCCGCCGCGTCAGCGCGGAGGATGCCCTCGCGCTCTGGCGTGAGTACAAGGAGACCGGATCGCTCACGGTCCGCAATCGCCTGGTGATGACCTACGCACCGCTGGTCAAGTACATCGTCTTCAAGAAGGTGCGCGAGCTGCCCGCTCGTTGCGAGGTCGAGGACTTCATCTCGTGTGGCCTCGAGGCGCTCATCGCCTCGATCGATCGCTACGACCCGGAGAAGGGCGCGACGCTCGAGCAGTTCGCGTGGACCCGCATCCACGGCGCCGTGCTCGACGAGCTGCGTCGCCAGGACTGGGCGCCGCGCTCGCTGCGCCGCTGGGAGCGCGACATCGCTCGCGCCCGTGATCAATTCACGACGATCCAGGGCCGTCGCCCGACCCGTGAGGAGCTCGCCGACGCGCTCTCGATCACGGTCGAGGAGCTGCGCCGCCGCGAGGACGACATCTCCGTCTCCGACGTCACGTCGCTGAACACGCTCGTGATCTCCGACGACGAGACCACCGTCGAGCGCATCGACACGCTCGCCGACGGCGACTCCAAGGCCGACCCGGAGCACCAGGCCGCCAACTCGGAGGCCAAGGCGAAGTTCCGCCGTGCGTTCGACAACCTGCCCCAGCGCGAGCGCGAAGTCGCCGTGCTGCTCTACGTCAAGAACCTCACGCTGCGCGAGATCGGGGAGGTCATGGGCGTCTCCGAGAGCCGGATCTGCCAGATCCACTCCCAGCTCAAGCGCACGCTCAAGCAGCAGCTGTCCGACGACGCGGTGCTGTTCTCCGCGGTGGGCTAAAGGATCTCCGGCACCCGCCGACTACCGGGTCTGAGATGACACTCCAGATCGGTCGCTTCGTTCCCTACCAGCAGCTGCCCGCGGTGCCCCCCGCGGCGCCGGCCGCTGCGGTTGAGCCGAGCCCCCAGGTGGCGGCTCAGCATCACCGGGGAGTGGTTGAGACCGGGACGATCGTCGGCGACGTTCCCCCGGCCCCCACCCCGGAAGCCCGCGAGCTTGTGGCCAAGGCTGCTGAGGTCGTGGAGGCGCTGCACAAGAACAACCGCGAGCTGCACTTCACGCGGGACGAGGACACGAACCGGGTGATCATCCAGGTGCGCGACCTCGAAGGCAACGTGATCAAGACCATTCCGCCCTCGAAGGCCCTGGACGTCCTGTCCGGCGGCGAGCTGTAAGGAGCCCCGAAGATGGCTATCTCTCTAAGCGGCATGGCGTCGGGCCTTGATACCGACTCGATCATCACGCAGCTCATGCAGATCGAGCAGACCAAGGTCACGGCCGTACAGAAACGCCAGGTCTCGGTCACGCAGCACCAGACCGACCTGAAGGCGATCAAGACCAAGCTCGACGCCGTCAAGACGGCGGCCGCCGACTTGCAGGCCGCGTCGCTGTGGAAGCCCGCCCAGGCGACCGCCTCTTCGGACGCGACGAAGGTCGACGTCTCGGTGCTCGGCGGTGCCGGCATCGGCGGTCACACGATCCAGGTCAACAAGCTCGCGTCCTCCGCGCAGCACGGCTTCACGTTCGACCCGCAGACGACCGCCGGCACGCTCAGCTTCTACTACGGCAACGACCCGAACGCCGCGGGCGCGTCGAAGATCGACATCCCGGTCGCCGCGAACGCCACCGCCACCGACGTCGCGACGCTGATCAACGCGAACGACAAGGCTCCGGTGTACGCCGCGGTCGTGAAGGAGAACGGCACCGAGCGGCTCGTCTTCTCCTCGCGCAAGACCGGCGAGAACTCCAACTTCACCGTCGACACCTCGGCGCTCGCCGACGCGAGCAAGATGACCGAGCTCGCGAGCTTCAAGCGCGAGGGCACGATCCTCAACGCCGACGTCGTCGTCGACGGCCAGCAGCTCAACCCCGAGACCAACGTGCTCGAGGCCGCGGTCCCGGGCCTGCGCATGACGCTCAAGGGCGTCACGACCAGCCCGGTGTCGGTCACCACGACGCAGCCCGCGGTCGACAGCGACGCGATCGCGAAGAAGATCACGGCGCTCGTGGACGCCTACAACGCGGTCGTCACCTCGACCCGCGCCGAGCTGACCGAGAAGCGCGTCCCGACCGCGAACACGACGGCCGACCTGCAGAAGGGCCAGCTGTTCGGCGACACGGGCATGACGTCGATGCTCAACTCGCTCAAGAGCACGATGACCAAGACGCTCTCGGGCCTCGGACTCACGGGCCTGAAGGACCTCGGCATCGACGTGCCCAAGGCCGGCACCAACGCGGCCGACGCCCGCGCCGGCAAGCTCACGATCGACACCGAGAAGCTCAAGACCGCGATCGCCAACGACTACACCAAGGTCAAGGAGCTCTTCGCCGGCCAGGGCGCGACCAAGGGCCTGTCCGCGGTGATCTCCGACTACGTCGGAACCCAGACCGGCACCAACGGCGTCCTCACGAGCCGCATCAGCGGCGACGACAAGACCCTGACGGGCTTCAACGACCAGATCACGAAGCTCAACACGCGCATGGAAACCGAGCAGAAGCGCCTGAAGGCGCAGTTCGCGGCCATGGAAACGGCGCTGAACACCTCGCAGACGCAGCAGGCCTGGCTCACGAGCCAGATCGCCACGCTCGGCTGATGAGCCTCAAGAACCACGTGTTCGCACCGAATACCCGATCGATCCCTCCCTCCTCCCCCTCCCCTCCGACTCACCAGGAGCCTCCCTCAGTGGCTACTTACGCCGCCAGCAGCCCGACGGCCCAGTACAAGCAGCAGAGCATCCTCACGGCCCCTCCTGGGCGGCTCGTGGTCATGCTCTACGACGGGTGCCTTCGCTTCCTGTTCCAGGCCGCCTACGCGATGCGCGAGGGCGACAAGACCAACTCGCAGGACCGCATGCGCCGCGCCGAGGCGATCATCGACGAGCTCACGGTCACCCTCGACCACGAGCGCGGCGGTGAAGTCGCCGCGCGCCTGCAGGGCATCTACGCGTTCTGCCGCCGGCACCTGATCGAGGCCTCCCTCGAGCGCAACCCGGCCAAGATCGAGGAAGTCTCCGAGCTCCTCACCGAGCTGCGTGACGCCTGGGCCGAGATCGCCGACGCCCCGCGGCCGACGGCATGAGCGTCGAGGCCCAGCCCTGGGCCGACCTCGTCGCGCTCGCCGAGCATGAGCGCGACCTCGTTCGCGACGGCCGCTGGGACGAGGTCCCCGCGGTCGCCGAGCAGCGCCTGAGCGCCGCCACGGCGCTCGGCAACCCGCCCGCGACGGCCCGCCCGCACCTCGAGCGCCTGGTCGAGCTCCAGGCCGAGATCCACTCCGGCCTCTCGGTCGGACGCGCGTTCACGATGCAGAAGCTCGGCGGCATGAACCGCAAGATGACCGCCTTCCGCGGCTATGCGGGGCCACCGCCCCCGCAGCAGCACGACCTCGTCAATCGCAGCGCTTGACCTTCGGCCCGCCCTCGGCGGGCCGACGCGATTAATCAGGTCCAAGCCCTAAAGGCGTTCGTTCAGCACGCCGATAGAGGGAGTGCGCACCAAGGATGGAGCGCGTGAGGTCCAAGGACGGACCGCCCCCCTCTTCCCTCCAGGAGATTCCGTCCCTCGTGCTGATCGATACCACACAGCTGGCGCTTGAGCGCAGCATTTCGGGCGCTGCCCAGCGCCACGAAGCGCTTGCCGCCAACCTCGCCAATGCTTCGACGCCCGGCTACCGCCGCGTCGACGTGGATTTCCACGGCGCGCTCTCCGCGGCCCTGGGCACCGGCGACAAGAACACCGTCGAGCACACCACGTTCACGACGCAGGCCGATCAGGCAGTCGGTGTGACGCAGGCCGACGGCAACTCCGTCGACGTCGACGCCGAGTCGGCCAAGCTCGCGGCCAACGCGCTCGAGCAGCAGGCCGCCGTCTCCGTGCTGAAGGCGCGCACGGCGATCATCCGCTCGGCTCTGGGTGTTGCCTGATGAGCATGTTCGGCGGCATGGAGATCTCGGGCTCTGCGCTCACCGCGCAGCGCCTGCGGATGAATGTGACGGCGGAGAACATCGCCAACGCTGAGACGACCAAGGGCGCCGACGGCAATCCGTACCGGCGCAAGGAAGTCACGCTGCAGTCCGTCGGCCAGTCCGGCGCGTTCGGCTCGCAGCTCTCCCGTGCGATGGGCACCTCGGGCGTCGCGCCCGGCGGGGTTCAGGTCACGGCCATCAACGAGGACACGACGAACGGGAAGCTCGTCTACGACCCCGGCCACCCCGACGCGAACGAAGAGGGGTACCTGCGCATGCCGAACGTCGACACGGTCACCGAGATGGTGGACCTGATCGACGCGCAGCGCGCGTATGAAGCCAACGTCACCGCCATGACGGCCGCCAAGCAGATGTTTGCCAAGACCCTGGAGATCCTCCGCTAATGACCATCGATCCGACTTCCGCCATCTCGGGCGCCAGCTCGATCGGTTCCATCGGTTCCATCGGCTCGATCAGCAAGCCGCCGACCGCCACCGAGGGTGGCTCGGGCTTCGGCTCGATGCTCGGCGACGCGATCCAGGGGCTGCAGAACACGCAGACCGAGGCCGCCGGCGCCGCGCAGGACCTCGCCACGGGCAAGGCCACCGACCCGACCGCCGTGGTCATGGCCGTCGAGCGCGCGCAGCTCTCGATGCAGATGGCCAGCCAGATCCGCACGAAGGCCGTCGAGGCCGTCCAGACCATCTTCCAGACGCAGGTCTGATCTAAGTCATGCCGCCTTTCGTTCAGAACATCCTCGCCCTCCCCGCCAAGACCAAGGCGATCCTCGGTGTGTCGGCCTTCGCCATCCTGGCGATCGCCTTCCTGCTGCTCAAGATCGCCACGGCGCCGGCGTACTCGACGATCGCGTCGGGCCTCGATCCCGCCCAGACGGGCAAGATCACGGCCGCGCTCGACGAGCAGGGCATCGCCTACGAGCTCCAGAACAACGGCACGGCGCTCGCGGTGCAGAAGGCCTCCATGGCGCAGGCGCGCATCGCGCTCGCCTCGCAGGGTGTCGAGGCTTCGGGTGGCGGCACGCAGCCGGGCTACGAGCTGCTCGACGAGAGCAAGCTCGGCGCCTCGCAGTTCCAGCAGCAGGTCACCTACCAGCGTGCGCTGGAGGGTGAGGTCGGCAAGTCGCTCAAGTCGGTCTCGGGGGTCTCCAACCCGCAGGTCCAGATCGTGATGCCGCAGGACGACCTCTTCCAGGACCAGGCCTCGCCGGCCACCGCCTCGGTCATGCTCGGCAACACCGCCGACGCGCTGGCGCCCGGCGCCGTGCGCGGCATGGCGCAGACCGTGGCCTCCTCCGTGAAGGGCCTCAAGACCGAGAACGTGACGATCACCGACTCGACCGGCGCGATCCTGTGGCCGTCCGACGAGGTCGGCGGCGCCGGCGGCAGCTCCAAGCAGTCCGCCGAGGCGCGCTTCGCCCGTCAGAAGGAAGCAGCCATCAACGCGATGCTCGCCTCCACGCTCGGCCCGAACAAGGCCAAGGTCACGGTCAACGCCGACCTCAACGTCGACGACACGACCGAGAAGTCCGAGACCTACGGCGCCAACGTCGTCCCGGGGACCGAGACCACCGAGAAGGAGGAGATGCAGGGCGCGGGCGCCGGCAACGCGGGTGGCGACACCGGCACGGCCAACAACGTCCCGACCTACTCCGACAACGAGGACGCCGGCAACGGCAACGGCGCGGGGAGCTACAGCAAGGAGAGCACCACCCGCGGCAACCTCGTCAACAAGAAGATCACCGAGACCAAGAAGGCCCCGGGCGAGGTCAACAAGATGAACGTCGCCCTGATCCTGGACAAGTCGGTCCCGGCCGATGTGGCCACCGCCCTCAAGAACACGGTCGCGACCGCCGCCGGCATCGACACGCAGCGCGGCGACACGATCACCTCCACGCAGTTCGCCTTCGCCAAGGCGGAGACGCCCAAGGCGGGCCCGGTGCCCACCACGCTGCTCGGTCCGCTCAAGTGGGTCGGCCTCGGCCTCGCGGCGCTGATCTTCCTCTTCTTCATGACGCGCGGCATGCGCAAGCGCGAGAACGAGAACCTCACCCCGGCCTGGATGACCGAGATCTCCGAGCCCGTCTCCCTGGCCCAGCTCGAAGCGGGCGCCGGCCAGAACTTCACCCTCGACAACGCCGCCACGGCCATGCTGCCGCCGCGCAGCCCGGACGCCAGCATGCATCAGCTCGACCAGCTGATGGAGCGCGAGCCCGAGCGCGTCGCCGCGCAGGTCAAGGCCTGGATGGCGGAGGACTAGTCAGATGGCCGCGCTGAGAGACCTCGAGAAGCCGGAGATCACGGCTTCCTCCCTCAAGGGCATCCAGAAGGCCGCCGCCCTGCTCGTCGCCATCGGCGAGCAGCGGGCGGGCGAGATCTTCAAGTACCTCGGCGAGACCGAGGTGGAGGCCCTCTCCCTGGAGCTCGCCAAGGCCCAGAAGATCCCGACCGAGGTGTGCCGTGACGTGATCACGGAAGCCGTCGAGTCGGTCCTCGCCGAGGACTACCTCGCCGAGGGTGGCGTGGACTACGCCCGCAGCGTGCTCATGCGCTCGCTGGGCGAGGATCGCGCGGAGGAGATCATCGGCCGCCTCGCGGCGACGATCGAGCGCCGCCCGTTCGAGTTCCTGCGCCGCACGCCGGCCGAGCAGATCGTGGTCTTCCTGCGCAACGAGTCGCCGCAGACGATCGCGCTGGTCGTCTCGAACCTGCACACGATGCTCGCGGCCCAGGTGCTGTCGGACATCGACCCGGAGATCCAGGCCGACGTGGCCCTGCGGATCGCGCTGATGGCCGAGACCCGGCCGGAGGTCGTCTCGCACGTCGAGACCGTCATGCGCTCGCGTCTGTCGGCCGTCGGCTCGCAGGAGTACGCGGCCGCCGGTGGCGTCAAGTCCCTGGCCGACATCCTCAACAGCTCCGACCGGACGACCGAGCGCAACGTGCTCGACGAGCTGGCCAAGGCCGACGGCGAGCTGGCCGAGGAGATCCGCCTCCTGCTGTTCACCTTCGAGGATGTCGTCAAGCTCGACGACCGCTCGATCCAGATGGTGCTCAAGGAGGTCGACCAGAAGGACCTCGCGATCGCACTTCGTGGCGTCAACGACGAAGTTGCGGGCAAGATCTTCGGGAACATGTCCGAACGTGGCGCCGAGCTCCTCAAGGAGGAGATCCAGTTCCAGCCGCCGCAGCGCAAGCGTGTGGTGGAAGAGGCCCAGGGCCGCATCGTGGGTGTCGTCCGGCGTCTCGAAGAGGCCGGCGCCATCGTCATCTCCCGCGGTGGCGGGTCCGGCGACGACGCGCTGGTGTAGTCATGGGCTTCGTCGCTGAATACGACTTCGAGACGCTCGACCCGATCCAGCCGGCGATGTCGCCGGTCGATCAGGCCGCCGCCGTCATGGACGTGCTGGCCGAGGCTCGCGCCGAGGCCGACCAGATCCGCCGCCAGGCCCTCGAGGAGGGCTACGCGGCCGGTCGCCACGAGGCGCTCGAGGCGCTCGCTCCCGCGCTCGCCGCGCTGGGTGCGGCCACCGAGGAGGTGCGTGCCGCGCAGGCGGACACCGCTTCCGAGCTCGAGCTCCGCGCGGTCGAGCTGGGCATGGCGCTCGCTTCGAAGGTGCTCGCCGGTGCGCTGTCGGTCGAGCCCGAGCGGGTGTTGGACTCCGTCCAGGGCGCGCTGCGCGGGATCGTCGAGCGTGAGCGGGTCATCGTCATGGTCAACCCGGAGGATCTCGAGATCGTCCAGGGCGCGGCCGAGGAGCTCAAGGCCACGCTCGGCGGCATCGACCACTGCGTTATCGAGGCTGAGCGGCGCGTCGGCCGCGGCGGGTGCATCGTGCGCACGCCCGTGGGTGACGTGGACGCGCGCATCGAGACCAAGCTCGAGCGCGCCAGCGAAGTCGTCGCGGCCGCGCTCGGCAAGTCTTCGCCCGGCAAGCCGGCCGCGAAGTCGGCTGCCAAGTCGGCCTAAAGCCTCCCGCTGCGCCGCCGATAAGACCTCAGATGTTCTCGCTGATGGAGAGCGCGCTCGACGCGGTCGGCGCTGCCGACGAAGACCTGCTTGACGAGGCCACGCTCGCGATCCGCGAGGCGGACCTGCATCGTCGTACCGGCCGTGTGATCGACCTGATCGGCCTGATCACCGAGGCCACGGGCCTCGAGGCCGAGGTCGGCGAGGTGTGCATGATCGAGACCGGCCGTGGCCGCGCCACGGTGCCGGCCGAGGTCGTCGGCTTCCGCCAGGGCCGCACGCTGCTGATGCCGCTCGGCGAGCCCAAGGGCATCGGCCCGGGCTCGAAGGTCGTCGCCACCGGCCAGCCCTTGAAGGTCGACGTCAGCGACGCCCTGCTGGGTCGCGCGCTCGACGGCCTCGGGAACCCGCTCGACGGCAAGGGCCCGATCGATCACTCCAAGTGGTACCCGGCCGAGCAGTCGCCGCCGGACCCGCTCTCGCGTCCGCGCATCCATGAGCGCGTGTCGCTCGGCGTGCGGTCCTTGGATGCGTTCGTGCCCTGCGGGCGCGGCCAGCGCATCGGCATCTTCGCCGGCTCCGGCGTGGGTAAGTCGTCGCTGCTGGGCATGATCGCCCGGTCGACCTCGGAGGAGATCAACGTGATCTGCCTGGTCGGCGAGCGTGGTCGAGAGGTGCTCGAGTTCATGCAGCGCGACCTCGGCGAAGAGGGCCTCGCGCGGAGCGTCGTCGTCTGCGCCACGTCCGACCAGCCGGCGCTCGTGCGTCTGAAGGCCGCGTTCACGGCCACCGCGATCGCGGAGTACTTCCGCGACCAGGGCAAGAACGTGATGATGATGATGGACTCCGTCACGCGCTTCGCCATGGCCCAGCGTGAAGTCGGCCTGGCCATCGGCGAGCCGCCCGCCACGCGCGGCTACACCCCGTCCGTCTTCGCGATGCTCCCGAAGCTGCTCGAGCGCACCGGCACCTCGCCGAGCGGGTCGATCACCGCGCTCTACACCGTGCTCGTCGACGGCGACGACATGAACGAGCCGATCGCCGACGCCGTCCGAGGCATCCTCGACGGCCACATCGTGCTCTCGCGCCACCTCGCCCACGCCGGTCACTACCCGGCCGTGGACGTCCTCGCCAGCGTCTCCCGTCTCGTCACCGAGATCACGACCCCCGACGTGCGCGCGGCCGGCAACGAGGTCCGCAAGCTCATGGCCACCTACAAGGAAAAGGCCGACCTCATCTCGATCGGCGCCTACCAGCCCGGCTCGGACCCCCAGATCGACGCGGCCATCGAGGCCCGCGGCCCGATCGACGGCTTCCTCAAGCAGCTCTCCAGCGAGCCCTCCTCGGCCGAGTCCGCCGACGCGACCCTGGCCCAGCTCGCCCAGCTCTCCGGCACATGGGAGGCGCCCGTGGTCACCGGCTACGTCGTCGACCCGGCCGGCGGCAACGGCGGCATGCCGCTGCACAACGCGATTCCGCCGTTGCACATTCCGAGCTGACGCTCGGCAACGGCAACGGCTGACCGCACCGTCGGGCGCCTGCAGTGATCCGTCAGTTGACCCCCCTCAGGGGCGTCAAGTGACGGATGACCCCACGAGGGGGTGTTCGGCCCTCGCGAATCGCCCGACGGGAACGCAACGCGTTCCACAGTCCGGGGAACCCGGCTCATTGGCACATGAGCGCACCCGCCCCGACGGGTCAAGCGGGCTCGCCGCGAAGCGCGAGTTTGCTTGACGCGGCGGCAGTGGGTGTGCTCGCCGTTCAGGCCGCGAGCGGCGCGGTGTAGCCCTGGCGTGTGTAGGCCAGCGGCATCGTCGCTCCGCGTACGGCGCGTTTGACCGCGCCGATCACGAGCACGTGGTCGCCTGCCGCGTGCACGCGTTCGACCTCGCACTCGAAGCGTGCCGCCGCGCCGTGCAGGCGCGGCAGGCCGCCGCCGGAGACTGGCCACCAGTATCGGGCGGCGAACGTCGGCTCGACGCCGCGGAAGGTCTCGGCCAGGTCCGCCTGGTGGTCGCCGAGCACGTTGGCGGCGAACTCGCCGCGGGTCTGGATCGCGGTGGCGAGCGCGGGCGTGACGGTGACGAGCAGCAGCGGCGGTTCGTCGGAGAGTGAGCTCAAGCCGGTGACGGTCTCGCCGAACGGGCGGCCGGCGACGCGGGTGGTGACGATGGTCACGCCGGTCACGGTCGCGTTGAGGGCTTGGCGGTAGGAGCGGGACATGGGGAGGGTGCAAGTGGAGCGGATGGCGGCCAACGGCCAGTAGGTGTCCGGTAAACGGCTGGCAGGCGTTTACCGTGAGCCGGTAGCTTGCGGCCGTGGACTTCCGGCTGCTGGGACCGCTCGAGGTGGTGGATGGTGGGGGCGCGCCGCTCAAGCTGGGCGGGCGCAAGCCGCGGGCGTTGCTGGCGCGGCTCGCGCTGGACGCGGGGCGCACGGTGTCGGTGGACCAGCTGGTGGACGACCTGTGGGGCGACGAGGTCCCGGAGTCGGCGGTGAAGATGGTCCACATCCACGTGTCCGCGCTGCGCAAGGCGTTGCCGCCGGGGACGCTGCACACGCGGTCGCCGGGGTACGCGCTGGAGCTGCCGGAGGAGGCGCTGGACCTGGACCGGTTCGAGCGACTGCGGCGCGCCGGCCGGCAGGCGCTGGATCACGGTGACGCGGGCACCGCGGCCGACCGGTTCGCGGCCGCGCTCGACCTGTGGCGCGGACCGGCGCTCGCCGAGTTCAACGAGCCGTTCGCGATCGTGGAGTCCGCGCACCTGCGCGAGCGACTGCAGGTGTGCGTGGAGGACCGGGTCGACGCGGACCTCGCGCTCGGTCGGCACGCGGACCTCGTCGGCGAGCTCGAGAGCCACGTGGCCGCGAACCCGCTGCGGGAACGGCTGCGCGCGCAGCTGATGGTCGCGCTCTACCGCTCGGGCCGTGAGGCCGACGCGCTCGCCGTCTACCACGCCTACCGGGACACGCTGAACGAGCAGCTCGGGCTGGAGCCGTCCGCGCGGATGCGGGAGCTCGAACGCCGGATCCTGCGCCAGGACGCCACGCTCGACGGCCGCACCGAGACGTCCGAGGAGGCCGTGGCGCTCAAGGTCGAGCCGATCCGCTACGTGCAGAGCGTCGGCGGCTACTCGATCGCCTACCAGGTGGTCGGCGACGGCCCGCTGGACATCATCTTCGTCCACGGCTTCATCTGCTCGTTCCAGCCGGGCTGGGAGTGGCCGGCGCTCGCGTCCTTCTACCGCGGGCTCGCGAAGCTCGGGCGGCTGATCCTGTTCGACAAGCGCGGCACCGGCCTCAGCGACCGCGTGCTCGGGATCGCCTCGCTCGAGGAGCGGATGGACGACGTGCGCGCGGTGATGGACGCGGTCGGCGCGGAACGTGCGGTGGTCGTCGGCGTCAGCGAGGGCGGCCCGATGTGCACGCTGTTCGCGGCCACGCACCCGGACCGCACGCAGGCACTGGTCACGCTCGGCGCGTACGCGCGGCGCAACTGGGCGCCCGACTACCCGATCGGCCGCCGCGCGGAGCAGGACGGCTGGCTGCGTCCAACCGCCGAGCAGTGGGGCCGCTACGCCACCGAGCGGTTCCTGCAGGAGCGCGCGCCGTCGATCGCCACCGACGAGGCCGCGATCGACTGGTACACGTCCTACCTCGTGCGCGGCGCGTCGCCCGCGGCGGTGTCGGCGATCACCGACATGAACGAGGAGATCGACGTCCGCCACGCGCTCGGCACCGTCCGCGTCCCGTCGCTCGTCGTCTACCGGGCGCAGGAGTACCTGCGCGAGGCGAGCCGCTACATGGGCGCGCGGCTCCCCGGCGCGCACGTCGTCGAGGCGCCCGGCTCCGACCACCTGCCGTGGGAAGGCGACCAGGGCGCGGTGCTGGAGGCGATCGAGCACTTCCTCACCGACCTGCGCGCCCAGCACGCCGAGCCGAACCTGATCCTCACGACCGTGCTCGAGGCCGACGTCCCGGAGCCGGACCTCGCGGTCGCGCGCTCGGCGCTCGCCCGCTTCCGCGGCCAGCCGCTCGACGCACCGCCCGGTCGCTTCCGCGCGAGCTTCGACGGGCCCGCGCGCGCCGTCCGCTGCGCGTCCGCGCTGGCCGAGGCGATCCCGCACCTGCGCGCGGGCGTGCACACGGGCGAGTGCGAGCTCGTGGACGGGCGCCTGACCGGGCCCGCGCTGGAGATAACCGCGGGCGTGGCGCGCGCGGCGGCGGCGGGGGAGATCCTCGCCACGTCGACCGTGCAGGACCTCGTCGCCGGCAGCGGGATCGAGTTCTCCGAGCGCGGCGCGGTCGAGCTGCCGCTGGCGGGCGCGTCCCGCGAGTGGCGCTTGTTCACGGTCGAGCGGTAGCTACCAGTCGTTTACCCGGCGGTATAGCGCCGCCCAACCGTGACGCGATGCACTGCCCGTATGGCGCAGATGATCTCCACGATCCGCAACGGCGTCGACACGCAGCAGCTGTTCGCCACGATCGACGCGATCCGTGAGCAGCCGGCCCTCGGCGCGTTCACCTTCCGCGCCACCAACCGCTGGATCAACGGCGCCCACAACCGCTCGCGGATGCAGGGCTTCTACGGCGCGGGCCGGGAGGACGACAGCCGCCGCGAGGCGTTCGTCGTCGACTCGGGCGAGCCGACGGTGCTGCTCGGCACCGACACGGGGCCGAGCGCGATCGAGTACCTGCTGCACGCGGTCGTGGCCTGCCTGACGACGACGATCGCCTACTGCGCGGCGGCGCGCAAGATCCGCCTGACCGAGATCGAGTCCACGATCGAGGCGGACATGGACGTGCGCGGGTGCTTCGGCGTCGACGACGACGTCCGCAACGGCACCTCGCAGATTCGCGTCACCGTGCGGGTCGCGGGCGACGCGTCCGCCGATCGGCTCCGCACGCTCGTCGAGCGCGCCCAGGAGCGCTCCGCGGTGCTCGACATGATCACCAACGGCGTCGCGCTGACCGTCGAGAGCGTCACGGAGTAGCCCAGCCGCGCACGCGTCCGGCGCCGCCGAAGCGGTGGCGCACGGCGCTGACCTCGCGGCCGCGGACGACGAGCCAGTGGTCGGCGCCCGGCCAGGCGGCGAGCAGCGAGCGGCCGTCGGGCGACCACTCGAGGTTGCGCAGCCGGCCCGGCGCGCTGAGCACCGTCTCCCCGTTGACCCGCACGCTCGTGCGGCCGTCGTGGAAGACCGCGAGCGCGAGCCGCCGGCCGAACGCCGCGGCGACGATCTTCCCGTCCACGCGCACGCGCGCGCGAGCGCCCGTCACGACGTCATGGATCGTGCCGTCGCGCCGGCCCGCGACGAGCAGCCGCCGCCCGTCGGACGACCACGCGAGCTGCCGCACCTGGCTCGACCGGAAGGACCACAGGACCTTGGCGGTGTCGGCGTCCTCGACCGTGACCGTCCCGTCGTAGCCGGCCCAGGCCAGGGTGCGCGGATGGCCCGGGCGCCAGGCGGGAGCTACGGGCGCCATCATCCGGCCCGCGAGCACGTCGTGGGTGCCGTTGCCGTACACGATCCGCAGCGCGGTCCCGGCCCGGTAGGCGACGTGCAGCCCGCCCGGCGCCCAGCGCGGGAACCGCACCTGCTCAGCGTGGACGAGCTTCCAGCGCACCGTGCCGTCGGTGGGGTCGAGCGCGGCCAGCGTGTTCGCGTTCGCGGCGGCGACGTAGAGCCCGCGTGGCGACCACGTCGCGTCGCGCCAATGCCCGAGGGACGTCCGCCGTCCACGCGCGACGACGAACAGCTCGTCGCCCTCGGTGACGAGCACGCGGCCCGAGAGCGCCGCCGGGGCCGCGGTCGGCGCCGGCGTGGGCGCGGCGAAGACGTCGCGCACCCGCTCGCGCACCTCCCGCGCGGGCTGCGTGTCCCGGGCCGAGAAGACCACGGCCGCGACCGCGCACGCCACGACCGCCCACACGAGCGCGGCGCGCGGCGCCCGCCGCGGCGAGCGCTGGCCGTGCGCGGTGAGCACCGTCCGGCGCGCTCGCTCACGCGCGCCGACCGCGTCGGGCACGTCGGCCTCGCGCAGCGCGCGCTCGAGCTCGTCCCGGTTCACGCCGGGCCCTCGTCCAGCGCGACCGCGAGCGCGTCGAGGGCCCTGCGCAGGCGCGAGTTCACCGTGCCGCGCGGGAGCTCGAGCATCGCCGCGATCTCGCCCGGCGTGTAGCCGAGCAGGTGGCGCAGGACGACGACGGCGCGGTGCTCGGGACCCAAAGCGGCCAGCGCGGCCACGACGTCCTCACCGATCCCGCCGTCTTCGGCGCTCGCGACCGGCTCGAGCACCGCGTCCGCGGGCGTCTCCGGGCGCAGCGCTCGCGCGCGGGACCAGTCGATCGCGCGGTTGACGGCGATCCGGTGCAGCCACGGGCCGAGCGGACGGCGGCGGTCGAACCGGTCCAGCGAGCGCAGCGCGGACAGGAACGCCTCCTGCGCGATGTCCTCCGCGGCGGCCGCGTCGCGCACGACCAGCCAGGCCGCGCGATGCGCCGCGCCCCAGTGGCGGCGGAACAGCTCGTCGATCGCCTCCGTGGAGCCGGCCTGCGCCGCCCGGACGAGCGTCGCGTCCGTCCGGCGGCTCAGCGGCCGCCCCACGCGTACCCACCCCGCGACGGCGTCCTGCACGGCGTGCTCCTCGGTCGACACGGCAACCCTACTCCCGCCCGACCCAGGAGAAGCCGGCCGAGCGGGCGCTCACCTCCGCCCAGGCGATGTCCCGCGCGCTCGCGTGCGCGCGCGCGAAGATCCGGAAGGACACGCGGTAGCCGCGGAAGCTCAGCCCCGCGCGACGGCGCGCGTCGAACGCGAGCGGCGCGCGGCCCGCCGGGAACGCCGGTGAGGCCTTGCCGCGCCGGTGCTCGCGCACGCGCAGCACGACCGAGCCGGAGGGGTTCGCGAGCCGGTACAGCACGCGCGGACGCGGCACGCCGCGCTGCACGCGCAGCGCGCGCACGGACCAGCCGGGCGGCACCCGGATCGAGTCCGCGGTGCCGGAGCGGGCGGTGCGCCAGCCCGCCGGCGGCGGGGGAGGGGGAACGCGCTCGACGACGAGCGTGTCCAGCAGCGCGGCCGCCTCGCGCCGTCGCGCCACCCCGGCCTCGCGTCCGAGCAGCACCTGCGCCGACAGCGCGCGTCCCTGCTCCTGCCAGTGGACGACGGCGCCATGGCCGAGGCACTCGACCGACTGCGGGCGGCCGATCACGAACCGGGCGGGCCGCTGCGGCAGCCGCGCGAGCGCGCGGGGCGTGATGTCGCGGCTCTCGACGAGCCACACCACGGCGCCGTCGGCCGGCAGCCGCCGCTGCGCGGTGTCCGGTGAGCACCCGTCGTCGCGCTCGGTCTGCCGCAGCGGGAACGTCGCGGCGGCGAGCTGGGGGGCCGGTTCGATCACGGCGGTGGACCGCGGCTCGACGGCCTGCCAGCCGGCCGGCAGCGTCCACGAGAGCCCGGCGAACAGCGCGGCGGTGAGGAGGTGCACACGACTCCTACGGTGAGCGTTCAGTAAGAAGTCCCGAGGCGGCCTTCAGGTCCTGACCCCATTTGCCGATAGGAGGTTTCGTGGAGACACCCTCCTTCACGTTCCGACTCGAACGGGTCCGGGACATTCGAGAGCGCGCCGAGGACCAGGCCCGCGAAGCCCTCACGCATGAGATCCGCCGTCGCGACGAAGGCCGGATGCTGCTCGACGAGGCCCGCGCTGAAGTCCGCAAGGCCTGCGACCTCAACCGCGCCTCCCTGTCCGGCGGCCAGCTGACCACCGCGCTGAACCTGCGCGCGATCCAGGGCTACGTCGAGCGCGCGGAGCAGCTCCAGACCAGCGCCGCGCTCGAGCTCTCCAGCCGCGAGGCCGAGGTCCAGGTCAAGCGCCAGCACCTCGCCGCCGCCGCTCGTGATCGCCAGGCCATCGACAAGCTCAAAGAGCGCCAGCTCGCCGAGCACAACGCCGAATGGGCCCGCAAGAGCCAGAACACGCTCGACGAGCTCGCGCTCGCCGTCCACCGCCGAGGAGCACTTGCCGCATGAGCATCGAAGTCGCGATCAGCCGCATGAGCCAGATCCAGGCCATGCTGGCGGCGCAGAGCCCGATGCCGGCGCAGCAGGCGAAGCCCGCGGCGTTCTCGGCCGCGCTCGCCACGGCGCAGGCCGGGACCGGCGCCGGCGCGAACACGAACTTCGCCGCGCTGGCATCGACCGCGCCGGCGACCGCGACGACCGCCGCCGCGGCCACGGGCGCGTCCGAGCTGCCCGCGGGCACGCCGTACGCCGCTGAGATCACCGCCGCCGCGAAGGCCAACGGCGTCGACCCGGCGCTGCTCGCCGGCCTCGTCAAGCAGGAGTCCGGCTTCAAGCCCGACGCGGGCTCACCCGCCGGCGCTCGCGGTCTGACGCAGCTCATGCCCGCCACCGCGGCCGGCCTGGGCGTGCAGAACGTGCTCGACCCGGTCCAGAACCTCAACGGTGGCGCCAAGTACCTCAAGCAGCAGCTGGACGCGTTCGGCGGCGACATCGCCAAGGCGCTCGCCGCCTACAACGCCGGTCCCGGCGCCGTGAAGCGCTTCGGCGGCATCCCGCCGTACGCCGAGACCCAGAACTACGTGCGGATCGTGCAGCAGAACGCGGCGTCGTTCCGCACCGCGTCTGCTCCCGCTGCCGCCGCCGCTCCGTCCGCCACGCCGTACTCGCCCTCCAACCAGCCCTCCGAGATCTGAGGCCGATGACCACAGACCGCCCAACCGCGCCGCGTCCCGTCGCGCTCAACCGCCCGGCTGCCGCGCCGCACGGCCGTCAGCCGGACGCTCCGGCCGACGCGTTCTCCGCGCTGCTCGGCGCCGCCGGTCCGCGCACCGACGACGCCCCGCGCTCTGAGCCGCGTGGCCGCCGCGACGACGGTCCGCGCCCCGACCGGCGTGACGACGTCAAGGCCAAGCCGGCCTCGGACGACCAGCCCAAGGCCGTCGACGCGCCGAAGGACGAGCCGATCGCCGAGGAGCCGACCGAGCCCAAGCCGCGCCTGGTCACCCCGGACATCTTCGCGCTGCAGCTCGCCAGCCCGCTGCCGACCACGCCCGCCCTGCCGACCACGCCCGTCACCGGCGTCCCGGCCGAGGGTGAGAGTCAGGTCGCGCAGCCCACGCTGCCGACGTTCACGCAGGCCAACCTCGCGCTCACGGGCCAGACGACCATCGTCGATCCCGCCGCTGCCGCCCAGGGCGAGCCGGTGACGACTCCGCCCGCCCCCGCCGCCCCGCCGACTCCCGCCGCCGGTACCCCCGGCGGCATCCCGCTGCCGCTGCTGACGGGCCTCACGCCCGCCTCGCAGGCGGACGTCTCGGCGATCGAGCTCCCGGCCACGCCGCCGGCGCCGGCCCCGGCCGACGCCGCGACGGCTGCGCCCCAGCCCGACGCCACCGTCGCGCTCCCGAACGCCGGCGAGCAGACCTCGTCCGACCCGGGCCAGCAGCAGAACCCGCAGTCCTCGTCGCAGAACGCCGCGACCACGCTGCAGGCCAAGCCGACCGACGGGCCGCCCGCGCCGACCACCGCGCAGCCGCTCACCCCGACCGCGCCGGTCGTCCAGGTCGCGCCGACCAGCCAGCCCGTCGCCACCGAGCGTGCGGTGCCGCTGTACCGCGCGCCCGAGACCGCCGCCGCGATGATCAAGATCGCGGCCGACCGGGGCATCACGCACGCGAAGCTGAGCCTCCGGCCGGCCGAGCTCGGTGGCATCGAGGTGCGCCTGAAGACGACGCCGCAGGGCGTCACGGCGCTGCTCGTCGCCGACTCCGCCGAGGCGGCCAAGCTGCTCACGCAGACGGCCGACGACCTGCGCCGCGACCTCGCGGACCGCAACGTGAACCTGCTCTCGCTGGACGTCTCGACGCAGCAGCAGTACCAGGAGCAGCAGCAGGCCGGTCAGGCCCAGGCGGACATCTTCGGCGACGACTACCTGCCGGGTGGCGCGCAGCGCCTGCGCGTTGGTCTGCAGGGTGACGAAGGACTTGCGGAAACCGCTGCATCTGCCGACACGACTCTTGTCCTCCCTAACGGCGTGCTCGTCGACGTCCTTGCCTGATCCGGAGATCAACCCCTCTTCATGACCGCTATCAACGCCACGTCCACCGCCGCCGCGACGGACTCGACGCACACGGCGGCCACCAAGGCCACCAACACGGCGAGCCTGACGAACCCCAAGGCCTCGATGGACAAGGACGGCTTCCTGAAGCTGTTCGTCGCCCAGCTCACGCACCAGGACCCGACCAGCCCGATGGACACCAACGACTCCATCGCGCAGATGGCCTCGTTCTCCATGGTCGAGGGCGTCAACAACCTGCAGTCGACGAACGTGCAGATCGCCTCGGCGCTCTCGACGTCGTCCGCCGTCGGCCTGATCGGCCGCACGGTCTCCTACGTCGACGACAAGGGCGACCTCCAGACCGGCAAGGTCGATCGCGTCTCAACCACCAAGGACGGCCAGGCCCACCTGACCGTCGGTGGCAAGCCGGGCATCGACCCGTCGAAGATCGCCGAAGTCTCCGCGTAACCCCGCGCCCTTCCCCTCCAAGCTAGAAACCTCCAAGGAGCACCCCCTCTCATGATGCGAGGCATGTTTTCCGCGATCAGCGGTCTGAAGCAGCACCAGGTCATGCTGGATGTCACCGCCAATGACATCGCCAACGTCAACACGATCGGCTACAAGTCCGCTCGTGTCACGTTCCAGGACAGCTTGAACCAGCTTCAGCGCGGCGCGGCCGGCGCGAACACCGCGACGGGCGGCACCAACGCCGCCCAGGTCGGTCTCGGCGTCAAGCTCGGCTCGATCGACAACCTGATGGGCACGGGTACGGCCCAGACGACGGGCAGCCCGCTCGACGTCTCGATCACCGGCGAAGGCTTCTTCCAGATCGGCGAGGGCAACCCGAACGGCGCCGCGAACGCGCCGATCGACGCGCGCACCTACACGCGCTCGGGCAACTTCTCGGTCTCGACCCAGGGCTACCTGACCAACTCGGCCGGCCAGTACGTCGTCGGCTACCAGCTGGACCCGGGCACGGGCAACCCGATCACGACCGGCGTCGCGATCAAGATCCCGGACGACGCGTCCAACGTGGCCATCGACACCAACGGTGGCGTCTCGTGGGTCGACAACGGCACGGGCCTGCGCACCACGGGCTACCGCCTCACGCTCGCCAACTTCGCGAACGCCTCCGGCCTCGAGCGCGTGGGCGGCAACTCGTGGGCCGTCTCCGCCAACTCCGGCAACAAGACCGTGAACACGCCGGGCGAGGGTGGCGCCGCCCCCCTGAACCCGGGCACGCTCGAGATGTCGAACGTGGACCTCTCGCAGACGTTCACGAACATGATCACCGCCCAGCGTGGCTTCCAGGCCAACTCCCGCGTCATCTCGACCGCCGACGAGATGCTCCAGGACTTGGTGAACCTGAAGCGCTAACGCCCTCGAAGGGACTGGTCCCTTCCCTTACGTAGAGCCAAAAAGCCCGCCTCCGGCGGGCTTTTTCGCTTAAGCCTGGTCGTACATGTGCCGATGACAGGGGTGTGATCCGTCTTCACCGTCTATCCGCGCGGGCTGAGGAGTTCTACCTCAACCCCGACCTGATCGTCGCCATCGACTCGACGCCCGACACGGTGGTGACGCTGACCACGCACCAGAAGGTCCTGGTCTCCGATTCTCCCGAGGTCGTCGTCGCCGCCATCCAGGCCTGGCGCTCGTCCATCCTCGCGAACGCGGTGCCCAGCCTCCCCAAGCGTCGCAGCCACGACTCCAACCTCACGCTCGTGGCCGCCACCTCCGCCTCTCCCCCTCCAAACACTGATCACGAGGAGAATGACCGATGAAGGTCTCTTCCCTTATCGGCCTGGCCATCGGGATCGCCGGTCTCTATCTCGGAGCCACCCTCGAAGGCTCCAACCCCATGGCCGTCCTGAACCTGCCGGCCATGCTCATCGTGCTCGGCGGCACGCTCGGCGCCACCGTCATGGGCACCAGCTTCGACTCCGTCAAGAACATCCCGATGCAGTACAAGCGGATCTTCATGACGGAGGCGCCCGACCTCAACGCGAAGGTCGCGGAGCTCGTCGGCTACGCCGAGGCCGCCCGTCGTGACGGCCTGCTGGCCCTCGACGAGGTCACCAACA
This sequence comes from Solirubrobacter phytolaccae, assembly GCF_027587195.1. Lineage (GTDB taxonomy): Bacteria > Actinomycetota > Thermoleophilia > Solirubrobacterales > Solirubrobacteraceae > Solirubrobacter > Solirubrobacter phytolaccae. The sequence goes on along the minus strand of NZ_JAPDDP010000062.1, from coordinate 25,897 downwards.
CGATCGAGGACCCGTACACCAAGAAGGGCCTCCAGCTCGTCGTCGACGGCACGGATCCCGATCTGGTCGCCGACATCCTCGAGTCCGAGAACTCGGCCATGCAGAAGCGCCACGCGGCGGCCACGCAGCCGTTCGAGAAGGCCGGTGGCTACGCCCCGACGATGGGCATCATCGGCACCGTCTTCGGCCTCATCCACGTGCTCGGCAACCTCGATCAGCCCGAGACCCTCGGGCCGATGATCGCCGCGGCGTTCATCGCGACGCTGCTCGGCGTGGCCTCGGCCAACGTCATCTTCCTCCCCGCCGGCGCGCGCCTGAAGCAGCTCTCGCAGGAGGAGCTCCACGCCCGCGCCATGATCGTCGAGGGCATCCTCTCCATCCAGGCCGGCGACAACCCGCGCGTCGTCCAGGAGAAGCTCATCACCTTCGTCCCGCCGTCCAAGCGGCCCGCCGACGGCGAGTCCGTGACGGCCAACTCCGGCGCCGCGAAGGCGGCCGCGTAAACCACCATGGCCGGTCATCGCAGACAAAAGGGCGGGCACTTCGAGGAGGAGCACGAGAACGAGGAACGCTGGCTCGTGTCCTTCGCGGACATGATGACCCTCCTCTTCGCGCTCTTCATGGTGCTCTTCTCGATCTCGTCGGTGAACACGTCGAAGTTCGAGGCGCTCCAGAAGTCCCTCAACGACGCGTTCTCCGGCGCGGTCCTGGATGGCGGCAAGTCGATGCTCAGCACCGGCGCCAGCGCTGACGAGACCGAGCAGGCCTCGGTGCAGCCGCCGTTGCCCTCGCTGCGCCCGCTGACCGACATCAAGGCCGAGACGTCCGAGAAGACCAACGGCGAGAAGCTGAAGGCCTCCAAGCAGGAGGAGCAGGACTTCCGGAAGCTCAAGCGCCGGATCGACAAGCTTTCCGAGCAGGCGGGGCTGAAGGGCAAGGTCAACGTGACCATCCGTCGCCGCGGCCTGGTCATCCAGCTGCTCACCGACAAGGTGTTCTTCGATTCCGGCTCGGCCACGCTGAAGCCGTACGCGAAGAAGCTCGTGGACAAGATCGCCGTCGTCGTGCGCGACGAGCGTGAGCATCCGATCGTCGTCGAGGGTCACACCGACTCGCAGCCGATCTCGGGGTCGCAGTACCCCAGCAACTGGGAGCTGTCCGGAGCCCGCTCCGGCGCAGTGATCCGGGACTTCGTCCAGAACGGCGTCCTGGCCCGACGGGTCTCCGGTGGCATGTACGCCAACCAGGAGCCCATCGATACCAACACCACGTCTGAAGGACGTGCCAAGAACCGCCGGGTGGAGATCGTGCTCTCGCGCATCAACGCCCCAGTCACAACCGACACGGAGTCAACTCCCTAGCGCATGGAGGCGCTGAAACCATGGTCAAGAAGATCGTCCCAATCATCGCGCTGCTCGCCATCCTCGGCGGCGCGTACAAGTTCGTCCTCGCCAAGCCGGCGGCGGCCGAGAAGAAGCCGGAGCCCAAGGTCCACGGCTCCGTGTACATGCTCGAGAAGGAGTTCCTCGTCAACCTCGCCGACGGCCGCTTCGCGAAGCTGCAGGTCGGCCTGATCCTCGCTCACGACGACGTGTCGACGGTCGCGGCCGGCGGTGGCCACGGTGCCGCCCCGACCCCGCCCGAGGGCTACGGCGCGATGCTGCAGGAAGGCGTTGTCCGCGACGTCATCACGGATACCCTGACTGATGCGACGGACAAAGAGCTCATCGAGAAGAAGGGCCGCGAGCATCTCAAGGAAGAGATCCTCAAGGACATCAAGAAGCACACCGATGTGAAGGTGGAGCACGTCATCTTCTCGGACCTGACGGTCCAGTAAGGCAGAAATGGCTGAGAACGTCGATTACGCACCCTTCGAGACGACCACCGCCGGCCCGGCGGAGCCCGCCGCGCCCAGCGCGCCGGTAACCGCCGAGGAGCTTTCCCGCCTGCACGACGTGCCGGTGGAGCTCGCGGTCGAGGTCGGTCGCACGAAGATGACCATCCGCGAGGCGCTCGCGCTCGGGCCGGGGTCGATCGTGACCCTGAACCGCCTGGCCGGCGAGCCCGTCGACCTGCTGGTCAACGGCAAGCCGATCGCCCGCGGCGAGGTCGTCGTGATCGACGAGGAGTTCGGCCTGCGGGTCACCGAAGTCCTGGCGCCTGCGGGCTCAGAGGCCGCTGACGGCGCTGAGGGCGACGCCTAGTACCAGCGTTTCGGCTAGAACGGGCGGCGTGTTTCGACGCGCCGCCCGTGCAGTTGCCGCTTTTTGGCGCAAGGCCTATGAGGACGGGATCACCGGCCTCGCCGCGATGGTGGCGTACAACCTGCTGCTGTCGATCTTCCCGCTCGCGCTGATCTCGCTGTTCGTCGCGAGCCGCGTCGTGCGCTCCCCGGAGCTCGCCGCGTCCGTCATCCAGGACGCCCGCACGATCTTTCCCACGGCGGCGGAGAGCACGCTCGTGGACGGCATCCGCCGGCTCCAGGAGTCCTCGACGACGGTCGGCATCGTCGCCGTCGTCTCCTCGCTGTGGGTGGGCGCGTCCTTCTGGGGCGCGCTGGACACGGCGTTCTGCAAGATCTACCACCGGCCGTGCCGCTCGTGGGTCCACCAGAAGCTGTTCGGCTTCGCGATGCTCGCGGTCGTGCTGATCTTCATCGCGGCCAGCGTCGCCGTGCCGACCGTGCAGGCGCTGCTGGCCTCGAGCGCCGAGGATCTGCCGTTCGGGCTCGCCGGCACCGACGACGTCGTGTACTTCGCGTCGGTCGGGCTCGGCCTGCTCGTGCTCTTCGGCGCGCTGTGCATCACCTACTCCGCGGTGCCCAAGGGACCGATCCCGTGGTCGTGCGTGTGGCCGGGCGCGCTGGGCGCGACGCTGGCGACCGGGATCGTGGACGTCACGTTCCCGGTCTACCTGACCAACATCTCGACCCTGCGGATCGGCACGAGCGCGGTGTTCGTGTTGATCGCGCTCGTGTGGTTCTACGTGCTCGCGCTGATCGTGCTCTCAGGCGCGGTGATCAACGAGCTGCGATTTGAGCGACTGCGCTACCGCCGCGGGGGAACTGTCGATGTTGGGGTACCGCCCGCTGCCACGGCTCCACTCGCCGCTCCAGCACCGAAGCCGGGCGCATCGGTGCGCGCGGGTACACCTGGTGGCGGGCCGGGCGGGCCCGCGGATTCGTCTCAGCCATAGCGTTGGAGCACACCAGGTAGACGCGCCCGCGTCGTCGGACCGTCGGGCGAAAGCTTGAGGTCCGGAACTGGACTTCAGGTCTGGACCCCACCTGCCGATACGAGCCTTGAGCCTGATCCGGGCTCACCTCCTCGGTTATGCGGACCCTCCACGCCTTCTTTCCTGCGGCTGCCGCGGCCACCTTTGGCTGCCTGCTTACCGCCCCCGTCGCGTTCGCGTCGGAAGACGACAAGCTGAACCTCAACGCTGAGGCCGGCAAGACCACGGAGACCGCTGCGGGCGCTTCCGGTGGCAGCATCGTGCGCACCATCCTCGGCCTGGTGGTCGTCCTTGGTGTGATCTACGGACTCCACTGGGTCCTCAAGCAGGTCAAGGCCGCGAAGGACACCGGCGAGACCGGCGAGTCGCTCGAGAACATCGCGACGCTGAACCTCGGCACGAACCGCTCGCTGCACCTCGTGCGCGTCGGTGGCGAGATCGTCCTCCTGGGTGCCGCTGAGCACCAGGTCACGCCGATCCGCCGCTACAGCGAAGCCGAGGCGTACTCGCTGGGCCTGCTCGAGCCGCCGTCGATGACGCTCGCGAGCCTCGAGGCCGAGGTCGAGACCCCCAAGGGCCTGATGAACCTCCTGCGCGCGAAGACGGTGGTCAAGTGAAGCCCGACGGTCAGAACGCCGTCCAGCTGCTGCTGTTCATCGGTGGCATCTCGCTGGTCCCCGCCCTGCTCTTCACGGTCACGGGCTTCACCCGCATCCTGATCGTCCTGGGCTTCATCCGCTCGGGCCTCGGCACGCCGACCGCGCCGCCGAACCAGGTGCTCGTGGGCATCGCCTTCTTCCTGACGATCTTCGTCATGAGCCCGACGCTCAAGGACATCAAGAAGGAGGCCTACGATCCGCTCCAGAAGGGCGCGATCACGCAGGAAGTGGCGCTCAAGAAGGCCGAGGCGCCGCTGCGCGAGTTCATGTTCGACCAGACGCGCTCGAAGGACCTGGAGCTGTTCGTCGGCCTGTCCGACATGAAGGTCAAGGACGTCAAGACCCGCCGGGACGTCCCGACGCAGGTCCTGATCCCGGCCTTCATCATCTCCGAGCTCAAGACGGCCTTCCAGATCGGCTTCCTGATCTTCCTGCCGTTCCTGATCATCGACCTCGTGGTCTCTTCCACGCTGATGTCGATGGGCATGATGATGCTCCCACCGGTATTCATCTCCCTCCCGTTCAAGATCCTTCTATTCATCCTCGTCGACGGCTGGAACCTGGTCTGCGGTTCCCTCGTGCAGAGCTTCCACTCATGAACCAGGACAAAGTCACCAGCCTGCTCGTCGACATGATGGGCGTGACCATGAAGGTCGCGATGCCGATGCTGCTCGCGGCGCTGATCGTGGGCCTGCTGATCTCGATCTTCCAGGCCGTCACGCAGATCCAGGAGCAGACGCTCTCCTTCATCCCGAAGATCGTCGCGATGGTCGTGGTCCTCATCGTGGCCGGCCCGTGGATGCTCAACACCATCACGGACTGGACCACCAACCTCTGGGGCGGCATCGCCCAGACCGTCGACTTCCAGCCTGTCGGCGGATCCGATGGACCCTAATACCCTCCTCGCCCACTTCAGCGAGCAGCAGGTCGCGGCCTTCTTCCTGGTCCTCGCGCGCGTCTCGCCGCTGTTCATCCTGGCCCCGCTCTTCTCGAGCAAGATGGTCAACTCGCGCGTCCGCGGCATCGTCGCCGTCGCCCTGACCGTCGGCCTGCTGCCGGTCGTCAAGCACGGTGAGATAGACCTCGACGTGCTCGGCTACGCCGCCCTGCTGGTCAAGGAGGTCATCGTCGGCCTCGCGTTCGCCTTCGCCCTGCAGGCGATGTTCGCGGCCCTGCAGGTCGCGGGCACCCTGCTGGATACGTTGATCGGTTTCTCGTTCGGTGCGATCGTGGACCCGGTGACGGGCACGCAGTCCGCCGTCATCCAGCAGGTGTACAGCCTCTTCGGCGTGGCCATCTTCATCGCCCTGGGCGGCGACGCCAAGGTGATCGCGGGCCTCGCGCGGACCTACAACGCGGTCCCGCTGCTCGACGCGCCGGTCATCAGCACGATGGTGGAGGGCGTGCAGGTCGCGTTCTCCGGCATCTTCGTGGCCGCGTTCATGATCGCCGCGCCCGTGCTGATCGCGATCGTCATCGTCGACGCCGCGTTCGGCGTCGTCTCGAAGGTCGTCCCGCAGATGAACATCTTCGCGGTCGGCTTCCCGGCCAAGATGATCGTCGGGCTGACGCTGATCGGCGCCTCGCTGCCGTTCGTCTCCGGCTTCGTCGGCAACCAGGTCGACACCTCGATCTGGCAGGCCATCGCGACCCTCAAGTAGGGGGGTGAACCCGCGCCATGGCCAACGACAAGACCGAGAAGGCAACACCCAAGAAGCGCGAGGACGCCCGTAAGAAGGGCCAGATCGCGCGCTCGCAGGACATCAACGGCGCGGCCATCCTGCTCGCCGCGATCCTGGCGCTGAACGCGTTCGCCCCGAAGATCATGCAGCAGTGCAAGCTGGCCATGGTCCAGGTCATCGACCTGATGAAGACGCCCGAGGTCGTCGACCAGAAGGGCATCGGCACGCTGTTCATGATGGTCGGCCAGCACGTGATGCTCGCCGCGCTGCCGATCATGGCGATCTGCTTCCTCGCCGGCTTCATCGCTTCGGCCTCGCAGGTCGGCCTCAAGCCGATGCCGGGCGCGATGAAGCCCGAGTTCAAGAAGCTCAACCCCGCCTCAGGCTTCAAGAACCTCTTCAACCCGCAGCACTTCGCGGTGGAGACGCTCAAGAACGTCGCCAAGACGGTCGCGGTCGGTGCCATCGCCGCGCTCGCGGTGTTCCCGAAGCTCGACGAGTTCGCCGCGCTGGTGGGCACGCCGCCGCAGGACATCATCCCCGAGATCGCCCACCTGGTGATGACGATCGCCACCCGCGCGCTGATGGCCTACCTCGCCATCGCGGCCCTCGACTACTTCTGGCAGAAGCACAAGCACGAGAAGTCGCTGAAGATGGACAAGGAGGAGATCAAGCAGGAATTCAAGCAACAGGAGCTTCCTGCCGAAATCAAATCTCAGCAGCGGCGACGGGCAATGGAAATGTCCCGCAGCCGCATGATGGAAGCCGTTCCCTCCGCAGACGTGATCGTCACGAATCCCTCCCACTACGCCGTCGCGCTCAAGTACGAGAGCGGCAGCTCGGCACCCATCGTCGTCGCCAAGGGCGTCGACAACCTCGCAGCGAAGATCCGTGAAGCCGCCAAGGACGCCGGCGTCATGATCGTCCCCGACCCGCCGCTGGCGCGCACGCTGTACGCCAACGTCGACATCGGGCGTCAGATCCCCGAAGACCTGTTCCACGCCGTGGCACAGCTTCTTGCCTACGTCTACCGCGTCGCCGGCCTCCGGAGTGCTGCATGAACAACGCCCTGTCCAAGATCGGCAAGAAGGCCGACCTCGTCGCCGCGTTCGGCATCGTGCTGATCGTCGCGATGCTGATCATCCCGCTGCCGCCGCTGCTGATCGACTTCTTCATCACGCTGAACATCTCGGCGGCGCTGATGATCGTCGTGGCCACGATGTACGTGCCGCGCGCGCTGGACTTCTCGTCGTTCCCGACGATCCTGCTGCTCACGACGCTCTTCCGCCTCGCGATCAACGTGTCCGTGACGCGTCTGATCCTGCTCGAAGGCGACGCGGGCCACGTGGTCGAGGCGTTCGGCAACTTCGTCGTCGGCGGCAACATCGTCGTCGGCCTCGTGATCTTCCTGATCCTGATCGTGATCCAGTTCGTCGTGATCACCAACGGCGCCGGCCGCGTCGCCGAAGTCGGCGCCCGCTTCACGCTCGACTCGATGCCGGGCAAGCAGATGGCGATCGACGCCGACCTCAACACGGGCCAGATCACCGACGAGGAGGCACGCAAGCGCCGCGCGGAGGTCTCCCAGGAAGCCGACTTCTACGGCGCGATGGACGGTGCGTCCAAGTTCGTCAAGGGCGACGCGATGGCCGGCATCCTCATCACCGGCATCAACCTGCTCGGCGGCATCATCATCGGCGTCGTCCAGATGGGCATGCCGTTCGCCGAGGCCGGCCACCACTTCTCGCTGATGTCGATCGGCGACGGCCTCTGCGCCCAGATCCCCGCGCTGCTGATCTCGGTCGCCACCGGCATCCTGGTCACGCGCTCCTCGGGTGCGGATGCTGACCTCGGCACCACGGTCTCCACGCAGATCCTCGACCAGCGCAAGGCGCCGCTCGTCGCCGGCGTGATGGTCATGCTCTTCGGCCTCGTCCCGGGCCTCCCGAAGCTTCCGTTCCTGGTCATCGGCGCCCTGTTCTTCGCCGTCGGCTGGTCACTGCGCAACAAGCCCACCTCGCGTGAGCAGGTCGAGATCGACCGGCATGACGCCGCGACCGCGACCAGCGCCGCCCAGGCGCAGCTGCCCGCGCCGCGCGACGCCGCGCTCGACGCCCTCGCGCTCGACCCGCTCGAGCTCGCGATCGGCTTCGGCCTGGTGCCGATGGTCGACGCGCAGGCCGGCGGCACGCTGCTCGCCCGCGTCGGCACGATCCGCCGCCAGATCGCCTCCGAGCTCGGCATGGTCATCCCGCCCGTCCGCATCCGCGACGACGTCGGCCTGGACTCGCACGAGTACGTCATGCGGGTCCGTGGCACGGAAGTTGCGCGCGGTGGCGTGATGGCCGGGCACCATATGGCCATGAACCCGGGCGACGCCATGGGTCAGCTTCCCGGCATCCCGACCACGGAGCCCGCGTTCGGCCTCCCGGCGGTCTGGATTCCGGAGTCGGGCCGCGCCGAGGCGGAGGCCCTGGGCTGGACCGTGGTCGACGCCGAGTCCGTCGTCGTCACCCACCTCACCGAGATGATCCGCGCACACGCCTCCGAGCTGCTCTCCCGTCAGGAGACGCGTCAGCTGCTCGACCAGCTCAAGGAGTTCAACGAGGCCGTCGTCACCGAGGTCGTGCCGGACGTGCTGTCGCTCGGCGAGGTCCAGCGCGTGCTGCAGTCGCTGCTGCGCGAGAACGTCTCGATCCGCGACCTGGGCTCGGTGCTCGAGGCGATCGGCGACAAGGCCCGCCTCACCCGCGACCCGGCGATGCTCGCCGAGTACGCCCGTCAGGCGCTCGGCCGGACGATCACGGCGCCGTTCCTCGACAGCGAGGGCACGCTGCACGTGATCGCGCTGGACCCGACGCTCGAGCAGCAGATGGCCGAGGCGCTCGTGCAGACGGCCGACGGCGAGTTCCTCGCCATGGACCCGAACCTCGCGGCGATGGTCGTGGACTCCGCGGCCGAGCAGGCGGAGCTGGCGATCGCCGCCGGCGGGCGCCCGGTGCTGCTGTGCTCGGCGCGCGTGCGCCGCCACCTGCGGATGCTGTGCGAGCAGCGCCTGCCGCAGATGTCGGTCTGCTCGTACAACGAGATCGCTCCGGGTATCGGTGTAGAGACGACTGGTGTGATCAGCGCGGCCCTGCAGCAGCAGGCGGTTGCCGCGTAAGAAGGACCTTCTCAGGTGAAAGGGCGCTGAACACGAATGGAAGCCTCGACGAGCCACACAGCCGACGACGTCAAGACGTTCCGCGGGCGCAGCCTGGAAGAGCTGCTGCCGCAAATCCGTGCCGAGCTCGGCCCGGACGCGATCGTCCTGCGCCGTCGCGAGGGTCGCGACAAGAAGGCCGGAGGCTTTTTCCAGCGCCCCTTCGTCGAGGTCGACGCGCGGGCTCCGCACGCCGACGAGCGCCCGCTCGAGATCCGCTCCGACCGCGCGACCGCGGAAGGCCTGTCCTCGCCCGCCGTGCAGGCGCTGTTCGAGCAGGCCACGCCGTTCGCCGACGCGCTCGCCGCGGCCGCGCGCGACTCGCGCATGGAGCAGGACACGTTCTCGGCGTCCTTCACCGCGCAGCCGGCGCCCGCGCCCGATCCTGAGCCCGCCGAGCCGCCGCGGCGGATGCGCGAGCGCGCCGCCGAGCCCGAGCCACCCGCCGAGCCCGCGTCGGGCGCCGGCCTCTATGGCCCGCAGCCGAACGCGTCCGCGATCGAGTTCGCCTCGCCGCAGCCGACCTCCGAGGAGCCGGTGCCGGAGCCCGTCGCGCCGCCCCCGCCGCCCGTGGCCGCCGAGCCGGTCGCGCCGCCGCCCGTCGTCGAGGAGCCCGCGCCCGTCGCCGCGACTCCCGAGCCCGAGCCCGAGGAACCCGCGCCCGCCGCGCTGGAGATCCCGCCCGCGCCCGTGCCGGCCGCACGCCCGTCCGGCGTGCCGCGCCCGCCGTCGGCCGACGCCGCCGAGGACCGCCTGATCGCCGCCGGCATCAGCCACGCGCTCGCTGCCGACGTCGTGGCCGAGGCCGTCGTCCACGGACTCCCGTTCTCCGCGCCGCGGAACATGAAGCGCCTCGTCCGCGCCGCGTTCGCGCGCCGGATCCCGACCACGTCCGCGCTCGGCCCCGGCCCGCGCACGATCGCGATCGTCGGTGGCGGCGGCTCGGGCAAGTCGTCCGCGGTCGCGCACCTCGCCGCGGTCTACGCCGCCGCCGGTGCCGACGTCGCCGTGATCGAGCTGCGCGGCAACGGCAGCCTGTCGAACCGCCTGCAGCCGCTCGGCGTGGGCGTGATCGCCGCCGCGAACGCGGATCAGGCCACGGAGCGCCTCGGCGCCCGCGAGCCGCTGATCACGCTGATCGACACGCCCGCGACCGGGCCGAGCACCAAGCCAGCGGACGTCAAGGCGCTCGCGGCCGACCTGAAGGCGCTCGGCGCCGAGGTCCACATGGCGCTGCCCGCGACGATCAGCTCGGCCGCCGCCGGGGAGGTCGCCGCCGCGCTCGCGCCGCTCGTCCCGAGCCACGTCGCGCTCACGCACGCCGACGAGACGTCGCGCCCGGGCGCGCCGCTCGAGCTCGCGCTGGCCGCCGGCCGTCCGCTGTCCTACGTCTGCTCGCGCGAGGGCGCGGCCCCCGCCGATCCCGGCGCGTTGGCCGCCCAGCTGCTTCCCTGATAATGACCGCTGTGACCGCTCCCGTCTCCAAGCTGATCGTGGGCCAGTACGTGATCGTCCGCCACCTGCACGTCGGGATGCTCCCCGGCACGGTGGAGGAGGCATCCGAGGCGAGCGTGATCGTCGCGCTGGCGGTCAAGGACGAGCGGATCACCCGCACGATCGGGCACGACTGGGCCGTGGAGGCCACCTCCGGCCGCGGCATCTTCCGCTTCCCGGGCAAGCTGAACGCGGAGCGCAACGGCTCGCTGACGATCGCCCTCACGGGTGAGGTGGAGCGCATCCAGCGGCGCGAGTTCGTGCGCATCGACGCGTTCCTCGACGTGACCGTGCGCGGTGTGGACGAGCCCGTCGGCGGCGACACGCACACGGTCGACGTCTCCGGCTCCGGCATTCAGATCCAGGACAAGTGGGATCTGCCCCTCGGCATCGACGTGCGCGTCGAGCTCCAGCTCCCCGACGGGCCGCCGCTGCGCGCGCTCGGCCGCGTCGTGCGCGCGGGGAACGACCCGGAGCAGAAGGGCATCCGCATGGACGGGATCGCGCGCGCCGACGAGGATCGGCTCATGCGTTACATCCGCGACAAAGAGGTTCAGGCGCTGCGCGCCTCACGAGATCGATGAGCGACAAGAAGGAAAAGAAGAAGGGCAAGAAGGGCAAGCCCGAGGCGCTCGTCACGCTCTCCCAGCACCCGCGGGCGAAGGCCGGCATCCGCCGTGCCCGCACCCGGGCGGCGTTCCTGTCGTTCATGCTCGTGCTCGTGCTGAACCTGGTCGGCGACCAGGACCCGTTCGACGCCGTCTGGCGCGCGCTGGTGGCCGGCATCGTGGTCAACGTCGTCGTCTGGCGCTGCGCGATCATCGCCTGGCGCCACATCGTGCTCAACGAGCTCAAGCAGGTCGAGGAGCACCGCCTCGAGCAGGTGCGCCTGCAGCGCGAGCGCCTCGAGAAGATGGCCGCCGAGCGCGCCGAGCAGGAAGCGGCGTCCTGATGGAGCCGATCTACCGCATCGTCCCGGGTGAGCCGGGTACGTCCCGCATCGAGCGGGTCGACCAGCTGCGCCTGCTCACGCCCGGCGAGCGCGAGGAGGCCCGCCGCCGGCGGGAGGAGAAGCGCGAGGAGAACGCCAAGCGGCCGCCGAAGCGGCCGTCAGCTCAAGAACCACGCGGAGGCGTCGACTACACGGCATAAGGCGACATGGAGTCGCCCGCACCTCGCCCTACACCCCGATCAACAAGGAGCGTTGAATCATGGGCCTTCGCATTCAGAACAACATCGAGGCGTTCAACACGCATCGCCAGCTGACGGCGACGTCGTCGCTGGCCTCGAAGTCGATGGAGAAGCTCTCCAGCGGCTACCGCATCAACCGCGCTGCTGACGACGCCGCCGGCCTTGGCATCTCGGAGAAGATGCGCGGCCAGATCGGCGGCCTGGCTCAGGCTCAGCGCAACGCGCAGGACGGCATCTCGCTCGTCCAGACGGCGGAAGGTGCCCTCGCCGAGGTCCACTCCATGCTGTCGCGTGTTCGTGACCTGAAGGTCCAGTTCAACAACGGCACGCTCGACAACAACGACAAGGAAGCCATCGGCGCCGAGGTCGTGGAGATCGCCAAGGAAGTCCGCGACATCCTTGACGACACCAAGTTCAACGGCAAGACGCTGTTCGGCGCCTCCGACACGTTCAAGTTCCAGGTCGGCGCCAACCAGGGCGAGACGATCGACATCGCCGCGACCAAGCTCGACGGCACGGTCCTCTCGGACGGCCTCGGCAAGCTGACCGCCCTCTCGGCCTCGACGGCCGCCGGCGCGGTCTCGGCGTTCAACGACCAGGGTCTCTCGGACATCGACGACATCGACCAGATGATCAAGAACGTGTCCCAGGTCCGTGGCACGTACGGCGCGGTGCAGAACCGCCTCGAGCATCGCCTGGCCAACCTGGCCACGTACCAGGAGAACCTCACCGCCTCCGAGTCGCGGATCCGTGACGTGGACATGGCGGCGGAGATGACCAAGTTCACGAAGCTGAACATCCTGCAGCAGGCCGGCACCTCGATGCTGGCCCAGGCCAACCAGGCCCCGCAGGGCGTCCTCAGCCTCCTGCGCTAAGCCGTCTCACCAAACATCGAGCAGGTCCCTAAAGGTCGGCCCTTCGTGGCCGATCTTTCGGGTTAAGGCGACAAGGAGTCGCTGACATAGCCCAATTTCCCCCGATCAACAAGGAGTGTTGACTCATGGGCCTTCGTATCCAGAACAACATCGAGGCGTTCAACACGCACCGTCAGCTGACGGCGACGTCGACGCAGGCCTCGAAGTCGATGGAGAAGCTTTCCAGCGGCTACCGCATCAACCGCGCTGCGGACGACGCCGCGGGCCTGGGCATCTCGGAGAAGATGCGTGGCCAGATCGGTGGTCTGGCCCAGGCGCAGCGCAACGCCCAGGACGGCATCTCGCTCGTCCAGACCGCGGAAGGCGCGCTCGGCGAGGTGCACTCGATGCTCCAGCGCGTCCGTGACCTGAAGGTGCAGTACAACAACGGGACCCTGGACACGAACGACCAGGAGGCCATCGGCGCCGAGGTCGTGGAGATCGCCAAGGAGATCCGCACGATCCTTGACGACACCAAGTTCAACGGCAAGACGCTGTTCGGCGCCTCCGACACGTTCAAGTTCCAGGTCGGCGCCAACCAGGGCGAGACGATCGACCTGGCCGCCGCGTCCTTCAACAGCGCGACCATGTCCGACGGCCTCGGCTGGATCACGAGCCTCTCGGCCTCCACGGCCACGCAGGCGGTCACCTCGTTGTCGTCCGGCGGTCTGTCGGACGTCGACCACGTCGACACGATGATCAAGAACGTGTCCGAGCAGCGCGGCCAGTACGGCGCCGTTCAGAACCGTCTCGAGCATCGCCTGGCCAACCTGGCCACGTACCAGGAGAACCTCACCGCCTCCGAGTCGCGGATCCGCGACGTGGACATGGCGGCCGAGATGACCAAGTTCACGAAGCTGAACATCCTGCAGCAGGCCGGCACGAGCATGCTGGCCCAGGCCAATCAGGCCCCGCAGGGCGTCCTCAGCCTCCTGCGCTAAGCCCGCCTTTCGGCCCTCTGGTTCGCTCGCGGACCAGGGGGCCGGCTCGCGTTCCCTCGAATCTCACGCAGGCTAAAGCTCCTCTGCGAGGCGGCCGACAGATGTCGTATCCGTCCGGGACGACATGGAGTCGTCCAGTCCCTCACAAGGAGTATCCCTGGCCATGGGCCTGCGCATCCAGAACAACATCGAAGCCTTCAACACGCATCGCCAGCTCTCGGCGACGTCGGCGCAGGCCTCGAAGTCGATGGAGAAGCTCTCCTCCGGTTATCGCATCAACCGCGCCGCGGACGACGCCGCGGGGCTCGGCATCTCCGAGAAGATGCGCGGCCAGATCGGCGGCCTCGCCCAGGCGCAGCGCAACGCGCAGGACGGCATCTCGCTCGTCCAGACCGCGGAAGGCTCGCTGGCCGAGGTGCACTCGATGCTCGAGCGCGTCCGCGACCTGAAGGTGCAGTTCAACAACGGCACCCTCGACACCGGCGGCCAGGAGGCCATCGCCGCCGAGGTCTTCGAGATCGCCAAGGAAGTCAACTCGATCATCAGCGAGACCAAGTTCAACGGCAAGTCGCTGTTCGGCGCGACCGGCTTCACGTTCCAGGTCGGCGCGAACCAGGGCGAGACGGTCACGACCAGCCCGACCGGCCTCAGCGGCGGCATCGACGCCGGTGGCCTGTCCGACCTCACCGGCCTCGCCGCCAGCGGCGTCAGCAGCGTCGTCGCCGCGCTGTCGTCCGGCGACCTGTCCGATCTCGGCGACCTCGACAAGGCGATCGAGAACGTCTCCAAGATCCGTGGCAACCTCGGCGCGGTCCAGAACCGCCTCGAGCATCGCCTGACGAACCTGGCCACCTACCAGGAGAACCTCACCGCCTCCGAGTCGCGGATCCGCGACGTGGACATGGCGCAGGAGATGACCAAGTTCACGAAGCTGAACATCCTCCAGCAGGCCGGCACGAGCATGCTCGCCCAGGCCAACCAGGCCCCGCAGGGCGTGCTCTCGCTGCTGAGGAGCTAAAGCCTCGCCGGGCCCGCGACCCGAGCTCGGAGCTTCGTCAAGGCCGGCCCCTCGGGGCCGGCCTTTGTCGTTCTTGGACCACTTTTCGATTAACCCACTCAGCCGAAACGGAAGTAATCGCTTAAGATCGATTCGTTCTACGCCGACGCGGTCCCCGAGGACGACACGGAGTCGTCTGGACGTGCCCAACCACCCGATCAACAAGGAGTAGATCATGGGCCTTCGCATCCAGAACAACATCGAAGCCTTCAACGCGCACCGTCAGCTGACGGCGACGTCGAACATGGCCTCGCGCGCCATGGAGAAGCTGTCGAGTGGCTACCGCATCAACCGCGCGGCCGATGACGCTGCCGGCCTCGGGATCTCCGAGAAGATGCGTGGCCAGATCGGTGGCCTCGCCCAGGCGCAGCGCAACGCGCAGGACGGCATCTCGCTGGTCCAGACGGCGGAAGGCGCGCTCGCGGAGGTGCACTCGATGCTCGAGCGCGTCCGTGACCTGAAGGTGCAGTACAACAACGGCACCCTGGACGCCAACGACAAGACGGCGATCTCGGCCGAGGTCCTGGAGATCTCCAAGGAGATCAAGGACATCTTCGACGACACGAAGTTCAACGGGAAGGGCGTCTTCGGGGCCTCCGACACGTTCTCGTTCCAGGTCGGCGCCAACCAGGGCGAGACGATCTCGATGGGCGCCGCGTCGTTCGGCGTGATCTCCGACCTCACGGGGCTCGCCGTCAGCGCCGTGAGCGATGTCGCCACCGCGCTGAGCACGGCGGGCCTGCAGGCGATCTCGACGGTCGACGCGATGATCGAGAACCTGTCCAAGCTGCGCGGGACCTACGGCGCGCTCCAGAACCGCATGGAGCACCGCTTGACGAACCTGGCGACCTATCAGGAGAACCTGACGGCGTCGGAGAGCCGGATCCGCGACGTGGACATGGCGCAGGAGATGACCCGGTTCACGAAGCTGGCGATCCTGCAGCAGGCCGGCACCTCGATGCTGTCCCAGGCCAACGTCGCCCCGCAGGGTGTGCTCTCGCTCCTGAGCTGAGTCGCATACCTGACATACGACCCGTACCGCTCAAGATCGGTCCTTCGGGGCCGATCTTCGTGTTCGAGGCGACAAGGAGTCGCCTGCATACGCCCAACCCCCCGATCAACAAGGAGCGTTGAATCATGGGCCTTCGCATTCAGAACAACATCGAGGCGTTCAACACGCATCGCCAGCTCACGGCGACCGGCAATGCCGCTTCGAAGTCGATGGAGAAGCTCTCCAGCGGCTACCGCATCAATCGCGCGGCCGACGACGCCGCGGGCCTCGGGATCTCCGAGAAGATGCGTGGCCAGATCGGCGGCCTCGCTCAGGCTCAGCGCAACGCGCAGGACGGCATCTCGCTCGTCCAGACCGCTGAAGGCGCCCTCTCCGAGGTGCACTCGATGCTCGAGCGCGTCCGTGACCTGAAGGTCCAGTTCAACAACGGCACGCTCGACGCGAACGACAAGTCCGCGATCGGCGCCGAGGTCCTGGAGATCGCCAAGGAGGTCAAGGACATCCTCGACGACACCAAGTTCAACGGCAAGACGCTGTTCGGCACCGGCGACACGTTCAAGTTCCAGGTCGGCGCCAACCAGGGCGAGACCATCGACATCGCCGCGGCCAGCCTCGGCAACGACTCGAGCACCGGCGGCCTCTCGAACCTGACGCAGCTCGCCGGCGCCGCGATGACCGTCAGCGACGCCGTGTCGGCGCTCGCCACGAACAACATGTCCGTGATCTCCGATCTCGACAAGATGATCGAGAACGTGTCCAAGCAGCGCGGCACGTACGGCGCGGTCCAGAACCGCCTCGAGCACCGCCTGGCCAACCTGGCGACCTACCAGGAGAACCTGACGGCCTCCGAGAGCCGCATCCGCGACGTCGACATGGCGTCCGAGATGACGAAGTTCACGAAGCTGAACATCCTGCAGCAGGCCGGCACCTCGATGCTGGCCCAGGCCAACCAGGCGCCCCAGGGCGTCCTGTCGCTGCTCCGCTAAGCGGTCAGCCCACAGACCGAGCAGTTCCTCAAGATCGGCCGTTCGCGGCCGATCTTTTGGGTTAAGGCGACATGGAGTCGCCTGAGTACAGCCCTTCAACCCGATCAACAAGGAGCGTTAGATCATGGGCCTTCGCATCCAGAACAACATTGAAGCCTTCAACACGCACCGTCAGCTGACGGCGACGTCGTCGCAGGCTTCGAAGTCGATGGAGAAGCTCTCCAGCGGCTATCGCATCAACCGTGCGGCTGACGACG
This sequence comes from Solirubrobacter phytolaccae, assembly GCF_027587195.1. Classification (GTDB taxonomy): domain Bacteria; phylum Actinomycetota; class Thermoleophilia; order Solirubrobacterales; family Solirubrobacteraceae; genus Solirubrobacter; species Solirubrobacter phytolaccae. Next base: position 9,268 of record NZ_JAPDDP010000062.1, on the reverse strand, counting down.
CTGCCGGCCTGGGCATCTCCGAGAAGATGCGCGGGCAGATCGGTGGTCTGGCTCAGGCGCAGCGCAACGCGCAGGACGGCATCTCGCTCGTCCAGACGGCGGAAGGTGCCCTCTCCGAGGTGCACTCGATGCTCGAGCGCGTTCGCGACCTGAAGGTGCAGTTCAACAACGGCACCCTGGACGCCAACGACCAGGACGCCATCGGCGCCGAGGTTCTCGAGATCGCCAAGGAAGTCAAGAACATCCTCGACGACACCAAGTTCAACGGCAAGACGCTGTTCAAGACCACGGACACGTTCAAGTTCCAGGTCGGCGCCAACCAGGGCGAGACCATCGACCTGGCGGCGGCGTCGTTCGGCGTCGTCTCCGACCTCACGGCTCTGGCCGCGGTGGGTACGACGGCCGGCGCCGTGGCGGCGTTCTCTTCGGGCGCGATGTCGAAGATCGACGCGCTCGACGACATGATCGAGAACGTCTCCAAGGTCCGCGGCAACTACGGCGCGGTCCAGAACCGCATGGAGCACCGTCTGACGAACCTGGCCACGTACCAGGAGAACCTGACGGCGTCCGAGTCGCGGATCCGCGACGTGGACATGGCCGCAGAGATGACCAAGTTCACGAAGCTGAACATCCTGCAGCAGGCCGGCACGAGCATGCTCGCGCAGGCCAACCAGGCGCCGCAGGGCGTCCTGTCGCTGCTCCGCTAAGGGGCTGGGTCAGAAAATCACTGAGCAGTACTAAAGATCGGCCCCATTGGGGCCGATCTTTCTGCATGAGGCGACATGGAGTCACCTCGGCAAGCCCTCACCACCAACGATCAAACAAGGAGCGTTAGATCATGGGCCTTCGTATCCAGAACAACATCGAAGCTTTCAACACGCACCGTCAGCTGACGGCGACGTCGTCGCAGGCTTCCAAGTCGATGGAGAAGCTCTCCTCCGGCTACCGCATCAACCGTGCCGCGGACGACGCTGCCGGCCTGGGCATCTCTGAGAAGATGCGTGGCCAGATCGGCGGCCTCGGCCAGGCGCAGCGCAACGCGCAGGATGCGATCTCGCTCGTTCAGACGGCGGAAGGTGCCCTCGCCGAGGTGCACTCGATGCTCGAGCGCGTTCGTGACCTGAAGGTGCAGATCAACAACGGCACCCTCGACAACAACGACCAGCAGGCCATCGGTGCCGAGGTTGTCGAGATCGCCAAGGAGATCAGCACCATCCTCAGCGACACGAAGTTCAACGGCAAGACGCTGTTCGGCACGTCGAGCACGTTCAAGTTCCAGGTCGGTGCCAACGAGGGCGAGACGATCTCCATGGGTGCGCCGGCGTTCAGCGGCGACGCGTCCACCGGCGGTCTGTCGAACCTGACGGGCCTGTCCACCGCCACGGCTTCGGCCGCGGCCTCGGGCATGCTCCTCACCGGCGGCAGCGTGTCGGACATCGGCACGATCGACGACATGATCGAGAACGTCTCCAAGCAGCGCGGCACGTACGGCGCGGTGCAGAACCGTCTCGAGCACCGTCTGGCGAACCTGGCCACGTACCAGGAGAACCTGACGGCGTCCGAGTCGCGGATCCGTGACGTGGACATGGCGTCCGAGATGACCAAGTTCACGAAGCTGAACATCCTGCAGCAGGCCGGCACGAGCATGCTCGCGCAGGCCAACCAGGCGCCGCAGGGCGTCCTGTCGCTGCTCCGCTAGGAACCTGGCGCATAGCGGTACCTCAAGATCGGTCGCTCGCGGCCGATCTTGTTGGTTAAGGCGACAAGGAGTCGCCTGAACATCCGCCCTATACCCCGATCAACAAGGAGCGTTGAATCATGGGCCTTCGCATTCAGAACAACATCGAGGCGTTCAACACCCACCGTCAGCTGACGGCGACGTCGACGCAGGCCTCGAAGTCGATGGAGAAGCTCTCCAGCGGCTACCGCATCAACCGTGCCGCCGATGACGCCGCGGGCCTGGGCATCTCGGAGAAGATGCGCGGCCAGATCGGTGGTCTGGCCCAGGCGCAGCGCAACGCCCAGGACGGCATCTCGCTCGTCCAGACCGCGGAAGGTGCCCTCTCCGAGGTGCACTCGATGCTCGAGCGCGTCCGCGATCTGAAGGTGCAGTTCAACAACGGCACCCTCGATCAGAACGACAAGTCGGCCATCGCCGCCGAGGTCTTCGAGATCGCCAAGGAGATCAAGACGATCTCCACCGACACGAAGTTCAACGGCACGGCCGTGTTCTCGAACAACTTCTCGTTCCAGGTCGGCGCCAACCAGGGCGAGACCATCTCCATCGCGGCGACCGCGCTCAGCGGCGCGGCGACGGCCGGTGGCATCTCGACCGTCATCGCCCTCGGCGGAGCCGCCGGCGCCGACGCCGTCTCGACGGCGCTGGACACCGGTGACCTGGCCGTCATCTCCGACATCGACAAGGCGATCGAGAACGTCTCGAAGGTCCGTGGCAACCTCGGCGCGGTCCAGAACCGCCTCGAGCACCGTCTGACGAACCTGGCGACCTACCAGGAGAACCTGACGGCCTCCGAGAGCCGCATCCGCGACGTGGACATGGCCGCAGAGATGACCAAGTTCACCAAGCTGAACATCCTGCAGCAGGCCGGCACGAGCATGCTCGCGCAGGCCAACCAGGCGCCCCAGGGCGTCCTGTCGCTCCTGCGCTAGTTCGCGCGCCGGGCGCAATTCTCACACCGCACTCAAGATCGGCCCTTCGGGGCCGATCTTCTTGTTTGAGGCGACATGGAGTCACCTCAGTACAGCCCTTCAACCCGATCGAACAAGGAGCGTTAGATCATGGGCCTTCGCATCCAGAACAACATCGAAGCCTTCAACACGCACCGTCAGCTGACGGCGACGTCGACGCAGGCCTCGAAGTCGATGGAGAAGCTCTCCTCCGGCTACCGCATCAACCGCGCCGCGGACGACGCTGCCGGCCTGGGCATCTCCGAGAAGATGCGTGGCCAGATCGGCGGCCTCGCTCAGGCGCAGCGCAACGCGCAGGACGGCATCTCGCTCGTCCAGACCGCTGAAGGTGCCCTCTCCGAGGTCCACTCCATGCTGTCGCGTGTTCGCGACCTGAAGGTGCAGATCAACAACGGCACGCTCGATCAGAACGACAAGGAGGCCATTGGCGCCGAGGTCGTCGAGATTGCCAAGGAAATCAGCACCATCATGAGCGACACCAAGTTCAACGGCAAGAACGTGTTCGGTGGCGCCAACTCGTTCTCGTTCCAGGTTGGAGCCAACCAGGGCGAGAAGATCGACGTCGCGGCGATCTCGTACACGGGTGACGCCTCCGCCGGTGGCCTGTCGAACGTGACCAGCCTCTCCGCCGGTACCGCGGCCGCGGCCGTCACGGCGCTCTCCGCCACCGGCGGCAGCGTGTCCGACATCGGCACGGTCGACAAGATGATCGAGAACGTCTCCAAGGTGCGTGGCAACCTCGGTGCCGTCCAGAACCGCCTCGAGCATCGCCTGACGAACCTGGCGACCTACCAGGAGAACCTCACGGCGTCCGAGTCGCGTATCCGCGACGTGGACATGGCCGCTGAGATGACGAAGTTCACGAAGCTGAACATCCTCCAGCAGGCCGGCACGAGCATGCTCGCGCAGGCCAACCAGGCGCCCCAGGGCGTTCTGTCGCTGCTCCGCTAAGCCAGTCGCTCGCCGTTTTGAGCCGGTCCTCCGCAAGGGGGGTCGGCTCACAACATTTAATCTCGCGTCTCTCAAGGTCCGTTTGCGGGCAACCGATGGAGGAGACGTGGAATCCGATCCGACCCTCATCGTCTGCCCGGTCCGGGCAGAGAGCGCGGAGGACATCGACCCGATCCTCCAGACGCTCGTCTCCCTCCAGGCGAGCGCACCCGAGACGATGGTGCTCGTCGTCGACGACCGCTCGCCCGCGCCCCAGGCGCAGCTCCTCGAGGTCGCGGCCGCCGAGCTCAACTGCGCGTACGTCATGCAGCTGGACGGCGAGGGCCACTCGGCCGCCGTCAACGTCGGCCTGACCGCCGCGGTCGAGCACGGCATGGACGTCTGCATCGTCGCCCCGGGCCTGCTGTTCGAGTCCGCCAACTGGCTCGGGCGCCTACAGGCGCGCACGGGCACCGACGGCGAACCCGCCGCGGTCGCGGGCGGCGCCATCCTCGAGGCCGGCGGCACGATCCGCCAGGCCGGCTACTTCTTCTCGCTCTTCCGCCGTGCCTGGGCCGCGCGCCTGCGCAACGTGCCGGAGGAGCTGCTCGACGTGGCCGATCCGCTGCTGTGCCCGGTCAGCTCCGAGCTGCAGTTCATCCGCCGCGGGTGGATCGAGCGCGTCGGCGGCTACGACAACCTGATGGAGGGCCCGCACGCGGCGCTCGACTACTGCCTGCGCATCCAGGCCGAGGGCGGTCAGTGCGTCCTGGAGCCGACGGTGCGTGCCCGCGCGCTGAAGGCCAGCGACGGCGAGCCCGACCCCGCCGCCCCGTCCGAAGGCCGCCTGCGCCTCAAGCACGCGAACATGAGCTTCCAACGCTGGAGCCCGGAGATCGTGTCATGACCGACATCCCGAAGACCCTTTTCCTCGGCCTCGGCGCGAGCGTCGTCTCCTACTACCGCTGCTTCCTGCCGGCGATCGCCCTCGGCGCCGAGTACGCGACCTGGGGCGCCCTGGCGGACGACACCGTCGTCCTCACCGGCGGCCTCGGCAACCCGCCGCCGTCGCTGGAGAACCTGCCCGACTACGAGGTCGTCGTCATCCAGTACGCGAACGGCCGCTCCTGGCTCAAGCGCATCCGCGAGCTGCAGGACCGGGGCGTGAAGGTCCTCTACGAGATCGACGACTACGTCCAGGCCGCGCGCAAGAGCAAGACGCACGAGCTCGCGCACAAGTTCGGCGCCGACCGCGTCCGCGACCTCGAGATGGGCATGCGCGCCGTCGACGGCATGATCTGCTCGACGTCGTTCATCGCGCGCCGCTACCGGTCCTTCAGCGAGCACACGTGGGAGTGCCGCAACGGCGTCGACCTCAACCGCTACGACTACCGCAAGCCCGACCGCAAGGGCGTCGTGACGATCGGCTTCGCGGGTGGCGTCGGCCACAAGGCGTCCCTGGCGCGCTGGGAGCCGGCGATCCGCTCGGTCATGCGCCAGCGCGAGAACGTCCGCTTCGTGTCCGTGGGCCACGCGGCCGCCGCGCCGTACGCCGAGGAGTTCGGCGCTGACCGCGCGGTCAGCTACCCGAGCTCGGGCATCGAGGTCTACCCGGCGTCGATGGCGCTGTTCGACATCGCCTTCGCGCCGTCGGCCGAGAACAACCAGTTCCGCGGCAAGAGCGACCTGCGCTGGCTCGAGGCGAGCGCGCTGGGCATCCCGCTCGTCGCGCATCCGGACGTGTACCCGGACATCGAGGACGGCGTCACCGGCGTCCACGCGCGTGAGGTCGACGAGGTCGAGGCGGCGCTGCTGCGGCTGATCGACGACCACGAGGCCCGCGAGCGGATCGGCGCGACCGCGCACGAGTACGTGCGTGAGCACCGGCGCATCGAGGTGGCCGCCCAGAGCTGGGCCGAGGTGCTCCGCGAAGTGGTCGCCGGCCACCCCGCGCACGCGTCGTAGAAATTCGCCTACAGGTCTTCCGACGGCTGCCGATTACCTCGGTTAGCCACGGATGGCGCTGCAGGAGTTACTCAAGGGCTTCCCCGCCCTCCTCCGCACGCGGTTCGCGGTTCATACGGGTTGCTGGAGGGCGACCCAACACATACCCCACCGAGGGACGGATCGCGCGGGCGGCCTTTCGAGGCCGCCCGTCTGCGTTAACTTCCCCGCCGTGATCCCCTACGGACGGCAGACGATCGAGGACGACGACGTGGCGGCGGTGCTGGAGGCGCTGCGCAGCGACTTCCTGACGCAGGGCCCGCGCGTCGCGGCCTTCGAGGCGCAGCTCGCCGAGCTCGCCGGAACGCCCTACGCGGTGGCCTTCTCCTCCGGGACGGCCGCGCTGCACGCCGCCTGCTTCGCGGCGGGCGCCGGGCCGGGCGACGAGGTGGTCACGAGCGCGCTGACCTTCGCGGCCAGCGCGAACTGCGCGGCCTACGTGGGCGCCACGCCGGTGTTCGCGGACATCGATCCGGCGACCTGGAACGTGAGCGCCGAGACGGTGGCGGCGGTGGTGAGCGAGCGCACGCGCGCGGTCATCCCGGTCAGCTTCACGGGCCTGCCCGCGCCGATCGCCGAGATCCGGGCCGCGGTCGGTCCGGACGTCGTGGTGATCGAGGACGCCGCGCACGCGATCGGCGGGCGCCGCGCCGGCCGTCCGGTCGGCGCCGACGCGGACATGACCGTGTTCTCGTTCCACCCGGTCAAGACGGTGACCACCGGCGAGGGCGGCGCGATCACGCTCAGCGACCCCAAGCTCTACCAGCGCCTGCTGGACTTCCGCTCGCACGGGATGACGAAGGACCCGGCGCGGCTCGAGCGCCCGGACGAGGGCGGCTGGTACATGGAGCAGCACCTGCTCGGCTTCAACTACCGGATCACCGACCTGCAGTGCGCGCTCGGGAGCTCGCAGCTGGCCAAGACGGAGCGCTTCGTGGCCGCGCGCAACGCGATCGCGGCGCGCTACCGGGAGGAGCTGGCCGGCGTGGTCGCGCTCCCGCCGGAGGTGCCGGCCGACAGCCTGCACGCCTACCACCTGTTCGTGATCTCCGTCGCCGAGCGCCGCCGCGTGTACGACGCGCTGCGCGAGCGGGGCGTGCTCGCGCAGATCCACTACCTGCCGGTCTACCTGCACCCGTACTACCGGGACACCTACGGCTACGCCCCGGGGCTGTGCCCGGAGGCCGAGACGTACTACGAGGGCTGCCTGTCGCTCCCGTGCTTCCCGGGCCTCACCGAGGACGAGCAGACGACGGTGATCACCGCCGTCCGCGACATCGTGGGGGCTTAGGCCTCCCAGCCCGGGGCGCCCGCGCCGCGGTCGCTCTCGCGGCGGCCGGGTGCGCGGACGGTCTTGGTCATCGCGAGCAGCTGCTCCTCGGTGAGCCAGTCGGTGTTGTTGTCCGAGGAGTAGCGGAACCCGTCGGGGAGCTTCTCGCCGCGCTCGGGCGGCTCGCTGTGCCACGTCGGGCGCGAGGGCATGATCACGTAGCGGTCGCCGATGTCATACGTGACGCGCGCCTCGTCCTCGGTGACCATCACCTCGTGCAGCTTCTCGCCGGGCCGGATGCCGGTGATGCGGTGCTCGGCCTCGGGCGCCATCGCGCGCGCCAGGTCGACGATCCGCATGCTCGGGATCTTGGGCACGAACGTCTCGCCGCCGTGCACGAGGTCCATCGAGCTGAGCACGAACTGCACGGCCTGCTCGAGCGTGATCCAGAAGCGGGTCATGCGGTCGTCGGTGATGCTCAGGATGCCGGTCTCGGCCTGCTGCTTGAACACCGGGATGACGCTGCCGCGGCTGCCGACGACGTTGCCGTAGCGGACCGAGCCGAAGCGGGCGGGGCCGTCGGGCGCGTACACGTCGGCCTGGGAGATGATCTTCTCGGCCGCGAGCTTGGTCGCGCCGTAGAGGTTCACCGGGTTGACGGCCTTGTCGGTGCTCAGGGCCATCGTCAGCGGCACTTCGTTCTCGATCGCGGCCGAGGCCACGTTCTGCGCGCCGAGCACGTTGGTCTGGACGGCCTCGAACGGGTTGTACTCGCACGACTCGACCTGCTTGAGCGCCGCGGCGTGCACGATCACATCGACCCCGCGGGTGGCGACGCGCAGGCGGTCCGCGTCACGGACGTCGCCGAGCAGCAGTCGCAGGCGCGGATCGCGCAGGCGCTGGTTGAGCTCGTACTGCTTGAGCTCGTCACGGCTGAAGACGCGGATCGACGCCACGTCGTGATTGGCAAGGACGGTGCGGATGAACTGCGTCCCGAATGACCCCGTCCCGCCGGTTATCAACAAGGTCTTCCCGGTGAGATCCATCGGCGGCGGAGTGTAGGGATCACGAACCGTCTAGGCTCAGCGCCGTGGGCCGAATGACCTATGCGCGCGCGCTCTGCGTGGCCGCACATCCCGATGATGAAGTGCTCGGAGCCGGGGCCACGATGGCCTCGCTTTCCGACCAGGGCGTGGACGTGCACGCGCTCGTGCTGGGCGAAGGTGTGGGCGCGCGCTTCGAGGGCGACGACCGGCCGGACGACGAGGTCGCCGAGCTGCGTGGCCAGCTGGAGAAGGCCGGCGAGATCCTGGGCGTGACCATGCACCAGCGCGAGCTGCCGGACAACCGCTTCGGCACGGTGGCGCTGCTGGACGTGATCCACCTCGTCGAGGCGGTCAAGGCCGAGGTCGATCCCGACATCGTCTTCTGCCATCACGCCGGCGACATGAACCAGGACCACCTGGTGGTCGCCGAGGCCGTGATGACCGCCTTCCGGCCGCTGCCCGGCGAGCGGCCCGTGACGCTGCTGGGCTTCGAGACGCTGTCCTCGACCGAGTGGAACCCGTCGCCGAACGCCGCGCCGTTCCGGCCGAACTGGTTCGAGGACGCCTCCCCCGGGCTGGAGCGCAAGGTGGCCGCGATGGCGGCCTACGAGCACGAGCTGCGCGAGTGGCCGCACCCGCGGTCACTTGAGGGCATCCGCGTCTCCGCGCGCAAGTGGGGCATGACGGTCGGGCTGGAAGCGGCCGAGCCGTTCATGCTGCTGCGCCGCGTAGCCGGCTGAGCGCTTCCGCCACGCGCCGGGCGCCGCGTCCGTCGATCGTCGCCCGGCCCGCGGCCGTGAGCTTTGCGCGCTGCTCGGGAGCTTCGAGCAGCGCGGTCGCGAGGCGGACGGCGTCCTCGGCCGAGTCGGCGAGGAGCGCCGCCCCGGCTTCGGCCAGGCGCCGCGCCTGCTCGGCCTGGAATGCGTCGAGCGCGAGCAGCACGGCGGGCGTGCCGCACGCGGCGGCCTCCAGCGAGGTCTGGCCGGCGGTGGCGATCACCACGTCGGCCGCGAGCAGCACGTCCTGCAGCGAGGGCAGCGCGGTGAGGACGGTCGCGTGGGCGGGTGCGGCGAGGTCGGAGGCCGCGCCGCGCACGACCGTCACGGGCGCAGCGAGGCGCGCGAGCACGGCCTCGCCGAGTGCGTCCCCTTCTGGCCCGGCGCCCATCGTCACGAGCGTGCCGGCGCCGCCGGCATGGGGCGGGACGTCCCAGAACCCGCGCCGGAGGCACGCGTAGGCGAGGCCCGAGAGCCACGTGGGGCCGCCGCCCGCCGGGCCCGTGCCGGCCGCCCCCGCCGCCGCCCCCGCG
>NZ_JAPDDP010000061.1 GCF_027587195.1 Solirubrobacter phytolaccae | reverse complement strand
GGGTGGCGGCGTGGCGGGCGACGCGACGGGCGGCGGCGCCCCGTCCGGGGACGCGGCGGCCGAGAGCGTGGCGGGCGGCGCGGCTGCGGCCGTGCGCATCGCGCGGTACCAGGTGGTGAACACGGCGACGAGCGGACGGTCGTGGCGTGCGTCCAGGCGGTCGGCGGCCGCGGCGTGCTCGTCGGCGCCGGTGAAGTCGCCGAGCGCGCCGCGGGCCTGCATGCGGATGAGGTGGCCGAGGACCTCGACCGAGGGGAGGTCGTGGCGGGTCGCGAGCGTGAGCAGCTCGGCGCCGATCGCGTCGCGGCGCGGGGCGAGGCCGCAGCGGTCGAACGACTGCATCCACACGCCGTTGAGGGCGAACGCGAGCAGCGCGGGATCGTCGAGCGCGCGGGCCAGCCGTTCGGCTTCGCGGGCCTCGGCCGACGCGTCGCCGGTTCCGCGCGACTCGAGCGCGATCGTCGCCAGCAGCGGCGCGCGCACCGCGTCCGGCACCTCGGCGAGCAGCGCGCGCCGGGCGGCGGCGACGATCGCGGCCGCGTGCATCGGGTCGTCGGAGCGCGTCCAGATCGCCGGCACGTCGTAGGCGCCGATCACCCGCGCGGTCAGGAGCGGATCGCCCAGCTCCTCGGCGGCGGCGATCGCCGCGAGCCGGTGCGTGCGCGCCTCGGCCAAGCCGCCTCCGCCCGTCACCGCGAGCGTGCGCAGCAGCCCGACCGTCGACTCCAGCCGCACCCGCGCTCGCGCACCGACCTCACGGTCGTAGGCCGCGGCCGCGCGCGCCCACACCGCGTCCACCCCCGCGGTCGGTGGTTCCGCGCCGGCCAGCAGCTCCTGTTGCAGGTTCCGCAGCGGCTCCCCGGGTTCGACGCCGAGCTGCTCGACGAGCTGCACGTGCGCGCGGCGCAGCACGGACAGCGCGTCACCGCGCCGACCGCTCCCGGCGAGCGCGAGCGCGAGCAGCCGCCAGCCCTCCTCGCGCCAGGGATGCGCGGCGACGTGCGCGTCGAGGTCGGGCACCGCGTCCGCCGCGAGACCCAGCCGCAGTCGCGCGTCGGCGACCGACTCGACGGCATGCAGCCGCAACTCCGCGAGCCGCGCGCGCTCGACCCGCGCCCAGTCGAAGTCGTCGAGCTCGGCGAACGCCGGCCCGCGCCACGCGCCGACGGCCTCGAGGAGCCGCGCCAACCGCGCCTCGCTCGGCAAGTCGGCCGCCGCGACGACGGCGGCCTCGAACCGCCACGCGTCGACGGCGCCGACCGCCGCCTCGAAGCGCCAGGGGCCGGCCGCGCCACTCGCGCCACTCGTCGGGCGCAGGGCGTACCCGGGGCCGTCCGTGACGAGCACGGCGCGGTCTTCGCCCAGTGCGCGGCGAAGGTCGCTGACGAACGTGCGCACCGCGCCGACCGCTCGGGGCGGGGGGTCCGCGGGCCACAGGTCGGCGACGATCCGCTCGACCGGCACGACCGCGCCGCGCGCCACGATCAGCCGCGCGAGCACCGCGCGGTGCCGCGGGCCTTTGAGCGCCACGCGTTCGCCCGCGTCGTTCCACGCCACGACCGGCCCCAGCACTCCGAACTCGACCGGCATTGAACTCTCAGTCTTGCTGATCGGATGTTGATCGCCTGGCGCCAGCCTGCGGCGCATGATCGACGGCTTCGAATATCGCGACGTCCGCGTCGCCGAGAACGTCCACCTGCACACGGCGATCGGTGGCAGCGGGCCCGCGCTCCTGCTGCTGCACGGGTTCCCGCAGACGCACCTGATGTGGCGCGCTGTCGCGCCCGCGCTGGCGAAGACGCACACGGTGATCTGCCCCGACCTGCGCGGGTACGGGGCTTCCAGCCAGCCCGCCGACGGCTACAGCAAGCGCACGATGGCGCAGGACATCGTCAACCTCGCGCAGGCGCTCGGCCACGACGAGTTCGAGCTCGCCGGCCACGACCGCGGCGCGCTCGTCGCCTTCCGGGCCGGCCTGGACCATCCCGACCGGATCACGCGGCTGACCATCCTCGACGTGCTGCCCACGCTCGACATGTGGGACGTCCTGCACGGCGCGAATGCCGCCGTCGCGTTCCACCTGTACCTGATGGCGCAGCCGCCCGGCCTGCCCGAGACGCTGATCGCCGGCGCGCCCGACGCGTTCTTCGCGTACTTCCTCGACGCCTGGGGCACGGCGCCGTTCGCGCCGCACATCCGGGATGCCTACCTCGAGGCGAGCCGCAACGCGATCCCGTCGATCGTCGCCGACTACCGGGCTTCCGCGACGATCGACATCGAGCATGACCAACACGACCGCGACAACAACGTCACCCTCGACATGCCCGTCACCGTCGTCCAGCAGGACTGGGGCGCCGCGCTCGGCTACGACGCCGTCGCGCTCTGGAGCGCGTGGGCGCCGGACCTCGACCACCGCACCGTCACCTCCGGCCACTGGATGGCGGAGTCCGACCCGCAGCTGATCACGGACGTTCTGCGCACATCTAGTCCGAAGTAGTGGTACCTTCCGCGCGGTACTGATCGTTTGACGGGTGCAGGGGGAGAGAATGCACAGGTACGTCATGGTCGCGCTCGTCGCGATGCTCTGGATCGCTGCGCCCGCGAGTGCGCACAACCGCGTCGGCCTCGACGATCTCGAGGTCGAGCGCAAGGCCAAACCGGTCGGGATCGACGTCGAGCGCCCACGGTTCTCGTGGGTGATCGAGTCCGACGCGCGTGACGTCGAGCAGAAGGCGTACCGGGTCCGCCTGACCAGCGGGCACCGCACGGTCTGGGACAGCGGCCTCCAGCGCTCGGACGCCTCCCACGACATCGAGTACACCGGCCCGAAGCTGACCGCGGCGACGCGCTACGAGTGGCGCGTCGACGTGCTCACCAACCGGGGCAGCGCGTCCGAGGAATCGTCCTTCCGCACCGGCCTGTACACGGACGCGGACTGGGCGCAGAGCAAGTGGATCGGCAACGAGCGCCCGTCCGCGCCGCCCTCGTTCGACGGCGCGCAGTGGATCTGGACGCCCGAGGCCACCACCCCCGTCGCCCCCGCCGAGCCGCGCGCGTTCCGCAAGACGCTCACGTCGACCAAGACGGCCGTCTCCGCCGAGATCGCGATCACCGCCGACGACCTGTACCGCCTCTCGGTCAACGGCCGCGAGCTCGGCAGCACGACCGGCGCCGAGAACGAGTGGCAGCAGGCGCGCCGCTTCTTCACGAGCCTCGAGCCGACCCGCAACGTGATCGCGATCCGCACGAACAACGGTCCGAACTCACCCGCCGGCCTGCTCGCGACGATCAAGGTCACGTACGCGGACGGCAGCACCGAGACGTTCACCACCGACACCACGTGGAAGGCCGCGAAGACCTTCCCGGACGACTTCGCGAACCCGGCCTTCGACGACAGCGCGTGGGGCAACGCGGTCACCCAGGCCGCGTACGGCTCGGGTCCGTGGGGCCGCAACGTCCGCACCCCGCGTGACGCCGCCCGTCCCGCGCCGCTGCTCCGCCGCGACTTCACCGTCAACGGCCGCATCCGCAACGCGACCCTGTTCTACGCCGCGGGCGGCTACGCCGACTTCAGCGTCAACGGCAAACCCGCGAGCCAGGATGTCCTGAGCCCCGGCTTCACCGACTACGACGACACCGTCCAGTACGCGACGGCCGACCTCACGAAGGCCCTCAAGCAGGGGACGAACAACCTCGGCGCCCAGCTCGGCCGTGGCTTCTACGGCATGACCGGCGGGAACGTCTGGCGTTGGGAATCCCCGCCGTGGCACGACGAGCCCGTCGTCAAGGCCCGCCTCCGGATCGAATACGAGAACGGCAAGACCCAGGACGTCATCACCGACAAGAACTGGCAGATCGCCGACGGCCCGACCGTGTTCGACGACCTCTACGCGGGCGAGACCTACGACGCGCGCGTCGCCGCCACCTCGCCCACCTGGCGCCCCGCCACCGAAGCCCCCGGCCCGAAGGGCGTGCTGGTCAACCAGCGCCAGCAGCCGATCCGCGTCACCGAATCCCTCCCCGCGACCGAGATCACCACGCCGGCACCCGGCGTCTACGTCGTCAAGTTCCCGCGCGTGCTCGCGGGCTGGGTCGAGTACACGGTCACGGGGCCGGCGGGCACGACGATCCGCGCCCAGCACGGCGAGAAGCTGCTCGCCAACGGCCGCCCGGACTTCTCCAACAACGGCGGCTTCCAGTCGGGCTTCCAGACCGACCGCTTCATCCTCGCGGGCACCGGCAAGCCCGAACGCTGGGCGCCGCGGTTCTCCTACAAGGGCTTCCAGTACATCGAGGTCACGGGTTGGCCGGGCGCGACACCTCCGCCGCTGTCCGCGTTCACCGCCAAGGCCGTTCACAGCGACGTCCCGACCACGGGCCAGTTCACCAGCTCGAGCGAGCTGATGAACCGCACCCACAAGGCCGTCGTGGACACGATGCTCAACAACCTCCACGGCATCCCGACCGACACGCCGATGTTCGAGAAGAACGGCTGGACCGGCGATGCGGCGGTCGGCGCCGAGATGTTCACGCTGAACTTCGACGTCCACGAGCTGTTCGCGAAGTGGATGCGCGACGTGCACGAGACGCGCGAGCCCAACGGCCGCCCGCTCGTGATCGCGCCGAGCTCCGGGAACTGGGGCGTGTGGGGCATCGCGCCGCCGTGGCACTCGGCCTACGTCTTCATCCCCGAGTGGCTGAACCAGTACGGCGGCGACAAGCGTCCGCTCACGGAGCTCTACGACGGCATGCGCAAGTACGTCGACCTCGAGTTCGACACCTCCACCGGCGGCATCGTCAACAACGCCCGCCTCGGTGACTGGGTGAGCCCGGAGGCGAGCCCGGCGGGCGGGAACGCGCCGGAGGACCTCCGCGTCTCCGCGACCGCGTACCTGTACGCGATGCTGCGGAGCCTGGAGCGCAGCGCGCAGCAGCTGAACAAGCCCGCCGACGTCGCCCACTTCGCGGCCCGCGCGGAGACCGTCAAGGCCGCGTTCAACGCACGGTTCCTCGACGCGACGGCAGGCTTCTATCGCGGCTCCGGCGACCGCGGCTACCGGCAGACGCACAACGTCCTCGCCGTGGCCTTCGGCCTCGCGCCCACCGACCAGGTGCAGCGCGTCGTGGACAGCATCGCCGCCGATGTGCGCGCCAAGGGCGACACCCTCAACACGGGCGTGCTCGGCACCAAGTACCTGCTGCCCGTCCTGACCGAGCACGGCCACGCCGACCTCGCGCTCACCCTCGCGACCCAGACGAACTACCCGAGCTGGGGCTACATGATCGAGAACGGGGCGACGAGCATGTGGGAGCACTGGGCGCTCGAAGCGCGCTCGCGCGGCCACTACTTCCTCGGCACGGTTGACGACTGGTTCTTCCACCACGTCGGCGGCATCACGGCCTCCCAGACGACCGGCTACCGCGACGTCACGATCGCGCCCGCCGTGACCGGCGACCTCGAGTGGGCGCGCGTGAGCACGCAGACCCCGTACGGCCCGGTCAAGAGCGACTGGCGCACGCGCGGCCGCGCGCTCGAGCTGCGCGTGGACGTGCCCGTGGGCTCGACCGCCACCGTCAAGGTGCCCGCGGCCAACGTCTACGCGGTCACCGAGAGCGGCGATCCGGTGTCCGCGATCAAGCGGGAAGGAACCGTGGACGTGACCGTCGGCTCCGGCCGCTACACGTTCGTCGCGGACGAGCGCCAGGCCCTGGTCGGCACGGCGATCGAGGCGATCGACGCCGCGCTCACCACCGCCACCGGCCGCGACCGCCGTGCGTTGCAGGACGCGCGCGACGACGCCTTCAAAGCGCTGAAGGAGTTGCGCTCCGGCGACATCACGGATGCGGCGGAACGCCTCGCCGACGCCCTGCGCGAGCTGGAGGACGTGCGCGGCGAGCTCACGACGGTGCGCGACGCCCTTGGCGTCGCGATCTCCGACGCGCTGGACGTGCGCGCGACGGCGACGCTGGAGCCGGCGACGACGACGCCCACTGGCGACGCCACCGCGGCGCCCGTGCGGCCGGGCGACGAGCTCACCGCGACCGTCACCGTCGCCAACGGACCTCGCGCCACCGTGGGCGACGTGCGCGCGAAGCTCACCGGCCTCGACACGTGGACGCCACGTCCCGCCGAAGCCCGGATCGCCTCGCAACTGCGTCCGCGCGCGACCGGCACCGGCCGCTTCAGCCTCACCGTCCCCGCCGACCAGCGCCCGGGCACGGTCAAGGGCACCGCTCGCGTGTCCTACGTGTTCGACCGCGCGACGGTCACGGTCGCCGCGCCCATCGAGGTCGAGGTCGTCTCGGCGATCGAGATCGCCTCGGTCACCGCCGCACCCACACCGGTCCGCCCCGGCGGCACCCTCACCGTGACCACGACCCTGCGCAACGCGGGCCGCACCCCGGCGACCGGCGCGCTGCAGGTCGACGTCCCCGCCGGCTGGACGGCCCCCGCCGCGCAGACGGTCACGATCCCGGCCACCGGCGACCTCACCGTGACCACCACCGTCGCCGTCCCGCGCAACGCCGATCAATCCACCACCACCGTCACGCTCACGAGCACGTTCGGCGGTGACCTCGCGACCGGCTCGACCACGGCCCGGGTCGAGCTCGCCCCGCTCCCGACCACCCCGTACGACCGGATCGATCTCGGCAACAGCGCGTCCGAGCAGGCGCACGGCCTCACCGCCGCGCCCTCCTCGGGCACGAGCCCCGAGGCCGGCCTCACGCGCCGCTACGCCGGCCACCTGACGCCGTTCTCGTGGTTCGAGTTCGACGCCACGGTCGTCCCGAACCAGCCGTTCGTGCTGCGCGTCATCGAGACCTACGACCGCGCGCAGACCAAGCGCTACAAGGTCTACGTCGACGGCAAGGAGGCCTTCCTGCGGACCTTCTCGAAGGGCGGCGGCGGGACCGAGACCTACGAGTACGTGGTCCCGGCCACCCTCGCCACCTCCGCCAAGGTCCGGATCAAGTTCGAGAACCAGGACGACCCGGCGTTCTACGACCCGTCGATCGCCGACGTCTGGACGTACTCAGCTCAGTAGGCGGCGATCCGCTCGGCGGTCTCGGTCAGGCCGGCAGCCAGGCTCGTGGTGTCCACGAGCCACGGCTGCCCGTCCGGCCGTGGGTCGATCCGCAGGTGCAGCCGTCCCTCGTGCAGGACGGTCACGCCGAGCTGGTCGTGACCGCACCACAGCTCGACGTGGTTGTCGTAGGCCTCCTCGGGCCCGGTGAGCACGACGTGGATGAGCGTCATGATCCGTGCAGCGCCGCGCGCAGGAAGGTGATGGCCTGGGCGACGGCGCCCCGCGTGGCGTGCGTGTTCGCCAGCGGCGTCAGCATCATGAAGTCGTGCGTGATGCCGTCGTAGCGGACGGTCGTGACCGGCACGCCCGCCGCGCGCAGTCGCGCGCCGTACGCCTCGCCCTCGTCTCGGAGCACGTCGGCCTCGTCGACGATCACGAGCGCAGGCGGGAGCCCGGCGAGCTGCTCGTCGCTCGCGCGCAGCGGGGACGCGTACGGCTCGAGGCGCTGCTCGGCGTCCGGGCAGTAGCAGTCCCAGAACCACGCCATCGACTTGGCCAGGAGGAAGTAGCCCTCGGCGAACTCGGCGTAGGAGCCGGTGTCCTGCGCGCCGTCGGTGACGGGGTAGAACATCGACTGCTGGACGAACCGCACGTCGCCGCGGTCGTGGGCCATCAGCGCGAGGGCGGCGGTCATGCCGCCTCCGACGGAGTCGCCCGCCACGGCCATCCGGGTCGCGTCGAGTCCGTGTGCGGCGCCCTCGGCCGTGATCCAGCGCGCGGTCGCGTAGCCCTGCTCGATCGCGACGGGGTAGCGCGCCTCGGGCGAGCGGTCGTACTCGACGAACGCCAGCGCGGCGTGCGCCCCGACGGCCAGCTCGCGCACGAGCCGGTCGTGCGTGCCGGCGTTGCCGAGCACCCAGCCGCCGCCGTGCATGTAGAGGATCACCGGGAGCGTGCCGGTCGCGCCGGCGGGGCGGACGATCCGCACGCGCACGTCGCCGACCGCGGCGGAGACGGTGATCCACTGCTCGTCGACCGGCAGCTTGTCGATCGGCGCGGCCTGCACGTCGTCGAGGACCTTGCGGGCCTCGTCCGGGGTGAGCTCGTACAGGTAGGGCGGGTTCGCGGTGGCCTCGACGAACGCCTGCGACTCGGGCTCGAGCACGACGGGCGCGTGCGTGGGCGTGACGGACATCAGCTCGCCACCGGGGCGGCCGCGGCTTCCAGGACGACCTCGACGATCGGGCCGGGCTGCGCGACGGCCACGGCGTGCGAGCCGTCGGCCAGCTCCAGCGTGCGACGCGCGCCGGCACGCCCCGCCATGAAGCGCTGCGTCTCGGCCGGGATGTTGCGGTCCTCGGCGCCGACCACGGAGTACGTCGGCACGTCCTTCCACAGGCAGCGCTCGTCGCTGGAAGGCTCCTGGAGCGCCTCGAGCGTGATCGGGCGCTGGGTCTCGTACATGCGCGCTGCCGTGTCCCCGTTCACGTCGGCGCAGAACTGCGAGTGGAAGCGCGCCTTGGTGATGTACAGGTCGGTCTCGCCGGCGTCGCCGCGCGCGACCGGCTCCAGCGCCTCGGCCAGCGTGCTGCCGGGGAACTTGGCGGCGAGCTCGTTGGCCGACTCGCCGAGGTCGGGCGCGAACGCGCACACGTAGACCGCGGCCACGATCTCCGCGGCGCTCTGGTCGACGTTGGTGATGACCATGCCGCCGTAGGAGTGGCCGACGAGCACGACGGGGCCGTCGATCGTGCGCAGACGATCCGAGAGCGCCTCGGCGTCGGCGGCGACCGAGCGCAACGGGTTGGCGAACGCGACGGCGGGGAGGCCGGCCTCGCTGAGCCGGGCGAGGACGCCGTTCCAGCTCGAGGACTCGGCGAACGCGCCGTGGACGAGCACGACAGTGGGACGCATGGTGGGGACCCTTTCGGTCGAATGGAGCATGCGCCGAGCACTCTTCCGGCGACGTGCCCGGCTCGCGTCCGTGTCGGTCCCTGGTGTGGATCCCTGGTGAGTGGCCCCAGTACCCAGGCGCGGGACACCCCAGTGGCACGACCAGGGACCGTCACCGATGCGAGCGGGGTGGCCCCGCTGCGAGCGTTCCGGCCATGGAGACGACCGACACCGTGGTGCTGATCGACCACCTCGCGCCCGCGTCACTGGCCGCGGTGGCGACCAAGCGCTTCTACCGCGGTGCCGCGATCACCGAATACAAGGCGCTCCCCGCCCAGACCGACGCAGCACTCGGGCGGGACGGCTGGGAGTCCGTGGCCGACTTCGCACTCGACTGGGCACTCGCGCACGCCGCCGTGCCCAGTCCCGCGACCACCTGACCCCCAGCGCCGGCCGGGCGGCCTCCTCCTCGCGGCCGCCCGGCCGGCGTCCCACTTCGATCCCAGAAAGGCCTCGCACGTGATCCCCGAACCGCTCACCCTGCTGCTCTCCCACACCGATGCGCACCCGCTGCTGACCCGGGCCGAGGAGCGCGCCCTCGCGCGCCGCATCGAACGCGGCGACCTGGCCGCCAAGGAGCGGCTCGTCGTCTCCAACATCCGGCTCGTGGTCTCGATCGCCCGCCACTACCAGGGGCACGGGCTGACGCTGCCCGACCTCGTGCAGGAGGGCATGCTCGGGCTGATCCGCGCCACCGAGAAGTACGACTGGCGGGCGGGAACGCGCTTCTCGACCTACGCGACGCTGTGGATCCGCCAGTCGATCTACCGCGGGCTCGAGAAGACCGGCCGCGCGATCCGGATTCCCGCGCACATGAACCGCGCCGCGCGCCGGCTCGCCACCGCCGAACGCCGGCTCGAGGACGACCTCGGCCGCCCGCCGTCGATCGACGAGCTGATGGCGGAGGCCGAGCTGCCACGGGAGACGGTCGACCTGTTGCTGGAGGTGTGCCGCGAGCCCGCCTCGCTCGACTGCCCGGTCGGTGACGGCTCGCGCACGCTGGGCGACCTGGTGCTCGCGGCTTGATCCCCCGGGTCAGGTCAAGGGGTTTCCCCCATAGTTGCCGGGCGGCGCGGCCGGGAGGGTGAGCGGACCCCGCACACGTCTGAAAGGACTCACCCGTGTTCACCGCTCTCCGCCGCACGCTCGCCCTGTTCGCCATCCCGACGCTCGCCGTCGTCACGGTGGTCGCGCCGGCCTCCGCCGCGACCACCAGCACGCCTCGTGTCGTCACCGCCGCCCCCGCGCCGTCGGCGACGACGCAGGGGATCATCATGCGCGACGGCGGGGTCTGCGACCCGATCCGTCACATGGGCTGCTGAGCCACCTCACGGCGCCGTCGTCGACAGCGTGAACGTGAGCGTCTTGCTGTACACGCCGGTCCTGAGCGGCTGCGTGCGCGCGATCGTCTGCCGGAAGTCGACCGTGGACACGTCGTTGCTGACCGGGCCCGCGTAGTCACGTAGGGCGCCGAGCGGGGCCGAGGGCGCGCCGTTCGCGCGCACCTGCAGCGGCTGGTCGAGGGCGAAGTTGCCGTTGACCAGCCGGCCGGTGGCCGTGGCGCTCGGGTCGCCGACCGAGAGCTGTGCGCTGCCGGCCGTCGAGGTGACGGTCGCCCTCGTGCTCGCGTCGTAGGTGCGGTCGACGCCCGGGACGAACGCGCCGAACGACGCCGGCGTGCCGAGCGTGAGCGCGAGCGTCGCCGGGACGGTGCCGCTCACCCCGCCGCTCGCGACGCGCGCCAGCCGGGTGCCGAAGAAGTCGACCGCCAGCGCCGCCATCTGCTCCTTGACCGCGTCCGTGTCCAGCCCGGTGACGGGCACGTTCGTCGCGGTCGGCGTGAAGCCGCCGGTCGCGATCCGCGTGAGCTCCTCGATGCCCGCGAAGCTCGCGAACGAGCAGAAGTCGGTGCCCCAGCCCGAGTTGAGGCTGGTCACGATCCGCTCGAACGTGTGCCGGTCGAGCGCCGCGTCGGCGTTGGCGGCGACGCGCCGTCCCGCCGCCTGCATCTGGTCGCAGTAGGTCGAGTCGAAGCTGCGATGGACCCCGTTGGGGATCGACACGAGGCGCTTGTCGGCGCTCGTGATCGCGGCGTATGCGTTCTGGCTCACCAGCGGCGGGGACATCAGGTCCTTCGCGGCGGAGACCAGCAGCGTCGGCACCTTGATCGCCTTGTAGTCGACGCCGAGCGAGATCGGCTGCTGGCCGATCGCCATGCCCATCACGGCCACGACGCGCGGGTCCGCGGTCAGCGGCCAGCAGCGGGCCGGGTCGCCGGAGCACGTCGGGTTGGCGGGCACCGGCGGCGCGCTGCCGCCGGCGGTCGCGAGCGCGGTCAGCGTGCCGCGGGAGTGCCCGAGCAGCCCGGCCTGGGCGACGTCGATCCGCGACCCGAACCAGCCGGGCAGCGCGTCGAGGACCTTCGAGACGTCGCGCGTGCGGTCGGCCATGCTGAACGGGACGCTGGCGCGTGAGCACGGCCCGGCGCGCCCGTCGTTGCACGGCCGCGGCGTCGCTCCCGCCAGCGCGTTGTAGGCGTCGATCCGCGCGTCCTCCTGCGTGTTGTTGGTGTGCGAGGGCGCGGCGACCACGAACCCGCCGGCCGCGATCCGCTCCAGGGTGTGTGCGTAGTCCATGGGGTCGTTCGTGTTGCCGTGCGAGAAGACGATCACGCCGAACGGCTTCCCGGTCGCCGCCACCGGCGCGTCCTCCTGCGCCAGCTCGGCCTCGACCGTCCACCCGAGCGGCGCGAACGGGGCCGGAACGGGAACACCGTGCAGCGCGGACGTGTAGACGGTCTTGGGGAGCGTCGAAGCGGTCGCGGGGTACCAGAGGTGCACGTCCACCTGGCGCGGCTCGCCCTGCGCCGACCCGGGCACGACGATCCGCTGCACGTCGTGGCCGACGGGGTACTCGGCCGCCGCAACCGGCGCCGCACCGGCGAGGACACCTCCCAGGAGGACCGTCGCGGTTGACCCCACCAAACGTGTGCGCTTGGTGCTCCGACCACCGGCTCGCAGCGTCATTGCCGTCACCCTCTCGGTTGGTGCGAGCGACGCTACCGGAACGCCGAACGCCCCGCAGGAGCGGGGCGTTCGATCCGGTCTTCAAGCCTCCTACGCGGGCGCGACCGCCGGCTCGTGCTCGAACTTCGGGAGCCAGCCGAGGCGCCGGGGGAGCCACCAGTTGCGCTCGCCCAGCAGCTTCATCGTCGCGGGCAGCAGCACCGCGCGGACGATCGTCGCGTCGATCAGGACGGCGGCCGCGAGGCCGACGCCGAGCTGCTTCATCGTCTGGTCGGAGCCCGTCGCGAACGCGGCGAACGTGACGACCATGACGGCCGCGGCGCTCGTAATCACGCTCGCCGTGGACTTGATGCCCTCGGCCACGGCCTGCTCGGTCGTGCGGCCGCGGTCCACCAGCTCACGGACCTTGCTCAGGACGAACACGTGGTAGTCCATCGACAGGCCGAAGAGCACGACGAACAGGAACAGCGGCAGCCACGGCGTGATCCCGCCGACCGACGTGAAGCCGAGCAGCGACTCGCCGTGACCGTCCTGAAAGACCAGCGTGAGCACGCCGTACGCGGCGCCGACCGACAGCAGGTTGAGCACGATCGCCTTCAGCGGCACGACGATCGAGCGGAACGTGACGAGCAGCAGCACGAAGGCCAGCGTGAGCACGAACCCGAACACCAGCGGCAGACGCGCCTGCATGACGTCGAGGAAGTCCTTCGACCACGCCGTCATGCCACCGACCGCGACCTCCGCGCCGGGCAGCCGGCCGACCGTCGCGGGCACGACGTCGTCGCGCAGCGCGTCGAGCGAGGCCGCGGACGCGGCGTCCGTGCCCTTGCCGTCGATCGCCATCGAGACGATGGCCACTGTCCTGTCGGGGCTGACCTCCGTGCGGAACGGCTCGTTCAGCTTGCCCGTGGCGAGCGCCTGCGCCTGCAGCTCGTCGATCGCCTGCCGCACCGGCGCGGCCGTCACGTCCTCGGCCTTGACGACGACGCTCGCGGCGAGCGTGTCACCCGGGAACGCGGCGTCGATCCGGTCGAGCGTCTGGATGATCGGCTCGCTGCGGGACATGCCCTCGAGCCCGGGCTCCTTGAAGTGCATGCCGAGCGCGGGCACGGACAGGGCGACGAGCGCGCCGCCGGCGACGATCACGGACACGACCGGACGGGCCAGCACGCGCGAGAGGACGGCGTTCCACACGCGCGACTCGCCGTTCGAGCGATGGCGGCGCTTGAGGATGAACGGCAGCCGGCCCTTCTCGAGCCACCCCTTCTGGCCGAGGTAGGACAGCACGGCGGGGAGGAACGTGAGCGAGCCGAGCATCGCGACGGCGACCACGAGGATCGTGCCGACGCCGAACGAGGAGAAGATCGCGTTGCCCGACAGGAACATGCCGGCCATCGCGGCCATCACGGTGAAGCCGGAGATCAGCACGGCGCGGCCGGACGTCGCCGCGGCCACCTCCAGCGCGTCCTCAGGTGAGCGCCCACGGTCCTGCTCCTGCGTCATCCGGCGCAGGTAGAACATCGCGTAGTCGACGCCGACGGCCAGGCCGATCAGCAGCACGACCTGCTGGACGGCGCCGTGCAGCGGGGAGAGCTGGCTGAGCGGGCCGAGCAGCCCGATCGTGGCCGCGATCGACGTGATGCCGAGCAGCAGCGGCACACCCGCCGCGACCAGCGCGCCGAACGTCAGCGCGAGGATGAGCAGCGTGCCGCCCATCGAGAGCTGCTGCTCGCGCGCCTCTTCGGCCTTGCGCTGCTTGCCGAGCGCCTTCTGCTCGGACGCGCCGCCGTGCTGCTCCACGCGCAGCTCGGGGTGGGCCTTCTGGACCGCGGCGACGGCGGCCATCGGCGCGCCGGCGATCTCCTCCAGGTGGGCCGTGTCGTTGTCCTTCTCGCTGCCGGGCAGGGAGAACGTGACGAGCACGGAGCGCCCGTCCTTGGAGGTGATCGGTGCCTCGACTTCGCGTACGCCGGGGAGTTGATCGAGGCGCGTGGTGACGTCCTTCACCGCGGCGGTGACCTGCGGGCTGTCGGCCCGGAGCGCGCCGTCGCGACCCTGGACCAGGACGCGCTCGCCGACGTCCTTCGGGAAGCCGGCGCCGTCGACGAGCAGGTCGTGGCGCTTGGACTCGCCGTTGCCCATCTTCGAGGACTCGAGCGTGCGTTGGCCGACCGAACCGCCGATCACGGTCGCGAGGACCACGAACAGCAACCATCCGAAGATGGCGGTCTTGCGGTGCTGCGCGCTCCATCGGCCTGCGCGCGCCGCGAGGTTGCGGGATTGCATGTGGGGTTCGACTCCGGGGAGGGGGTTCATCTGACGCGAGCAGCGTCCCAACGGGAGGGCCCGCCGCCCATGCGGGGGACCAGGCGTCCCCGACGCCTGGATCAGGACCCCCCGGGTGCGGGCAGCTCCACCCTCCCGATACGGCTTGACGAAGGGCACGCGGGAGAGCAGAGTCGGTCCGTGCGGGTCGTGATCGCCGACGACAGCCTGCTCGTCCGGGAGGGGATCGCCTCGCTGCTGCGCCGCGCGGGGTTCGACGTCGTGGCCGAGGCGGCGGACGGCGACGAAGCGGTCGCGCTCGTCGACGCGCACATGCCGGACATCGCGATCGTCGACATCCGGATGCCGCCCACCCACACCGACGAGGGCCTGCGCGCCGCGCACGCGATCCGCGCGCGCCACCCGGACGTGGCGATCGTGATCCTCTCCCAGCACGTCGAGGCCGGGATCGCGATGCGCCTGCTCGCCGAGACCCCGCAGCGGCTCGGCTACCTGCTCAAGGACCGCGTCACGGAGATCGAGGAGTTCGCCGCGAGCCTGCGGCGCGTCGCCGGCGGCGGCTCGGCGCTGGACCCGAAGGTGTTCGAGCGCCTGCTCGCCGCGCAGCGTGACGACGGGCCGCTCGGCGCGCTCTCCGCTCGTGAGCGTGAGGTGCTCGCGCTCGTCGCCGAAGGGCTCTCCAACCGGGCGATCGGCGAGCGGCTGGACATCACCGAGGGCGGCGTGCAGAAGCACGTGCGCGCCGTGTTCACGAAGCTCGGGCTCGCGACCGGGGACGACGCGCACCGCCGCGTGCTCGCCGTCCTGACGTACCTGTCGCCGGACGGTCGGCGATGACCGGGCGTCGCCTGCTCTGGGTGCTCGCCGCGATCAGCATCCCGCTCGGCTTCGCGCTGCTCGAGGACCCCACGCTGACGACCGTGGTCAACCGCGCGGTCGGCGGCTCGTTCATCGTCTGCGGCCTCATCGTCTGGCAGCACCGGCCGGACACCCGCACCGGCGCGCTGATGACGCTGACCGGCTTCCTCTACCTCGGCGGCCAGGTGCTGGGAGCGCTCGACTGGCCGCCGGCGCACACGGTCGGCGAGGCGTTCGCGGTCGTCTGGCTCGCGGCCTTCGGCGCGGTCGTGCTCGGCTACCCGAGCGGGCGGCTCGTGGGCTTCGACCGCGTGCTCGTGGGCGCGTGGATCTTCGGCACGCTCGTCTGGCAGCTCGTCTGGATGCTGTTCCTGCCGGGCGACGAGAACGTGCTGGCGGTCTGGCCCGATGCGGAGCTCGCGGACACGATCGACACCGCCCAGCGCACGTTCAACACCACGGTCGGCGCGACCGTCGCGGTCGTCGGCATCCACCGCTGGCTGCGCGCCGCGCCGGCGCTGCGGCAGCTCCTGCTCCCGCTGCTGGCCGGCGTGGCGGCGGTGATCGTCCTCGCCGTGCAGTCCTACTACCGGCTGATCACGGGCGAGTTCATGCGCCCCACGCAGGAGCTCACCGCGTTCGTGCTGTTCCTGGTCCCGCTGGCGTTCCTGGTCGGCATGCTGCGCGCCCAGCTGGCTCGCGCCGGGATGGCCGACCTCATCGTCGCGCTGCAGCGCGCGCCCGACACGCAGCAGCTCGGCGCGGTGCTCGCCCGCACGCTGCGCGACCCGTCGCTCGAGCTCGTCTACTGGCTGCCCGGCTTCGAGACCTACATCGACGAGGACGGCCGGCCGTGCCCGCCGCCCGCGGACGGCCGCGTGCTGACACCGATCGAGCACGACGGCGAGCCGGTCGCGGCGCTCGTCCACGACGCCGCGCTCACCTACGAGCCCGAGCTGCTCGCGCTCGTGTGCGCGGCGGCGGACGTCGCGCTCGCGCACACGCGGCTCGTGCAGGAGCTGACCCGCTCGCGCGTGCGGCTGGTCGAGGCGGGGGACGAGGCGCGCCGCAAGATCGAGCGCGACCTGCACGACGGCGCGCAGCAGCGGCTCGTGTCGCTCGCGATCGCGCTGCGGCTGACCGAGGACCGGCTCAAGGAGGACCCGGACGCGGCTGCTTCGCTCGTCGCCGCGGCCCGGGAGGAGCTGAAGGCGTCGCTGGAGGAGCTGCGCGAGCTCGCCCGCGGCATCCACCCGGCGGTGCTCGAGCACGGCCTCGCGACCGCGCTGAACTCGCTCGCCGTCCGGTCGCCGACGCCGGCGCGCGTGACCGTCGAGCTCGACGAGCCACTGCCCGAGGCGGTCGAGCTCGCGCTCTACTTCGTGGCGTCCGAGGGGTTGGCGAACGTCGCCAAGTACGCGCAGGCCCACGAGGCCGAGATCCACGTCACCCGCGCCGGGGACGTCGTGGTCATCGAGGTCGCCGACGACGGCATCGGCGGCGCGGACGGCGCGCACGGCAGCGGCCTGCGCGGCCTCGCCGACCGGGTCGAGGCCTTCGGCGGCCGGCTGCGCGTCACGAGCCCGCCCGGCGGCGGCACGCGGCTGCACGCCGAGCTGCCCTGCGACGCGTCGGTCGCTAGCAGCCGGTGACGCCGACGGCCCGCGCCAGGAGCGCGTGCAGGCTCCGGCGCTCGGTGTCGTCGAGCGCGCCGAGCACGTGATCCTCGACCGCCGCGAGCGCGAACTCGGCGCGGCTGAGGGCCTCGCGCCCGTCCTTCGTGAGCTCGACGACGTGCCGTCGCCGGTCCTCGGGTGAGCGGCGCCGCTCGATCCAGCCTTCCGCCTCGAGCTCGTTCAACAGCCCGACGAGGTTCGTGCGGTCGATCCGGAGCGTGTCCGCGAGGTCGGTCTGCGAGCTGCCGTCGAGGTCGCGCAGCACCGTCAGCGTCAGCAGGTGCCGGGGGCGCATCCCGAGCGCTTCGAGCACCGGCTCCGAGTGCCCGCGCAGCTGCCGTCCGATCTGGTCGAGCAGGGCCCCGACACGGGGCGGAGGCTGGTTGACGACCGGAAGCGCGCTGATGTCTTCAAGTCTAGGCCCGGGCGGCAACCACTTGTGGTGTGTATATAGTTGATGCAACACAAACGATCTTAGAAGGATCAAGCATGCATCTCCTCCACCTCGACTCCTCCTTCCAGGGCGACCGCTCCGTCAGCCGCCGGCTCAGCGCGCGCGCCGCCGAGCGCTGGCGGTCCGTGCACCCCGACGGCACGGTCAGCTACCGCGACTTCCACGCCGACCCGCTGCCGCACTACACGCTCGAAGACGGCCCGGCGCGCAGCGCCGCGCTGATCGACGAGATCAAGCGCGCGGACACCGTCCTGCTCGGCCTGCCGCTCTACAACTTCGGCGCGCCGAGCACGGTCAAGGCCTGGGTCGATCATCTGATCCTCGCCGGCGAGTCCTTCCACGCCGAGACGCGCGAGCCGTTCCTCACGGGCAAGGACTTCATCGTGCTCGCCTCGCGCGGCGGCGGCTACGCGGCGGGCACGCCCCGCGAGGGCTGGGACCACGCCGAGACCTGGCTCCCGCACGGCATCAGCCTTACGGGGCTGGAGCCGCGCTTCATCACCGCGGAGCTGACGCTCGCGCCGGTCACGCCCGCGATGGCGGAGCTGGTCCCGCTCGCCGAGCAGAGCCTGGCTGCCGCGGAAGCGGAGATCGACGCGCTGTGGACGCCGATCCCCGTGCCCGCCTAGGGAACGAGCTTGAGCTTGACCTGTTGCGTGCTGACGAGCCGCTCGCCGGACGGGAGCGTCGTGACGAGCCGGTAGGTCGCCGTGAACTTGGTCGTGCCGTGGCGCTTGGCCGAGCGCAGGAACCGCTTGGTGACCTTGATCGTCACCGTCTTGCTCGTGCCGGGCGCGATCACCACGTCCTTGACCTTGCCGAGGTAGCGGCGGCTCACCTTGGCGGCGACGCCCTTGATCTCGCCCTTGTTGAGCGCGATCGAGGTCGTGACCTTGCACGCCCCGCCGCCTTCGGGGCAGGTCGTCGTCACGGCGACGCGGCCCTTGATGATCGTGGTCGTCTTGCCGGTGAGCGGTGCCAGGACAGCCGGTTTCGGGGCCTTGATGCCAAGCCCGCTCAGGCCGGCGGTCACCGCGACGCCGTGGTCGGCGGCGACCGTCACCGTCCCGGAGACCATCGGCTCCGCGGCCGGCGTGAACCTCACGGACAGCGCGCACGTGGCGCCCGGGGCGAGCGTCGCGCAGGTGCCGGCCGTCGCGACGAACGGCCCGTCGGCGCGGACGCTCGCGATCGTCAGCGGCACGTCGCCCGTGTTCTGGAGCGTGAGCGCGCGTGTGGCAGAGTCTCCGATCAGGACCGTGTCGAAGTCGGCGGCGGAGAGCGCGAGCCGTCCCTCGAGCACGGACGCCGTGCTCGAGTCCGAAGCCGGGTCGTGACCCGCGCCGCCCGAGTACGACGCGCTGACCTTGTGCGTGCCGCTCGCGCGCGGGCCGGCGTTGCAGCTCGCCGCGCCGTCGCCGTCGACGGCGACATCGGCGCACGCGGTCGCGCCGTCCACCGCGAACGTCACGGTCCCGCTCGCTGAGGCCGGCGTGACCTGCGCCTTCAGGACGAGGTCAGCTCCGCGCACGACCGGGCTCGCCGTCACGCGGACCGTGCTCGGCGCGGTCATCTGGATCGCCTTCGTGGTGTTCGACGTCACGAAGTCGCCGGAGCCGGAGAACGCCGCCTGCACCGACCACGCGCCGCCCTGGGAAGGCGCGGGCGCTAGGCACTCCGCAACGCCGGTCGTCGTGTCGACCAGCACGCCGGTGCAGAGCGGGCTGCCGCCGGACGTGAAGTCGACCGTGCCGCCGCTCGGCGCCGGGGCGACGACCGCCTTCCAGGTCACCGTCTCGCCCACACGGGCGTTGGGCGCGCTGAGCACGGTCGTCGTCGGCACGGGCGGGTTGACGTAGCTGATCCGGACCGAGGCGCCACCGGGGTTCAACGCGCCCGTGCAAGAGCCGATCGAGCAGCTGCTCGAGCCGCCTCCACCCCCGCCGCCGTCGTCGGCCGGGTCCCCGCCGGCGCCACCGCCGCCGCCGTAGGCACCGCCGCCGCCTCCGCCGCCACCCAGGTAGCCCCAGGTCCAGCCGCCGTTGCCGCCGCCGAACATGTCGCCATCACTGCCACTGAGCAGCGGGTCGAGCAGGCTCGTGCCACCGGTGCCGAAGGTGGTCGGGTCGCCGCCGAGACCGCCGGGGGCGGTTACGCTGCCGTGCCCGGCGAACCCGGCGAAGAAGGTGGTGCCGGCGTCGCCGCCGAGAATGGTCGCGGTGCCCCCGCCGCCGCCGCCCGCGGTCACGAGCGAACCGCCCATGTTCGTCCAGCGCGTGACGAGGCTGCCGCCTCCGCCGTCGCCGCCCTTCTGCGCACCGCTGCCGCCACCCGTGCCGGGGCCGAAGCCGACGCACGCGTACAGCGACTCACCAGGGGTCACGCTGACGTTCGTGCGGGTGAGCGTGGCGCCGTACCCGCCGTTGCCGCCGCCTCCGCCGCGCGCTCCGTTGACTTCGAGGTCGACGCTCGTCACCCCGGCGGGGACGACGAACGTGTTCGCGGGGAAGATGAACCCGCAGCCCACCGTCGTGTAGGTGTTGGTGGTGGTCGAGGCCTGCGCGGGGGCGGCGGCGACGAGGGTCGCGGCGGCTACGGCGACGAGACGGTGCATAGCCGGGTCTTCGACCGTGCACCGTGTGACTTGAACTACTGCTCGATCCTCAACGCAATCAGATCAAGCCCAGTTCACGGCCGCGCGCGACCGCGTCGGCGCGGCTGGAGACGCCGAGCTTGCGGAACACCGTCTTCGTGTGCGTCTTGACGGTGTTGAAGGAGACGAACAGCTCGGCGCCGATCTCGCGCTGGGAGAGGTCGGTGGCGAGCATGCGCAGCACCGCCAGCTCGCGCTCGCTCAAGTCGCCGTCCACGCGCTCGCGCGGCCCGGGAGCCGCGAGCTGGAGGGTACGCTCGAGCGCCGCGAGGCGGTCGGTGAGCGCGCCGGGATCGGGTGCCGTGGCGAGCGCGGCGCGCGCGTCGCGGACGAGCGCGCGGGCGCCGGCCACGTCGCGGCGGCGGCGCTTGAGCGCGGCGTGGGCGAGCAGCGCATGGGCGCCGTCGAGGGGCCAGCGGGCGCGGCCGGCGAGCTCCGCCGCCCGCGCGTACGAGCGCTCGGCGTCGTCGAGCTCCCCGCGCGCCTCGCTCAGGCGCCCCGCGCCGGTGCAGATCAGCGAGGACGTCGGCGACTCCGCGAAGCCGGACTCGTCGACCAGCCGCTCGGCGTCAGCGATCAGCAGCGCGGCGACTTCCGGCTCGCCGGCCTCGAGCCGCACCGCGGCGAGCGTGCCGAGCGTCGTCAAGCGCATCTGCGGCGCGGGCGCGCCTTCGAGCATCCGGCGCAGCGGCTCGAGCACCTCGATCGCGCCCGCGACGTCGCCGCCGAAACAGCGCGCCGCGCCGAGCAGCATCATCGCGAGGGCCTTCGCCGCCGGGGCCTCCTCGCCCAGCGCGGAGCCCGCGAGCGCGGCGGTGCGACCGACGTCCCCGCGCATGTAGGCGAGCGAGGCGCGGGTCAGCGTGACCTTGCCCTCGAGCGTGCCCAGCGTGTCGGGCGCGACGCCGCGTCGTGGGTGCTGCTCGGCCGCGTCGAGCACGGCCTCGGCGGCGTCGAAGCGGCCGGACAGCATCAGCGTCCACGCGCGCGCGACGCACAGCCGCGCGTCGACCTCCACCACCTCCTCGCCGAGCCCGTCGAGCCAGCGCTCGACCGTGCGCGGGCCGGTCTGCAGGAACGGGTGCCAGTGCGCGGCGATCATGTCGCTCGCGGTCTCGACCTCGCCGGCGGCGATCGCGTGCACGATCGCGTCGTCGACGTCCCCGGCCCGCCAGTGCCAGGCCGAGGCGCGGGCGTGCAGGTCGCGCACGGCCTCACCCTCGCGCCGGTGCAGCTCGCTGCGCAGCAGATCGCGCAGCAGGTGGTGGTAGCGGAACCAGTGCCCGCGCTCGTCGAGCGCGACCACGAACAGGTTCGAGCGGTACGCCTCGTCCAGCAGCGCGCCGGCCTCGGGGTCGCCGACGACCGCCTCGCATAGCGGCGCGCACATCCGCTCGAGCACCGCGGTGCGCAGCAGGAACTCGCGCAGGCGCTCCGGCGCGGCGTCGATCACCTCGCCGAGGAAGTCGCCGATCTGCCGGTCGTCGCCCGACAGCTCACGCACGTACGCGCCGCGGTCCGTGCGCGTGCGCAGCGACAGCGCGGCGAGCTGCAGGCCGGCCGGCCAGCCCTCCGTGCGCTCCTGCAGCCGCGCGACGTCCTCCTCGGCCAACCCGAGTGCGAGCGAGCCGTTGAGCAGCGAGAGGGCCTCGGCGTCGTCGAAGCGCAGGTCGTCGGCGCGGATCTCCACGAGCTGGGAGGCGGCCCGCAGCTTCGGAAGTGAGAGCGGCGGCTCGGTCCGGCTGGCGATCGCGAGCTGCAGCGTGCGCGGCGTGTGCTGGAGCAGGTACGCGAGCGACGCGTGCACCAGCTCGTCGCGGATCACGTGGTAGTCGTCGAGCACGAGCACGACCGGTGTCTCCAGTTCCGCGAGCTCGTTGATGAGCCGCGGCAGGACCACGTCGATCAGCGCCGGACCCGCGTTCGGCAACGCGGCCAGCGTCCCGCCGCCGAAGCCGGGGACGACGGTCCGCACCGCGCCGACCACGTAGCTCCAGAACCGCACCGGGTCGTCGTCGGCGGCGTCGAGCGACACCCACGCGAACGGCCGGTGCTTGCGCTCCGCGATCCGCCACTGCGAGAGCAGCGTCGTCTTGCCCCAGCCGGCCGGGGCGCACACGAGCGCGAGCCGCCCCTTCACGCCACCCGCGAGCCGCACGACGAGCACGTCGCGTGGCACGTGGCCGCGCTCGAGGTCGGGCGCGTGCAGCTTGGTGGCGACCAGCACGGACACGGCGGCGATCTAATCAGGAACGCGGCCAGTCCGCGATCGGCGCCCTCGCCCGGCGCCGATCGCGGTGGCCTGACCCCCTCAAGCTGTCACGCCTAGCGGGTTGCTCCGGTAGTCGGCATGTAAGTGGACCGCTTGACCCGCTTGGACATCTGTCCGGTCTTGGCACACCGGCACTAACGCTTTGACCGCTTATTGCCCCGGACGTCGGAGGTGCTCCGCGAGCGCGTCGAACGGCTCCCGGCCGAGCCCCGGGCGCGCGGCGAGCGTGACCGGGAACGCGTAGGGCGGTTCGAGCGGGAGCCCGACGAGCCCGTCGACGTCGACCTCCTCGAAGTTGTGGCGCAGCACGAGCGCGGCCGCGCGGTGCGTGCGGGCGACCTGCACGAGGCCCGCGAAGATCGTGCCGACCCGCGGCGCGACGACGTACGGCAGGTCGGGGTCGCCGTGCAGCAGCGCGACGGTGGCGCGGTGGTGGGCCGGGGCGCCCGCGTCGGTGACGGCGACGAGCAGGTCGCGCGCGTCGCCGGGGCGCAGGCACCGCTGCGTCGCCGCGGGATGCTCGGCGGGCACGAGCGCGACGGTCGGCTCGTGCGCGACCGTGACGCACGGCAGGTCCTGCAGCTCGGCGGTGAGCAGGGCGAGGTCGAGCTTGTCGGCGCGCAGCAGCGCGATCGCGTCGTCGGGCGCGCGCTGCTCGAGCAGGACCGGCGTGCCGCGCCGCACGATCCAGTCCTGCACGCGCGCCTCCCATCGGTGTCCGAGGTCGGTGCTGATCGCGATCGAGAGCCGCCGTCCCACACCGAGGCGGATCCGCTGCAGCGCCTCGTCCATCGCGCGCAGCGCGGGCCCGGCCTCGTCACGCAGCAGTGCGCCGACCTCGGTCAGCTCGACCCGACGCGTGGAGCGCGTGACGAGTGACTCGCCGAGCAGCTCCTCCAGCCGCGCCACGCGTCGCGAGACCGTCTGGCGCGAGACGCCAAGGCGGACAGCGGTCCGGCCGACGTGCCGCTCCTCGGCCAGCGTGAGGAACGCCACCATCAGGCCCCACGAGGACAGTGGGCTCACGGGGCCGTTGAACCTACCGGTACCGCACCCGTCAGAAAGCCAACGGTTCACGTGTGCGCAACACGTGCGGTCGATTGGTCCTCCAGTGCACCCAAACGGTTCAGCGGTGTGACCAATCCACAACGCATTGGTCACACCCGTGTGCTGGTGACTCGAAAGGGTTCAGACGCTGCCGTGAAGCTGGCATGAGGCCGGCTCGGGCGATCGATCGAGGAGCTCCCTGTGTCGAAGACTTTCCGGCGGGCGGTCACCGCCGGCTGTGCGGCGCTGCTGGCCGCGGCCGCACCCGCAAGCGCCGATCCGGTGGTCGCCGGGCCGGCCACGCCCGACGAGCTCGCCCTGCTCGCGGTCGGCCCGCTGGCGACGATCAACTCGCAGCAGGCCGACCAGGTCGCGCTGCACCGCGTAGCCACGGCGGGCGGCGCCTACCGCGGTCGCATCCTGTTCCCGTCGGACACGCTGACCCGGCCGCAGAACGTCATGGAGTTCACCGTCCTACGGCGTTCCGCCGACGGACGCTTCCTGACGTTCACGGCCAACCGCGCGCCCGTCGGCGCGCAGTACCAGGACGCCGAGAACGCAACGGCGGTCCGCGTCGCCGCCGATGGCACGTGGACCGACCAGCGGCTCGGCTCGGGCTTCATCACGGAGTTCAACAACGCGGTCGGCGCGCTCACCGTGGACGGCTCCCGGACCTGGGTCGGCACCCGG
This sequence comes from Solirubrobacter phytolaccae, assembly GCF_027587195.1. Classification (GTDB taxonomy): domain Bacteria; phylum Actinomycetota; class Thermoleophilia; order Solirubrobacterales; family Solirubrobacteraceae; genus Solirubrobacter; species Solirubrobacter phytolaccae. The sequence continues at coordinate 23,284 of NZ_JAPDDP010000061.1, read as the reverse complement.
ACCACGAAGCCGTTCGGGACGATCGCGCCCGGCGAGACCGCGCTGACGCAGGTGGCGAACGGCGGGCTCCCCGCGCAGAGCACCGACCTGGTCGACGGCAGCCTCGTCATGACCAGCAACACCGGCGTGCACCGCCTCCCGGGCGGTCTGCCCACGACGCTGAACACGACGACGCCGCTGCAGCTCTTCCTCCCGGCGACGTTCGCGTACGACAGCACCTTCGTCGACACGGACGGCATCCCCGGTGCCGACACGGCGTACGTCACGCGCAACGGCTTCGGCGTGAGCAAGTACGTGCTGTCGGGCGGCACGTGGGCCCCGCGCGGCACGCTCAGCGGCGCCTTCCGCTACGTCGCCGCGCGTGCCGTCGCCGGTGCGGTCGAGGTCTACCTCACCGCGTTCGACAACACGAAGGTCGTCAAGCTCCTCGACACCGCCGAGATCGGCGCGCAGCTGACGACCACCGGTGCGACCACGCTCGCGTACGCCCCGGGCCGCGTCTTCTTCGGAGGGCTCGCGTTCGCCCCGGGCACGGGCTTCCCGGCCGACGCGACGCCGTACCCGGCGGCGCCGCCGGTCCTCACCGCCCCGTTGACCGGGGTCCAGACGCACGTCGGCGTGACGCCCAAGGCGAGCATCGAGCTCGAGGTCACCGACGCGAACACGACCGACATCACGGTCACCGCCAGCTCGTCGAACCAGGCGGTCCTGCCGAACGACAGGATCACCGTCACGGGTACGGGCGCGACCCGCACGGTCACGTTCGACCCGGTCAGCGCGGGCAGCGCGGGCCTCACGTTCACGGCCAGCGCGGAGGGCGACACCGTGACCGCGACGCTCCCCTTCAACGCCAGCGGCCCCGCGCCGGACCCGACCGCGCACTACTACAGCGGCCCGGTCGACCTGTCGGCGGCGATCGACGTCGGCGACGGCTACTTCCTCGGCGTCTCGGACGAGGTCAACACGATCCACCTGTTCAAGAAGGGCGTCACCGGTCGTCCGGTGAAGTCGTGGAATCAGGGCTTCCCGGGCGGCGAGACCGACTTCGAGGGCGCGACCCGCTTCGGCGACACGCTCGTGTGGACGGGCTCGCACGGCAACAACCGCAGCGGCGCGGTCCGTCCCGAGCGCCGGTTCCTCGCGTTCCAGAAGATCACAGGCTTCGGCGCGACCACCGAGCTCGAGTGGTCGCACTCGTACACGCGCCTGTGGGACCAGTGGAAGGCGTGGGACGCGGCCAACGGCCACGGCCTTGGCGCGAACAAGCTCAAGTTCGACACCGCGACGGTGCCGAACCTGCTCCCGAACGCGCCGTTCGGCTTCAACGTCGAAGGCCTGACGATGGCACCGGGTTCGCAGACCACCGCGTGGTTCGGCATGCGCGCCCCGACCATCACGGGTGCGGACGGGATCGAGCGCGCGCTCATCCTGCCGGTCACCAACATCGACAAGCTCACGTCCAACGCCGTCGACGCGCAGTTCGGCGCGCCGATCTTCCTGGACCTCGGCGGCCGCTCGATCCGCGACATCAACAAGAACGCGGCCGACGAGTACCTGATCACCGCCGGCCCCGGCGACACGGACGACAGCCTTCAGAACTGGGCGCTGTACACGTGGGACGGCAACCCGGCCCACGATCCGAAGTTCGTCAACGAGCTCGTCACCAACGCGACGGTGATCGGCGCGTGGGAGGGCATCGCCGAGGTGCCGAACCCGCTCGTCGCCGGCGCGAAGGCGCTGCTGACCGCCGACTCCGGTGACACCGGCCTCGGCAAGTCCTACGGCCAGTACGTGACCATCGGCGAGGCGGTCGCCGGCCCGTCCGTCGTCACGGGCGTCACCGCGACGGCGAAGACCGGCGCGTTCGACGTCAGCTGGACCGCGGCCGAGCGGACCACGCGGTACCGCGTGTCCGCGACGAACGCCGCGGGCCAGCACGCGCCGGGCTCGCCCAAGTTCGTCACCGGCACCTCGACCTCGTTCGCGGGCGCGACCGGCGGCACGGAGTACACCGTCCACGTGCGCGCGGAGAACCCCGCCACGCGCACGGCCAACTCCACCGCGGTCAAGGTCACCCCGACCCAGGGCGCGCGCGTCGCGACCACGACGACGCTCACGTTCGAGGGCGGGCAGATCAGCGGCGAGCGCGGCCAGAAGCTCGTGGCCACCATCTCGGACCCGAACGCCCAGGGCACGGTGCAGTTCTTTCAGGGCGTCTTGGTGATCGGCGTCCCGGTCCCCGTCGTCGGCGGCAAGGCCACGCTGGACGTCTCCTACCTGCAGTCCGTGCTGAGCCTGCAGGCCAAGTACACGAGCAGCAACCCGGAGGAGTTCCTCTCGTCGGAGTCTCCGGTCGTCCCGTTCCTCATCGACTACCGGCCGCGCCAGCCGCGGGTCGAGCTCGTCTCGATCACGGGTGACCGTGTGGCGGGCAGCCAGATCGGGATCACGATCAAGGTGCACGGCTACACGCCGACGCAGCTCGTGCCGGAGGGCCTGCGCACGCGGTTCCGGGTCCGCCTGAACGGCTCCGCGGCGCAGACGAACCTGACCGGCGAGCCCGCGTTCGCCGAGGACGGGACCGCCACGCTCTACACGACGCTCGCCGCCGGCTCACACCGCGTCAGCGCCGGGCTGCTGTCCGACGGGACCTTCCTGCCGACGGGCTCGGACGAGGTCCCGGTGACGATCGCGCCCGCCGGCTCGCCGGCGCCGGAGGTCAAGCCGGTCAAGACGACGACGGTCGTCACGTCCGTGTCCGGGCCGGGCGTCCGGACCACGAACCAGCCGCTGACGATGACGGCGCGGCTCGCGGACCCGACGCTCACCGGCACCGTGCAGTTCTTCAACCCCAACCTGAGCGCCAACCTCGGCACGGCGGTCCCGGTGGTCAACGGCGTCGCGACGGCGAGCGTGACCAACACGACCCAGCTGCTGTTCGTCGCCGCACGCTTCGAGCCGGCCGCCGACCGCGACACGAACGCGTCGTCGGTGTCGCAGCTCGTGCCGATGTACCGCGTGGCGACGACGCTGCCGTTCCCGCCCGCGTGGGCGACGACGACGCAGCTCGAGGTCTCGGGCGCACGCGTGGTGGGGGAGCCGCTGACGGCGAAGGTGACGGTCGCCCCGGTCGGCGGCGACGCGTTCGCCGACCGTGACGTCAACGGCGGCGTCGAGCTGCTCGACGGCGACCGCGTGGTCGGCTTCGCGCCGGCGCTCCGCGGTGTGGCGACGTTCGACGTCGGCGGCCTCGGCGCCGGCGTCCACGCGCTGCGTGCCCGCTACCTGACGTCCAACGCGGAGCGCTCGAAGGGCTCCGAGTCGGCGGCGCAGGACGTGGCGATCGCGGTGCAGACCAAGGCGGAGGCGCCGGTCGGCGGCTCCGTCCCGGCGACCCTCGCGCTCACGCTCGGCACGCCCGCGACGTTCGGCGCGTTCACGCCGGGTGTGGAGAAGGAGTACACGGCGACCACGAAGGCAACCGTGCTCAGCACCGCGGGTGACGCGGCGCTGAGCGTGAGCGAGCCCGGCCATCTGGCCAACGGCGCGTTTTCGCTGCCACAGCCCCTGCGGGTCGAACTGGGCCGTTCGACGTGGACCGGCCCGGTCTCGAACGAGGACGTGGCGATCACGTTCAAGCAGTCGATCGCCACGACCGACGCGCTGCGCACGGGCGCGTACAGCAAGACCCTGACCTTCACGCTCAGCACCACGAACCCGTAAGGAACCTCAAGGATGAACAACACCCGACGGGCGCTGGCACTGGCGCTCGTGACCCTGGCCGGCGCTGCGGCGCCGGCTTCGGCCGACCCGGTGATCGCCGGCCCGGCGACACCTGACGAGTTGGCCGTGCTCGCCGTCGGCGGCGTGAACACCACGCACGCCGCGCGCCGCGCGGATCAGGTCGCGCTCCATCGCCTGTCCACGACGGACGGCGCCTACAAGGGCCGGATCCTGTTCCCGTCGGACACGCTGACGAAGTCGAGCAACTCGCTCAACGCGCCGATCCGCAACGCCGGGCTGCGGCGCTCGGCGGACGGTCGCTTCCTGCTGTTCAACGGCGGGCGCGGCGCGGCCGGGACCAGCAACCAGGACATCCTCAACGCCACGACCGTGCGCGTCGCGGCGGACGGCACCTGGACCGACCAGCGGCTCGGCACCGCGTACATGACGACGGGCGAGGGCCCGGTCGGCACCGTCTCGCTCGACGGCACGCGCAAGTGGCTCGGCATCAACCACAACACCAAGCCGATCGCGACGATCGCCGAGGGTGAGACGGAGCTGACGCAGGTCGGCGCGTTCCCGACGCCGACGGTCCCGGTGACCAGCATCGACCTCGTCGACGGCAGCCTCGTCGTCACGGGCATCACGGGTGTCTCGCGCCTGCCCGGCGGCCTGCCGACGGCGCAGAACACGACGACCCCGCCGCAGGAGTTCATCGCGGCGCCGATCGCCCTCGACGCGACGTTCCTCGACACCGACGGCGTCGCCGGCGCGGACACGGCCTACGTCGTCCGTGACGGGCGCGGCGTGTGGAAGTTCGCCCTCGACGCCGGCACGTGGAAGAGCCGCGGCGTCGTCGGCGGCAGCTACGGCTACGTCGCCGCGCGCGCCGTCGCGGGCGCGATCGAGGTCTACCTCACCACGGCCAACACGGCCAAGCTCGTCAAGTTCGTCGACACGGCGGAGGTCGGCGGCGACGTCAAGACCACGGGCGTGAGCACGCTGGCCTACGCGCCGGCGCGCGCCCGCTACACCGGCCTCGCCTTCACGCCGACCGGCGGCTTCCCGGCCGACGGCACCGCGTACCCGGCGACGGCGCCCGCGATGACCGCCTCGGCCACGACGGTCGACACGCACATCGGTGCCACGACCAAGGGCAGCGTCACGCTCGAGGTCTTCGACCCGAACTCGGCCGACGTCACGGTGACGGCGACGTCGTCGAACCAGACGATCCTGCCCAACGACAAGATCGCCATCAGCGGCACGGGCGCGGTGCGCACGGCGACGTTCGACCCGATCGCGACCGGCACGGCGACCGTCACGTTCACGGCGCGCTCCGGCGACGACGCCGTGACGGCGACCCTCACGCTGAAGGTCTCGCCCGCGGTCGCCGATCCAGGCGGGCACTACTACTCGGGCCCGGTCGACCTGTCGGCGGCGATCGACGTCGGCGGCGACTACTTCCTCGGCATCTCGGACGAGGTCAACACCGTCCACCTGTTCAAGAAGGGCGTGAGCGGTGGGTCGCTCGCGCAGTGGAACCAGGGCTTCCCGGGCGGCGAGACCGACTTCGAGGGCGCGACGCGCTTCGGGAACACGATCGTGTGGAGCGGCTCGCACGGCAACAACCGCTCGGGCTCGGCCCGTCCGGAGCGCCGGTTCCTCGCGTTCCAGACGATCAGCGGCTCCGGCGCGACCGTCGGCCTGGAGTGGCGCAACAGCTACACGCGCCTGTGGCAGCAGTGGAAGGACTGGGACGCGAGCAACGGCCACGGCCTCGGCGCGAACAAGCTCAAGTTCAACACCGCGACGGTGCCGGGCCTGCTCCCGAACGCGCCGAACGGCTTCAACGTCGAGGGCCTGACGATGGCGCCGGGCTCCTCGAGCGTTGCCTGGTTCGGCATGCGCGCCCCGACGATCACGGGCGCCGACGGCATCGAGCGCGCCGTGATCCTGCCGGTCAACAACCTCGACAAGCTGACGAGCGACAGCGTGAACGCGGAGTTCGGCGCGCCGATCTTCCTCGACCTCGGTGGTCGCAGCATCCGCGACATCAGCAAGAACGCGAAGGACCAGTACCTGATCAGCGCGGGCACCGGCGACACGGACGACAGCCTCAAGAACTGGGCGCTGTACACGTGGGACGGCAACGTCGACCACCAGCCGCAGATGGTCAAGGAGCTCCCGACCGACGAGGCGCGGATCGGCGCGTGGGAGGGCATCGCGGAGCTGCCGACCGACCTGGTCGCCGGCAGCCGCGTCCTGATGCTCGCCGACTCCGGTGACACCGGCCTCGGCAAGTCCTACGGCCAGTACGTGACCATCGGTGAGCCGATCGCCGGCCCGGCCGCGGTCACGGGCATCACCGCCACGGGCAAGCCGGGCGCGCTCGACGCCAGCTGGAACGCGGCCGACCGCGCCACGCAGTACTACGTGACGGTCAAGACCGCCGCGGGCGCCCACGCCCCCGGCTCGCCGAAGTTCGTCACCGGCACGAGCGCCTCGTTCGAGGGCCTCACCGCCGGCACGGAGTACACGGTTCAGGTGCGCCCGCAGAACGTCGCCACGCGCGCCGTCCCGGGAACGCCCGCGACGGCCACGCCCACCCAGGGCGCCCGCGTCGCGACCACGACGACGTTGGAGTTCCAGGGCTCGAACATCCTCGGCGAGGTGCAGAAGCTCGTCGCCACGGTCTCGGACCCGAACGCGCGCGGCACGATCCAGTTCTTCGGGAGCGGCCAGCGGCTCCAAGACTCGTTCGCGACCGGCTTCGACCCGAGCGTGGGCGCCAACGTCTACACCCACACGTTCCCCGTCGTCAACGGCAAGGCCGTGATCGACATCACCGACGCACGTGGGGCCGGCATGACGGACCTGCAGGCGAAGTTCACCACCGCCAACGCCGAGAACTACCTCTCGTCGGAGTCCGCCGTGGCGCCGACGCTGTTCGAGTACCGCCCGAAGCAGCCCTGGGCGGAGATCGTCTCGATCACCGGCGATCGCGTCGTCGGCAGCCGGATCGCCATCACGGTCAAGCTCGGGGGCTACAAGCCGTCGGAGCTGTGGCGTGAGGTCATCCGCACGGAGTTCAACACGCGCCTGAACGGCGCGGTCAACCGCACGCGCCTGGTCGGCGACACGCAGGAGACCTCCAGCGGCTACGCGGCCCTGAACGAGGATGGACTCGCGACGATCTACACCACCGCGCTCGCCGCCGGCGATCACCGCATCAGCGTCCAGGTCCCCGGCTACTCCACGGGCTACGTGACGCAGTGGACCGACGAGATCCCGGTCACGATCGCGCCCGCCGGCTCGCCCGCGCCCGAGGTCAAGCCGATCAAGCGTCCGGCCATCGCCGTCAAGCTGTCCGGCCCCGGCGTCACGCGCACCGGTCAGGCGCTGACGCTGACGGCGAAGCTGTCCGATCCGACCCTCACGGGCACGGTGACGTTCTTCAACTACAGCACGGCGCTCGGCACCGCGGTCCCGGTCGTCAACGGCGTCGCGACGACCTCCGTCACCAACACGAGCCCGCAGCTGGGCATCTACGCCCGCTTCGACCCGGTGGTGGCCGAGCGCACGACCACGGCCGGCGCGACGTCCCAGGCGGTGCCGCTGCTGCGGGCGGCGACCGACCTGCCGCGTTCGGGCACGGTGGCCACGAAGACGACGCTCGCGGTCTCCGGATCCACGGGCACGGTGACGGTGTCGCCGGTCGGCGGCGACGCGTTCGCGATCCGTGACGTCTACGGCTACGCCGAGATCCTTGAGGGCGAGCGCGTGGTCGGGTTCGCCCCGACCCGCGTCGGCGTCGCGACGATCGACCTGTCCAGCCTCGGGGCGGGCCCGCACACGCTGCGCGCCCGCTACGTGTCCTCCGACGAGACGCGCAGCCTGAGCTCGGAGATCGTCCAGACCGACGCCCCGGCGCCGGTCGGCGGCTCGGTGCCGGCCACGTTGTCGCTGACGCTGGGCGCTCCGGCGACGTTCGGCGCGTTCACGCCGGGTGTCGAGCGCGAGTACACGGCGACGACCAAGGCGACGGTGATCAGCACGGCGGGTGATGCGGCGTTGAGCGTGAGCGAGCCGGGCCACCTGACCAACGGCGCGTTCTCGCTGCCGCAGCCGCTGCGGGTGGAGCTGGGCCGCTCGGCCTGGTCGGGCCCGACTGCCAACGAGGACGTGCCGGTCACGTTCAAGCAGGCGATCGGGGCCAATGACGCGCTCCGCACCGGTGCCTACAGCAAGACGCTGACCTTCACGCTCAGCACCACGCAGCCCTAAGACCGCCAGTAGGTCCCCGCGGGGGCGCCGAGCGATCGGCGCCCCCGCTTCTCGTTCATCCCTGTAGGAGGAGTCCCCTTGCCCCCGTTGTCCCGACGTGCGCTGGCGCTCGCGCTGGCCGCGTTCCTCGCCGCGGCCGCACCCGCGGCGGCCAACCCCGTCGTCGCCGGTCCGGCCACGCCCGACGAGCTGGCCGTGATCGCCATCGGCGGCTCCGGCCTGCCGCTCGGCCAGTCCAAGACCGACCACGTCGCACTGCACCGCCTGTCCACGGCGGACGGCGCCTACAAGGGCCGGGTCCAGTTTCCGACCGACACGCTGACGAAGTCCAACCAGCCGGCCGGGCAGGCCGTGCGCGCGGCCGCGCTGCGCCGCTCGGCCGACGGTCGCTTCCTGACCTTCAGCGCGATCCGCGCCGCCGCCGGTCTGACGTACCAGGAAGGAACCAACGGCACCGCGGTGACGGTCAAGGCCGACGGCACCTGGACCGACCAGCGGCTCGGCTCGGGCTTCATGACCTCGATCGCCCACTCGCCGGCGGGCATCGTCACGGTCGACGGCACGCGCAAGTGGATCGGCGTCACCCACAACGCCAAGCCGATCGCGACGCTCGCCGAGGGCGACACGGTGATGACGCAGGTCAGCGGCTTCCCGACGAGCACGCCGGGGCCGACCAGCATCGACCTCGTGGACGGCAGCCTGGTCACGACCAACACGTCCGGTGTCCACCGCCTGCCCGGCGGGCTCCCGACCGCGCTGGACACGACGACGCCGCCGCAGCTGTTCATCTCCGCGCCCGGGGCGCTCGACGCCGTCTTCGTCGACACGGACGGCACGGCAGGCGCGGACACGGCGTACGTCGTCCGCTTCGGCCGTGGCCTGTGGAAGTTCGCCCTCGACAACGGCACGTGGAAGCCGCGCGGCAGCGTCAGCGGCGACTACAACTACGTCGCGGCGCGCGCCGTCTCGGGTGCCGTCGAGCTCTACGCCACCACGTACAACACGGCGAAGCTGGTCAAGCTCGTCGACACGGCCGAGATCGGTGCCGACTTCAAGTCGACCGGCGCGACGACGCTGGCCTACGCGCCGGGGACGGCTCGCTTCACCGGCCTCGCGTTCGCTCCCGGCTCCGGCTTCCCGGCCGACGGCACGCCGTATCCGGCCACGCCGCCGGTGATCACGGCCTCGGCGACCGCGGTCGACACGCACATCGGTGCCGCCCCGAAGGCGAGCGTCGACCTCGAGGTCTTCGACCCGAACACGACCGACGTCACCGTCACGGCCACGTCCGCCAATCAGGCGATCCTGCCGAACGCGAACATCACCATCACGGGTACGGGCAGCAAGCGCACGGCCACGCTGAACCCGATCACGACGGGCTCGACCGCCGTCACCTTCACCGCCCGCTCGGATGACGAGACGGCCACGGTCACCGTCTCGCTGGCCACGACCGCCGCGGCGCCCTACCCGGGCTCGCACTACTACAGCGGCGCGGTCGACCTGTCGGCGGCGGTCGACGTCGGCGGCGACCACTTCCTCGGCGTGTCGGACGAGGTCAACACGATCCACCTGTACAAGAAGGGCGTCTCGGGCCGTCCGCTCGCTTCCTGGAGCGACGGGTTCCCGGGCGGCGAGACCGACTTCGAGGGCGTGACACGCTTCGGCGACATGCTCGTGTGGTCGGGCTCGCACGGCAACAACCGCTCCGGCAGCGCGCGTCCTGAGCGCCGCTTCCTGGCGTTCCAGAAGATCACGGGCTCGGGCGACAAGGTCGACCTGGAGTGGTCGCACTCCTACACGGGCCTGTGGAACCAGTGGAAGGCGTGGGACGCGGCCAACGGCCACGGCTTGGGCGCGAACTACCTGAAGTTCAACACGGCGACCGTCGCGGGCCTGCTCCCGAACGCGCCGAACGGCTTCAACGTCGAGGGCCTGACGATGGCGCCGGGCTCCTCGTCCGTCGCCTGGTTCGGCATGCGTGCCCCGACGATCACGGGCGCCGACGGCATCGAGCGCGCGCTCATCCTGCCGGTCACCAACATCGACAAGCTCACGTCGGAGTCGGTCAACGCGCAGTTCGGCGCGCCGATCTTCCTCGACCTCGGTGGCCGCTCGATCCGCGACATCAACAAGAACGCGCGCGATGAGTACCTGATCACCGCCGGCACGGGTGACACGGACGACTCGCTCAAGAACTGGGCGCTGTACACGTGGGACGGCAACCCGGCGCACGACCCGAAGTTCGTCAACGAGCTCCCGACCGACGAGGGGCGCATCGGCGCGTGGGAGGGCATCGCCGAGGTGCCGAACCCGCTCGTCGCCGGCGCCAAGACGCTGCTGCTCGCCGACTCGGGTGACACCGGCCTGGGCAAGTCCTACGGCCAGTACGTGACGATCGGCGAGCCGGTCGCCGCCCCGGCCGTCACCACCGGCGTCACCGCCACGGCCAAGCCGGGCGAGCTCGCCGTCAACTGGGACGCGACGCCCGGCGCCACGGCCTACTACGTCACCGTCAAGCTCCCCAACGGCCAGCACGCGCTGGGCTCGCCGGCGATCGTCACCGGCACGTCGGCGTCGTTCGTCGGCCTCACGGCCGGCACGGAGCACACCGTGACGGTGCGCGCGCAGAACGTGGCCTCCCGGTCGGCCGCCGGCACGGTGCTCAAGGCCACGCCGACGCAGGGCGCCCGCACGGCGACGACGGTCTCGCTCGAGTGGGTCGGCACGAAGGTCGGCATGGAGACGCACAAGCTGATCGCGACGGTGTCGGACCCGAATGCGCAGGGCAAGGTCGAGTTCCTCAACGGCACCACGATCCTGCAGGACTCGTTCGCGAGCGAGCCGGTGCCGGGATGCGAGTGCTTCCAGACCCGCCGCGCGTTCCCGGTCGTCAACGGCAAGGCCGAGATCGACCTGACCAACCGCTTCAGCGGCGGCGCGGTGAACTTCTCGGCGCGCTTCACCACTGCCAACGCCGAGAACTTCCTGTCGTCGGCGACGACGACCCCGATCACGGGTCTCGTCGAGTACAAGCCGCGCGTCCCGTTCGTCGAGATCGTCTCGATCACGGGTGACCGCGTCGCGGGCGCGCCGCAGACGATCAAGCTCAAGCTGCGCGGCGCCAAGCCGTCCGTCCTGTATCCGGGGCAGCGGCTGTTCGCGCAGATGCGCACGCGCGTCAACAACGCCGCGGCGGTGACGCTGTTCGCCGACACGGCGGGCTCGAGCTCCGCGTACTTCGACGAGAACGGCGAGGCGACGTTCGTCACGACCGCGCTGGCGGCCGGCAAGCACCGCGTCTCCGCCGAGGTCCCGAACTTCAACGCGGGCTACACGCCGGTGCTGACGTCCGAGGTGCCGGTCGAGCTCGCGCCGGCGGGGTCGCCGGCCGCGGCCGCTCCGGCGCTGAAGACGCCGTACGTGCACGTGACGGTGTCCGGCCCGCGGATCGTCTCGCAGGCCCTCACGTTCACCGCCCGCGTGTCCGACCCAACGCTGGCCGGCACGGTGCAGTTCGGGTTCGGCAACGGCACGGCGATCGGCACGCCGGTCCCGGTGGTCAACGGCGTCGCGACGCTCACCACGACGCTGACGACGAACCTGCGCCAGATCCACGCGCGCTTCGAGCCGACCGCCGACCGCGACACGACGATCTCGGCCGTGTCGCTGGCCGTCCCGCTCCTGCGGGACACGGTCCAGCTGCCGTTCCCGCCGGCGACGACCACGGCCACGACGCTCACCGTCGCCGGTGACGATCGGGTCGGGGCGGCCCGCACGGCAACCGTCAAGATCGTGCCGACGTCCGCCGGCCAGCTGCCCGAGCGTGACGTGTTCGGCTCGGTCGAGCTGTTCGACGGCGACGTCTCGCTCGGCCTCGTGCCGGTCATCGCCGGTGAGGCGACGATCGACGTGAGCGGCCTGCCGGCTGGCGTGCACTCGCTCGTGGCGAAGTACGTGCCGTCCGACGAGACGCGCTCGAGCGTCTCCCAGTCGGCGGCGGTCAGCGTTCCGGTCGCGGTGGAGACCGACGTCGAGGCCGGCGCGGGCGGCTCGGTGCCGGCCACGTTGTCGTTGACGCTGGGTACTCCGGCGACGTTCGGCGCGTTCACGCCGGGTGTCGAGCGCGAGTACACGGCGTCCACGAAGGCCACCGTGATCAGCACCGCGGGTGACGCGGCGTTGAGCGTGAGCGAGCCGGGCCACCTGACCAACAGCGCGTTCTCGCTGCCGCAGCCGTTGCGGGTGGAGCTGGGCCGTTCGTCCTGGACGGGCCCGGTCTCCAACGAGGACGTGCCGGTCACGTTCAAGCAGCTGATCGGGGCGAACGACGCGCTCCGCACCGGCGCCTACAGCCAGACGCTCACCTTCACGCTGAGCACCACCACGCCGTAGGGCATTGGGGGCGCCGGCTCGCCTGAGCCGGCGCCTCAGCGCCTTCGGCTGCTCGACTCAGTGTTGGTCGGCGCATGCGTGAAGTCCAGCTCGTGGTTGGCCCAGGCGGCCATGAGATCCGACAGGCTTGACACGTCAACCGCCCGGTCGGGGGCAACTCGTGCGTCGCGTGTGTCGACGAGCGTTGCGAGACGGCGCTCAACGACCTCGGCCGCTTCCACTCCGAGGGTGTCCGCGAGGCGGGACATGGCTGCTCGATCCGGAACTCCCGCTGCCTCGGAGAGCGAGTCGGTCTCGACCATCGACGCCACCAGCATCGTCGCGGCAAACCGCTCGTCGCCGTCGATCGACGCGGGAAGCGCGACTGATTGGCTCGAGTGCTGCATCCACTGGAGCAAGCCCCCATGCACCCCGTCGAACGGTCGCGCGAAATACGGCGGCTCGGCGTTCCGCAAGCGTACCCCCAACCATGCAAGTGACGCCGATGGCGCGCTGTCACTGGCTCGGCCCCAGATCAACTTCATCCCCACGGGCGAGTGCCAGCTCGGACCGCTGGCGAAGTGGAACCCGATCGGTTGGAGCAGCCACGCGTGCCCAAACAACTCAATGGCCCGTGAGACGTCCAGCTCGCCGTGGGTCGTGGCCTTCGCGGCGACGTAGAGATCGTCAACGGCGAGTTGGTCGATCTGAGGAACAAGTACTTCGGCTAGTACTTCATAGAGCAGCTGAGGGCTCAGACCTCCAGACCTGAACTGCGGCACCACATGCAGATGGCGAAGGTCGAACGCCAACCGTGCGGCGGTGCGTCGCGACTCCGAGTCTGCGATCGCTCGCGCGATCGCGTCGCGGAGCGCGGTCGCGACCATCGGCGCCGCCTCGCTGCTCGTCGCCCTGAGGTCCTCAATGAGCGCGATGCTCGTCGGCTCGGAGACGTCTAGATGCTCGCGGCGGTTCAGACGCTGCGGGTCGGCGGCCGAGGTGGCTTCCCACGCCCGGAGATCGTCCCCTCGGTCGCCCTCCAACGTCAGTCGGACTACACGGTCCGCGGCCCGATCGGCGACGGCTGGACTGGGCACGAAGAACGCAAGGCTTCGCGCGACGAACGACACGACGTTGCGGCCTCCGGCGGTGGGGCCTTCTGACTCCGCCCAATCCAACAAGGTCTCGAGGAAGCGATCGGCCGCGTCCTCGGCGCTGTCTTCCTGGATCTGCGCCGCCAGCTGAGCCACCATGTCCCATTCCTGCTTGGCGATTCTCGGGATGAGCGCTTGGGCGAGATCGCGCGGGCCCTCGTGGGTGCGTACGAGATACTCGGCCGTGAAGAACTCGAGGAACGTCGCATGGGTGAAGTGGAAAAGCGGCTCGTCGCTCTCGGTGAGTCCTGTGTCACTGAAAACCCACGCTCGGCCCTTGCACAGGTCTACGAACTCGACTGCCTTCTCACGGGCTTGATCGTCAGTGGGGTACCGGCGAGGGTGCAGATACTCGGTCGTCCGGTCGACGAGTGCTTGTTCTGTGACTCCACCGTGCAAGGGTGAGTGTGTGTAGATCCAATGTGCCAAGAACTGCATGGTCGGTCTGAGCAGCGACTGAAAAGGCAGCGGCGCGGCGATCCCGCGTCGTTTGTCCCAACGATCGAACAGCATCAGCGCGCACTTCTTGTAGATCGCGGGCCGGTTGGCGGGGATGTCGCCCTCCCCGCGATAGATGTTCGCCATCAGGCCGACGAGTAGTGGGTTGGTGCGGAGATCGGGCACGACCTCGGTCTCCGACACGAACGCATCCACCTGGTCCTCGAGGTCGCCGCCGGACGATCCGTCGTAAGCGAACCACTTGGTGGCGTAGGCGCGCACCCGCTCGTCATCGAACCCCACGAGTCTCCAGACCGGAAATTCGCTTGGGTTGAGCGGCGCCTCCTCGTATCCCACTGCTCGCGACGTCACGAGGATGCGACACGTCGGGAAGAGGTTGGCGAAGCTCTCGACGTCGGCGCTGATCTCTTGACGTTGGTGTGTGTCCAACAGCTCGTCGAGGCCGTCGAAGATCAGGATCGCTCGGCCGTTGCGGAGCAGATACTCGAGGGCGCCGGGAGGGGTCTCGGCGAACTGGTAGCGCGTGTTCAGCAGGCGCTGGAGATGTTGGAAGATGGAATGCCCATCTTGTTTTCTCTCCACGCCGTAGTCACGCAGGACGACGCGGAGTGGGGTTGCGGTGGGTGGGTCGACCGGCGTGTCGCTCGCGGACTCGAGCTGCGACTTGGACAGATCGGAGGTGAGCTTGGTCGTGAGCGTCGACTTTCCACCCCCGGGGTCCCCCAGCACGACCGCACGGTGAAAGCGCGCAGCGAACTCGCCGTACGTCTCTAGGGGCAGATCCTCGCCGGCGGGACTGCGCAACAGCGGTGAGACGTAAAGCGTGTCGACATTGACACGCACGTTCCTATCGAGACTTGGAGGGATCACCACCGAGTCGCGTTGGTGAATCTGTGACCGGAGCTGGCGTTCGAAGCTCAAGATCGCGTCCATCGATGCGGTCGTCTGCGCCCGCAGGAGCGCGATGTTGCGCTCGAGGTTCATCAGCCGGGACTCGAGACGGGCGAGGTCGATGTGCATCAGCGCGTGTTGTGCAAGCGTCTCTGTGGTGAGATGACGCTGCAGGATCCGCGACGTGGCCAGGACGAAGCTGTCGAATATCCGGCCCCCATGCGTCGCGGCGATGTCGTCCGGAACACCGACTCGGAGCTGCATCAACAGCACGAACTCCTGCCGGGCCTGCTCGACACTCAGACTCTCTGTGAGACCGGTTGCGAAGAGCTGCTGGATCACCGCCGCGACTTCCGCGCTGCGGATGAACTGGAGGAGTCGATCTCCGCCCAGCTCAGGTGAGATCTGGACGTCCGTCAACTCCTTCGCCGCTGCCTTGACATCGTCGGCGATCCGGGTCTCGAGGTCCTGTGGGAGTTCGAGATCGCGTGAGCTCTTGAGCGCGCTCTTGATCACGTCATGCAGCGCGTTGACGAACAGTCCGACGAGGATCTGGCTGTCGAGCGGGTCTGACACGAGGCAAGAGACTACGTGTCGGTGGCCCGTACCATCGAAGCGTGGTCTCCGCCGCCGACATCGACGTCTTCGAGGCGGCGCGGCCACGGCTGTTCGGCATCGCCTACCGGATGCTCGGCAGCCGGCACGAGGCGGAGGAGCTCGTGCAGGAGACCTGGCTGCGCTGGCAGGGCACGGACCGCGCGGCGGTCCGCGAGCCCGAGGCGTTCCTCGCGACCGCGACCACGCGGCTGGCGATCAACGCCTCGCAGTCGGCGCGGGCGCGGCGCGAGACGTACATCGGGCCGTGGCTGCCCGAGCCCGTGGACACCGCGGAGGACCCGCTGCTCGGCGCCGAACGTGGGGAGGCGCTCGAGGTGGCGGTGCTGATGCTGCTGGAGAAGCTCACGCCGACCGAGCGGGCGACGTACGTGCTGCGCGAGGCGTTCGACTACTCGTACGGCGACATCGCGGGCGTGCTCCAGGTCGGTGAGGCCAACGCGCGGCAGCTCGCCTCACGTGCGCGCGGGAAGCTCGAGGGCGGACGGCGCGCGAAGGCGGACGCGGAAGCGCACCGGCGGCTGCTGGACGCGATCGTCGCCGCCGCGCAGGCCGGTGACGTCCAGGCGCTGGAGCGGATGCTGGCCGAGGACGTCGTGACCTACTCCGACGGCGGCGGCGTCGTGCACGCCGCGCGCAAGCCGCTGCACGGTCGGGACCGCGTGCTCAAGGCCCTGCTCGGGTTCGCGCGCAAGTACTGGACGGGCGCGACCGCGACCGCCGTGGACGCCAACGGGCAGCCCGGGCTGCTGATTGAGCGCGACGGCGAGATCATCACGTTCGCGACGATCACGGCCTCCGAGGCGGGCGTCGAGCAGCTCCTGTTCGTCGTCAATCCGGAGAAGTTGCAATTTCCTGTCACGCCCTGACCGGGTCTCCGGTCTGAGCTGACATGAAGATCGTCATCATCGGAGGCACCGGGCAGATCGGCACGAAGGTCATCGAGCGGCTCACCGCTCAGGGCCACGAAGCCGTCGCCGCCTCACCGCAGACCGGCGTCAACACGCTCACGGGGGAGGGCCTCAGCGAGGCGCTCGCCGGTGCGCAGGTCGTCGTCGACGTCACCAACGCGCCCTCGTGGGAGACCGAGGCCGTCCTGAACTTCTTCACCACCTCGACGCGCAACCAGCTCGCCGCCGAGGCCGAGGCGGGCGTGCGCCACCACGTCGCCGTGTCGATCGTCGGCTCGCGCAAGATGGCCGGCAGCGGCTACATGGACGCGAAGATCGCCCAGGAGGACCTGATCATCGCCGGGCCGATCCCGTACACGATCATCCACGCGACGCAGTTCTTCGAGTTCGTGCCGTGGATCGCGCAGGCGTCCACGGGTGAGGACGGCAAGGTGCGTGTCTCGCCGCACCTGTTCCAGCCGATCGCCGCCGACGACGTGGCCGACGCCGTCGTGCGCGCCGCGCTGGGCGAGCCGGCGGGCGCGATCGAGATCGCCGGGCCGGACAAGCTCGGCATCGACGAGGCCGTGCGCCAGGCGGTCCCCGACGCCGACGTGGTGAGCGACCCCGACGCCGGCTACTTCGGCGCCGACGTCGACGACACGTCGCTCGTCGCGGGCGAGGGCGCCTGGATCGGGAAGCGGCGGTTCGCGGACTTCGTCGCGCGCTGACGCGGAGGCGTAACGTCCGCGGCCATGCTCAGAACGGGTCTGGTCGTGCTCGCGTTGTCGCTCCTGCTGGCCGCGCCCGCGGGCGCGGCCGACCGTTACGCGTACGCCGGCGGCTGCTACGCCGTCGGCGGCCTCGCCGGCGCCGAGCAGGTGCGCATGCAGGCCACCGCGCTGGGCCGCTACCTGCTCTACCGGCCCGACGGCACGTACGTCACGCCGACGGGCATCAGCGCGAGCCCCGCCGACTGGGCGATGGGCTCCGACGGCGCCTCGTTGAACGGCACCCCGGTCACGATCACGCCCGCGACGGGCTGCGCCGAGTTCCCCGAGGCGCCGCTGAACGCGACCGGCACGCCCTCGAAGGGCGCGACCGAGTTCGGTCGCGTCGGCGGCGTGATCGACGGCCACATGCACTGGATGACCTACGAGTACTTCGGCGGGCGCTTCCACTGCGGCAAGCCGTGGGATCCGTACGGGATCACGTTCGCCCTGCCCGACTGCGCGGCGATCGAAGGCCCGACGGGCACCGCCGCCGTCTTCCAGAACTTCCTCAACTACGGCAACCCCGCGCAGCCGCACGACACGCGCGGCTACCCGTTCTTGACCGAGACCAAGGCCACCAACCTCACGCGTGAGGGGACGTACTGGCGCTGGGTCCAGCGCGCGTGGATGGCCGGCCTGCGGCTGATGGTCATGGGCGTCAACGAGAACCGCGTCCTCTGCACGTTGCAGCCCGTCAAGGTCACCGACTGCGACGAGATGGGCACCGTGCGCCGCGGCCTCGACGCGGTGCGCAACCTGCAGAACTACGTCGACGCGCAGGCCGGCGGGCCCGGCAAGGGCTTCTTCCAGATCGTCACCAACCCGTACGACGCGCGGCGCGTGATCAACTCCGGCCGGATGGCGGTCGTGCTCGAGATCGAGATCTCCGAGCCGTTCGGCTGCCGCGGCTGGAGCGCGCCCTCGTGCGACAAGGCCCAGATCGACCGCGAGCTGGAGGATCTCTACAAGCGCGGCGTGCGCTCGGCGCTGCTGCTGAACAAGTACGACAACCCGCTCACCGGCGTGCGCTTCGACAGCGGCGCCCAGGGCGTGCTGATCAACGTCGGCAACCTCGCGAGCGCGGGGTCGTTCTGGAGCGCGAAGACCTGCACCGGCCCGCTGCGCGACAACCCGATCGCCACCGCCGACCCCGGCCTGCTGACCGGGCTGAGCGGCCTGCTCGGGATCACGCTCCCGCCCCCGCCGCTGTATCCGAAGACGCCGCACTGCAACACGCGCGGGCTGACCGACCTCGGCGCGCACGTCGTGAACTCGATGATGGACCGCAAGATGATCGTCAACCCCGACCACATGAGCCAGGCCGGGGTGGACGCGACGCTCAGCCTGCTGGAGAAGCGCGGCTACTCGGGCGTGATCTCCCCGCACGGCTGGATGGACCCGGGCAACTGGCCGCGGCTGTGGAAGCTCGGCGGGCTTGCGTTCCCGGGCCACTCGGACGCCGCGCAGTACGTCAAGGAGTGGCAGCAGTACCGGCCGAAGTCGACGCCGTACGAGCTCGGCTGGGGCTTCGGCGCCGACCTCGGCGGGCTCTCCACGCAGCCCGGCAAGGGCGGGCTCAGCTACCCGTTCAAGTCGCTCGACGGCACGGTCACGTTCGACCGTCAGACCACCGGACAGCGCACGTTCGACTACGCCGCCGAGGGCGTCGCCACCTACGGCCAGTACGCGGACTGGCTCGCCGACCTCAAGCGGGTCGGCGGCAGCGCGCTCGCCGACGACCTGTGGGACGGCGCCGAGGCCTACCTGCAGATGTGGGAGCGCGCCGACGGCGTGCCCACCACCGCGTGCGCCCCGCGCACCCAGGGCCTGACGAAGACGCTCAAGCTCGGCGTGAGCTGGACGGGAATCCTCCGCGGCGCCGGCCAGCCCCAGCAGCGCGATCGCGCGTGGAGCTGGTGCGTGAAGGGCTCCGGCAACCCGCGCGCGGCCGACGTGGCGGTGTTCGGCGACGACGGCCGCGTGGCGCTCGTCGGCTCCACCGCGCAGGGCCGCAGGACGGCGGGCGTGCGTGTCGGCCAGCGCGCCGGCGGGAAGGCGCGGATCGTGATCTCCGGCCGCTCCGCCTACGAGGTCCGCGGCGGCAAGGTGCGCGCGGTCGGCGTGGCCACGAAAGCGTTCGCGCGCGACCGGAGCGCGCTGCGCAAGGCGCTCCGCGACGTGAGTGCCGCACGCGCGACGCAGGCCAAGCCGGCGTTCGTGGCCGGTGCGAACGCGGCGACGGCACCGACCGGAAGGACGCTCGCGGGCAGCGGAAATCCGGTAGATGACGCCGCGCTGACACTCCTCTGCAAGCTCATCGGCGCCTAGCTATTCTCGCGGCCGTGTCCGAGTCCAAGGAACGCGCGTTCGCGCTCATCCGCCAGTGGGGAGACCCCGTGCTGCGTGAGCGCGCACGCCCGGTCGAGGCGTTCGACGAGTCCTTCGCCCAGCACGTCTCCGAGCTCGAGGAGATCATGCGCGAGGCCGACGGCGCCGGCCTCGCCGCGACCCAGGTCGGGTCGCTGCGACGCGTGTTCGTCTACCGCCTCCCGGACGACGAGGACGACGCGCCCGCGCGGGTCATCGTGAACCCGACGATCGTCGAGAGCGGCGAGGCGGTCGACGCCGCGCTCGAGGGCTGCCTGTCGCTCGGACGCGCGCGCGTGCACGTCGAGGTCGAGCGCCCGGTGGACATCGTGCTCGAGGCGCAGGATGCGCACGGCGAGCCGCTTCGGCTCGAGGTCAGCGGCCTGCACGCCCGCATCATCCAGCACGAGACCGACCACCTGAACGGCGTGCTGATGCTGGACCGCACGACGCCCGAGCACAAGCGCGGCGCCGTGCGCGCGCTCAACGCGGGCGAGTCGTTCAGCCCCGAGCCGGCGGACGGCGAAGCCGAGATCGACGTCTAACTTCAGGGCGCGCCCCCGATTGTCGGGACGCGCGAAGGCTGGTGGGATCGCTGGGTGAGACTCCTCCCCAGCATTCTCCTCATCGTCGCCTGCGCGCTTCCCGCCACCGCGCAGGCCGACCAGCGCACTCCGCCCGAGACGACGATCACGAGCGGACCCAACGGCACGACCGTGACCGCCCCGCCGACGTTCGCGTTCGTCGCGGACGAGCCCCACGTGACGTTCGCGTGCAGCGTCGACGGCGCGAGGCCGGTGCGGTGCGCGTCGCCGTACACCACACCGCCGCTGCCCGGCGGCGTGCACACGTTCGCGGTCGCGGCCGTCGACGACTTCGGCCACACCGACCCGACGCCCGCCATGGCCACGTTCGTGATGCTCGTCGACGCCGACCATGACCGGTTCCCGGAGTCGCTGGACTGCAACGACCACGCCGCGCACATCTACCCGGGCGCGCTGGAGGTGGCGGGCAACCAGGTCGACGAGAACTGCGACGGCGTGCTCGCACCGTTCCCGCGCGCGGCCGCGGTGCTGACCGCGGGCGGCGACGCGACGGCCACCAAGACGACGTTCCGCAGCTTCGTGGTCACCGGCATCACGGCCGGCGCGAAGGTGGAGCTGCGCTGCTCCGGTCGCTCCTGCCCGTTCAAGCGGCGCGTGCTGAAGGTCCGCAAGGCGCGCGCGTCGGCGAAGCGGTTCTCCGCCAAGCCGGGCGCCAAAGTCGAGGTGTGGGTCACCGCGCCGCGGACGATCGGCAAGGTCATGCGCCTGCCGATCGTGCGCAACCGGTTCCCGACGATGAAGACGCTGTGCGTCGAGCCGGGGGCGAAGCAGCCGAAGCGCTGCGCGTCGAGCTAGACCTCGACCGGCTCGCCGATCGTGAGCCACCGGAATCGCGCCTGCACGTCGGACGGCGCGGCGGCGACCGCGCGCTCGACACCGGCCTTGCCGTCCCGGAAGTGCTTCCAGCCCTCGTAGTGGATCGGGATCGCGACGCGCGGCTCGATCAGCTTCGTGAGCTCGACCGCGTCCGGGCCGGTCATCGTGTAGCGGGCGGGGCCGGTGACCGGGAACTGGACGCCGCCGACGTGCAGCACCGCGATCTCGACCCGCAGGCGCTGCGCGACCGACTTCACGCCGTCGTAGAGGACCGTGTCCCCGCTGAACCACAGCACGCCCTCGCCCCATTCGAGCGCGAAGCCGATCACGTCGCCGACGATCGGGTGGCTGAGCGGCGGGCCGTGGCGGCACGGGGTAGCGGTGATGGTGATGTCCGGGGAGCCGGCCTTGGTCAGCGTCGTCGTCTCCCAGTCCTTCAGTCCGCGCGTCGCGCCACCGAGCCGCTCGGCGCCCGCGGCCGTCGTGACCACCGTGTCGACCTGGGGGAGGAACGCGCGCCCGGCGGCGTCCAGGTTGTCCTCGTGGTGGTCGTGCGTGAGCAGGACGGCGTCGATCGGGCCGAGGTCGGCGGGGTCGATCGCCGGGCCGGTCGTCTTCGTCGAGCCGGTGCCCCAGCCGAACTTGTACTTCCCGCCGGCGGGATCGAACGTGGGGTCGGTCAGGATCCGCCAGCCGGCGAACTCGACCAGGGCGGTGGGGCCGCCGATGTGCGTGAGGGTGACCACTTTGCCGGAATCTACGTGGTGAAGAGCGGCGCGCCAAGGGACGCCGTGTCCACGTCGATCCCGAGCCCGGGGGCGGTGGGCGCGGCGCCGCGGCCGTTCACGCTGCGCGGCGCGTAGCCCGCCACGTGGTCCAGCGTCCAGTCGTTCATGAACGAGGCCATCAGGAGCTGGTCCGGCGCGGTGGACGCCGCGAGGTGGCTGACCGCCGCGGTCGTGACGTCGCCGCCCCAGCTGTCCTCGATCGTGAAGCGCAGGCCGAGCTCGGTGCCGAGGTCGCGGAGCAGCCGGGCCTTGGCGAGCCCGCCGACGCGCCCGACCTTCAGGTTGATGCCCTCCATCACGCCGTAGGCGCGGAGGAGCGACTGCGCGTCGGTGATCACCTCGTCGAGCACCATCGGCAGCGTCGTCCGCTCGCGGACGACTTGGCACTCCTCCAGCGTCGGGCACGGCTGCTCGAACAGCACGCGGTCCAGGCCTTCCAGCGCGCGGGCCGCGATCACGGCGTCCTGCAGCCGCCAGCCGCCGTTCGCGTCGGCGACGACGACGTCGAGGTCCTCCTCCAACACGGCGCGTACGCGCGCCGCGTCCTCGCGCGGGTCGGCGCCGAGCTTGAGCTGGAAGTGGCGCACGCCCTCGGCGCGGCGGGCGCGGACGTGCTCGACCATCGCCTCGGCCGGGCCGAGCGGGATCGCGACGTAGAGCGGGAAGTCGGACGAGCGGACGCCGCCGAGGAGCGTGCTGACCGGGACGCCGAGCGCGCGGCCGAGCACGTCCCAGCAGGCGATGTCCAGCGCGGACTTGGCGTAGCCGTGGCCGCGCAGGGCGCCGTCCATCGCGGTGTGGACGGCGCCGAGGTTGGTCGGGTCGACGCCGACGAGCGCGGGCGCGAGCTGGCGCAGCGCCGCTCGCGCTCCGTCCGCGTGGGCCTCCAGATAGGTCGCGCCGAGCGGGCACGTCTCGCCCCAGCCCTCGACGCCGTCGTCGGTCGTGACGCGCACGAGCGTGCTGGGCAGCGCCGCCACGCTGCGCCCGCCCGACATCACGTACTCCCCATGCGCATAGCGCAGCTCGTAGCCGAATGCCTCGACGCGTGCGATCCTCACCGCCCGCACGCTACTGGTGAAACCGTTTGCACAACCCTTAAGGCTGCGGACCTACGATCGGTTTCAGTGTTCCGAGAAGGCACGACAGGACGGCATCGACACGCCATCGGCGTAGCGGTTCGCGTGCCCGGGGGCGAGTACGGCGCCGACGTGCCCGAGACCGTCGCCGATCCCGCGGCCGACGCGCGTCTGGTCGTCCGCGTCGACAACCGCTCTGACAGCGCCGAGCTGCTCGAGCTCACCGTCGAGGGCATGCCCGCCGGCTGGGCCGAGGTCTTCCCCCGCACCGTCCAGGTGCCCGCAGGCGAGCAGCGCGAGGCCGACGTCTCCGTCCACGTCCCGCACGCCGCGGAGATCAAGGCCGCCGAGTGGCCGCTGCGCGTCGTCGCCTTCGCCCGCGGCCGCCGCGTCGGCTCGGCCGCGGCGCGCGTCCGCGTCGCCCCGCACGCGGTCGTCGCGCTGGAGCTGCGCCCGACCGAGCTGCGCG
>NZ_JAPDDP010000060.1 GCF_027587195.1 Solirubrobacter phytolaccae | reverse complement strand
CGCGCGGCGCTTGGGCGCGGGGCGGCGCGGCGGCTCGTCGACCGGCTGCAGCCGGCGCCGCGCGGGCGGCGGGCCGGCCTGGGTCCGCTCGAGCATCCGCGTCGCGTCCTCCGTGGGCGGGAGCGCGCGCGTCGAATCCAGGGAGCCCGTGTCGCCGATCCCCGCGAGGCCGTCGTGGAGCGCGTCCTCCATCTCGGCGGCGTCGGCGTAGCGGCGCGCGGGGTCGCGGTCCAGCGCCCGGGCGATCGCGGCGGCGAGCGTCGGCGGGACGTCGCGCACCTCGAGATCGAGGCGCGGCGGCGCGCCCGCTTCCTGTAGGCGAGCCAGATCCGTCAACGAGGCGGCCTCGTACGGCAGGCGACCCGCGATCAGCTGGTAGGAGACGACGCCGAGCGCGTAGAGATCGGAAGCGGGGCCGGCCGGCTCACCGCGCGCCTGCTCGGGCGACAGATAGGCCGCCGTGCCCAGCACCGAACCGACCTTGGTGATGTCCGACTGCTCGGCGGCCTTGGCGATCCCGAAGTCCGCGAGCTTGACGACGCCCTCGTTGTTGACCATCAGGTTGCCGGGCTTGATGTCACGGTGCACGACGCCGTTGCGGTGCGCGTAGTCCAGCCCGCGGCAGGCCTGGGTGAGGATCTCGACGGCGTCGCGCGGCGCCATCGGCCCGCGGTCGCGCAGCAGCTCGGCGCACGAGTTGCCGTCCACGAACTCCATCACGATGAACTGGCGCTGGCTGTGCGTGTCCGTGCCGAAGTCGAAGACCTGGACGATGTTCGGGTGCACGAGCTTGGCGGCCGCCAACGCCTCGCGACGGAAGCGCGTGATGAACGCGGAGTCCTCGGCCAGGTGCTCGGCCAGCAGCTTGACGGCCACCAGCCGCTCCAGCCGCGTGTCGAACGCGAGCTGGACCGTGGCCATGCCGCCCACGCCGAGCCGGCGCTCCAGCCGGTAGCGATCCGCGAAGAGCTGCTCCGTCGCCACTACGGCACCTCCTCGGCGCCGGGCGTCGTGGTCGGCTCGACGGGCGGCTCGGTCGGCGCCGGGGTTTCCGTCGGCGCCTCGGTCGGAGCTTCCGTCGGGGCCTCGGTGGGCGTCTCCGTCGGCTCCTCCGTGGGCGCTTCCGTCGGCGTCTCGGTGGGCGTCTCCGTCGGCTCCTCGGTCGCCGTCTCGGTCGGCGTCGGCGTCGGGGTCGACTCCGCGCGGCAGTCGTCCTGCACGCGGCCCTCGATCTGCTTGACCCACGCCGTCAGGTTCTCCTTCAGCGCGTCGTCGGTCGCGCTCGGCAGCCCGTCGATCTCGCGCTCGATGAGCCGGATCTGGCGCCGGACCGTCGAGCGGTCCTCCGCGGCGCAGGCGGTCTCGATCGCGTCGGCGGCCTCGACCATCGCGGACGCGTTGGACTGCGGGATGAGCTCCGGGTTGGACTGTCCGCAGCCCGCCACGAAGGCGGCGGCGAGGACGAGGGGCAAGGCGCGTCTCATCGACGTATCGAGGTTACTGCCCGTATTGCAGTCGCTCGGCAAGGGAGTCCGGGAGCCGCGCCGCCCGGATCGCGGCCTGCGCGCCCGCGATGTCGTACTCGGTGCGGTGGAAGACGGCGGTCTTGGCGTCCGTATCCAGCAGTAGCCAGGCGGCGCGCGGGTCGCCGTCACGCGGCTGGCCGGCCGAACCCGGGTTGATCAGCCACTCGCTCTCGGACAGGTCCAGTTCCGTCCCCTCCCGGCGCGTCGTGCCCGCGGCCGGCTCACCCTCGACCCGGGTGAAAGAGAGCGCCACGTGCGAATGGCCGATGAACGAGACGCGGAAGTCCGTCGAGTCGAAGCACATCTCGGCCGTCAGGTTCGAGAGCACGTACTCCCAGACCGGATCGCGCGGTGAGGCGTGGAACAGCCCGATGCCCTGGCCGGTGCCCTCGGGGGAGAGCTCGCTCAGCCACTCCATCGTCTCCGGCTTGATCGTCTCGCGCGTCCAGCGGGCCGCGAGCGCCGCGCCGCGCGAGAAGTCCTCGAGCGAGAGCGCGCCGGTCACGGCGAGGTCGTGGTTGCCGGCGAGGACGATCGAGCAGTGCTCGTCGGCGAGCGCGACGCAGGCGTCCGGCTCGGCGCCGTAGCCCACGAGGTCGCCGAGGCACCACATCTCGTCGACGCCGGCTTCATGCGCAGCGGCGATCACGGCTTCGAAGCCGTGGCGATTCCCGTGGATGTCGGAACAGATGGCGACCTGCATGGCGTAGCGTCTATTCGGTGCCGCAGAGGCTCCGCCTTCCCGTTGCCGTGGTCGCCGCAATCGTCGTCGCGGAGGCTGCGGTGCTCCTGCTGCGGCCGAAGGAGCGATACCCGGTTGTCGAGGCGGACGTGCGAGCCTACTTCAGCGACGCCGAATTGGACCGCGCCGTGCAGTTTCGCACCGGGCAGCTGTGGCTCTACGGCGGGCGAACGGTCGTCGAGCTCGGCATCCTGATCCTCGCCGTCCGCTACGCGCCTCGGGCCGGTCGTCGCCCGGTGTTGACGGGCGCCGCGGCCGCCGCCGCGATCACGCTCGCGACCACGGCCGCCGCGCTCCCGCTGCGCGCCGCCTCGCGGGAGCGCGCCAAGCACGTCGGGCTGGTCACGCAGTCCTGGGGCGGCTGGGCGGCGGACACCGCGAAGTCGACGGCGATCGGCGCGGGGCTCGCCGCGGGCGGCGGCGCGCTGCTCGTGGTCGGGATGCGGCGCTTCGGCCGCGACTGGTGGGCGCCCGGCGCGGCCGCGGTCGCCGGCTTCGCCGTGCTCTTCTCCTACCTGGGCCCGGTCCTCCTGGACCCGGTGTTCAACCGGTTCACGCCGCTCCCGGCCGGCGCGGCGCGCGACGACGTGCTCGAGCTCGCCCGCAAGGCCGGCGTCGAAGTGGGCGAGGTCTACGAGGTCGACGCCTCGCGCCGCACGACCGCCGCCAACGCCTACGTCACCGGGCTCGGCCACACGAAGCGGGTCGTGCTCTACGACACGCTGCTGGAGGACTTCACGCCCGCCGAGACGCGGCTCGTCGTCGCGCACGAGCTCGGCCACGTCAAGTTCAACGACGTGCCGGGCGGGCTGCTGTTCGTGGCGCTGGTCGCGCCGCTGGGGATGCTGGTCGTGGCGCGCGCGACGGAGCGCCTCACGCAGCCGGGCACCACGGCCGTACCCGCCGCCGTCCTGTCGCTGGCCCTCGCCACGCCCGCGCTGACGCTGATCTCCAACCAGCTCTCACGCGCGATCGAGCGTCGCGCCGACGACTTCGCGCTGCGGATGACGGACGAGCCCGACGCGATGGTGGGCTTCGAACGCCGGATCACGCTGCAGAACGTCGGCGATCCCGACCCGCCCGGCTGGCAGCAGCTGCTCATGGGGACCCACCCCACGACGATGGAGCGGATCGGCCAGGCGCTGGGAGCTACTCGCCGTTCCGGAAGTCCGGACGGGTCTCCGGGAGGCGCTTGATGCCCTCCCGCGTCTGCCACTTGGAGAAGTTGTCCTCCATCGCCGCGATCAGCTCCTGCATCGCCCGCGCCGACAGCGACACGCGCGAGACGACGACACCCGGCACCTCGTCGGCCTCCACCTCGTGGTCCACGCGTGAGAACGTGAGCGTGAACTCGTAGTCGGAGTGCGAGACGGTCGCGAAGTTCGCGTACACCCCCGCCATCACCTCCGGCGTGGTGTGCAGGTTGAAGTGCCGTTCGCGGTCGTCTGAGGCCATCCGGCCTAGCATCCCACACCGTGCACTACTCCGTGGTCGCGGTCGGCAAAGCCAAGGGCACCCCGTTCGCCGACGACCTCGACCACTACGCGAAGCTGCTCACCCGGTACGCCCGCGTGGACGTGATCGAGGTCGCCGACGACGAGGCCCTGCTCCGGCGGATCCCCGAACGCGCCTTCGTCTGCCTGCTCGACAGCCGCGGCCGGACCGCCTCCTCCGAGGCCTTCAGCGAGTGGGTCGAGGAACGCCGCCAGGGCGGCCTGGACGTGTGCTTCGTGATCGGCGGGGCGTTCGGAATCGAACTCCCGCGGGCACACCACAAGCTGTCTTTCGGACCAATGACGCTTCCTCACATGCTGGCGCGCGTTGTTCTGCTGGAGCAGCTCTACCGTGCACACAAGATCCTGGCCAACGAGCCTTATCACCACTAGCGTCGCCCTCGTCCTCGCTGCCCCGGCGCAGGCGGGAACCCTGACGCTGCAGATCCGGCCGCCGGACCCCAGCAACCGCTACGACCAGGGCATGGGGTGGTGGGAGTTCAAGGCCGCGCCGGGCGAGCGCAACGACATCACCGTCGAACGCCTGCCGACGGGGCAGGTACGGTTCACGGACCTTGCCGCGCCGCCCGTCGGCTGCACCCCGGAGGGGCCGAACACGGTCCTCTGCTCGGCCGCCGACATCGGTGTCCAGATCGACACGGGCGACGGCGATGACGTCGTGGTCGTGCGTACCGCGTTCAGCGCGAGCGTGGTCGGCGGCGAGGGCAACGATCGGCTCGTCGCCCTGGCGAGCGCTTACCTGGACGGTGGCGCGGGCGACGACCGGCTCGAGGGGTCCCCGGAGGACGACGACCTGGACGGCGGCCCCGGCCGTGACCAGGTGCTCGGCGGCGCCGGCGGGGACGACCTGACCGACGACGACCACGAAACGGATCTCCTCGACGGCGGTGACGGCGCCGACGACCGCCTGCGCTTCGGCGGCCGTCGCGGCGTGCGCGTGGACCTCGCGCGTGACGTCGGCCCCGACGGCGACCGGCTGCCCGGGATCGAGCACGTCAACGGCACGGACGGTCCGGATGTCCTGCTCGGGGACGGCGCCGCCAACCAGCTCGACGGCGGCGCCGGGAACGATCGGCTCGTCGGACGCGACGGCGCGGACCTGCTCGACGGAGACCGCGGCGACGACACCGCCGTCGGTGGCCCGGGCGACGACGCGCTGGCCACCACGGACGACGACCGCCTTGACGCCGGCCCCGGCGACGACTACCTCCAGCTGAGCATCAGCGGCAGCGCCTACGCGCGCTGCGGCGCAGGTGAGGACAAGGTCGACGTCGACCTCGAGCGCGGGCTGCCGCGCGTCCGGCGCGACTGCGAGACGCTGGTCGGCCCCGGCCCGAGCCTCCGCATCACCCCCTCGCGGCTCATCCTGCGCTGGCGGTCGGGCGAGTACGGTCGACCCTGCCGGATCCGCGCCACCGTAGACCGCAGCACGACCGTCCTGCGCCGCTTCACCGGCGCGAGCCTGCGCGCGCGTGGCGACGCGTCCGTCCGCCTGGTGCCCACCCGGCGCTGCCGCGGCGCGTTCGGGAACGGCTACACCGCCACGGCGTTCCGGCTGCTGCCATGAAGCGGCTCACCGTCCTCTTCCTCCTGCTGCTCGTCGCGCCTGCGCAGGCCGGCACGGTCGAGGTCCGCACGCACCTGGACCACGGCGTCGAGGTGCGCACGTACGTGTTCACGGCCGCGCCCGGCGAGGTCAACCAGGTCACGGTCGAGCCCGTCGGCGAGGGGTTTCGCCTCGTCGACGCGGGCGCGCCGGTCACCGGCGCGTGCCCGGAAGGCCTCTGCCCGGAGGCGTACCGGCTCGTCGTCGACCTCAGCGACGGTGACGACACCGCGATCGACCGTGGCGGCCGGATCGGAGAAGTCTCCGGCGGGCACGGGAACGACCGGCTGGAGAGCGACGGGGGACGCATGAACGGCGGCGAGGGCGACGACACGCTGATCGGCGGGCCCGGGAACAACCTGCTCGACGGCGGGCCGGGACAGGACGCGCTGTACGGCGGCCCGAGCAACGACGGGTTGCTCGCCGACGGCGAAGGCGCCGCGCCGGTCGCGGACCTGATCGACGGCGGCGGCGGCCAGGACACGGCCACCTACACCCAACGTGCCACCCCTGTGCGGATCGAGCTCGCGCGTGACCTCGGCCCAGAGGGCGACACGCTGACGAGCATCGAGCACGCCACCGGCGGGAGGGCCGACGACGTGCTGATCGGCGACGACGCGGCGAACAACCTCGACGGGGCCGGCGGCGACGACCGAATCGAGGGCCGCGGCGGCGACGACTACCTCGAGGAGGACAGCGGGCGCGACGACGTGCGCGGCGGCGCCGGAGACGATCGCCTCGAGCTGGTCGGCGCGCACGAGGTCCGCTGCGGCTCGGGCCTGGACCGCGTGAACGCCATCGGGGGCGTCGTGCGCCTGCACGCCGACTGCGAACGCGCGCGCGGGGGAGGTCCCGTGCTGCGCTTGACGGGCGGCACCGTCACGCCGCGCTGGGACGCGCGCCGGTACCCGCACGGGTGTCGGCTGCGGATCACCCTCGGCGGCACGCCGATCACCGCCGGACGCCCCACGCGGGTCCGCCACCCCGCGACGCTGCGGTTCACGCTCGCGCGCGGCTGCAGAGACGTATCCGGCGAGCCGATGCACGGCCAGAGCTTCCGGCTGGTGCGATGACGCGGGCCGCGCTCGTCCTCGCTGCGTTCCTCGGCCTCGCCGCGCCCGCTCAGGCCGGCACGATCACCAGCTCCTGGGATCCGAAGTTCGGCGGAGCGTACGCCTTCACCGCCGCGCCCGGCGAGCGCAACCAGGTCACGATCGAGCCCGCCGGCAAGGACGTCCGGATCACCGACACGGCCGGCGCCCCGACGGGGGAATGCGTGCCGGAGAGTCCGACGGCCGTGCGCTGCCCGGGGTCGCAGGACCTCTTCGTGGACACCGGCGACGGCGACGACACCGTGGTCAACCACAGCGACCTGCTCGGCAGCGTCTACGGCGGCCCGGGCAACGACCGCCTCGAGACGACGACCGCGACGCGCCTCGTCGGCGGGGACGGCGACGACACGCTCGTAGGGAGCCCGGGGCACGACCGGCTCGACGGCGGTCCAGGGCGCGACCGGATGAGCGGCGGGCGAGGCGATGACCGCTTCCTGCTCGGCCACGACGGGCGCGAGCCGGTCCCGGACGTCGTCTCCGGCGGGGCCGGTTCGGACACCGCCAACTACTTCGACCGCACGGACGACCTGCGGATCGACCTCGCCCGCGGGCGCGGGCCTGACGGGGACGTCTTCGAGAGCCTGGAGCGCGCGATCGGCGGGTCCGGGGACGACGTCCTCATCGGCGACGCGCAGGGCAACCGCCTCGAAGGCCGCTTCGGGAAGGACCGGATCGACGGCGGCGCCGGCGACGACAAGCTCATCGGCCAGGGGGAGGACACGCTGATCGGCCGCGCCGGCGACGACTACTTCAGCGTCGAGGCCGGCGCCGTGATCCGCTGCGGCGCGGGGCGCGACCGGGTATGGGCCGACGAGGGAACGGTGCCGCGGATTCCGGCCGGCTGCGAGCGGGTGGCGAGCGCCGGGCCGGTCCTGCATCTGCGGCCCGGGCGGCTGAGAGCGACGTGGGACGACGGCGCGAGCTACGGACGCCCGTGCCGCCTGCGGGTGACGGTCGACGGCCGCCGAGTCGTCGCCGGCCGGTGGGTCCCGGCGCGGCGCCCCGCGACCGTGCGGATCGCGCCCGTCGGCATGTGCGATCCGGACTACGACCAGCTGCCCCCAGCCGGCGTGTTCCGCCTCCTCTAACGTCATACGCGTGCATCCCATCGACGACCTGCGGGCGGCCGTCGAGGCGGCCGCCGGCGACCTGCGCGACGGCGAGCCGACGCCCAAGGGCCGGCTAAGCCTCGAGCGCCCCAAGAAGGCCGGTTTCGGCGACTACTCGACCAACGCCGCGATGCTGCTGGCGCCCGCGCTGGGCGCCTCGCCGCGGGAGGTCGCCGAGCGCCTCGGCGTGAAGCTCAGCGAGCGCCTGGGGGCCAGCGTCGAGCGCGTGGAGGTCGCCGGCCCGGGGTTCCTGAACGTCTTCCTCGCGGACGCCTGGTACGTCGACGCCACGCGCGGGGTCCTGCAGGCCGGCGACGGCTGGGGTCACGGCGAGCCCGAGGTCAAGCTCAACGTCAACGTCGAGTACGTCAGCGCGAACCCGACCGGCCCGATGACCGCCGCGAGCGCGCGCCACGCCGCGTACGGCGACGCGCTCGCCCGCATGCTCGAGCTGTCCGGCCACGCCGTCGCTCGCGAGTACTACTTCAACAACGCGGGCGGCCAGATCGACCGGCTGGGCGCCTCCGTCGGCGCCCTCGCCCGCGGCGAGGACGTGCCCGAGGACGGCTACAAGGGCGACTACGTCAAGGCGCTCGCCGAGCAGATCCCGAACGCCGCCGAGCGCTCCGACGAGGAACTCGGCGCCGAGGCCTCGAGCCTGATCATGGAGGGCATCCGGACGACGCTGCACGCGTACCGGGTGGACTTCGACACGTACTTCCTCGAGGGCTCACTGCACGAGGGCAGCCCGTCACCGATCGACATCGCGTTCGACCGGCTGCGCGAGCAGGGCCACCTGTACGAGTCCGACGGCGCGCTGTGGCTGCGCACGACGGAGTTCGGCGACGACAAGGACCGCGTGCTCAAGCGCTCCACGGGCGCGCCGACGTACTTCGCGGCCGACGTCGCCTACCAGGAGGACAAGTTCCGCCGCGGCTTCGACAAGGCGATCTACGTGCTCGGCGCCGACCACCACGGCTACATCGCGCGCCTGAAGGCGATCGCGAGCTCGCTGGGGGAGGACCCCGAGCGCGTCGAGGTGCCGATCCTGCAGTTCGTGCACATCGTCGAGGGCGGCGACCGGGCGAAGATGTCCAAGCGCGCCGGCGACTTCGTCACGCTCACCGAGCTGATCGAGCGCATCGGCGTCGACGCGACGCGCTGGTTCATGCTCAGCCGCTCGCACGACTCGACGATCGACCTGGACCTCGAGCTGGCCTCCAAGCAGGACCCGGAGAACCCCGTCTACTACGTGCAGTACGCGCACGCGCGGCTGTCTTCGATCATGCGCAACCTGGAGGCGGGCGAGGTCGAAGCGGCGCTCGCGAGCGAGGCCACGGCGGCCGGGCTCAACGACGCCGACCGCGAGCTCGTCCGGCGCGTGCTCGCGTTTCCGGGCGAGGTGCGCGAGGCGACCGACCGGCGCGCCCCGCACCGGATCGCGACCTACGCGCTCGAGCTCGCCCAGGCCTTCTCGGCCTTCTGGCGCGACTCGCCCGTGCTCAAGGAATCCGATGCCGAGCTGCGCGCGTTCCGGATCGCGCTGAGCGTGGCAACGCGACGCACACTTGCCGGAGCGCTTACGCTGCTCGGTGTGTCCGCTCCCGAGTCCATGTAGGCCATGATCACCGTCAACGCGAAACTGCCCACGCCGTACATCCACGCGGACAACCGCGGCCTCGTGCTCTGCAACGGGCCGCAGTGCGTCTTCATCCCGGCCGCGAACCTGCGGGCCGCGATCGAGACGTTCACGATCCTCGCCGAGGAGGGTCGCGCCACGCGCCCCCAGGCGGGGCATGTCGTCGGCGGCTACCGGGATGGCGACGATGTCGTCATCTACGCCGGCACCCAGGACCAGCTGCTGTCCGTCACGGTCAGCGACGCGGACTTCGTCGCGTTGCGCGAGGCCATCAGCGCGCGATGAGACCGCTGCTCGCGGCGCTGCTGGGCCTGCTGCTGTGCGCAGCGCCCGCCAGCGCGGGTGAGCAGCTCCTGACGCTCTACTCGCCGCCGATCGACTCGCTGCCGTACGTCCACCGGACCGAGACGGTCGAGCTCAAGCCGGACGGCAAGGCCGCGCCGGCGCAGCCCGGGTCCATCCTCGGCTTCCAGGAGATGGCGCTCGTGGACTCCAAGCGCCCGGACGCGAAGCCGCTGCCGGTGGACAAGATGATGGTCCACCACTTCCTCTACTACGCGGGCGGACGGGTCGACCCGGGGCCGGGCGGCTGCCTGGGCGGCGGCTTCATCGCCGGGCGCGGGGAGGAGCACCCGAACGGGCGCTTCGACGCGGCGTGGCCGCCGGAGCAGCGGGCGCGCTACGGCATCCAGAACGTCATGCACGACGGCAGCGCGCCGCGCTGGACGCTGCAGACGATGGTGATGAACCACTACCAGCGGTCCAAGCGCTTCTTCGTGCGCACGAAGGTCTGGTATACGACCGAGCCGCGCGAGCCGCTGTACCCGATCACCGTCGGCAACTGCGCGCATCTGATGAACGGCATGGCCTACGACGTGCCGGGCGGCGGCGCGCCGGGCTCGACCTTCAGCGACCGCTCGACGTGGACGGTGCCGTTCAACGGACGCATCCTCGGCGGCGGCTCCCACCATCACGGCGGGGCGCTCAACCAGACGCTGCGCAGCGTCACCTGCGGCCGGACGCTGCTCGACGCGAAGGCGTACTACGGCGCCGACGACCATCCCTACAACACGATCCGCCCGATCCTGCACGAGCCGGGACCGATCGCGAACGGCACGTTCCGCACGCTGCAGGGCATCCCGGTCACGGCGGGGGAGACGCTCGAGCGCGAGGCGGTGCACTCGAACGCGCAGCTCCACGTGGCCGCGATGGGCTTCTGGGCGCTGCACCTGGTCCGCGACGACACCGTCACGCCGTGCGGCCCGATGCCGACCGACCTGCGCGAGGTGACGGTCCCGCCGGTCTACGACACCGCGGCGCCGTACGTGTTCGACCGCCTCGTACCGCAGCTGCTGGCGCCGCGTGGGCGCTGGCGCGCGTTCGACGGCCGGCGGCTCGAGGTCGGCGACCAGTTCTTCGCGAAGCCGCGGCTCACGGCGCGGGTGGGGCAGAAGCTCACCTGGGAGTTCACGGGCTACGAGCCGCACAGCGTCACCGTGGCCAACGGCCCGCGCGGCTTCTCCTCCAGCTACCTCGGGAACACGCGCGGGCGGTACTCGTTCACGCCGACCGTGCCCGGCACGTACAAGCTCACGTGCCTCATCCACCCGACCACGATGAGTCAGACCGTGAAGGTCAAACGGACTTGAAGAAGTTCAGGCCCAGGTCGTCCAACCATTCCTGGGCCTTGATGTTCAGGTTCGCGAGCTCGCCGGTGTAGAGCATCACGCCCATCGTGATCAGGATCAGGCCGGAGAGCGCGGTGATCACGAGGTAGTGCTTGCGCAGGAAGGCGAACGCGGTGGTCATGCGCGTGAACGCGATCGCGGTGAGCAGGAACGGCACCGCGAGGCCCGCGGAGTAGAACGCGAGCAGGATGCCGCCCTTGCCGACCGTGTCCTGCGTGGCGGCGGCGCTCAGGATCGTGCCGAGCGTCGGGCCGACACAGGGCGTCCACGCCACCGCGAACGCGGCGCCGGCGATCAGCGGGCCGCCGGAGCCCGCGCGGCTGATCAGCGCGTCCGGGCGCCATTCCTTGTTCAGGCGCGGGATGAACGGCGTGAGCAGGAAGAAGACGCCGAGCGCGATGATGATCGCGCCCGCGATCTTGTCCAGCGTGCCGCGCGAGTCCTGCAGCGTGGAGCCGAGGCCGGTCGCGGTCATCCCGAGCGCGACGAACACCGCCGTGAAGCTCAGGCAGAAGACGATCGCGGGCAGCAGGATCTTCGCCAGGCCGCGGTCGCCGGACTTCATGTCCGCGAGGCTGTAGCCGGACACGGCGCTCAGGTAGCCCGGCACCAGCGGCAGCACGCAGGGCGAGATGAAGGAGATGAAGCCGACCGCGAACGCGGCGATGATCGTGGTGTCGACGCCGCCGGTCATCGGCTCAGCTCCGCGTCCAGGCGGCGGGCGTCCTCGTCACTCAGCGGCGGCGGCAGCTCGGGCTCCGTCGCGGGCGTGCGGCCGCGCCACTTGCGGACCGCGAACACGATCCCGCCCAGCGCGAGCAGCGCGACGAGGATCGGCACGAGCCACAGCGTCGCGTTGAAGCCGCCGGTGCCCGGGTCGGCGAGCACCTCCTCGCCGTACTCGTCCACGAGCGCGGCCTTGATCTCGGCCTTGCTCTTGCCCAGCTCGATCTGGTCGCGGATGAACTGGCGCTCCTGCATCGCCACGGGCGAGTTCGAGACGCTCAGCACGGTGCCGCACTCGACGCACATGACCTCGTCCTCGATGTCGGGGAGCGAGGCTTGCTGGGCTTGCGCGGGCGCCGCGAGCGCCAGCGCCGCCAGGAGGACGAGGAGGAAGGACTTCACGCTGTCTCTGCTAGCAGCTTCGGGAGGTGCTTGTCCAGCCAGGCCTGGTCGACGGGGAAGCGCTGCATCGCCGCGATCCGGCCCTTGCGGTCGATGATGAACGTCTCCGGATAGCCGTTGACGCCGAACTCGCGCCCGTACTCGCGGTCCCGGTCACGCACGCTCGGGAACGAGGCCTTGACCTCCTTCAGGAACTCGAGCGCCTTCGTCGACGCGTCCTGCGTGTCCACGCCGAGCACCATCCCACCCTGAGATGAGATCTTCTCGTGCGTCTTCTGCAGCAGCGGCATCTCCTCGCGACATGGGTCGCACCACGAAGCCCACACGTTGAGCACGACGACCTTGCCCTTGTAGTCGGCGAGGGAGGAGCTGCCGTCCGCGCCGAGCACGGGCAGCGAGGCCACGGGGGCCATCGGCCGCTCACCCTTGGCGACCGCCTCGTCGAGCGTCGTGTCCCCACCCTTGGAGAACACGCCATAAGCGAGCAGGCCGACCAGCAGAGCGGCCGCGAGAGTCACCGGCCAGAAGACGCGCATACGCACCGGCCCCAGGGTACCCGCGCCCTGCGCTAGGCTTGCGAATCCACGCGGCGGTAGCTCATCTGGTAGAGCGACGGCTTCCCAAGCCGTAGGTGGCGGGTTCGAGTCCCGTCCGCCGCTTTGCGCCCCGCCGAAGCGGGGCGCTTGCGTGTTTCAGCGCTTGGGGTTGGCGCGCATGTGGCGCGTGATCTGCTTGTGCCACTCGTCGCGTTGGCGCTGGGCCGCGCGGCGGTCCTCGACCCACGCGAGCTCGCGCTGGAGCTTGCGCCAGGCGGCCAGCCGTTCCGGGTCGATCGCGTCGCGGACGGCGCAGCCCGGCTCGGTGCGGTGCTCGCAGTCCACGAAGCGGCAGTGCTCCGCGAGGGTGTCGACGTCGGCGAAGGACTCGCCGGTGCCGTCCCACAGGCCCGCCACGCGGATGCCCGGCGTGTCGATCAGCTGCGCGCCGCCGGGGAGCGTGAGCAGCTCGCGGGTGACCGTGGTGTGGCGCCCACGGCGGTCGGACGCGCGGACCTCGCCCGTCTTCATCCGGTCCTCGCCGAGGAGCGCGTTCACGAGCGTGGACTTGCCCGTGCCGGAGGCGCCGAGCAGGACGGCGGTCGTCCCGGGCGTGAGCAGCGACCGCACGGCGTCGATGCCCTCGCCGGTCACCGCGCTCACGTCGAACGCGTCCGCGACGCCCATTCGGCGCGCGAGCTGCGCGGCGGTCAAGTAGCCGTCGTCGACGAGGTCGGTCTTGGTGAGCGCGAGCGCGACCGGCACGCCGCCGGCCGCCGCCAGCGCCGCGAAGCGCTCGAGCCGTCGGGCCTTCGGCTCGGGCAGGGGCTCGGTGACGAGCGCCAGGTCGACGTTCGCCGCGAGGATCTGCGCCGAGACGGGCTTGCCCTGCTCGCCCGGGACGCGCCGGATGATCGTCCCGGTGCGGTTGTAGACGTGCGCGATCGCGCCGCCCTCGTCCACGCCGACCCAGTCGCCGGTGATCGGCGTCTCGGTCAACCGCCCGCGGGCGGTCAGGAGCTGCGGCGGCTCATCTGCTTCGGAAGCGACCAGCCAGTGGCCGCGGTACTGCGCAAGCACCCGCGCACGGGTGAGCTGAGATGGCAACGGAGGATCTCCACATCAATTCGCAAGAAAAGGACACGACGGGGAGCGGGCTCCAGGCGCGTCGGCCTGAAACCCGTTCAGCGGGTCGTGGCGAAGATGTGAAGGCGGTGCATCACAGAGAAGAACTTTACGCGAGGTCGGCGCGAACGACAACCGTGGCAGCCATCTTGTCGTGCAGGGCCTGCTTGTGCTTGTCGAACAGCGGCAGCACGAAGTTCACGAGCGTCGGGATGAAGATCGCGATCACGGCGAGGACGGTGAAGATGAGCCACTTGCCGAAGACGTCGCGCAGGACCGCGGTGCCGGCGGTCACGGGCTGCCCGTCGACGCGCAGGACGCGGATGCGGGCGATCTGCTTGCCCCAGGTCTGCCCCTCCAGCGAGCCGGTCCGGCCCATCGTGCGCGGGTAGTACAGCGCGGCGGCGACGAGCGCCAACGGGACGACCCCGACGCTCCAGACGTCGTCGCCAAGAACGGCCGAAAGGACGAGCAGCGCGACGCTGACGGGCACGACGATGACAAGCGCGTCGACGATCCCGGCGAGCGCACGGGCGCCGAAGCTCGCGAACGGTGGGAGCGTGGCCCGCGGCGGCGGGTCGAAGACCGGCGCCGTCACGACGCCGACAGCCGCCGCTCGACCGAGGCGACCTTGTCGGCCAGCGTCTGGTCCGGCCGGTCGCGCCGCTCGTCGAGCTTGAGCACGGTGTAGACCCGCGGGATGCCCTGCTCGAACGGCACGGCGTGCAGCTCGCCGACCAGCGCGAGGATGTCCGCCGTCGACCCCTCCAGCGACGTGCCCATCGCGTGCATGACGTACTTCACGCGGTTCTGCTCCGCGAGCCGGCGCTGGATCGCGGCGATGTAGACGGAAGCGCTCACGTCGGCGCGTCCGAGCGCGATCACGGTCAGGTCGGCGGTGGCCACGCGCCTCAGGCTCGCACAACGAACGTGCTGACGATCTTGTCGTGCCAGGACTGCCGGTGGTCGTCCCAGATCGGCCACGCGAAGTCGATCAGCTGCACGATCCCGCACAGGCCCATCAGCAGGTTCTTGACCAGCATCTCGCGTAGGAGCGCGAACCCGGCGGTCACCGGCTCGCCGGTCTGCCGCACGACGCGGATCTTCAGCGCCTGCTTGCCCCACGTCTGGCCGTTGTGTGCGCCGCGCCGGCGCATCGTGAGCGCGTAGTAGGGGAGCGTGACGATCGGGATCAGCGCCCACAGGGCGACTACGGACCAGGTCTCGGCCGTCCCGTCGTCGTCGGTCACGACGTAGGTCACCACCCAGGCGGCGGCGAGCAGCGCGACGTACACCACGAGCAGCACGACGAAGTCGACCAGGTAGGCGGCGACGCGGCGGCGCCAACTCGAGTACGGCGTGCCGTGGAGGTACTGCGACTGCGGCTCAGGCGCGAAAGGTGGCATCGAGGCGCTCATCGGCGCCTCGAGTACCCCGCTTGAGCGCCTACCAGGCTTGGTCGGTGCCGCAGTGCGGGCAGCCGACGTTCGTCGTCACGGCGGCCTTGAAGATGTAGCCGCACGAGCAGCTGTAGGTGGCGGCGTCCTGGCTGGCGTTGGCGCGCTTGTTGCGCTCCCGGCCGGGGGTGGTGGCGTTCTTGCCGCGCTTGCGAGAGCGACGACGAGCTGTGGTCAATGAACTGGTGATCTGCATCCCTTGAGCCCTGTTAACGGCAGGTCTGCCCAGAGGTTTCAGCTTCCGGTGTTGAGAGTCGTTAGCGCCGTTCGCGTCACGGGCGCGGCATACTGCTCCTGTGGATCCGTCACGGAAGCGCACCATTCGCTTCGTCGTGGCCCTGAGCGCGGCCGTTCTGCTGGCCGGCGCCCTGGCGCTGACGAGCTTCTCCGCCTCGACCGAGGCCCGCCAGCCGTCCGAGCTGGTCAACGCCACGCCGACTCCCGGCGCGAAGTACCAGCTGGTCGGGAAAGTGGTCAAGGGCTACGAGACCAAGGGCGAGACGACGTACTTCCGCGTCCGCGATCGCGACGGCACGGTCTCCGTGCCCGTCACCTACGCCGGGCGCCTGCCGGATCCGTTCCGGGCCGACCGCGAGATCGTCATCGACGTCGTCAAGCAGGGCGACGTCTATGTGGGCCAGGTCGGCACCCTGATCACGAAGTGCCCGTCGAAGTTCACGGCGGACAAGACCGACTCCTGACGTGATCAACGCAGGGCATGCCTGCCTGATCGTCGCGTTCGCGGCCGCCCTGTACGGGATCGCGGCCTCGCTCTACGGCGCGCGGGCGCAGCGACGTGACTTCGTCGCGTCCGGCCGCCGCGCCGCCTACGCGATGGCCGGCGCGACCGCGGTGGCGTTCGTGCTGCTCGAGGCGGCGTTCGTGCGCTCGGACTTCGAGTACGCGGTCGTCGCGTCGCACTCCTCGACCACCACGCCGCTCTTCTACCGCCTGACGGCGATGTGGTCCTCGCAGGAGGGCTCGCTGCTGCTGTGGCTGTTCTCGCTGGGCCTGTGGTCGAGCATCATCCTCTTCATCACGCGCCACAAGCTGCGCGCGCTCGCCCCGTACGCGACCGCCGTGCTGCTCGGCTTCGCCGCGTTCTTCGCGGGCGTGATGCTGTTCGGCGAGTCGCCGTTCACGCGGGCGGAGCGGATCGTCGCCGAGGGCGCGGGCCTGAACCCGCTGCTGCGCGACCCGGGGATGATGATCCACCCGCCGATGCTCTACAGCGGCTACACGCTGTTCGCGGTGCCGTTCGCGTTCGCGATCGCGGCGCTGATCACGCGGCGGCTGGACGCGGAGTGGATCCGCTCCACCCGCCCGTTCACGCTCGCCGCCTGGTGCGCGCTCGGCTTCGGCATCGTGCTCGGCGCCCGCTGGAGCTACCACGAGCTCGACTGGGGCGGCTACTGGATGTGGGACCCGGTCGAGAACGCGTCGCTGATGCCGTGGCTCACGGCCACCGCGTTCCTGCACAGCGTGATGATCCAGGAGCGGCGCGGGATGCTGCGCACCTGGAACGTCTCGCTGGTGCTCGGCACGGGCGTGCTCGCGATCCTCGGCACGTTCCTCGTGCGCAGCGGCGTGCTCAACTCGATCCACGCGTTCGGCGCCTCCACGCTCGGCCTGCCGTTCCTGATCCTGCTGGCCGTGATGATCGCGGGGTCGATCTTCCTCGTCGCGAGCCGCCAGGACGCGCTGAAGTCCGAGCACCGCCTGGATTCGCTGCTCTCGCGCGAGGCGATCTTCCTGCTCAACAACTTCGTGCTCGTCGCGCTCTGCTTCGTCGTCTTCTGGGGCACGTTCTTCCCGCTGATCGCGGAGGCCTTCACCGGCCGCCAGCGCAACATCGGGCCGCCGGTCTACGAGCGCTTCATCGTGCCGCTGGCGCTGATCCTCGTGCTCCTGGCCGCGATCGGCCCGGTGATCGCCTGGCGCCGCGCGACCGCCGCGAACCTCAAGCGCAACCTCGGCGGGCCGGCGCTGCTCGGCGTCGTCGTGCTCGTGGTGCTGCTCGCGCTCGGCGTGACCGAGTCCGTGACCGCGCTGATCATGTTCACGTTCGGTGCGTTCGTGGTCGGCACCGTGATGCAGGAGTTCTGGCGCGGCACCCGCGCGCGCCGTGCGGTGGCGAAGGAGTCGGTGCCCGTCGCGCTCGCGCAGCTGATCAAGCGCAACCGCCGTCGCTACGGCGGCTACGTCGTGCACGTCGGCATCGTCGTGATCTTCGTCGGCGTGGCCGCGTCCTCGTCGTTCAAGGACGTGCGCGACGTGGCGCTCAACCCGGGCCAGAGCGCGACCGTGGGCGGCAAGGAGTTCACCTACGTCAAGCCGACGAGCGAGCTGGTCGCGGCGCCCAACGGCCGCCTGGAGCGGATCGTCTTCGGCGCCGAGCTGCGCGTGAACGGCAAGATCATGCACACGTCCAAGGACTACTTCCCGTCCCAGGACACGTCGCTCGGGCCCGTCAGCCGCTTCTTCGACGGCGAGGCGACGACGGAGGTCGCGCTCGACGCGTCGCTGGGCAAGGACACCTGGGCCGCCGTCGCGCCGGACATCGCCAAGCTGCGCCCGCAGATCGAGGAGGGCGACAAGGTCTTCGGCAACGCGGCCGACGAGCTGAGTGACGACCAGGCGAACGAGTTCCTCGCGGTCGCCCTGCAGGGCCTGACCGACGCCTACGCCGACAATCCGCCGCCCGCCCGCTTCCGGCTCGAGGTCAACCCGCTCGTCACCTGGATCTGGATCGGCTCGCTGATCGCCGTGCTCGGCGGCATCCTCGCCGGCTGGCCGGCCAAGCGTGGGCTGACGAAGATCGCGAGCGCCAAGTACGCCGCGCGCGTCGGCAAGGAAGTCCGCGAGCCCGAGACCGAGAGCGTCCCGGCGTAGCCATGGAGTTCCTGCTGATCCTCGCCGTCGTCGGTGGCGCCGTGCTCGCGGTCACCGGCCCGCTGCGCGGCAAGGCCCGTTTCGCCGACGAGCGCCTGGAGGCCGAGCGCGCCGAGCTCGACGCGCTGCGCGAGGCGAAGTACCGCGAGATCCGCGACGCCGAGCTGGACTATCGGACGGGCAAGCTGAGCGAAACGGACTGGAAAGCGCTGGACCGCACGCTCCGAGCCGAGGCCGTCGACATTTTGAAGCGGCTCGACCAAATCGAGCCGCTACCCTAGGCAGCCGATCATGGTCAACACGGTTCTCAGCGTCATTCAGGTCTTCTTCGCCGTCGGCGTCATCTTCCTGGTGCTCCTGCACTCGGGCAAGGACGCGGGCATGTCGGGCGCGTTCGGCGTCGGCGTCGCGGGCGGCACCTCCGGTGGCTCGCTGATGGAGAAGAACCTCGATCGCTGGACGATCATCTTCGCCGTGCTCTTCGTGGCCAACACCATGGCCATCCTCCTCACCTAGAGGAGCTCGAAGACGGCGCCCGAGCGGGCGTCATCGACGATCAGCGCCACGACGGCCTCCGTCAGGCGCTCCAGCGGGATCGGCTCCGGGGCCGCCGCTCGCTCCTCCGGCGTCATGGCCGCGAGCTCCTCACGCGCACGGTCCGTGAGCAGCCAGCCCGGGACGACGCAATTCACGCGCACGCCCGGCATCCGCAGCGCGGTGGTGAAGCGGATCAGCCCCGCCTTGGCGGCGCTGTACTCGGGTGACGGGTGCGGGCCGTCCTCCACGCCCGCGGAGGAGGCGATGTTGATCACGACGCCGGAGCGCATGTGCTGGGTGGCGAGCATCGGCGCGCGCAGGTTGAGGGCGAGCATCGCGCTCCACGCGTCGACCGTCGCCTCCGGGAAGTGCGGCGGCAGGTGCCCGCCGCCGCCGGCGTTGTTGACGAGGATCGTCGGCCGCAGCTCGTCCATGGCGACGATCAGCGCGGCGTCGTGGGTGACGTCGAGCGCCACGAAGCGCCCGAGGCCGGGGTCAGGCCCGATGTCCGCGGCGACGACGTCCGCGCCCGCGTCGAGCAGGCGCTGTGCGATCGCACGGCCGGAGCCGACGGAGGCGCCGGTCACGAGTGCGACGCGCCCGGTGATGTCCATGCGCGGAGGCTAACGGGCGTCGGCGAGGGAGCGCTCGAGCTCCTCCGCGGTGCGCGCGATCTGGCGCGCGACGTGCTGCTGATGCTCGAGGCTCGTCTGGTCCTCGGACGCCAGCGCGGCGGCCAGCGTGCGGATCAGCCACAGGGGCGTGCGGGCCGGCTCGTCGACCTCTCCGACGGGCGGCCAGGCCCAGGCGTGTGGTTCCCCGAGTACGTGCATGTTGCTCTGATCATCGACCTCTCCGGGGAAAACTAAACCCCACTTTCCGGTGTGAGTTAGAGCGCGTTCTCGTAAAGACCGAGAATTTCGACGCGGTCGGCCGGTGGGGGCGTGAGCTTCAGCTGCGGGCGGGTGGCCGCGGCGTCGGCGCACGCGGCCAGCACGGCGGGCTCGACGCCGAGGTCGCGCAGGCCGCCGGCCCCGGTCCGCTCGCGGACCCGCAACGCCACCTGGACGAGGTCCTCGCCGACGGCGGCGTTGAGCGCCGCGATCGCGTCCGGCGTGCGCTTCGCGAGCGCGCCGATCGTCACCGGCAGGACCGCCGCGTTGGCCGGCCCGTGGGCGAGCCCTGCGACGCGTACGAGCGTCTGCGCGAGCACGTGGTGG
The DNA here is from genome assembly GCF_027587195.1 of Solirubrobacter phytolaccae. Lineage (GTDB taxonomy): Bacteria > Actinomycetota > Thermoleophilia > Solirubrobacterales > Solirubrobacteraceae > Solirubrobacter > Solirubrobacter phytolaccae. The sequence goes on along the minus strand of NZ_JAPDDP010000060.1, from coordinate 28,001 downwards.
AGCGCGAGCGCCGTGTTGTCCAGCGCGTATCCAGCGAGCAGCGAGCCGAGCGCGAGCGCCTCGCGGTCGGGCTCGTCGGCCTGCCAGCCGGCGGCCAGTAGCCGCGCGGCCTCGTGCGCGGCGAGCGTCGCGACGGGGTTGGCGTTGATCACGCTCGGCGCCTCGACCGCGTGCCCGAGCGCGTTCAGCGAGCTCGCGGCGAGCTCGGCGACCGGCTGCGACGCCGCGAGCGCCGGGTCGATGATCACGACGGCCGGCCGCACGCGCGGCGTGGACTCGGCGACGCCCGCCGCATGCCGGTGGATGCGCGTCATCTCCGCCCCCGACAGGGTGGTGGGGATGGCCATCGCGCGCAGCGGGCCGGCGAAGGCCCGGTGGGCAGCGGCCGCTCCCGCGCCCGGGAAGGCGCCGCTCGCGCCGTGGGCCGCGCCGCCGGCGCCGGCGTCCTGGGCAGCGACGATCGCCTTCGCCACGTCCACCACCCGTCCGCCGCCGAGCGCGACGATCCGGTCGCCGCTCACCGCGTCCAGCAGCGAGGCGGCCAGGTCGTCCACGTGCCCGGACGGGACGGTGTGGACCTCGCCCGCGGCCGTCACCACCCCGGGGGCGGCTTCCTTGGCCCGCTCGGTCGTCAGCAGCGTGTAGCCCGGCCCGCCGAGCGTCGCGACGGCGTGCGCGGCCGCGCCTTCGCCGAAGACGATCAGCCGCTCACCGTCCTGCCAGCGGAAGCTACGCGCCAACGGGGTCCTCGTACCAGGAGTAGGCGTAGCTCGGGTCGTCGAGCTCGCGCGCCAGGGTCGTCAGCTTCAAGGGCCGGAACGTATCGCACATCACGGCGAGCTCCGACGTCTCCTTGATGCCCAGCGACTTCTCGACCGTGCCCGGCTGCGGGCCGTGCGGCAGCCCCGAGGGATGCAGCGTGAACGAGCCGATCTCCACGCCCTTGCGCGCGGCGTAGTCGCCGTCCACGTAGTACATGACCTCTTCGCTCTGCACGTTGGAGTGGTGGTAGGGCAGCGCCACGGCCATCGGGTCCCAGTCGAGCATCCGCGGGCAGAACGAGCAGATCACGAAGTTCGGGCCCTGGAAAGTCTGGTGCGCGGGCGGCGGCTGGTGCAGGCGGCCGGCCTTGGGCTCGAAGTCGTGGATGTTGAACGTGTACGGGTACACGTAGCCGTCCCAGCCGATCACGTCGAGCGGGTGGTAGTCGAGCTCGTAGTCCTGGTAGCCGCCGCGCACGCGGAGCTTGACGTGGTGCTCGCCGCGGTCGCGGTGCGTGACGAGCTCGGTCGGCGGATGGAAGTCGCGCTGGGAGAACGGCGCGTGCTCGAGCAGCTGGCCGTAGCGGTTGCGGTAGCGGTTCGGCGTCTCGATCTCGCCGGGCGTGTAGAACGTCAGCCAGCGCTGGGGCTCGTCGAAGCGGAAGCGGTAGGTCGTGCCGCGCGGGAGCACGATGTAGTCGTGCTGGCGGTACGCGAGCGTCCCGAAGATCGTCTCCACGACGCCCGAGCCCTCGTGGACGAAGATGACCTCGTCGCCCTCGCCGTCGCGGTAGAAGTAGTCGGCCTCGCGCTCGGGCACGCAGATCCCGATCTCGACGTCGCCGTTGTACTGGAGGACGCGCCTTCCGAGGACGGAGTCCCCGGAAGGCCCCATCGCCATCGAGTGCGTGAGCCGGTGCACGTGCGTGTCCGGCACCCACTCCTCGAGCACGATCGGCGTGAACGCGCCCACCTCCTTCACCCGGCAGGGCGAGAACAGGTGGTAGAGGATCGACTCGTTGCCCGAGAAGCCCTCGAAGCCCATGACCTCCTCGACCAGCAGGTTCTCGGTCTGCTCGTCGCGGAACTGCACGTGCCGCTTGGCGGGGATGCGGCCCAGGGACGCGTAGCGCATCAGTCTCTCCTCGAGGTCGGTTTCACCACGCGCCCCGCGAACAGCACGGTCGCGGTCGGCGCGTGCTCGATGGCCCACGTGAAGGGCCGGTCGAAGCTCAGATGGAACGGGTTCATCGGCATCGAGACGGCGCGCATGGTCACGGCGGTCGTCGCGGCGGCGGTCGTGCCCTCCTCGTCGACGTCCACGCGAGCCCGTTGGATGATCCGGCTGAAGCCCTTCTTGCCGGGCCCGACGATCAGCTCGTCCAGGTCGTGCCCGACGGGCATGTGCAGGCCGAGCACCTTGTCGAGGTCGAGCGAACTCTCGGTGGTGAAGCGCGGCAGCTCGACCGTGCCCGGCCCCCGCTGCCACGCGACCTCGTGCCACTCGCCGAGCATCGCCACGAAGCGCAGGTCGTGCTCGGCGTACTCGAGCCGGATCGCGTCCTCGGCGTGCTCGAAGCGCCCTTCGACGGACATCATGTCGACGTCGCCGGCGCCCTCGAACGGCTTGCGCTCGGTGCTCTGGAACGGCTGCCGCCACTTCGCCTTCAGGTACTCGGCGTCGGTGATCGCGGCGATCTCGTCCTCACCGAGCTCCTCGAGGATGCGCGGGACCATCCCGTGCGTCTTCTCGTCCGACCAGGCGTTGATCGTGTCCAGGTCCAGCGGGCCGACGTCGAGCGTGAGCTTCGGGCCCGCCGCGTAGCCCGGCGCGAGCCACGCCGCCTGCGCGGAGAGCACGCCCGGCACCTCGGGCGGCAGCGTGAACGCGTCCAGGGCACGCCGGGTCTCACCCGTCGCGCCCTCACGCACCACGCTCAGCGCTCGCTGCAGCCCGTACGGCGAGTAGACGACGTCACCGGGGAGCTGATCGAGCAGGGCGAGCATGCCCTACAGGTTGCCGCGCAGCGCCTGCTCGCGCTCGATGGCCTCGAACAGCGCCTTGAAGTTGCCGTCGCCGAACCCGCGCGCGCCGTGGCGCTCGATCACCTCGAGGAAGACGGTCGGGCGGTCGCCGATCGGCTTCGTGAAGATTTGCAGCAGGTAGCCCTCGTCGTCGCGGTCGACGAGGATGCCGAGGCGCTTGAGGTCCTCGAAGTCCTCGGCGATCTCGCCCACGCGGTCCGGCGCCTCCTCGTAGTAGGTGTCAGGCGTGTTGAGGAACTCGATCCCGCGCGCCTTGAGCTGCTCGACCGTGCCGACGATGTCGCGCGTGGCGACCGCGATGTGCTGCGCGCCCGCGCCGCCGTAGTACTCCAGGTACTCGTCGATCTGCGACTTGCGCTTGCCCTCGGCGGGCTCGTTGAGCGGGAACTTCACGCGGCCGTTGCCGTTCGTGACGACCTTCGACATCAACGCGGAGTACTCCGTCGAGATGTCCTCGTCGGAGAAGTGGAGCATCTCCCGCATGCCGAAGACGTCCTCGTAGTACTTGACCCACTCGTCCATGTGGCCGAGCTCGACGTTGCCGACGATGTGGTCGATCGCGAGCAGGCCGGCGTCGCCGGTGTCGACCGCGCGCTCCGCGTAGCCGGGCAGGAAGGCGCCCTTGTAGCCCTTGCGGTCGATGAAGGTGTGGATCGTGTCGCCGTAGGTGGCGATGCTCGCGCGGCGGACGGTGCCGTGGTCGTCGCTGACGTCGCGGGGCTCCTCGAGGCCGCGGGCGCCGCGGGCCGTGGCCTCGCGGTAGGCGTGGTCGACGTCCGGCACGCCGAGCGCGATCACCTTCACGCCGTCGCCGTGGCGCGCGACGTGCTCGCCGATCTCGTGGCCCGGCACGAGCGCACCCGTCAGCACGATCCGGATCCGGCCCTGCTCGAGCACGTGGGAGGCGCGATCACGGGTGCCGGTCTCCAGCCCCGCGTACGCGACCTCCTTGAACCCGAGGCTGCGGACCCAGAACGCCGCCGCCTGCAGCGCGTTGCCTACAAAGAACTCCACGTGGTCGATGCCGTGGAGCGGCATGAAGTCCTCGGTCTTGCTCGGGGCGACGATCGGCTGAGTCGACATGGCTTCATGATCCGCCGGTTGAGGCGCGCACTCAATGCCGATCCGTTGCGTAGATGTGGCAAGCTACCGCCGAATGGACGACGTGGACCGGCAGATCGTTGCGCTTCTCCGGCAGGACGCGCGGCGGTCCTTCCAGAGCATCGGGCTGCGGGTGTCGCTGTCCGCGCCCGCGGTCAAGCGGCGCGTCGACAAGCTCGAGGCCGAGGGAGTGGTGCGCGGCTACACCGCCCGCGTGGACCCCGGCCGGTTCGGCTGGACCACGCACGCGATCGTGTCGCTGTTCTGCGAGGGGCGGATGCCGGCGGCCGAGGTGCGCGAGGCCGTGGAGCGCCACCCGGAGGTCGAGGCGGCCTACACGGTGGCGGGCGAGGCGAGCGCGGTCGTCCACGTGCGGGCGCGCGACACGGCGCACCTGGAGGAGACGCTCGAGCGCATCCGGGACCACCCGGGTGTCACTAGGACACAGACGCAGATCGTGCTAAGCACCCTCTTCGAGCGTCCTTTTGAGGCTTAGCTACAAATTCTGACGGCTTTATCCGTGGGCTGCGGGGAAGAAACCGATCCCCGCTATTCGTAGCCTTCATGTCATGACCGCTCTCGAGCGCCGTGTGAACATGGCCGCAGTCTTCATCCCGTTCGCCGTCACCGCCGTTGCAGTCGCGCTCCTCTGGGGAGGGGACTGGCTCGGTTGGTCCGACGTCGCCGTCTTTGTACTCATGTACCTCGTCAGTGGACTTGGCGTGACCGTCGGGTTCCACCGGATGCTCACGCACCGGGCGTTCCAGACGCACGCCTTCACCCGGTACGCCTTCGCGTACATGGGGATGCTGTCCGTGCAGGGCCCGGTCATCGACTGGGTCGCCGACCACCGCAAGCACCATGCCCACACCGACACCGAGGGCGACCCGCACTCCCCGCACGTCGGTGAGGACGGCAGCGCCATGGGCACGTTGAAGGGCCTCTGGCACGCCCACACCGCCTGGCTCTGGCGCACGCACGGCCAGGCCCGCGCCCGCAAGTACGCCAAGGACCTGGTCGAGGATCGCGGCATGCGCATCCTCAACCGCAAGTTCCCGCTGATCGTCGGCGCCTCGCTGGCCATCCCGGCCGTGCTCGGCGGCCTGCTGAGCTGGAGCCTGATGGGCGCGCTCACCGGCCTCATCTGGGGCGGCTTCGTGCGCATCTTCCTCCAGCACCACGTCACGTGGTCGGTCAACTCGGTCTGCCACTTCTTCGGCAAGCGCCGCTTCGACGTCGAGGATCACTCCACCAACGTCTTCTGGCTCGCCATCCCGTCCTTCGGCGAGTCCTGGCACCACAACCACCACGCCTTCCCGCGCTCCGCCGCGCACGGCCTCAAGTGGTACGAGATCGACCCGTCGCAGATGGTCATCGGCCTGATGAAGAAGCTCGGCCTGGCCTGGGACGTCGTCGTGATCACGCCGGAGCGTCAGGCGCAGAAGCTCATCGGCGCGGAGAAGCCGGCCAAGAAGGCCAAGCCCGCCGAGGAAGAGAAGGTCGCCGAGCCCGTCGCCTAGCGGCCCGGCAGTGCCTCGCCGAGCGTTCGGATCGAACGCTCGGTGATGGGGCTGGCGACGACGATCACCTCGTCGGCGCCGGCCTCGCCCAGCTCCCGCAGGTGCGCCGCGAAGCGCGCCTCCGGGACCGCCGGCACCGTGGGCTTGCGCTCCTCGGGCTGACCGTCGAGCTGCACCAACATGCAGGCGCTCCGCTCCAGATGCGGCGCGAACTGCGCCTGCAGCTCCGCGAAACCCTCCGGCGTGTTCCCGTAGTCCTCCCACCACGTGTTCCAGCTCGTGCAGTGCTCGGCGGCGATCGCGTGCATGCGCGGGCCGTTGGAGCCGAGCATCAGCGGCACCGGGCGGTGCGGCGTGGGCAGCAGCACGACGTCGTCGGCCTTGTGGAACGTGCCGTCGAACGTCACGCGCTCACCCGCGACCAGGTGGCGGATGATCGTGAACGCCTCCTCGAAGCGCGAGACGCGCTTGTCGTACGGGATGTCGAAGGCGTCGAACTCGCGCCGGTTCCAGCCCGCGCCGAGCGCGAGCGTGAAGCGCCCGCCGCTGATCTCGTCGATCGTCGCGGCCATCTTGGCGATCAGCCCCGGCGGGTGGAACGCCGCGCACGCGACCAGCGGCCCGATCGTGACCCGCTGCGTGACCGCGGCGAGCGCGCTCATCATCGTCCAGACCTCCCACGGCGCCCGCTCCGGACCGTCGTACAGCAGATGGTCGCCGACCCAGATCGAGTCGAACCCGACCTCCTCCGCGGCCTTGGCCATGGCGAGATACTCGGGCCAGCGGACTTCACGCTCGACCTCGGGGAGCTGGATGCCTACGCGCATCGGCGGAAAGATAAAGGCCCAGGGCCTTTAGAAAAGGGGAAGAGGCGCGGAACACTCGTTGCGCCAGCAGGACGAGTGCCCCGCGCCTCTGGGTGTGGGTCCGGTCGGGGACCTACGTCTTCTCTGTCTTCGGTGCTTCCACTCGGATCACGAGTGCGACAGAGGCAACGATGATTCCAGCGCCTAGAAGTGTGGTTGGGGTTATCGATTCGTTGAGAACAAGCCAACCAAGGGCGATGGCGACCACGGGGTTCACGTACGCGTACGTGGAGACCTTCGAGATCGGGGCGTTCTGGAGCAGCCACGCGTAGGACGTGAACGCGAGCAGCGAGCCGAACGTGATCAGGTAGAGGAGGCCGCCGATCGAGCGGCCGGAGAACTCGTCGAAGTGCACGTCGGGCAGCTCGCCCGTGACCACGCCGGACGCGAACACGGCGATGCCGCCCAGCAGGCTCTGCCAGGCGGTGGAGATGAGCGGGTCACGCGGGAGCGAGATGCGCGGGGAGGAGAACGAGCCGAGCGCCCACATGAACGCGGCGAACACGCACGCGAGCAGGCCGATCATCGTCGCCTCGCCCTCGGGGTGCAGGAGCAGCACGAGCCCGCCGAAGCCGACGAGCACGGCGCCGAGCGACTGCCACGAGATCTTCTCACCGCTCGCGCGACGCAGCAGGATCACCCACAGGGGGATCGAAGCCACGAGCAGCGCGGCGAGGCCGGACGGCACGGTCTTCTGGGCGACCGAGATGACCGCGTTCGCGCCGGGGAGCATCAGGCCGACGAAGCCGGCCGACAGCAGTTCCGCGCGCGAGGGACGCCAGACGTGGCTGCCTTTCCGCCACGCGAGGATCGGCAGCAGGATCAGGCCGACGAGCATGAAGCGGGTGCCCGCCCCGAGCAGGGGCGGGATCGTCTCGACCATCAGCGCGATGGCGAGATAGGTCGAGCCCCAGACGATGTAGACGATCCAGAGCGCCGACCAGACCTTCCAAGGAGGAGCGGCATCCGCGTGGGACTCGCTGGGGACGAGCGTGTCCCGCGCGGATGCCTCAATCGCCGTCACGCGTGATCCCGTCCGTGGCTCGGGCGGATCGCTGGTGGCAGCAACGGTCGTCGCTGTCGGTTACCGGCAGGCGTGCTCGTACTGGTGGTACGGGTGTGCCTGCCGGGGGCCGGCAGCGGCGGGCGGGGCCCGCCAGAATCCGTCCGGGTCGCGGGCGGGGTCACGAGGTGCGGAGGCCCCGGGCGCGGTAGGCCAGCAGGTCGACGACGTCCGCGGTGCGGACGAACGGATCGGCCACGCGGTCACCGGTGTCGACGGACAGCGCGGCGACCATCTGGTCGTCCGCCTCGGCGACGAGGACATCGCCGGTCAGGGCCTCGTGCGAGTCGAGCTCGGCGAGGCGGCGGAGCGCGGGCCCGTCAGAGCCACGGGCGGCTCGGATGACGACAGTAGGAGCGAGATTGAAGGCGAGAGCGGACATGGTGTGTCTCCTTGAACGGTGGTGCTGGGCAGGACGTGAGATCCATAGTGGACATTCCCGGCCATCAGTTCAAATGACCTTTCGCTGTGCGTGGTATAAGAACCACTGATGCTTGACGTTCGCCGTATGCGGGTCCTCCGCGAAGTCGCCGTCCGCGGCTCGTTCAGCGCCGCCGCGGAGTCGCTCTCGTTCACGCAGAGCGCCATCAGCCAGCAGATCGCCGCCCTCGAGCGCGAAGCCGGCTGCTCCCTCGTCCAGCGCAACGCGCGCGGCATCCGGCTCACGGAGGCCGGCGAGGCACTCGTCCGCCACACGGACGCGATCGTCGCCCGGCTCAACGAGGCCGAGGCCGAGCTGGAGGCGATCGCCGGCCTGCGCGGCGGCCGCCTGCGCCTGGCCGCGTTCGAGTCCGCCGCGGCCTCGCTGATGCCGCTCGCGATCGCGGCCTTCCGCGCCGAGCACCCGGGCGTCGAGCTGTCGCTGATCATGGCCGAGCCCGAGGACTCCGCGCCGCTGCTCAAGAGCGGCGAGCTGGACCTGGCGCTCGGGTTCGACTCGCGCGTCCGCGACGAGGTCGACGGCATCGCCCGCCAGCAGCTGCTCTCGGACCCGATGTTCGTGGCCATGCCCGAGGACCACCCGCTCGCCCGCAAGCGCGCGCTGCGCCTGTCCGACCTGGCGGACGACCCGTGGATTGCCGGCACCACCGACTGCGAGTGCAACCGGCTGATCAACCGCGCGTGCGCGATCGCCGGCTTCGAGCCGCGGATCGCCTTCCAGACCGACGACTACACCGCGATGCAGGGCTTCGTGGCCGCGGGCGTCGGCGTGTCGCTGATCGCCGAGCTCGGCCTGACGAGCGTGCGCGAGGACATCGTGATCCGCTCGCTCGGGCGCGAGACGCCGGTGCGTGAGGTCTACGCCGCGACCGCGACGGACGCCCACCGCACGCCCGCCACGCAGGCGATGCTGGAGATCCTCGCGGGCGTCGCGACCCGGTACGAGTCACGACGCCCGCAGTTGCAGCTCGTCGGCTGAAGCCCCTCGTTCAGCCAGCTTTCGACAGCTGGCCGGTGATCTAAGCGGACCCCACCGTTAACTTCCGCGCTGGGTTATCCGTAGTTCACGAGAGGGGTTGCAAGGATGAGGAAGTTGGCCAGGATGGCGCTGTGGGCCGCGCCGCTGGTGCTGATGTTGCTGGCGGCCGCGCCGTCGGCACGCGCGCAGACGATTCCGCCGACGGGGGTCGGCAGCGCGAAGGTCGTGCCGCTGCAGGTCACGGGCCCGGCGGCGAACCGCTTCAACTTGGTGATCGCCGGTGACGGCTACACCGAGGCGGACCTGCCGAAGTTCCGCGCCGAGGTGGACAAGCACCTCAACGTGATGTGGAGCATCGAGCCGTACAAGAGCTACCGCAACTACATCAACGTCTACATGATCGAGATCATCTCCGCCGAGTCGGGGATCGATTGCGACTCGAGCCTGACGTCGCCGCGGCGCGACACCGTGCTCGGCATGGGCTTCTGGGGCGGCTGCAACGCGGGCAGCGTGCAGCGCCTCGTGACGGTCAACAACAGCGCGCTGCAGCGCTACACGGCGCTCGCGCCGGGCGTCTCGCAGCGCCTCGCGATCGGCAACTCGAGCACCTACGGCGGCGCGGGCGGCGCGAACGCCACGGCGACCGGCGGCAACTCGATGTCGGCGCTGATCAGCCCGCACGAGATCGGTCACTCGCTCGGCAACCTGCAGGACGAGTACGACTACTACACGCGCGGCGTGTACGGCGGCTGCTACACGGGCGGCGAGCCGTCCTCGGCGCACCACACGCTGATGACCGTCGACCAGATGAAGGCCACGCAGCGCAAGTGGTGGCGCTGGCTGGGCGAGCCGAGCCTGTCCGGCGGCATCATCGACCGCTACGCCGGCGGCCTGTACTTCGCCGACTGCGTCTACCGCCCGAGCGCGCACTCGATCATGAAGTCGCTGGGCTACTACTACGACCAGGTCGGCCTCGAGATCATGACCCAGCGGATCGCCGCGCGGGTGAACCTGGTGGACGGCTCCACGCCGACCGCCGCGCCGGTCGGCAACAAGGACACGCTCTGGCTGGACACGGTCCAGCCCGTCGACCATGACCTCAACGTCGCGTGGACGCTTGACGGCACCGCGGTTCCGAGCTCGGCCAACCGCCGCACGCTCAAGCTCGGCGACCTGCTGCTCACGCCCGGCCAGACCCACACGGTCACGGCCACGATCTCGGACCCGACGTCGTTCGTCCGCGATCCCGCGATCCAGAGCAGCACCGCCCTGCGCCGCGTCCTGACCTGGACGGTCAAGGACGAGACCAACCCGGCCGGCACGGCCGAGCCGGCGACGATCACCGGCGGCACGCAGAACGCGCGCGCGATCGGCCGCGGCGACGTCGCGAACGTCGTCGTCTCCAAGCCGGCCGACGGCGGCGTCCCGACCGTCGCGTGGACCCTGGACGGCGCCCCCGTCACGGCGCCCGCCGACGGCCGCACGCTCAAGCTCGCCGACCTCAACCTCGGCGGTGGCACCCACACGCTGGTCGCGAAGGTGGGTGAGTCGACCCGCACGTGGACGGTGGACTCCAAGGACGCGGTCCCGACCGTGACGACCTCGACGCCCAAGGCGACCCTGTCGCAGCCCGGCGCCGAGATCCCGGAGTACATCTTCGAGGGTCCGTTCTCGTTCAAGGTCACGGCCACGGACGACCAGCCCGGCTACGTCGTCACCGAGTACCGCGTCGACGGCGACGGCTGGCAGAACTTCTACGGCTGGCCGACCGACGCCAACGCGCCGTTCCAGTTCTCCGTGACCGGCACCGACATCGACGCGCTCAACTACGGCCGCCTGCCGTACGGCAAGCACGTGATCGAGTACCGCGCGATCGACGCGGCGGGCAACATCTCCGCCCCGAAGAAGTTCGTCGCCAACTACATCGACCCGGAGAAGAGCGAGGTCGGCACCGTGGGCGGCACCGTGCCCGCGACGCTCGCGCTCTCGCTGGGTGCCGCTCCGCCCGTGTTCGGCACGTTCGTCCCGGGCAAGGCGGCCGACTACACCGCGAAGCAGCTCGCGACCGTGACCTCCACGGCCGGGGATGCGACGCTGTCGGTGGCCGACTCGGGCGCCAACCCGGGCCACCTGGTCAACGGCACGTTCGCGCTGCCGGAGCCGCTGAAGGTGAGCGCCACCTCGCCGCTGGGCGTGGGCGCTGAGCCGAAGACGATCCCGTCGACGCTGCTGACCTATCCGGCCCCGGCGTCGAACGACGAGGTCACGCTGAGCTTCGCCCAGCGGATCAACGCCAACGACGCGCTGCGTACGGGGACGTACGCGAAGACGCTGACGTTCACGCTCTCGACGACCACTCCGTAGAGCGGTCCCGGCGTGAAGACGCGCTCACCGGCTCCTGGCCGGTGGGCGCGTGCGCCGCAGATCGGCTGAGAGATCCGCGAAGCGATCTCTCCCCGATCGCGCTTGGCGCCGGCGAAGCCGGCTGCCGCGTTCGATCGGCTAGATCTGCTCGCCGGTGACGGCGGGGTGCTTGTCGAGATCGATCTCGTTGTCGAGGTCGTTCACGACGGTCTCTTCGGCGGGCGCGGTCGAGCCGACGGGCTCGGTCTTGCGCGCTTCGCGGCGGGCGTTCTTCTCGGCGCGCTTCTCGCGCACCTTCTGCTCACGGTTGAGCTTGGCGAAAGTCGTTCGCTTCTTGGAGCTGGACGCCATGCGGGTCCGTCCCTTCGTCGGGGTCAACGCCTTGCGGGGACGAGCCGCCCGGCAGATATAGGTAGACACCATAGAAGGCGTCGGGTAACCGCACCTCCTTTGGCAAGGTAGCGGCAAGGCGCGGACAACGACCGCCGTCGATGGTTCTGTGTCATGTCGCACCTACAGAAATGGACTCTCGCCGCGGTGCTCGCGGCCACCGCGATCCTGATGCTCGACATCGCGGTGGTGAACACGGCGCTGCCCACGCTGCAGGCCGACCTGGACACCGATCTGCACGCGCTCAAGTGGGTGCTGGACGCCTACACGCTCGCGCTCGCGAGCGTCGTGCTGACGGCCGGCTCGCTCGCCGATCGCTTCGGTCGCCGCCGGCTGTTCCTGATCGGTGTGATCGTGTTCACACTCTCCTCGGCCGCCGCGGCCGCCGCCGGCTCGATCGAGTTCCTGATCGCCGCGCGCGCCGTCCAGGGCCTCGGCGCCGCCCTGATGTTCGCCGTCTCCCTCGCGTTGCTGAGCCACGCGTTCCGCACCCCGCAGGAGCGCACGACCGCGTTCGCGGCCTACGGCGCCGCGATCGGCGCGTCCTTCGCGCTCGGCCCGTTCGTCGGTGGCCTCCTTACAGAGGCCCTCGGCTGGGAATGGGTGTTCCTGATCAACGTGCCGATCGGCATCGCCGTGCTGGCGATCACGGCGACCAAGCTCGTCGAGTCGAGCGACCCGAACCCGCCGAAGATCGACATCCCGGGCCAGGTCACGCTCGTCGCGGGCCTGTTCGCCCTCGTCTACGGCCTGCTCAACGCGGCCGAGGACGGCTGGGGTGCCGGCCACGTCGTCGCCGCGCTGGCGGCGGCCGCCGGCCTGCTCGTCGCGTTCGTCGCGATCGAGGCCACCTCGCGCGCCCCGATGGTCCCGCTCGGCATGTTCCGCAACCGCCGTTTCGCGGGCGCCCAGCTCGCCGCCATGGCGATCTCCGCGGGCCTGTTCTCGACCTTCATCTACATCATGATCTTCCTCCAGCAGGTCAAGGGCTACTCGCCGATGGAGGCCGGCCTCGTGCTCGTCCCGGGCACGATGGTGAACCTGTTCTGCGCCGCGGCGACGGCCAAGATCGCCACCAAGGTCGCGCCGGTGGTGCTGATCTCGGGCGGCCTCGGGCTCGCCGCGCTCGGCATGGTCATCAGCGCGCTCATGATCAGCGCGGACATGACGTGGCTGGAGCTGCAGCTCGGCTTCATCGTCTCGATGGCCGGCACCGGGCTCTTCAACCCGTCCGTCAGCGCGGTCGCGCTCGACGTGCCCGAGCGCGTCGCCGGGCTCGCGACGGGCATCCACGACACGGCGCGCCAGGCCGGCGTGGCGATCGGCATCGCGGCGCTCGGCACGCTCGTCAGCGTCACCGACATCGTCGGCAGCCTCCAGGACGTGATGTGGGCGGGCGCGGCGATCGGTGGCGTCGGCGCCCTCGCTTCGCTCTACCTGTTCCGGCCGGGCACGACCGGGCTCGTCCCGGTGCCCCAGGAGGCGTAGGGCCCCAAAGCCGCGACTCCGTGTTGGTCAGGCCCGTCGCATCCCCGCGGCGGGCCAGCCCGTTCGCAAGGCCGGGCTGCACGGAGGCGCTCACCGCGGCAAAGACGTGGCGCCGGATCGCGGGTCCGGTGCCACGTCGCCGCGGGCGACCGTGCAACGTCGGCGCAACTGCCGCGCAACGCGCCCGGCGGAAGGTGGTGACACCGCCAACTCACCCCCTTCGAAAGACACGAGATGACCACGCTCCAACGCTGGACCATGACCGCGGTGCTTGCCGCCACCGCGATCCTGATGCTTGACATCGCGGTCGTGAACACCGCGCTGCCGACGCTGCAGGCCGACCTGGACACCGACCTGCACGCCCTCAAGTGGGTGCTCGACGCGTACACGCTGGCGCTTGCCAGCATCGTCCTGACCGCAGGGTCCCTTGCCGACCGCTTCGGCCGAAGGCGCCTCTTCACGCTCGGCGTGATCGTCTTCACCGTCAGCTCGGCCGCCGCCGCGGCGTCCGGTTCGATCGAGCTCCTGATCGCCACCCGCGCGGTGCAGGGCCTCGGCGCCGCGCTGATGTTCGCCGTCACGCTCGCGCTGCTCAGCGACGTGTTCCGCACCCCGCAGGAGCGCACGGGCGCCTTCGCCGCCTACGGCGCCACGATCGGCGCGTCGTTCGCGCTCGGGCCGGTCGTCGGTGGCCTGCTGACCGAGGCGCTGAGCTGGGAGTGGGTGTTCATCGTCAACGTCCCGATCGGCCTCGTCGTGCTCGCGATCACCGCGACCAAACTCGCCGAGTCGCGGGACCCGAACCCGCCCGCGATCGACTGGGCCGGCCAGGTCACGCTCGTCGCCGGGCTTTTCGGCCTCGTCTACGGCCTGCTCGGCGCCGCCGAGCACGGCTGGGGTGAGACGCAGGTCGTCGTCGCCCTCGCCGGCGGCGTCGCGCTGCTCGTCGCGTTCGTCGTGATCGAGGCCACCAGCCGCGCGCCGATGATGCCGCTCGGCTTCTTTCGCCAGCGCGGCTTCGCCGCCGCCCAGCTCGCCGCGACGGCGATCTCCGCGGGGCTGTTCTCGACCTTCATCTACATCATGCTCTACCTGCAGGAGGTGCTCGGCTACTCGCCCGTCGAGGCCGGCGCCGCGCTCGTGCCCGGCATGTTCATGAACCTGCTGTTCGCGGCGCTGACGGCCAAGCTCGCCCCGCGCCTGGCGCCCGGCAGGCTGATCGTGGTCGGCATGACGCTGGTGGCCGTCGGGATGGCGCTGATCTCCGTCGTGGACGCCGACTCCACCTGGCTGGACATGCAGCCCGGCTTCATGCTCGCGATGGCCGGCACCGGCCTGTTCAACGCGACCGCGAGCGCGCTGTCGCTCGACGTCCCGCCGCACCAGGCGGGCCTGGCGACCGGCATCCACGACACGGCCCGCCAGGCCGGCCTCGCCATCGGCATCGCCGCTCTCGGGACGCTCGTCACGCCCGCCGACTTCGTGAGCGGCTTCCAGCACGTGCTGCTCGTCGGCGCCGGCGTGGCCGCCTTCGGCGCCGTCGCCTCCTTCTTCCTCCTCCGCACGACCGGCCCGCGCGCTGCCGTTGCCGCGCAGCAGGCCTAAAGGACCCACTCCGATGCTCTCTGCCTTCACGACCACCATCGTCAACCCCGGCCACCCCGACTACGACACGCTGCGGATGTCGTGGAACGTCGCCGTCGACCAGCGCCCGGCGCTGATCGCTCGCCCTACGGACGTCGCCGGCGTCGGCGCCGCCATCGCGGTCGCCCGCGAGCGCGGCCTCCGGGTGACGCTGCGCGGCGGCGGCCACAACCCGGCGCCGCTCGGCGACCTCTCGGACACGCTGCTGCTGCGCACAGACGCGATGCAGGGCGTGACGATCGACGCCGACCGCAGGATCGCCCGCGTGCAGGGCGGCGCGCTCTGGGACCACGTCGTCCCGGAGGCCGCGCTGCACGGCCTGTACCCGCTGCACGGCTCCTCGCCGGACGTCGGCGTGGTCGGGTACTCGCTGTCGGGCGGGCTCGGCTGGGTTGCGCGCCGGTACGGCCTGCAGGCCAACCGGATCGTCGCCGCCGAGGTCGTCTTGGCGAGCGGTCACTTCGTCCGTACCGACGCCGAGCACGAGCCCGAGTTGCTCTGGGCGCTGCGCGGCGGCGGTGGGAGCTTCGCCGCGGTGGTGGCGCTCGAGTTCGAGCTGCTGCCGTTGACCCACGCGTACGCCGGCTGGCTCGCCTGGGACTGGACGCACAGCGAACGCGTCCTGAACCGCTGGGTCGAGTGGGCCGCCGAAGCGCCCGACGCGGTCACGAGCGCCGCGCGGATCCTGCAGCTCCCGGACCTGCCGACGATCCCGGAGCCGCTGCGCGGACGCAACCTGGTCGCGATCGACGGCGCCGTGCTCGACGAGCGCCGTGACCTGCTCGCGCCGCTGCGGGACCTGCGGCCCGAGCTGGACACGTTCGCGACGCTCCCCGCCGCCGCGCTCTCGCGCCTGCACGCCGACCCGGAAGGGCCGACGCCCGCGGTCTCGGCGAGCGCGATGCTCGGCGCGCTGGACGAGGACGCCGTGAGCGCGTTCGTCGGCGCCGCCGGCCCGGGCTCGGGCAGCACCCTCGTCGCGAGCGAGCTGCGCCAGCTCGGGGGTGCCGTCGGCCGCCGGGCGCGAGGCGGAGGCGCGCTCACGCACCTCGACGGCGAGTTCCTGCTCTACGGCGTCGCCATCGCGGCCACGCCCGCGCTCGGGGCCGCCGGGCACGTGTCGGCGCAGCGGCTCGCCCACGCGATGGCGCCGTGGGCGGGCGGCCGCGCGTACGGGAACTTCGTCGAGGAGCGGACCGACCCGGCGCGCTTCTACGACGCGGCCACCTACGCCAAGTTGCAGGTGATCAAGGACGTACTCGACCCGGCCGGCGTGTTCCGCGCCAATCACGACGTCCGCGGCAGGTAGCTTGTGCTCCCGCGTGGCGCGGACGCGGATACAGCTGTGCGGTGAGCTGCTGATCGAGCTCGACGGGAAGCGGGTCGATCAGGAGCTCCGCGGAGATCAGGGCCGGTTGCTGTTCAGCTATCTCGTGCTGAACCGCGACCGGCCCGTTCGGCGTGACGAGCTGGAGGCCGCCGTCTGGGGCGACGGCGCGCCGTACTCGCCCGTCGCGCTCGCGCCGCCGCTCTCACGGCTGCGCCGGATCGTCGGCCCCGACCGGATCACGGGCCGCTCCGAGCTGCGGCTCGTCCTGCCGGAGGACGCGGAGGTCGATGTCGAGGCGGCGCTCGCCGGCACCACCGACCTGGAGGGTGCGCGCCGCGCCGACGCGATCCTCACGCGTGAGCTGCTGCCCGGCGTCGAGTCGCCGTGGCTGGACGGCGAGCGCGACCGCCTCCAGGAGGTGCGGGTCGAGGCGCTGGAGGTCATCGCGCGCGAGAGCCCGGAGCCGGCCGAGGCCGAGCGCGCGGCGCGTGTGGCGGTCGAGCTCGCGCCCTTTCGCGAGTCGGCCTGGGTCGCGCTGCTCGACGTGTTGCGCGCCCGCGGCAACGTCGCCGAGGCGCTGCTCGCGTTCGAGCGCGTGCGCACGTTGCTGCGGGAGGAGCTCGGCACCGTCCCCAGCCCTGCGCTGCTGGCCGCACACCGGGCGCTGCTGGAGGCGCAGCCGGACGGGCCGCCGGTCGTCGCGGCCAAGCCCGCTCGCGTGCTGCCGACGGCCGCGCTGACGCCGCTGATCGGCCGGGAGCGCGAGTGCGACGAGATCGGCGCGGTGCTCGCGCGCGAGGACGTGCGGCTGCTGACGCTGCTCGGGCCCGGCGGGATCGGCAAGACCCGGCTCGCGCTCGAGGTCGCGACCCGCTTCGCCGCGGAGGGCGGCGACCCGTGCTTCGTCGACCTCACGCGCATCAGCGACCCGCAGCAGATCGTCGCGCGGATCGCGTGGGATCTCGGGCTGCGCAGCCAGGGCCGGCGCCCGCAGCACGACGAGCTCCTCGACTACGTCCGCACGCGGTCGCTGCTGCTCGTGCTGGACAACTTCGAGCACGTCGCGTCCGCGGCCCCGTTCGTGACGGAGCTGCTCCAGTCGGCGCCGCGCGTGAAGGCGCTCGTCACCAGCCGCACGGTGCTGCACGTGCGCGGCGAGCATCAGTACCTGGTGCCGCCGCTGCCGTCAGGGTGGAGCGGGGCGGCCGCGGTGCAGCTGTTCGTGCAGCGCGCGCAGGCGCTCCAGCCGGGCTTCGCGCTGACCGACGAGAACACGGCGGACGTGCTCGAGCTGTGCCGCCGGCTGGACGGCATCCCGCTGGCGATCGAGCTGGCCGCCGCACGCGTGCGCGTGCTCGGGGTCAAGACGCTGCTGCAGCGGCTGGAGGATCGCTTCGCCGTGCTCAAGTCGGGCGCGCGGGACGCGCCGGAGCGCCAGCGGGCGCTGTGGGACACGATCGCGTGGAGCTACGACCTGCTGCGGCCGGCCGAGCAGCGGCTGTTCGCGCAGCTCGGCGTGTTCGCCGGCGGCTTCGACCTCGAGGCGGCCCAGGCGCTCGTCGAGCACGGCTGCGAGGTCTTCGACGGGCTGGAGCTGCTGGTCGACCAGAGCCTGGTGCGGGTCGAGCAGCGCGACGGGCAGCCGCGGTTCTCGCGGCTCGAGAGCCTGCGCGAGTTCGCGCTCGAGCAACTCGCCATCCGCGGCGACGCCGATGCGGTGCGGGCGACGCACGCCGCGTTCTTCACCCGCCTTGCCGCTGCGGGCGAGGCGGCGCTCAAGGGGCCGGACCAGCTTGCGTGGCTGCGGCGCTTCGAGGACGACCACGACAACCTGCGGGCCGCGCTGCGCTGGAACCTGGATCGCGGCGAGATCGAGGCCGCCGTCGAGATGGGCTGGGGGCTGTGGATGCTCTGGTACTTCTACGGCCACGTCGAGGAGGGCGTCGGGTGGTTCACGGAGATGGCGCGGCGCAGCGGGCCGCTCGCGTCGTTCCCGCGGGCTCGCGCGCTGAGCGGCGCGGGCATGGTCGCGCTGGGCGTCGGCGACACCGAGTCGGCACGGCCGTGGCTCGCCCAAGGTCTCGACCTGTACCGCGAGGCCGGTGACGACGCGGGCGTGGCGATCGCGGCCGGCGCGCTCGGGCTGCTGACCGGGCTCGACGGCGATCCCGGGCGCGGGCGGGCGCTGATCGACGAGAGCATCGCCCTCTATCGCACGCTCGGCGACGAGTGGTTCCTCTCCTCGATGCTCAACTTCCGCGCGCGGATCGCGCCCGACCCCGCGGCGGCGCTGGCGCTCGTGCGGGAGGCGCTGGAGATCTCCCGGGCCGTCGACGACACGCTGCCGCTGCTGATCTCGCTCTACAACCTGGCCGTGCTGGAGCACGATCCGGCGCCGCTCTCGGAAGGGCTCGAGCTCGCCGTGCGCGTGTCCGACACCGGCAGCATCGGCTTCTTCCTCGACGCGCTCGCGGCGTTCGCGGACGCCGAGCGGGCGGCGGGGATGCGCGCGCGGGCCGCCGAGCTGCTCGAGGAGTCCGGCGGTGCGTGGCTCGAGGTCTACGTGCTCGCCAGCCCGTTCGCGTAGGCGTAGACGACGGCCTGCGCGCGGTCGCGCGCGCCGATCTTGGCGAACAGGTGGTTGACGTGGCTCTTGACGGTCGCGGGGGACACGACGAGCCGGGCGGCGATCTCGCTGTTCGTCAGGCCTTCGGCGATGAGGGTGAGCACCTCGGCCTCGCGCGGCGTGAGCTCGTCCGGAAGCTCCTGCTGCGGTGCGGGGGTCGAGACGGCGGCGAGGACGTGGTGCTGGATCGCGGGGTCCAGCGCCGCCTCCCCGCGGGCGACCGCTTCGACCGCCGCCTTGATCTGCTCCGCGCCGGCGTCCTTGGTGAGGTAGCCGCGCGCGCCCGCCCGGAGCGCGCCGAGCACGGACGCGTCGTCGGCGTAGGTGGTCAGGGCGATGCTCGCGGTGCCGCGCGCGGCGAGTCTCCGGATCGCCTCCGTCCCGTCCATGCGCGGCATCCGCAGATCCATCAGCACGACGTCGGGGTTGTGCTCGGCCGCGAGCTGGAGCGCCTCCTCGCCGTCGGCGGCGGTGGCGACGAGCTCGATCCCCTCGAGCAGGTTGAGGAGCGTGCCCAGGCCTTCGCGGACCACTCGCTGGTCGTCGGCGAGCAGGACCCTTACGCCGGCAGCCATAGCTCCACCCGGAAGCCGTCGTGGGTCGGGCCGGCGTTCAGGCGTCCGCCGAGCAGCTCGGCGCGCTCGCGCATGCCGGTCAGGCCGTAGCCGCGGCCGCTGGAGGTCGGGGCGTGCTCGCCATGGTCGCTGACCGTCAGCGTGGTGCCGTCGGGCGCGTAGGCGAGGCTCAGCTCCACGCGCTCTGAGGCGCTGTGGCGGCGCACGTTCGTGAGGGCTTCCTGGGCGGTGCGGTAGAGGGCGAGCTTGGCCTCGGACGTCGGCTCGCGGGGCGTGCCGGTGGTTTTGAAGGTCGCGCCGGGGAACGTGGCGGCGAGGTCCTCGATCGCGGGCAGGTCGTCCCCGCGGAGGGCGGAGATGGCCTGGCGGGCCTCGGTGAGCCCGTTGGTGGCCAGGTGGTGCGCGCGCTGCAGGCTCTCGACGACCTCGGGGTCGGAGTCCTTGCTCTGCGCGAGCAGCCGCGCGCCCTCGAGCTGGAGGGCGAGGGCGGAGAGGCTGTGGGCGAGCACGTCGTGGAGCTCGCGGGCCACGCGGCCTCTTTCGGCCAGCGCGGCGGACTCGGCGTGCGCGGCGCGGGACTCCGCCAGTTCATCCGTGCGCGCGATCAGCCGGCGGATCAGCCGCATGACGAAGAACCACGGCGCGATGCTGAACAGGAAGCCGGAGATGAGCGCCAGGCTCTCGCCCTCGATGAGCTGGATGGCGACGATGCCCGCGACCGTGCCGCCGCAGATGACCGCGGCGGCGCGCGGGCCGAGTGCCATGCCGCCGATCACGACGACGAAGTAGACGCCCGCGTAGCCCGCGCTGTCGGGCTGGACGGAGGCGAAGATGAGCGTGGCGACGCCGGTCAGCACCAGGCCGGGGAGGCGCGTGGCCGGGCGCTTGAGCACCGTCGGGAACGCCAGCGTGAGGCCGGCGAACATCAGCACGAAGGCGAACGCGACGAGCAGGCCGTCGCCGCTGAGGCCCGGCTTCGGGTCCGTGAAGAGCGTCGAGCCGAGCACCGCCGCTGCGGCGATGAACCCGATGGCCTTCAGCGCGATGGGCGGTCCGTCCTTCACGTTGCAGAACGGTAGGGCTCATCGGCGGTTCCTTCATGGGCGCGAGGGTTGATCCCCGCTCCACCCACGGGTGGAGGCGCAAGTTCGACCCGGACGCCGATGACGAGGAGGCCTGCAAAACCGATGCTCTCAGCCATGACATTTGAGATCTCCCAGGGGGCTGCCGCCCCCCGGACCCCCTGCTTGGGAGACGACGCCGTCCGAGTTCGCGGCCTGCGCAAGGCGTATGGCGAGCACGTAGCGCTCGACGGCGTGGACCTGACGGTCGCCCGCGGCGAGGTGCTCGCCCTGCTGGGACCGAACGGCGCGGGCAAGACGACGCTCGTCGAGATCCTCGAAGGACACCGGCGCGCCGATGCGGGCGCGGTCTCCGTGCTCGGCTTCGATCCGGCGCGGCGCGAACGGGGCTTCCGCGAGCGGATCGGCGTCGTCCTGCAGGAGACCGGGCTCGACCAGGAGATCCGGGTGCGCGAGGCGCTCGAGCTCTACGGCGCCGCCTACCCGCAGCGTCGCGACGTGGACGAGGTGCTCGGCCTGGTCGGGCTCGAGGAGCGCGGCGAGGCGAAGGCGCGGGAGCTCAGCGGCGGCCAGCGCCGCCGGCTAGATCTCGCGCTCGGCATCATCGGCGACCCGGAGCTCGTGTTCCTCGACGAGCCGACGACGGGCTTCGACCCCGCGGCGCGGCGCCAGTCGTGGGAGCTGATCGACGGCCTGCGCGAGCTCGGCAAGACGATCCTGCTGACCACGCACTACATGGACGAGGCGCAGCACCTCGCCGACCGGGTCGTCGTGCTCGCGCGCGGGACCGTGATCGCCAACGACACGCCCGACAAGCTCGGGCGCGAGGCGACCGTCGTGTCCTTCCGCGTCGTGCCCGGCATCACGCTGCCCGCGGGTGCGCGCGTGGAACGAGGGATCGCGACCTTCACCTCGTCCGCGCCGACGCGTGACCTCGCGCCGCTGCTCGGCTGGGCCGCCGCCCACGACGTGGAGCTCGAAGGCCTGTCGGTCGGCCGCCCGACCCTGGAAGACGTCTACCTGGAGCTGACCGCATGATCGCCCTCACGCAGCAGTGGGTCACCACCCGGATGCGCCTGACGCTGCGCAACCCGCGCGCGCTGGTGTTCACGTTCGCGTTCCCGCTGATCCTGATCGTGCTCTTCAGCGCGCTCAACGGCAACGCGGAGGTCGACGCCTACGGCGAGAAGATCCGCTTCGCGCAGTTCTACACGCCGGCGATCGCGATCTTCAGCCTTGTCGCGGCGTGTTACACGTCGCTCATCCTCGGCATCTCCACCGCGCGCGACCAGGGGCTGTTCAAGCGTGTGCGCGCGACGCCGCTGCCGATGGGGATCTACCTCGGCTCGTGGGTGACCGGCGCGATGCTCACCGGCATCGGCGCGGTCGTGCTGCTGTTCGTCGTGTCCGTGCCGGCGTTCGGGGTGGACATCTACGCGCGCACGCTGCCCGCGGCGCTGCTGACGCTGGTGCTCGGCGCGGCGTGCCTGTCGTCGCTGGGCGTGGCGGTCTCGTCGCTGGTGAAGAACGCCGAGCAGGCGATGCCCGTCGCGCAGCTGACCTTCCTGCCGATCTCGTTCATCAGCGGCATCTGGTTCCCGCTGGACGGCGCGCCCGACTGGCTCGTGAAGGTCTCGCACTTCTTCCCGCTCTCGCACATCGTCAACGCGTTCGGCTCGTGCTTCGTGCCCGGGACGAGCGGGTCCCAGCTCCACGGCAGCGACCTGCTGGCGATCGCGATCTGGACGGCGGTCGGGCTCTTCGTGGCGGTGCGCCGGTTCCGCTTCGAGCCGTAGTCTCCGCCGCATGTCGTGGTTCCAGAGCGCGGTCGTCTACCAGATCTACCCGCGGTCGTTCGCGGACTCCGACGGTGACGGGATCGGTGATCTGGGCGGGGTGATCGGCCGGCTCGACTACCTCGCGGAGCTGGGCGTCGACGTCGTGTGGCTGTCGCCGTTCTATCCCTCGCCGCAGGACGACAACGGCTACGACATCAGCGACTACCAGGACGTCGATCCGATGTTCGGGACCCTCGCCGACTTCGACGCGTTGCTGGAAGGGCTGCACGCACGGGGGATGAAGCTCGTGATCGACCTCGTCGTGAACCACACGTCGGACGAGCACCCGTGGTTCCGCGACCCGGCGAAGCGCGACTGGTACTGGTGGCGCAAGACGCCGCCGAACGAGTGGCGGTCGTTCTTCAGCGGCCCGGCGTGGGAGTTCGACGAGGCGTCCGGCGAGTACTACCTCCACCTGTTCTCGCGCAAGCAGCCGGACCTGAACTGGGAGAACCCGGAGGTCCGCGAAGCCATCCACGCGATGATGCGCTGGTGGCTCGAGCGCGGGGTGGACGGCTTCCGCATGGACGTCATCAACCTCATCTCCAAGGACCTCGAGCGCGACGTGTACTTCAACGGCCCGCGCATCCACGAGTTCCTGCAGGAGATGCACCGTGAGGTGTTCTCGGGGCGGGAAGGGCTGCTGGCGGTGGGCGAGATGCCGAACGTCTCCGTCGAGGAGGCCCGGCTCTACACCGATCCTGCGCGGCGCGAGGTCGACATGGTCTTCCAGTTCGAGCACGTGTCCCTCGACCAGGGCCCGGACTCCAAGTGGGACATCCACGCGCTGCAGCTGCTCGATCTGAAGCGCTCGCTCGGCCGCTGGCAGACCGGCCTGGCCGACGTCGGCTGGAACTCCCTGTACTGGGACAACCACGACCAGCCGCGGGCGGTCTCACGGTTCGCCGACGACGGCGAGCACCGCGTGGTCGCGGCCAAGATGCTCGCGACGGTCCTGCACCTGCACCGGGGAACGCCCTACGTCTACCAGGGCGAAGAGCTCGGCATGACCAACACCCGCTTCAACACGATCGAGGACTTCCGCGACATCGAGTCCCTCAACCACTACGCGGAGGCTGTTGCTGCCGGCGCGTCAGCGGACGAGGTGCTGCTCGCGCTCCGCAAGATGGGCCGCGACAACGCGCGCACGCCGATGCAGTGGGACGCCGGCCGCCACGCCGGCTTCACCTTCGGCGAGCCGTGGATCCCGGTCAACCCGAACCACGACACCATCAACGCGCAGGCGGCCGTCGCCGACCCCGACTCCGTCTTCCACCACTACCGCCGCCTGATCGAGCTGCGTCACTCCCTCCCGGTCATCGCGCGCGGCGACTTCACCATGCGGTTGGAGGACGACGAGCGCGTCTACGCCTTCACGCGCTCGCTGGACGGCGAGGAGCTGCTCGTGCTCGGCAACTTCACCGGCGACCCGATCGTCGTCGAGATCGAGGGCTGGACCGGCGCCGAGGAGGCGCTCATCGGGACCCCAGGCCTGGCCCTGGATCCATGGGAGGGGAAGACCTTTCTTCGCCGAGCGGCCGGAGCACCTGGTAGATGACGATCGCCGCGATCGTGCCGAGCGCGATGCCCGCGAACGTGTAGTCGCCCCAGTTCAGCGTGAAGTCGCCGGCGCCGACGACGAGGGCGACGCCGGCCGTGGCCAGGTTGACGGGGTCGCGGAAGTCCACGCGGGCCTCGATCCAGATGCGGGCGCCGAGCACGGCGATGAGGCCGAAGAGGACGGTGACCGCGCCGCCGAGGACGCCGACCGGGATGGCCGAGATGATCGCGCCGAACTTGGGCAGCAGGGCCAGGGCGATCGCGATGCAGCCGGCGATGATGTAGGCGAGCGTGGAGTAGACGCGGGTGAGGCCCATCACGCCGATGTTCTCGGCGTAGGTGGTGGTGCCGACGCCGCCGAACAGGCCGGCGAGCGTGGTGGCCGCGCCGTCGGCGGCGATCGAGCGGCCGATCAGCGGGTCCAGGTCGCGCTCGGTCATCGCGGCGACGGCCTTCACGTGCGCGGCGTTCTCGGCGATCAGGACGAGCACGACCGAGGGGACGACGAGCAGGATCGCGCTGAGGTCGAAGCTCGGCGACATGAAGTCCGGGAAGCCGACCCAGTCCGCCGCGTGGACGGCGGTCCAGTCGACCTTGCCGAGGATCGCGGCGAAGACGTAGCCCGCCGCGACGCCGAGGAAGACGGACAGCTTCTGCGCGAGGCCGCGCAGGGCGACGGTGGCCAGCAGGATCGCGACGAGCGTGAAGAGGGCTATCCCGGCCTGTTGGGAGAACTGGTCCTTGGCGACGGGCGCGAGGTTGAGGCCGATGAGCGCCACGATCGCGCCGGTCACGACGGGTGGGAGCAGGAACTCGACGATCCGGTAGCCGGCTCGGTCGATCAGGAGGCCGAGCAGCGCGAGCACGACGCCCGCGGCGACGATGCCGCCCAGCGCCTGCTCGGGACCGCCCTCGGCGCTGGCGGCGATCACCGGCGCGATGAACGCGAAGCTCGAGCCCGTGTAGCTCGGAACGCGGTTGCCCGTGATCAGCACGAACAGCAACGTGCCGATGCCCGAGAACAGCAGGGTGGTGCTGACCGGGAAGTCGATCAGCACCGGCACGATCGCCGTCGAGCCGAACATCGCCAGCACGTGCTGGGCGCCGAGACCGAACATCGCCGGCATCGGCAACCGCTCGTCCGGGGCGATGATCTGACCTTCGCGACGCAGCTTCCACATGGGCGCGGACGCTACTCCTGGGGCCCGACGGCTCGCGAGCACTCCCGAACTGCCGGAGAGTCTCTATCGTTGCGTGCCCCGATGGAAGCCTCACTCCAAGCACCGCAGATCCCTGAAGCCCTAGTGGTCGAGGGCTCAGACGGGCTGCTGCTCGAGATCGACGGCAGGCTCGTCCCCAACTATGACGCCACGATCGTCCCCTTCGAAGAGGGCGACGTGGTCACCGGCAAGGTCGTCCGGATCGACAAGGACGAGGTTCTCGTCGACGTCGGTTACAAGAGCGAAGGGGTCATCCTCAGCAACGAGCTCTCCGTTCGCAAGTCGGTCGACCCCAATGAGGAGGTGGAGCTCGGCGAGGAGATCGACGCGCTCGTCCTCACCAAGGAAGACCAGGACGGCCGCCTGATCCTGTCCAAGAAGCGCGCTCGCTTCGAGCGTGCCTGGCGCAAGATCGAGGCCGCGGTCGAATCCGGCGAGCCGGTCAGCGGTGCGGTCATCGAGATCGTCAAGGGCGGCGTGATCGTGGACCTCGGCGTTCGCGGCTTCCTGCCCGCGTCGCTGATGGACATCCGCCGCGTCGCGAACCTGGACGAGTACCTGGGCCAGACCATCGAGGCGAAGGTGGTCGAGCTCAACCGCTCGCGCAACAACGTCGTCCTCTCGCGCCGCGCGGTGCTGGAAGAGGAACGCCGCGGGCAGCGTGAGGCGATCCTGGACCGCCTGCAGCCGGGGCTCATCGTCGAGGGCCAGATCTCGAACATCGTCGACTTCGGCGCGTTCGTGGACCTGGACGGCATCGACGGGCTCATCCACATCTCCGAGCTCTCGTGGTCGCACGTGAACCACCCGAGCGAGATCCTGACCATCGGCCAGACGGTCGAGGTCAAGGTCCTGGACATCGATCGCGAGCGCCAGCGCATCTCGCTGGGGCTCAAGCAGACCCAGCAGGACCCGTGGCAGCGCGTCGTGGACACCTACCACGTGGGTGACGAGCTCGAGGGCTCGGTGACCAAGGTGGTCGCGTTCGGCGCGTTCGTGGAGATCCTGGAGGGTGTCGAGGGTCTCGTGCACATCTCCGAGCTCGCGGAGCAGCACGTGGAGAACCCGCGGGAGATCGTCGGGCCGGGTGACGACGTCAAGGTCCGGATCCTGGAGATCGACGCGGATCGCCGCCGGCTGTCGCTCTCGATCAAGCAGGCCGAGCAGCCCGCACGGCTGGTCGAGCCGCCCGCACCCGAGGACGAGCCGCCCGCAGCGGAGGACGAATCGCCCGCGCCGGAGGACGAGCCGCCCGCGCCGCAGGAAGAGCCGCCCGCACCCCCGGACTAAGTCCGGTCTTGACCCACGACCGTGGCCACCTCTGCTCGGCGCGACACGCCGAGCTTGGTGAACACGCGCGTCATGTGGTTCTCGATCGTCTTCTCCGACAGGAACAGCTCGGCCGCGATCTCTTTGTTGGTCCGGCCGAGCGCGACGAGGTCGGCGATCTCGCGCTCGCGGCCGGAGAGCGCCGCGAGCCCGTCGGTGCCGGTCGCGCGCCGGCGCCGCGCCCCGGTCTTCACACCGAGTCGCCGGAGCTCGCGCGCGGCCTCGTCGCGTAGGCGGATCGCGCCGCACGCCGCGAGGTCGGACTCCGCGCGCTGGAGCAACGCGACGTCCCCGGTGATCTGGCCCGCGAGCAGCCGCGCTCGGGAGGCCTGGATCACCGCCCCGACCGAGTCCGCGAGCTCCGCCGCCGAACTTAAACGTCCAGGACGTTTAACTTCCGCGGAAGATAAAGACCCAGGGCCTTTATGTTCGAGCTGGGCGCGGGCACAGAGGACCGAGGCCTCGGCGTAGGGGAGGCCCAGGCCTTCGGCGGCGGCCTCGCCGCGCACCACCCAGTCGCGCGCGGCCTCCGGACGGCCCAGGGCCAGCTCCGCCCGGGCGAGGATCGCGTAGAGCCACGCGCGGCGGCCCGGCTCGACGCCGCGGAACTCCGGCGCGCCGCCCGCGCTCATCGCGGTGAGGCAGCCTTCGGGCTCGCCGGCCTCCAGCTGCGCGGCGGCGACGTGGACGCGGGTGGCACGCGAGAGGACGCTCTCGTCGAGCCCGTCGAGCAGTGCCAGCGCCTCGGCGCCCGCGGAGCGCGCGCGGTCGAGCTCACCGCGCAGCGCGCTCACCCAGGCGTCGGCGGTCAGGGCGAAGCAAAGCATCTGCGGGTTGCCCCACAGCCGCGCGCCCTCGACGGCGGCGTCGGCGTGCTCGGCGGCCTCGTGCAGCCGGCCGCGCACCTCGAGCGCGTGCGCGAGGCCGATCGTCATCGGGATCACGAACTGGCCCTGGCCGCTCGCGCGTGAGACGCTGATCCCGCGGCGGAAGTGGCGGATGGCGTCGTCGTAGTGCTCGCAGAAGAACTCCGCGAAGCCGAGGTAGTACGCGGTGTCCAGGCGCCCGGCCAGCGACCCGTCGTCCAGCGCGTCCAACCGCGCCGACGCGTCCGCCCGCAGCGCCTGCGCGGCCGCGATCTCGCCCAGCCCCAGCGCGCCGAAGCACTCCAGCGCCGTCGCCACGGCCGCGAAGCCGGGCACGCCGACCTCGAGCGCCGTCGTCCGCGCGCGCCGCGCCCACGACACGACGCCCGCGAAGTCGCTGTCGTAGAGCGCGTCGGCGGCGAGCTCCACCTCCAGGTCGGCGGCCGCGAACGAGCCTTCGCCCAACTCGGCCAGCTCGCTCAGCAGCCGCGCGTGGGCCGCGGCGTGCCGGCCCAGCAGGTTCTCGCACATCGCGCAGCCCGCGACGAGCCGCGCGCGCACCGGCGCGAGCTCCGGGCCGACGAGCGACAACCCCGCGTCCAAGGACTCGAGTGCCGCTTCGAGCTGCCCGGTCGCCGCCCGCGCCTGCGCGAGGCCGACCAGCAACTCGAGCCGACTCGGCAGCGTCTCCGCCGTCTCGGGCAGGAGCCGCAGCGCGGCGCCGAACCGCTCCGCCGCCGTCGCCGGTGCGCGCGCCGCGGCGTGGCGGCCCGCCTCGACCAGCACCGCGACCGCGGCGACGTCCCCCGGTCGCGCGCAGCGCTCCAGGGGATGCGCGCGCGCCGCGACCGATATGCCGGCAACAACACGGCGGGCACGGGTGGGCTCAAGGGCGAGAACGGCGCGATCTTC
>NZ_JAPDDP010000005.1 GCF_027587195.1 Solirubrobacter phytolaccae | reverse complement strand
CGCCGTGCGCGTGCGCGCCATCGCCGTGCGCGCCATCGCCGTGCGCGCCATCGCCGTGCGCGCCGTCGCCGCGCGCCGCCGCGCCGCGAGAGGCCCCAGCGTCGTCGCGCCTTGCCACGAGCGCGGCCACTCGGCGTGCGTGCTCGGGCGTGTCCTCGACGTAGGCGTCGAGGGCGGCCGCGGAGTCGTCCAGCGCCTCGCCGAGGCCGGCCAGGCGGGAGACGACGTCGACCGTGCGCACGCCCTCGTCGGCGGCGGCGCGGAGCCAGTCGTGGGCGTCGGGCAGAGCGGCGTCGAAGGACGCGATGCCCAGAGCGGCGAGGAGCGCCGCGCGGTCGTCGGTCGGCGCGCCCTCGTCCAGGGCGCGGCGCAGGTAGGTGGACGCTTCCTCGCCGCGGGAGTCCTCGGCGGCGGCGACCAGCCAGGCCGTGATCTCCGGGTTCGCGGACGGGCTGACCTCGAGCAGGTGGCCGGCGACCGTGCGGGGGTCCGCGCCGGCGCCGATCAGCGCGCGGGCCGCGGCGCGGTGCAGGCGCTCGCGCTCCCCGCACGTCAGCTCGGCGGCGATCGCCGTCGCGATCACGCCGTGCACGAAGTGGTCGCAGTCCGTGGCCAGCAGCCCGGCGTCCACGAGCAGGTCGCGCGCGAGCGGGACCTCGCCGACGGAGACGCCCGCGACCTCGGCGAGCACGTGCGGCGAGGCGTCCTCGCCGACCACGGCCAGCGCCTCGATCACGGCCCGCTCACGCGCCGCGAGCTCGGCCAGCCGGCGCCGCACGCGGGCCCGGGCCGGCTCGGAGATCTCGCCCGGCGCGGTCAGCGCGAGCTCGGTGATGAGCCACGGCACGCCGCCGGTCGCGCGCTGGAGGTCACGGCAGACCGGGCCGGGTGTCTCCGGCGCGACGCGCCGGATCAGCTCGGCGGCACCGCGCGCCGACAGCGGGCGCGGGTGCAGCACGGTCGCCGTGCGCACGCCGCCCAGCAGCGACAGCAGGTCCGAGGACGTGCGCGTGCCGACGAACAGCGCCAGCGGCAGGTCCTCGATCCGCCGCGCGAGGTAGGCGAGCACGCCGAGCGACATCCGGTCGGCCCACTGGGCATCGTCGACCACCAGCGCCAGCGGCGCCTCCGACGCCAAGGCGGAGCAGAACCACAGCGTGCTGTGCGCGATCGTCAGCAGCGAGGAGTCGCCGTGCGGCGAGACGCCGTCGCGCAGCAGCTCGCCCGCGGCGCACGCCGCGCCGTCCATCAGCTCCGGGTACTCGCGGGCCGGCGCCTCCAGCAACGCGCGCACGACGCCGAACGGCAACCGCTGCTCGAGCGGGCTCGGCGCGGCCCGCCGCACCGTCCACCCGTCGGCGCCGGCGAGGGCCGCGCCCTGCTCGAGCAGGGCGGTCTTGCCCAGGCCCGCGGCCGCCTCGATGACAACCACGCCGCGCCCCGCGCGCACGGCGGTCTGCAGCGTCTCTAGCTCTGGGTCTCGCTCGATCAACGGCGAGAGAACGGTGGTGGATCGAAGCCGGCTCATGGTCGCCGGACGACGGTCTCAAGGCGCCAGCGACGGGTCAAGTGGGGCTGCCCGAACCATTTTCCCGGTCACGCGACCGGAGCACGGTAGGGCCAGCCCCAGTGTTTCCGCGCTCAGGACACGCGCATCCGCAGCACGACCCGACTCGACCGGTTGCGCGCCGCGTCGACCGCCACGAGCTCCACCGAGTAGCGCCCTCGCGCAAGCCGCTTGCGGATCTTCAGCGACCGTCCGTCACCGCTCACGCGCGTGATCACCCGCTTCCCGCGCTTGACCGTGGCCGTCACGCGCGCCGCCTCCGAGAGCCGGAAGTTGATCGTCCGTCCAACCACCCAGGCTCGCGTGATCCGCGGCGCGGTCGTATCCGGCGGCGGCGTGCCCGGCCCGCCACCCGAGCGCGGCGGCAGCCCACCCTCCACCACCACCGGCGGCGCCGGCAGCGCGAAGAAGTCCGCGCCCACCGTGAGCGGCCCGTGCACCTTCAGCGCGCACTCACCGCCCGTGCACGGCGCCCCGAACCAGCCCGTGAACCCGGCGTTCGCGCCGACCGAGGCCCGCAGCCGCACCACGGTCCCCACGTCGAACGGCGCGCTGCACCGTCCCGGGCAGTCGAGCCCGGCCGGGTCGGAGACGACGCGGCCCGGCCCGCTCACGCCGACGGTGACCACGTGCGGGTCGCCGAGCAGCCGGTAGACGATCCCGTAGCCACCCGACGTGCCCACGCCGACGATGTTCCCGTCCTCCTGCAGCGCCGCGCCGTGCAGGGTCTCGGCCGCGCCGCTGTCGTAGCCGATCGCGCCGTCGCCCTCGAACGTCACGTCCAGCTTGCCGCCCTCCGTGAGCCGGTAGAACGCGCTGTCGCCGCCGCCCGCACCTGCAGTCGTCCCGCCCACGAGCACGAGCTTGCCGTCGCGCTGGGGCAGCACCGCGCGGACGACCTCGTCCGCGGCGCTGTCGATGAACTGGACCCCGATCCCATTGAACGTCCCGTCGGGGGCGCCCGTGGAGTCCATCCGCCAGACGATCCCGTTGTGGCCCACGGTCGTCTGGCCCGCGACGACGATCTTGCCGTCGGGCAGCGCCGCGATCGCGTGCCCGACCTCGGTCCCGCCGACGTCGAGCCGGACCTTGCCCTTCTCGCGGAACGTCTCGTCGAACTTGATGACCGGGTCGAGCCGGGCGACAAACGCGTCGGCGTCCGTCTTGCCCGTCACCAGGATGCGCCCGTCGGCCTGCACGGCGACGCCGGTCGCGCCGTCCAGCGACTCGGGATCGAGGCCGAAGTGGAACTTGCCGCCGTTGTTGAACGTCGCGTCGGGTGAGCCGTCGTGCCCGTGGCGGCGCCAGACGATCGCGTCGCCGAGCCCGGCGACCGTCTCACCCGCGGCGACGAGCTTGCCGTCCGGCGCGATCGTGAGCGCGGTCAGGTTCTCCGTCGTGTTCTCGGTCGTGACCGCGACCACGCCGTCCGTGCCGAAGCTGGGGTCGGGTCGCCCGTGCGTGTCGAAGCGCCACAGCCGTGAGCGGCCGTTGACCGAGCCGCCGACGACGATCTTCCCGCCGGGTTGGATCACGACCGCGCGCAGACGATCGGTGCCGCCCGGCAGATCGAGCGTGATCATGCCCTGCTCGCCGAACGTCGGGTCCGGCTTGCCGTCGCGGGTGAGTCGATGCACGCGGCCGACGGCGTTCTTGTGATCGGCGACGAGCACGAGCTTCCCGTCGGGCTGCAGCGCGACCGCGCGGGTCTGGTCGGCGAGGAACTTGACCTCGCCGCGGTCGCCGAAGCCGCGGTCGAGATCGGCGGTCGCCGCAGAGGCGGTCGCGGGGAGCGCGAGGGCGGACGCGGCCAGGAGAAGTGAGAGGCGTCTGAGCATCCGGGCACTCAAGCCCCGCGACGACACCCCGACAATCCGTGCGCTGCCCTGGACTTTGGCCTCAGGGTCCCCGAGGCCCCTAAGTCCAGGGTCGCACCCTGATTGTCGGCGGTGGGGTCACTCCCGAGAATCGCGGCCTCCTCCCCACCGATCGACCCGGAGACAACTTCAGATGAAGCGCACCATCCTCGCCGCCCTCGCGGTGGCCTGCCTGGCGGCCGGTTGCGGCTCGACCGCCGAGAAGAACGACTACGTCAACAGCGTCAACGAGGCGCAGACCGCCTTGACGAAGTCGCTGAGCACCGTCAACCCCAGCGGAGAGCCGGAGCAGATCGCGACCGACCTCGAGCAGGGCGGCAAGGTGATCGACTCCGCCGTCGCCGACCTGGAGGGCATCACCCCGCCCGACGACGCCGAGCACGCCCACGCCCGCATGATCAAGGGCCTCACCGAGATCGCGAACACGTTCCGCGACGGCGCCACCGCGGCGCGCGACAAGGACCCGACGAAGATGGTCGAGATCCTCGGCGGGATCCAGACCTCCGCGGGCGTGAAGGAGCTCGAGGCCGCGCAGAAGGAACTGATGGCGAGCGGCTACAAGTTCGAGGAGAGCTGATCGAACGGGCTGCGGCGACCTTGACGTGAATTTGACGAACCGCATGGCATTCCTTGACGAACCATCCATACGTTGGAAGTCGACCATGCCCAGCACTTCGTCAAGTAACGGCCGGCCCGTGGGGGAAACCTCCGAGGCCCGCATCGCCAAAGCCCTCGCCCATCCGCTCCGTGCGCAGATCCTGCAGCGCCTCGGCGAGCGTGTTTCCAGCCCCGGTGATCTCGCTGAGGAGCTGGGCGCGCCGCTCGGCGTCGTCAGCTATCACGTCCGGATGCTGCGCGACTACAACTGCGTCGAGCTCGTCCGCACGGAGCCCGTGCGCGGCGCGCTGCAGCACTTCTACAAGGCGACGGCGCGCCCGAACCTCGAGGACGCCACGTGGCGCACGCTGCCCTCGCAGCTGCGCGGCGAGCTCTCGAACGGGACGCTCACGTCGCTCGTGGAGGATCTCGCGGCCGCCGCGGACGCGGACAAGCTCACCGACCCCGAGGTGGTGCTCACCCGCACCCCGATCGAGCTCGACGAGAAGGCGTGGAAGAAGCTGAACAAGCTCCTCGCCAAGACGCACGAGCAGGCGCTCGCGATCGCCGCCGAGTCCGCCGGGCGCGGCACGGACGGCGTGTTCCAGACGGAGCTCGCGCTGCTGCACTTCAAGCGCGCGTAGACGCATCACGACCCGGGCGCGAGCGATGAGTTCGCTCGCGCCCGGCCGTCAAAGCTCCGTATGGACACCTTCGGAGCTCCCTCGGACCCGGCGATCCTCCTCCTGCACGGCGCCGGCAACACGCTGTTCTCGTGGCACGACGAGCTGTGCGCGCGCCTCGCGGCCACCGGCCGCCACGTCATCCGCTACGACCTCGACGGCCCCGATCTCGACGGCCTCGTGCGCCAGGCGCTCGACCTGATCGACCGTGCCCACGTCGTCGGCCTCTCGCTCGGCGGGATGGTCGCGCAGAAGCTCGCGCTGGCCCACCCGGAGCGCGTCGCCTCGCTCACGCTGATCGCCACCACGCCCGGCGGCGACGACCTGCCCGCGCCCGCCGACGGCCTGTTCGACCACGAGCCGCCCACGCCGGACTGGACCGATCGCGCGGCCGTGATCCAGTACGTGGTCGAGGCCGAACGCGCGTACTCGCCGCGCTTCGACGAAGCGACGCAGCGGGAGATCGCGGTCCGTGTCGCCGACCGCGGCACGCCGCCGCCGTCGCTCGAGGGCTTCTCGTTCGGCCCACCGTGGCGGGATCGGCTGGGTGAGATCACGGTGCCGACGCTCGTGATCCACGGCGCGCAGGACCCGATGTTCCCGCTCGAGCACGGCGAGACGCTCGCGCGCGAGATCCCCGGCGCGACGCTGCTCGTGCTGCCGGAGACCGGGCACGAGTATCCGCCGCGCCGGCACTGGGACACCGTGGTCGCGGCGCTCGAGCAGCACACTGCGTAGATGCGGATCGCGGTCTTCGGCGACGCGCACGCCCACGCCGACGCGCTCGACGCGGTGGTGGCCGCGGCCGACCACGCCGAGGTGGACGCGCTGTGGTCGCTCGGGGACATGATCGGCGGCGGGCCGGACCCGGTTCACGTCGTCCGCACCACGCGGGCGCGCTGCTCAGTGGCGCTGATGGGCAACCACGACTACGCGGCGACCGGCTCGGTCGACCCGTCCCGGCTCGGCGACGCGACCGCCTCGCTCCTCCATGCGCAGGCGACGCTGTCCGAGGACGACCTCGACTGGATGCGCCACCGCCGCCCCGCCGCGCGCCGCGAGGGCGTGCAGTGCTGGCACGGTGGGCCGCGCAACCCGGTGTGGGAGTTCGTGACGCCGTCCACCGCGCCCGCCGCGCTGAAGCTGCAGCGCGCGGACCTCGGCCTCGTCGCGCACACGCACACCGCCGCGGCGTTCACGCCCGGCCGCCGGCGCGTGCCGATCGTCCTGGACGAGCCGCTGGACGTCAGCACCGGCAAGTGGCTGCTGAACCCGGGAGCGGTCGGCGCGCCCGTGCCG
This sequence comes from Solirubrobacter phytolaccae, assembly GCF_027587195.1. Lineage (GTDB taxonomy): Bacteria > Actinomycetota > Thermoleophilia > Solirubrobacterales > Solirubrobacteraceae > Solirubrobacter > Solirubrobacter phytolaccae. The sequence goes on along the minus strand of NZ_JAPDDP010000005.1, from coordinate 167,218 downwards.
CCGCGCAAGGGCTGGTTCGCGGCGCTGGACGCCGAGGCGGCCGACGGCGCGTTCTGGCTCGAGCTGGACGTCGAACAGCGAACCGCCACGTGGCACCGCGCGCCCTACGACCCGGCGCCCGCCCGCGAACGAGCCCGCGCGCTCGGCTTGGACGACGGCTAGAGCCCGGCCCGTTCGAGCGCGTTGTCGTAGTCGTCCTGCAGCTCTTCGGGGTCGCGCCCGGAGGCCACGCCGCTCTCCCACAGCTCCGCCATGTCATCGGCGATCGGCGCGTAGCGCTCGAGCCACTCCTCGCTGCGCGCGAGCCAGTAGCCGGTGAGCGAGTAGCGCGTGCGGTCCACGCCGAGCTCGTGGCGCAGGTAGCGGCGGGCGGAGCGCACGGTGCGCGTCTCCCCGGCCATCCAGACGTAGCCGTCCTCGAAGGGATCGGGGCAGGAGCGCACGACGTCGTCGAGCCGGCTCCCCGCCGCGCCGTCGCCGCTGCCGTGCAGCCAGCGCACGTCGAGGTCCGCCTCGGTCTGCCACTCCTGGCGGTCGGCCTCGTCGAACACCTCGGCGACGACCTTCGCGCGGGTGCCGGCGGGCAGGCCCTCGACGATCCGCCCGATCGCCGGGAGCGCCGTGAGGTCGCCGACGAGCAGCTGCCACTGCGCATCCGGCGGCGGGTCGTAGCCGCCTTCGGTCTCGATCCACACGAGCTCCGCGCCCGGACGCGCCTCCCGCGCCCACGTCGCCGCGAGCCCGCCGGCATGCAGTGCGAAGTCGACGACGACTTCGCCCGGCCGCAGCGCGCGGACCGTGTAGTTGCGCCGGTTCTCGTGATCCCCCGGCTCCCCGAAGAAGATCTGCAGCCAGTCGTCGGGGCGACCGTCCTGCGCTGCGCCGGGTACCTCGAAGGTCAGCCGCAGCATCCGGGGCGTGACCTCGAGCGTGTCCTTCAACGTCGCGGTGAGCACCGGGGTTAGGGTACCCTAACCCCGGTGCGTCGCGAGCCTTACGGGTTCGTCGTCGACAGCGTGAACGTCAGCGTCTTCGAGTACGTGCCCGTGCGCAGGGCGTCGTTGGCGTTGATCTTCTGCGAGAACTGCAGCTGGACCTCGTCGTTGGAGATCGGCGCCGAGTACTGCAGGAGGTTCAGCACCGAGCCCACGTTGTTGTAGGCCGTGCCGGTGTTGGTCGCGTTGCGCGCCCGCGCCTGCAGCGGCTCGGTGAGCTTGAACGCGCCGTTGACCAGGAAGCCCGGGTTCGGGCCCGCGTCGGACACGCTCAGCAGCGCGTCACCGGCCGTCGAGATCACGGTCGCCTTCGTGCTGGCCTCGTACGTCCTCGGGACGCCCGGAGTGAACGTGCCGAAGTTCGCCGGCGTGCCCAACGACAGCCCGAGCGTCGCCGGGACCGTGCCGCCGACGTTGCCGTCCTCGGACGTCGACGTCCGCAGGTAGGGCTGCTGCGTCTGCACGTTCAGCCGCTGCGACTGCAGGACGTTCTTCGTCGTGGCCAGGTCGGCCGCCGTCAGGTCGGTCGTCGGCGTCAGCGCGAGCGAGTCGAAGCCGCGCGAGAGCTCGGACGCGTAGATCGTGCCGTTGTACCAGTACGTCGACCACCAGCCGCCGAACACGAGCGTGGTCGCGCTGATCGGGCCGCGGTCGTAGTAGCCGATCTCCTTCGGCGCCGCCGCGTTGGTGAAGTCCACCATCGAGGCGCCCGCCTGATACCAGGCCTGGACGAAGACGTGGCGGCCTTCGACCGGCACGATCGACGGGATGTGGCTGACGCAGTTCTCAGTGACGGTCTGCGCCGCCGGCATCTTGTAGTAGCTGCGGAACACGAGCTTGCGATTGACGATCTCGTAGATCGCGTTGCCGCCCCAGCTCAGCTGGTCGGTCGCGCGGCAGCGCGGGTTCGTGCCGCCACCCCACTCGTCGGTGAAGACGACGTAGCGGCCGTCGTTGGAGAACGTCGCGCCGTGCCAGTAGGCGAACAGCGGGTCGGCCACGGCATCGATCCGGCGCGGGTTGGCCGGGTCGCTGATGTCCAGCAGCAGGCCGTTGCCCTCGCACGCGCCGGCCGCGATGTCCTGGGACTCGAAGACCGTGATGTCGTGGCAGGAGTTCGTGTCCGGCACGGGCTGCCAGTTGCCGGTCGGGCCCGTCGCGCCGGTCTGGCAACCGCCACCCGGAGCGTTCGGCGACGTCGCGGTGCACGGGTGGTTCTGCGTCTGCGGCAGGTTCTGCAGCCCGTTCAGCGCCCCGGTCTGCTCGTTCTTGAAGACTCGCGGCTCGTTGACGATCGCCGCGGCCGTCGGGTTCGCCAACGGCACCTTGATGACCTCGATGCGCCACTGCGACGGGTTCGCGTTGGTCGCCGGGCCGGCGTCACACGTGGCGATGTCGTCGGTCTGGCCGACCGTGCCGGAGGTGCCGGACACGTAGATGTAGACCGAGCTCGGATCGCCCTTGCCTTCGACCAGCGTGTGCGTGTGCGAGCCCCGGCACGTCTGCACGCCGCCCTTGTTCTGCGGGTTGTTGATGTCGGAGATGTCGAAGATGCGGACGCCGCGGAAGCGGTTCGCCGACGTCGTCGGGCCGTTCTCCTCCGAGGCGAGCTTGCAGTCCTTGCGGGCGCGCGTCTCCTCGACGGAGACGAACAGCAGGTTCCCGTAGACCGACAGGTCACCCTGGCCGCCCGGGCACACGGCCGCGGTCTTCAGGACCGGTGCCGACGGGTTGGAGATGTCGAAGATCTGGAAGCCGTTCCAGCCGCCGACGAACGCGTAGTTGCCTTGGAAGGCCATGTCGGAGTTGAAGAACGCGACCTCGCCGGGCGTACCCCAGCCGGCCGGCTTCGGGCGGTTGGCGAGCAGCTCGATGCCCCGCTTCGCCACCCCGGCGTTGTCGAAGCCCGCGGACAGGCCGACGCGTGGGTCGGTCGTGCTCGGCAGCTGCGCCGAGGCCGATGCCGCGAGCGCACCGGAGCACACCACCGCCCCCGCTACCAACGCCAGTCGAACACGCGCCCCGAGTCCCGACATACGCCACTCCTCTCCGCCTCAACAGATGAGAGAAACCCTCAGTGGAGGACCATAAACAGTGAGAGCCGGGTGAGCAACCGGGCAACCGGAGCGCTGGCGACGACGTGGGCGGCGGGCCCGCCCGAAGGCAGGCCCGCCGCGCTCGAACCTACGGGTTCGTCGTCGAGAGCGTGAAGGTCAAGGTCTTCGAGTACGTGCCCGTTCGGAGCGCGTCGCCGGCCTTGATCTCCTGCGCGAACTGGAGCTGGACCTCATCGTTGGAGATGGGGCCGCTGTAGGTCAGGAGGTTCAGGCCCGACCCGAGGTTGTTGTACGCCGTGCCGGTGTTGGCCGCGTTGCGAGCGCGGACCTGCAGCGGCTGCGGCAGCGAGAACGCGCCGTTGACCAGGTGGCCGGTGGCGGTGCTCGACGGATCGGCGACGCTCAGGAGCGCGTCACCGGCGGTGGAGATGATCGTGGCCTTCGTGGAGGCCTCGTAGACCTTCGGCAGGCCCGGCGTGAACGCGCCGAACGAGGCCGGCACGCCCAGCGACAGCGACAGCGTGGCCGGGACGTTGCCGCCCACCGGGGCGGTGACCGGCGGCGCCTGCCACTTGATCATGTCCTGGCTCTGCGGGTTCACGCGTGGGCTCTTCTGCAGCCCCTCGGCGATCGCGATCTCCTCGGCCGACAGGTCGGCCGTCGGCGTGAGCTTGAACGTGTCAAGACCGCGCGCGATCTCCGTTCCGTAGATGCGGCCGTTGTACCAGTACGTCGACCAGAAGCCGCCGGACGACGGGTTGCCCGCCGCGTTGACCGGACCGCGGTCGAAGAAGCCGATTTCCTTCGGCTTGCTCAGGTCGGTCCAGTCGATCAGCGACGCGCCGCCCTGGTACCACGCCTGGATCATCAGGTTGCGCGTCGGGTGCGGGACGAGATTGCCGACGTGCGAGACGCAGTTCTCGGCGTTCGTCTGCGCCACCGGCAGCTTGTAGTAGCTGCGGAACACGAGCTTCTTGTTGACGATCTCGTAGATCGCGTCCGCGCCCCAGCTCAGCTGGTCGGCAGCACGGCAGCGAGCGTAGTTGCCGCCGCCCCACTCGTCCGTGAACAGCACGGCCTTGCCGTCGTTGGAGAACGTCGCGCCATGCCAGTAGGCGAACAGCGGGTCGGCCACCGCGTCGATGCGCTTCGGCGCGGCCGGGTTGGAGATGTCGATCAGGATGCCGTTGCCCTCGCAGGCGCCGGCCGCGAGGTCGATCTCCTCGTAGACCGTGATGTCGTGGCACGCATCCGTGATCGGCTGCGGCGACCACGAGGCGCCACCGGGGTTCGGGTTGCCGTTCACGTTGCCCGAGCAGGCGGGCGTCGCGGACGCGCACGGGTGCTGAGGCGTCGGGACGGTGTTCTGCAGACCGTCCATGCGGCCGGTCGCCTCGTCCTTGAAGAGGCGCGGCTGGTCGACGATCGCGGCCTGCGAGGCGTCCGCCAGCGGGACCTTGATGACGTCGATCCGCCAGTAGGAGCTGTTCGGGTTGGTCGGATCGGCACCGGCGCAGCCCTCGAGCTGAGCGGCGCTGGCGAGGCCGGACGTCTCGGACACGTAGATGTACACGTTGTCCTTGTCGTTCTTCGGCCGCACGAGCGTGTGCGTGTGCGAACCGCGGCACGTCTCCACACCGCCCGCGTTCTGCGGGTTGGCGGGGTTGGAGATGTCGAAGATGCGAATGCCGCGGAACCGCTCGCTGTCAGGCGTGGCGGCCGTCGCGCGTCCGCAGCTCTTCGTCGACGGGCCGGACTCGACCGAGACGAACAACCACTTGCCGTAGACCGAGACGTCGTTCTGGCTGCCCGGGCAGGACATCGCCGTGACGAGCTTCGGGTCCGCCGGGTCGGCGATGTTGTAGATGTTGATGCCTTCGAAGTTGCCGACGAACGCGTAGTCGCCCTGGAAGGCGGCGTCCGAGGTGACGCCGGCGACGTTCGCGGGCTTCGGCCGGTTCGCGAGCAGCTGCAGGCCCTTGGCGGCCTGCCCGGCGCTGTTGTCGGCGCCGGGCGCGAGCCCGATGCGCGGGTCACCCGAGGTGACGGGGTACTGCTGGGCGGACGCCGTGGCGGCGGTGGCGCCGGCCAGGACGACCGCGCCTAAGGCGGCTCCGAGCAGCTTTCGCGAGGCCCGACGTGCAGATCGGGCCGACGTCGCGTCATGCGACATAGGTATGGAAACCCCCTCCATAACGGTGTGTGCTCCCGCGGACCGCGGGCCCTCAGACCGGAAAATATCCTCATCGAGGGGTCAAGTGCAACTCATCTCGTTCTCAACCTGTCCCCATGGCGTTACATTGGCGCAATGAGGTCAGGGTTGACACTGGTGGCGATTGCCGCCGTTCTGGTGGGTTGTGGCGGCTCCAAGCAGGACGATCCAGCGGCCCCCGACGCGGCGGCCCCGGCGGAGCAGACGGCGACCGCCGACCCGAACGTCAACTACGTCCAGCCGGGCGCCCCCGGCGAGCCGTCCCGCAAGGCCACACCGGTGCCGACGCCCAAGGGCGGCGGCTTCGTCCCCGCGGACGTCGAGTTCATGCAGAAGATGATCGCCCACCATGACCAGGCGCTGGTCATGACGGCGCTCGTCCCCCGCCAGGGCTCGAACACCAGCGTGCGGCTGATGGCGAAGCGCATGGAGGTCTCCCAGACCGACGAGGTCGAGTTCATGAAGCGCTGGCTCAAGGCCCGCAACTTCGGCACCGAGCCCGACCACGCGGGCCACTCCGGGATGCCGGGCATGCTCACCGACGAGCAGCTGGCCGAGCTGAAGGCCGCGAAGGGCAAGCGGTTCGACCAGCTGTTTCTGCGGTACATGACCCAGCACCACCAGGGCGCGCTCGTGATGGTGCAGGAGCTGATCAGCGAAGGCGGGGCCAGCGAGTCAGAGATCAACCAGTTCGTCGGGCACGTGGACTCCGATCAGAGCATCGAGATCGGGCGCATGGCCGAGCTGTCGAAGAAGCTCTGAGTGCCGCGGTGGCAAGAAGCTGGGGTCGACGGGACCTCGATCGACGCCGCGGTCCCGTCGCCCGTCAGCGCGCTACGGGATCGCCGTGGCGCAGCTCCAGCTCGCGCAGGTCTGTGACCAGCGCAGCTCACTGTCGGTGACGTAGTCGGCCACGCGGCGGCCGGTCCGCATGCCGTTCACCGCGTCCATGCGCCAGTGCACGCCGAGGAAGATCCGGCTGTCCGCGTTCTCCTGGGCCGCCTCGTGGAAGCTGTCGAAGTCGCGGGTCACGAACACGCCGGTGTTCGAGCCGAGCCCGCCGATCTCAGAGTGCGGATCCTCGGTCGTGAGCGTCAGCGGGAACGGATCGTCGTGGGCGGGCGCGCGGAACTCGGCCTCCATCGTCTGCGCCCACGCCGCGCCGAAGGTCGCGTGTCCCGAGACCCACGCGGGGAAGCACGGCGAGAAGTTCACCCCGGAGCGGTTGGCCGACAGCGGCTGCCAGAGGTCGTCCTCGGACGTCGACCCGTTGCCGTCGGTGTCCGCTTCGTGGATGCCCGTGATCGGGCGCCAAAGGTCGATGGGCGTCAGGTACTTCTCGTCCCAGGCGGCGATGCCCGCGTCGGCCATGGCGAGCGACACCGAGGCGAACAGGCGCGCCACCCGTATGCCCTGCTGCGACCACTGCGTGAAGAACTCGGTCGGGGTGCCCGACGCGTCGGCCGCCGGCTGGGACTCGGCGACGAGCCGCGTATGGGCGAGCAGCTGCCCGGGCGGCTTGTAGGTGCGGTCGAGGTCGTTGGCCCAGAACCAGGCGAGCTCGGTCTGGTCACTGTTGCGCGACGAGCCGGTCGCGGCCCCATAGTCCTTGACCTCCTGGAACTGCGTGGCGTATGTTGAGCTTGCGAGTAGATTCGCGTAGGTGAGGTGCCCGGCCGGGAGCGACTCGCGGAACTGGGAGCCGCTGTACAGCGCGAACGGCGTCACGAGCCCCCAACCCGGAGTCGCCGGCGCCACGCAGGCAGCATCGGTCGACCGCCACGCTCCCGGCGTGTTGACGGGTGTGTAAGGCATCGCATCGTCGGACCCGTCCTCATCCCGGTCAGCCAGCGTCTGCGCGGCGACGTACGCGCCGAGCTCTTCCGCGTCGGCGTCCGGCGTCGCGGAGACCAGCTCGTCGAAGCCTTCCTCGACGATGTCGACGACGTCGGGATCGCTGTAGAGGCCGAGCAGGACGGCGCGCGCCGCGATCCCGGCCGCGTCGTCGGCGTCGGTGGTCGGCGGCGTCTCCGCGAGCGTCCGGTACGACGCCCAGCCGCACAGCTCGTCCGTCGGCGTGCCGGTCGCCTCGTCCTCGAGCTTGGCGAAGAACACCGAGTTGAACGTGTCGAAGATGGCGACGTTCATCATCGCCCCGGCGCGGCTGAGCGGCGTCGGCGCCCCACCGACCTCGCGATACACGTCCAGCAGCACCTCGTTCCAGGCGTAGACCGCATCGGCCGACGCGCCTTGGGCGGCGGCGAATGGGTCGGACGGGCACGGCAGCGTGTACTCGATCTCGAGCCGTGGGATCTCGCTGGGGCTGAACACGCTCTCGCCCCAGAAGTTCGTGATCTGGCGGTTCGTCGGCTCCGGATCGACCACTGCGACCCCGTAGTTCGGCGCGCTGCTCGTCGCCCACGCCCGTACCGTGCGTGTCACGTCCCACTCCCAGGAGCCGAAAGCCGTGTCGGCGCTGTTGGCTAGGTCGGGGTCGATGACGACGTTCTCGTCCGGTGCCGCGTAGTCGGTCACGCTCGTACCGGGCTGGAGGCCGTTCGGCCAGGCGTTGACACCGTCGTAGTCGTCCCAGGTGACGTCGTCGGTCCAGTCGTGCGTCATCTGATGCACGCCGATCGAGGCCTGCCACGTGTAGGGCTCCTCGTACGGTGCCCAGCCGTTTCCTTCGACGTTGAGCACGAGCTTGGCCGATGTCACGGTCGCACCGCTCGGAAGGTTCCCGGCGACGTCGAACTTGAGCAGCCCGAGCGCGTACTGGTTCAGCGTCGGCGGGTCGGTGTAGTTGCCGACGGCGAAGTACACGGAGTCGCAGTTTTGTCCGCCACCGCTGTCGAAGACGTTGCAGATCTCGTCCGGTTCGATGCTGACCGTGTCGGCCGCGGCGACCGCGGGCCAGACGGCCAACGCCGCCGCGGTCACGGCAACCGCCCATCGCGTGGACTTTCGGGTACGACCAAGCATGCGGCACCCTCCGATCATCGTGGATCCCCATACGGGGTCGTCGCGACCATTCCAGGACCACACGCGTGGGCAATCTTGTTTGTTGAGAGCCCGCTCCGGGAACCGGATGGCCAGCTTCTGGTACGTGCGACCGCTTACATTTTGATGAGTGCTGACTGAGCGCGCGCTCGAAGCGGTTCACTCCTTATTCACAGTTCGTAGAGAGGGCCCCACTTGCTGTCACGCGTTGCGACGTTCGCCGTACTGACCCTCGGGGCCATCGGCCTCGCGCCCGCCACCGCCTCCGCGCAGTGCCCGGAAGGCGCCCAGTGCGGGAAGTTGACGGTCCCGCTCGACCACAAGGGCGCCGCGCCCGGCACGGTCGACCTGACGTACGGGACGCTGAAGGCCACCGGCACCCGCAGCGGCACCCTCGTGCTGCTCACGGGCGGTCCCGGCCAGGCCGCTCTGCCGATCCTGAATGACTTCGCCGAGCTGATCGAGCCGCTGCGCTCGAGCTACGACATCGTCGCCGTCGACCAGCGCGGGACCGGCGGCTCGGGCGCCGTCGACTGCGAGGTCGAGGAGGCTGAGGACGTCGCCGCGTGCGCGACCAAGCTCGGCGACAAGCGCGCCTTCTGGACGACCTCGCAGACCGCGCACGACCTCGAGCGGCTGCGGATCGCGCTCGGTGTCGACAAGCTCACGCTGTTCGGCGTCTCCTACGGCGCGCAGGTCGCGCAGGAGTACGTGCGCCGCTACCCGGCGCAGACCGCGGCGGTCGTGCTCGACTCCCCCACGCCGGTCGACGGGCTCGACGGGGTCGACGAGCTGCGCACGTTCGGTGCCCCGCGCGTGCTGCGTGAGGTCTGCTATCCGGGCGTCTGCCACGAGACCGTGCAGGCCCCCGCCGACGCGCTCGAGGCCGCGGTCGAGCGGCTCGGCGACGGCGCGCTGCGCGGCCCGCTCGTCTCCCCCAGCGGGCGCGTGACGACGGCCCGGATCACGCAGGCCTCGCTCTACAGCTTGATCGCGGCGAGCGACACGTCGCCGCTGCTGCGCGCCGGCCTGCCGGCCGCCATCGCCTCGCTCGCCGCCGGCGACGCGGCGCCGCTCATCCACCTCGTGTCGGTCACGCTCGGCGAGGACGGCGGCGGGGGCTCCGGGAGCGCGATCTCGCGCCTGCTGGCCACGTCGTGCGTCGAGGCGCGGCTGCCGTGGGCGCCGGACTCGCCGGTCGCCATTCGCGCCGACGCGCTGAAGGCGTTCGTCGCCGCGCGCACCGAGGCCTTCGCGCCGTTCGACCCGGAGGTCGTGCTCGACTCCTCGCTCGCCGGGTTGTGCGCCACGTGGCCGCCCACCCCGAAGCCCGAGGGCGTCCCCTACGCCGGGCCCGACGTGCCGGTGCTGATCATCGCCGGCCGCCAGGACCTGCGCACGCCGCTGGAGAGCGCGCGCCGCACGCTCGGCCAGTACCCGAACGGGAAGCTGCTCGCCGTGCGGTCGGCCGGGCACTCGGTGCTGTCGACCGACTTCACCGGCTGCGCCGCCACGGGCATGGTCGCCTTCCTGCGTGGAGAGGCCGTGCAGCAGTGCTCCCAGCTCGAGTCGCGTGACCAGGCGGCGCTGCCCGCCGGTCCGTTCATCCCCGCTTCGCTCTCGGCGCTGCGCGCCACCGGCACGTCGGGCAAGGCCGGGCAGACGTTCAGCGCGGTGCGCGTGACGCTCACCGGCATCGCGTTCGACACCGCCGGCGTGGACACCGACAAGTCCTTCCGGCTGCCCGGCCTGCGGGCGGGGTACGTCACCGGCAAGGGCTCGTCGCTCACGCTCCACGGGGTCGAGTGGGTGAGCGGCGTGAAGGTCTCCGGCACGCTGCGCGGCGCGTCCGGGACGCTGACCGTGAGCGGCTCTCAGGCCGCGGCGGGCACGGTGCGCTTCACGCGTTCGAGCGCGACCGGCACGCTGGGCGGGAAGCCGTTCACGGTGCGAGGGAGCTGAACTCGGACGGATCGAAGGTCTTCGTGCGCTCCTGGTACTCGCGCATGTAACCCGGCCAGTTGGTGACGATGCGGCCGGACGCGTCGCGATACCAGGAGTCGCAGCGCGTCCAGGCCGTGCCGTGGAAGCGCTGCTGGAGGTCGCGGTCGGAGGCGGCCGCGACCTCCGGCCGGACCTCGAGCACGCCGTGCTGGAGCGCCTGGCGGATGTAGCTCGCCTGGGCCTCGAGGTAGATCAGGATCGACCCGCCGCTCGTGTTCGTGTTCGGCCCGTACATCAGGTACAGCGACGGGAAGCCGGGGACCGTGATGCCCAGGTGCGCGAACGGGCCGTCTGCCCAGGCGTCGCGCAGCATGCGGCCGCGGGCGGTGATCTCGAGCGGGAACATGAAGTCGGTGGCCTTGAAGCCGGTCGCGTAGATGATGCAGTCGACCTCGTGGCCGTTGACGGCGTGCTCGGTGACCGTCGGCGGCTCCGTGACGAGCGTGACGTTCTCGCGCGCGAGGGCCGGCAGGAAGTGGCTGCTGAACAGCACGCGCTTGCAGCCGAACGTGTAGTCGGGCCAGATGCGCTTGCGGAGCTGCGGGTGGTTGCGCAGCTGCCAGCGCATGAACAGGGCCGACCTGGCGTGGCCGAGGCGGCCGAGCGTGCGCGGGTGGCGGATCATCGCGGTGAGCGATTCGCCGTAGTGGAAGACGAACGTGCGCCGGTAGGCCTGCAGGCCCGGGACGCGGCGGATGAGCGCCCTGACCGCACGCGGGTACGGGTGGTTCTTGCGCGGCATGAACCAGTTGCCCGTTCTCTGGAAGACGACGAGCTGCTTTGCCGCGCGCGCGATCTCCGGCACGAACTGGACGGCGCTCGCGCCCGTGCCGATGACCGCGACGCGCTTACCGGTGAGGTCGTACTCGTGGTCCCACTCGGCGGAGTGGAAGACGTGGCCCTGGAATCGGTCGGCGCCCGGGAGGCGCGGGGTGTGCGTGCGGTGCAGCTGGCCGGTGGCGACGATCAGCGCGTCGGCCTGCCAGGTCCGGCCGTCCGTCGCGGTGAGCGTCCAGTGGTCGGTGTGGTCGGCGTGGGTGATCTCGACGTTCGGGGTGACGAGCCCGTCGATCCCGTGCTCAGCGGCGACGGCGCGGATGTAGGCGAGGATCTCGTCGCGCGGCGAGCACAGGCGCGGCCACGTGCGCCGCTGCGCGTACGAGTACGAGTACAGGTGGCTCGGGACGTCGCACGCGGCGCCCGGGTAGTCGTTCAGCAGCCACGTCCCGCCGAGGCCGTCGGCGCGGTCCAGAATCGTGATGTCGTGCAGGCCGTGGCGGCGCAGCTCGATCGCCGCGGCGATGCCACCGAACCCGGCGCCGATGATGACCACGCGCATAGGCCGGATATCCGTACCAGGTTCCGCCCCGCGCGAGAGTACGCTCGCGGTGCTGGTCTTCTCCCACCGTCCAGGGGGTGTCACTCGCATGGCCACGACGCTGTCGAAGCCGCAGCACATCGATCCCGCGCGCGTGCAGGAGTTGACGCAGCGCGAACGGGCGAGGTTGCGCGCGCGGACCGCGCGGTCGGGTGAGTACTTCGCGCGCGCGTCCGCCGTCATGCCGGGTGGCGTGCCCTCGCAGTTTCAGTCGGCCGAGCCGTGGCCGGTGTACCTGGAGCGCGGGGCCGGAGCGAAGGTGTGGGACGTCGACGGCAACGAGTACCGCGACTTCCACAACGGCTTCGGCGTGATGTGCGTCGGGCACGCGAACCCGGTGATCGCCGCCGCCGTGTCGGCGCGGATGGCGCTGGGGACGCACTTCGCCGCGCCGACCGAGGGCTCGATCGTCGTGGCCGAGGAGCTGCGCCGGCGCTGGGGGCTCCCCGCGTGGCGCTTCACGAACTCCGGCACCGAGTCGACCATGGACGCCATCCACCTCGCGCGCGGCTCGACGGGGCGCGACGTGATCATCAAGATCGAGGGCACCTACCACGGGCACCACGACGCCGTGATGGTGTCCGTCAAGCCGCCGCCGGAGCGCATGGGCCCGCGCTCGGCGCCCGCCTCCGTGCCCTACGGCGACGGCTTCGCGCCCGGCACCGCGGCGGCCACGCGGGTGGTGCCGTTCAACGACGCGGCGGCTTTGGAAGCCGCGTTGGGCGAAGACGTGGCCGGCGTGATCATGGAGCCGGCGATGATGAACGTGAACATCGTCCCGCCGGTCGAGGGCTACCTCGAGCGCGTGCGCGAGCTGTGCTCGGCCGCCGGCGCCGTGCTGATCTTCGACGAGGTCAAGACGGGCGCGGCCGTGGCGCCCGGCGGCGCCACCGAGCTCTACGGCGTGAAGCCCGACGTCGTCTGCCTGGCCAAGGCGATCTGCGGCGGTCTCCCGGGCGGCGCGATCGGCATGACGTCCGCGCTCGGCGAGCTCGTCGCCGCCGGCCGCGTCAAGCAGCAGGGCACCTTCAACGGCAACCCGCTGACGATGGCCGCGGCCGCCGTGACGTTGCTCGACGTGCTGACCGACGACGCCTACGCGCGCCTGCACGCGCTGAACGCGAAGCTGATGGCCGAGTGCGAGCGGGTGATCGCGGCCTACGAGCTGCCCGCGCACACGGTCGGCATGGGCTCCAAGGGCTGCGTCGTCATGTCCACCGAGCCCGTCCTCGAGTACCGCGACTACCTCACCAAGATCCACCACGAGCTCACCGACCTCGCCTGGCTCTTCCACATGAACCACGGCATCTTCATGACGCCCGGCCAGGACGAGGAGTGGACGCTGTCGGTCCTGCACACCGAAGCGGACCTGCAGGCCTACGTCGACGCCTTCGAGGCCTTCGCGCGGGAGGTCACCGACTAGGCTGCGCGGCTTGAGCCAGCCCGAGCGGACCCAGAGCGCGCGACTGCTGCGCTGGCGGCTGCGCTCCGGGCACACACCCGGGCCGGACACGGTCATCGTCGTCCGGCAGGCGATCGAGTCGGCACTGGCCGACCCCGAGCTGTGGCGGATCCGCACCGAGGACGAGATTCTCGCGCGGTACGCGAAGGCCGGGTTCGAGGTGCAGTCGCTCGAGGACGTGCGCACGACCGTGTCGCAGGCCACGGCGGACAAGCTGGCGCTCGTCGGTGCACGCCCCGTCGCGTTGCCCAGGCAGTTCATCAACCGCCGGAAGTTCCGCGGACGCCTCGCCGACGAGATCGAGCAGCTGCTGAGCGAGGCGTGCACGCCGCTCGTGCACAACGCGGCGGTCTACGGGTACCGCGCCGACCGGGCGTCGGCCATCCCGGTCCTGGCCGCGGCGCTCGATCCGGCCGCCGACGACCTGGAGTCGCTCGCGCTCGGGCTCGCCCGCGCGAAGGACGGAGCCGGCCCATTCACGGGCATGCGCCCGCTGTACGGCGACTTCAACGCCTGGTACCTGAGCCGCGTGTCGCGCACGTCGCGCTCGACGTTCCGCGAGCGCTTCGCGCGCGACCGCGCCTAGAGCTCCGGACCGTCCATCCAGCGCTGGAGACGGTTCGCGATCCACCAGATCACGCAGACGATCAGCACGAGCACCGCGACGACGAACACGGTGTCGGCCATCGGAGAGCGATCGCCTGGGCAGTCGACGTTGAAGCACGGACCGCCGAGGACCAGGTCGTCGAGCAGCAGCGCCGCGACCGCGAGCCACGCCACCGCGTACTTCGTCCGTTCCCACGCGATGGACTTCACGACGCGATCATCGCGTGGGAACGGGGCGTGTCAACTACAACGCGACGATTGCGACGATGAACAGTGCCCAAATGGCCAGGGCGACCCACCCGAGAACGACGCCGGCGGTGGCCAGGCCGCGACCGCTGAGGCTTCCGCCCGAGCCGTCGATCTCACGCTTGGCGCCGCCACCGAGCACGATCGCGAGGACGGACGGGATCAGCGGGATCAGCACGAGTCCCACGAGGCCGAGGACGAATGCGGCGGTGGCCTTGCCGGGCGTCCGCGGAGCGGACTGCGACTGCGTCACTTCTCCATAGGTGCTCATGCTGCACCGAATACCCGACGATCGGCCCCCTCAGTCAGGGTTTCGCATGCGGGCGGGCCGAGCAGAACGAAAGGCCCCGCGCCGGTTGGGCGCGGGGCTTCGGGGCTTCAGTGCGGGACGAGCGAGAGCATGTAGCGGGAGGCGGCGACGCTCGCGTCCTCGGGCGTGTGGCCCTGCTGGCGGGCGGTGATGTAGGCCGCGTACCAGTCCCACCAGTGGTGCGGCGGGGAGCTCTTCTCGTAGGGGTCGTGGTGCTCGGCGGTCTCCTGGAGCAGGGCCGCAAGTTCGGCGGTGTCCATGATCAGCGGCCCGGGAGGCGGGTCTTGATCTCCTGCAGGAGCCAGCCGTTGCCGTCGGGGTCGCTGAAGGACGCCCAGGAGCTGTAGGACTGGTTCTCGGGGTCGCGGCCGGGCTCACGGGCGTCCTGGCCGGCGAGGTCGAAGCCGCTCGCGCCGTGGAAGACCTCGGAGACGTCGATGCCGCGGGAGACGAGCTCGGCGCGGGCCGCGTCGACGTCGTCGACGGCGAGCGTGAGCGCGGAGACCGAACCAGGCTCGGCGTTGGTGACGCCCTTGCCGAACAGGACCGAGGCGGGCGAGCCGGGCGGGGTCATGTGGACGACGCGGAAGTCCGGGCGGATCTTGAAGTCGACGTCCTCGCGCCAGCCGAGGGAGCCGTAGAACTGCTTGGCGCGGTCGACGTCGGACACCGGGATGGCGATGACCTCGAGGCGGAACTCGCCCGTGGTGGGCAGGGCGCTGGCGGGGTTGATCTGCGTGGCGGTCATGGTGAGCTCCTTCGTGCGGGGCGGGGTGTTTCGATGGATCAACGATCCCGCGAACCGGCTTCCTTCGCGCCCGGGTAAGTCCCTGGTCTGCCTCCCGGTAGCTTCCCGGGCACGAGCGAATCCCAGGGAGGGCGAGATGGACTACGACGTGATCGTGATGGGCGGCGGATCACCGGGCGAGCACGCCGCGGGTGCGCTGGCGGAGGGCGGCCTGAAAGTGGCGGTGGTCGAGCGTGAGCTGGTCGGCGGCGAGTGCTCGTACTACGCGTGCATCCCGTCCAAGACGCTGCTGCGCCCGGGTGAGGCGGTGCACGGCGCGCGCGACGCGCTGGCCACGGCCGAGGTCGACGTCGAGGCCGCCCTGGGCTGGCGCGACTTCATGGTCTCCGACTACTCCGACGCGGGCCAGGAGAAATGGCTCGCCGACAACGGCATCGCCCTGATCCGCGGCGCCGGCAAGCTCGCGGGCCCCGGTGCCGTCGAGGTCGAGGGCCGCACCTACACCGCCCAGAACGTCGTCCTCGCCAACGGCGCCGACCCGATCATCCCGCCGATCCCCGGCCTCAGAGACCTCGACGGCGTCTGGACCAACCGCGAGGCGACCGGCATGAAGGCCGTGCCGCGCCGGCTGCTCGTCATGGGCGGCGGCCCGGTCGGCACCGAGATGGCGCAGGCCGTGCGCCGGCTCGGCGGCGAGGTCGTGCTGATCGAGCGCTCGGAGCACCTGCTCGGCCGCGAGCCCAAGGCCCTCGGCGAGGCGCTCGCCAAGCCGCTCGCCGACGACGGGATCGAGCTCGTCCTCGGCGTCGGCGTGGCGGCGGCGAGCCGCGACGGCGACGACTACGTCCTCACGCTCGACGACGGTCGCGAGCTGCGCGGCGACAAGCTGCTCGTCGCGACCGGCCGGCGCCCGCGCACGGAGGGCATCGGGCTGGAGACGGTCGGCATCGAGCCCAGTCCGAAGGGCGTCCCGACCGACGCGCACCTGCGGGTGCAGGACCGGCTGTGGGCGATCGGCGACGTCACGGGCATCTTCCCGCTCACCCACGTCGGCAAGTACCAGGGCCGGATCGTCGCCGCGAACATCCTGGGCGAGCCGCGCGAGGCGCACTACGAGGCCGTCCCGCGCGTGACCTACACCGACCCGCAGGCCGCCGCGGTCGGCGCGACCGAGGCAGAGTACAGCGCGACCTACAAGCTCCCCGACGTGGCCAAGACCGCCGCCTACACGCGCAACTACGAGGACTCCACCGGCTATCTGACTCTCCTCAGCGACGGCGAGCACATCACCGGCGCGCACGCCCTCGGGCCGGAGGCGGGCGAATGGCTCCAGCAGGCCACGCTCGCGATCCGCGCGCGGGTCCCGCTCGACGTGCTGCTCGACACGATCCAGCCGTTCCCGACGTTCAGCGAGATCTACCTGTGGACGCTGAAGGCGCTGGTCCAGGAGATCGGTCACACAACGACCTGACTCTTTAGCTAACCCTACGTAAGCGCCTGTAAAAACAGCTCGACGGGTCTGTCCGGCGCGCGCGGTCATGAACTGGACGCGCGCGACCGATACCCCCCCGTAAGGGGGACGCCGCATGACTGAAGGGGCGGCAGCTGCCCGAATCACATAAGCGACCGCCGACCTGACCAAGGCTCCCCAATGTCCTCCTTCCTGCGCCGACTGCTGTTCGCCGTCACCCGCCCGTTCCGGGCGGTCGTGGCCTGGCTCCGCCCCCGCCCGGGCGTCGCCATCACGCTCACGCTCGTCGCGCTCCTCGCCGGCACCGCCACGCTCGCGGCGGTCGTCGGTGGAGGCTCCACCGCCCGCCAGCCGTACAAGGCGTCGAAGCAGGACGAGTTCACCTACTCGGACCTGCGCACCGCGATCAAGGACAAGACGGTCAAGGAGGCGACGCTCAAGCCGGCCGAGCTGAAGGCGGAGATCGAGCTCAAGGACGGCGCCAAGCACGCCGTCGGCTACGCCCCGACCGACGAGACGCTCTACGCCGACCTCGACGCCGCGGGCGCGGAAGTCGACATCGACACCAGCTTCGCCAAGCGCGGCTTCCCGTGGAGCGCGCTGATCTTCATCTTCGGCCTGTTCGCGGTGATCGGCCTGATCATCTACATGCAGCGCCAGCAGGCCAAGGCCCAGAGCGGCGCGCACGACCAGCACACCAAGAAGGCCAAGGCCCAGGGCGAGCTGCCCGCGGTGCGCTTCAGCGACGTCGCGGGCTGCGACGAGGCCGTGCACGAGGCCGCCGAGCTGGTCGAGTTCCTCAAGGCGCCCGAGGCCTACCGCCGGCTCGGCGCGAAGATGCCCTCCGGCCTGATGCTCTACGGCCCTCCCGGCACCGGCAAGACGCTGCTCGCCAAGGCCGTCGCGGGTGAGGCAGGCGCGGCGTTCTTCGCAATGTCCGGCTCGGACTTCGTCGAGATGTACGTCGGCGTCGGCGCCGGCCGGGTGCGCGACCTGTTCGCCAAGGCCCGCGCGGGCACCCCGGCGATCATCTTCATCGACGAGGTCGACGCCATCGGCGCCAAGCGCGGCGGCGGCGCGGACGGTGGCCAGTCCAACCGCGAGGCCGACCAGACGCTCAACCAGCTGCTCGTCGAGATGGACGGCTTCAGCGGCAACGAGCGCGTGCTCGTGATCGCGGCCACCAACCGCCTCGACACGCTCGACCCCGCGCTGCTGCGCCCCGGTCGCTTCTCCCGCCACATCCACGTCGGCGCGCCGTCCGAGGAGGGCCGCCTGTCGATCCTGAACGTGCACGCCAAGGGCAAGCCGCTCGCCGACGACGTCGACCTCCCGCAGCTCGCGAAGGTCACGGCGGGCTCGAGCGGTGCCGAGCTGGCCGAGATGCTCAACGAGGGCGCGATCATGGCCGCCCGCGCCGAGCGCGCCGTCATCACGCACGAGGATCTGTTCGAGGGCTTCCTGCGCGTCGTCGCCGGGCCGCGCAAGGCGTCCGCGATGCTCGCCGCGGGTGAGCGCGAGGCCGTCGCGTACCACGAGGCCGGCCACGTCCTCACCGCCGAGCTGTGCCCGACCGTCGACAAGACCCTGCACGCGACGATCAACCCGCGTGGCCAGGCCGCGGGCTTCGCGGTGGTGGGTCGAAGCGACCGCGCGCTGCACACCGCGCAGCACATCCACGAGCAGCTGATCTACATCCTCGGCGGCCGCGCCGCCGAGCACGTCATCTACGGCACGGTGTCCTCGGGCGCCGCGAACGACCTCGAGAAGGCGAACCAGATCGCCCGCGCCGCGGTCGAGCAGTACGGGTTGAGCGCCGCCGTCGGCCAGGTCGTCGGCATGCGCTCTGACCACGCAATGGCGACCGCCGACAGCGAGGTCCGCCGGATCGTCGAAGAGGCCTACCGCGACTCGATCGCGCTGGTCGAGGAGCACCGCGAGCAGCTCGAGCGGCTGTCGCAGGCGCTGCTGGCCGCGGGCGACATCGACCACCTCGAGATCGCCGCCGCGATGGAGGGCTCCACGCCCGCCGCGCGCCGCCCGAACCTGCAGCCGCTCCCGGACCCGATCCCGGAGCCGGTGGCCGAGGAGCCGGAGCCCGAGCGCAAGCCGGCGGGCAAGCTCTGGGTCCCGGGTCCGTCCGACGTGGGCGCGGCGATCGCGGCCTTCCGCGCCGAGCGCCACAAGCGCGCGTTGGGCTGATCACCGCAGGTCCACGCGCACCGTCCCGACCTTGTCGTCGTTCAACCCGACGACGCGACGCGCGTCGGGGCGCCGCTCCTGGCTGTAGCCGACCTTGAGCTGCAGCCGCCCGCGGCAGCGGTAGGGGAAGAACAGCTCGGAGCTGACGACCTCGCCCGCGGCCACGTCCTTGGCGATCGCGCCGAACGTGGTTCCCGACGAGCAGTGCTTGCCGCGCTTGACGAGCTTGGCCTCGAACGTGTACTGCGAGCGCGAGTCGCCGGCCCGGCGGGCGCGGAAGCTGAACGTGACGCGGCGCTGCTTGTCGGCGCCCTTGACGCCGACCGGCTCGCGGCCGACGCGGACGCGGATCGGCGTGGCCAGCTCCTCCCGCGTCGCCGGGGTGAGCTCCGGCGTGACGTAGCCCTTGACCGGGCACGCCCGCGCGCCGCCGATCCGCCGCGGGTTGGGGATCATGCACGTGCTGCCGTCGCGGTACTCGACGCTGCGCAGCCCGCTCCCCGGCGACACGCCGGGTGACCAGTAGCCGATCTGCCGGCGGTCCGGCTCGGTCGGCTTGACCACGAGGTACGCGCCCTCGGGTCCGCTCACGCGCTGGCGCACGACCTTCCCGTCGGCGTCCTTGTAGGTGACCGCGGTGGCCTCGGGGCCGAGCAGGCCGTAGAAGACGTTGCGCAGCGAGCTGCGCTCGCACATCGGCGTCTGCTTGTACGCGCTCTGCGGGTTGCAGCCGGTGAGGTCACCGCTCGCGGGCAGGCCGATGTGGCTGATGGCGATGAACGCGTTCCCCGCGGCGTCCGCGAGCTGGCAGTCGGTCTTCTGGATGATCTCGGCGCCGCGCTCGTGGAACTTGCCGTCGTCGTCGAACGCGAAGTCCTGGCCGAGCACGCCGAGCTTGCCCTCGTGGACGCGGCCGAGCTGGACGCAGCCGAGGCCGCGCGAGGTCTTCACCACGCGCAGCCCCCACGGCGGACCGCCGGCGGGGTCGGCCGTGCGCGGCGGCAGCAGCTTGCCCGCGCCGACGATCACGCCGAGCCCCTGCTTGGGGTCGAGCTGCAGGCCGGGCGGGTTGCGGACCGGCTCGCCCTGCAGCAGCTGCGTCGTGGCGGCGACGGCGACGGTCCCGACGCACAGCGGGAGCAGGACGAACAGCGCGCCCGGCCGCCACCAGCGGCGCCGCGGACGCACGTCGCCCGCCTCGGTCGCCACGCGCTCGATCTCCCGTCCCAGCTCGTCCAGGACCCTCATGGCCGCTCACCCTCCCATCGCACTTCCAATGACGCCGCGAGCGCGCGCAGCCCGCGGGACACGCGCGCCCGTGCCGTCGCCTCGCTCACGCCCAGCGAGGACGCGACCTCGGGGTACGGCCGCTCCTCGACGACCCGCAGGCGCAGCGCCTCACGCTGATCACCGCCGAGCCGCTCCAGCTCCTCGGCCAGCGCGGCCCGCAGCGGCGCCATCCCCATCCGCCGCTCGATCTCCTCGGCCTCGCCCTCCAGCAGCTGCGGCGTCTGGATGCCGAGCGCCTCCCGCGCACGCCGGTCGAGGACGCCCTTCTTCAGGTAGCGGGCGACCTGCCGCTGGGCGATCGTCAGCAGCCACGCGCGCGCCTCCGGCTCCGTCGTCCCGCGGAAGCCGCGACGCCCACGGAACGCCTGCGCGAACGTCTCCGCGCACAGGTCGACCGCGGTCTCGGCGTCGAGCACGCGCCGCGCGCAGAAGCGCAGCACGAGCTCGGACTCGCGCCGGTAGAGCGCGACGAACCCGTTCGACGTGGTGATCTCCTCCATGCACCCCCAGAGTGGCCACGTCTCACGAATCTGTGACGATGGAGCGGTGAGGCGCGACCATTGGCAGCGCGAGATCGCGCGGCTGGACCCCGCGGTCGACTTCGCCCCACGCATGAGTTCGCGATCTACCCGGACGGCTACCGCGTCGAGGAGCTCGGCACCTTCCCGCCGGCGCGTCAGCCCGACATGACCGCGAACAGGTCCGACGCGGGCTGAACGTCGTCGCCACCGGCGACGACGAACCGGTAGACACCCGGCACGAGCGCGCCGAACGTGATCTCCCGCCAGTCGGCGTCAGAGGCGGGGATCGGGGTGCTTGCGATCGGCGTGCCGTCGTCCGCGCTCTGGATGACGCCGACGGCGGGGCGCGAGCGATCGGAAAGCTGCGCGTGGAGGACGACGGGCTCGCCGGCGAGGTAGACATCGTCGACGTCGAGCGACACGGTCACCGGTGCGCCGGCGCGGAAGCGGTACTGGCGCGCCTCCGTGAGCAGCGTTCTCACGAAGCGCAGGACGTGGTCGGCGTTCTGAAGTGAGGCGTGTGCAGTCGCGGCGGGGAACTCCTGCTTGAGGTCACTCAGCTCGATCGGGACGGCCGAGACCGCGGGCACCGTGCCGTCGCCGTCGAGGGCCTCACCGTTCCATGTCCGCAGCATCTCCAGCCCGCCGGCGCGCAGGACGGCGGACTGCAACGTCGGCTGTTCGACCCCGACGATCGGCCGGATCAGGTACCCGTCGCGTTGGTAGTCGTCGTCGCGGCGGTTCGCTTCGACCGCGCGTTCAATCTCGCGGTGGAACGCGTCGGCGGCACGGACGCGCTCAGCGTCGAGGTGGTCGAGCGTCACGTCCTGGAGCCGGTGCAACTCGCCGTCGCCGGTGTCCAGGCACGGATAGATCGGCAGCAGCTGGTACACGGACGTGCACGAGCGCACGACCTCCGTCAGCTCCAGGAACGGGAGCTTCGGCATCCCGTTGACGAGCGCGTTGAGCGCCTTGACCGAGCCGCGGTACGGCGTCCCGAACGTCACCAGCGCGCGCGTGTCCCGCCAGCCTCCGAGCACCTCGAGGAAGTAGCGGGCGACGAGCCCGCCCATCGAGTGCGCGATCAGCACGAGCCGCGCGCCGGGTGCCTGCTCGCGGCGGCGGCGCAGCCACTCCGCCGACTCCCGCTGCAGCCGGCGCGCATGCACCCGGTTGTCGCGCCGCCAGTCGTAGGGGAACTCGAAGTAGTTCTCCCCGGGAACGAGGTCGAACTCGCGCCGCAACGTGGCGGCGACCTTGCCGTAGCCGTCGATCTTCCACAGGCCGGGGACCAACGTCGCATCGGGCGCGAGGCGCGTCGCGCGGACGTGGTCGCCGAGATCGTCCACGTCGACCGGATCCTCCCCCAGGATCAGCTCGGACAGGCTCTTGCCGCGGGATGTGAGCGCCCGCCAACCCGCGCCCGCCGACAACGCGAACACGTCCCGGTCGCCGCGCTGGAGGACGCTGCCGGTGATGCCCGGCAGCAGCACGACGATGTCGGCGACGGGGCGCTTCACCAGCCGTACGCGGTTGCCGAGATCCAGGTCCACGGCTCGTGCGCGCCCGCGGCGAGCAGCTCCCGCTGAGCGCCGTTGAAGGCGGCGACGGGCTCCCACTCCGCGGCTCGCCGGCGGTGGTAGCCGACGAACAGGTCCCGCGCCGGCTCGTCCGCGAGCGGCGCGATGCTGACCAGCACCGCGCGCGCACCGGCCTCGAGCGCCGCGGCGGGCAAGCCGAGCGCGTCGTCGCCCGCCAGCGTGAGCGTACCCACGGCCTGAGGTCGCCAGCCCGTGCTGCAGGCGCTCAGCACGATCTCGTCCGCGGCCAGGTGCAACTGCGCGAGCTCGGCGGCATCGAGCAGCGTACCGCCGGAGAACAGCAGGCCCGAGCGGAGGGGCTCCGAGGCATCGAGGGTCCCGTGCGCGCTCACATGGAGGACGCCGCGATCGAGGTCGCGCGCGGTAGCCAGCCGGCGGCAGGCCGCCTCGGTCGCCGCCTCGGCCGTGCAGGGCGGCGCGATCAGCCGGTGGTGGTGGATCATGGCGACGTCGGCGATCTCGGCGGCTGCGTGCTCGAGCGGCGGATAGCGCGTGAGGCCTGCGTAGTCCGGGTCCCCGATGATTGCCGCGGCGACAGGCGGCCCGAACGGGGCGTCGAGCAGCGACAGGCAGGTCAGGTTCGGCAGGACGCTCACGGCGGTGTGCTCCAGCGCGCGACGGCCGTCGGGCGCGGCGAGCCCGGCCCAGGGCAGCAGGTGCAGGACGCCGTGCGGAACGATCACGAGCGCGCCGCCGGCGAGCGCGGTGTCGAGCAGCTCGGCGGGGACCAGATCCCTCAACCCGAGCCCACGCTCCGAGGACACGTCGAAGAGCCACTCGTCCGGTGATGCGCGCCGCAGGTTGGCCGCGTACTCGGCCAGCGTGGCCTCGACCTCGGCGGTCAGGGCGTGGGATCGGACCTCCGCGACGCCGTTGCCGAGCAGGACGGCGTCGATCCGGCCGGGTCGATGCAGCAGCGTCAACGCGGTGGTGTTGCGCCGGTCCAGCCGGTCGACCGTCGCCGCCACGTCGAAGGTGGGTGGCGCGGACAAGCCGCGCCAGCGGGGGTCGGCGATCCGCATCCGCTCGATCAGCGCTGTCCGCTCGGCGAGCAGCGCGTCCCACTCCTCGCGTCGCGCGATCGTCATTGTGCCGGCCGTGTTGACCTCGAAGTCGAGCGCGTCGAGCCGCGCCGACAGCGCGTCGAAGGCCTGCTCCTCGTCCGACTGGCCGTGGCGCGCCTCGCGCGGGATGCTGAGCGTCGCCGACAGCGCGCGGGCCTTGACGAGCTCGATGAGCAGGGCGGCACCGCGGCCGTCGCGGCGTTTGACGGCGAGGTCGATGCCCGCCTCGAACATGGATCGTTTGTCACGCAGGAAGGTCGTGTCGAGGCGGTAGCCCAGGGAGGACTTGCGCAGCCGGTCGGCGGCGGCCGCGGCATCGAGCAGCGCGGCCATCGCCTCGGGCTCGCGGCGCAGGCGCTCTAGGCTTTGCCCGCGTCGCCAGCGCAGCTTCCAGGCCAGCTCGCTGTCGGGGTAGGTCTCCAGGTCCGCGATCGCCTCGTCCGCCGTGCACAGCGCCCGCTCGGGCTCGCCGCGCAGCAGCAGGGCGTCAGCCTGCACCATGCGCAGCGCCGGGCGACGCGGGCGCAGCAGCCCGTGCGTGAAGGCGCCTTCGATGCCCTCCAGCAGCGCGAGCGCGTGGTCGCCGTACCCGCGGCGCACCGCCAGCACGGCGAGATGGAAGTGCAACGAGGCGAGCAGGCCGTTCTCCTCGTGGAAGCTCCGGGTCTCCTGAAAGAGCGCTTCGGCCACGTCCAACTGACCGAGCTCACGGCGCAGCCGTGCCTCCTGAGTGGCCATCTCGAAAGCCACGATCCGCAGGCGCAACGCGTCTTCGCCCGCCTGGCTCGCGATGCCCTGCATGATCGCCCGGAACTGCTCGTCGATCCGCGTCGCAACGTCGGCTGCGGACGGCGCGCCGCCCGCGAGCCGCGGCGCCAGCGCGGCACGCACTTGGGCCAGCACGTCGACCGCCCGGTCGACGTCGCCGAGCCACTCGTAGAGGTTCGCCTGGTAGAGCGAGGTCTGCGCCGCGTCGTCGAGACGGTGCGCGGCGACGAACGCCTCCCGCGCCTCGTCGAGCGCGAGCAGCGCCGCGTTGAACTCGCCTTGCATGGCCAGGCCCATCGCCTCCGCACGTCGCATCCCCGCTCGGCCGCCCGCCGGCATGTACCGGCCCGCGAAGTGGGCGGACTCGTCGCGGAGCCCGCGCGCGCGCTCGCGATCGCCATTCGCGTCCTCGTAGTCGGCCTGCATGGCGAGGTGCTGGGCCAGCGAGCTCGCGGTGCCGACGATCGTCTCAGACGTGACGAGACCCGGCCAGCGCTCGTTGGCCGCCTCCATCCGGGCGACGAGGGCGCGGGCGTGCGTGAAGTAGTGCTCGAACGCCGGTCCCGCGTCGTGGCGTGGATCGGAGCGTTCCGCGACCGCCCGCACCATCGCCTGGTGGGTGGCCGTCTGCGCGCCGGCGATCGCAATGAGCTCGGCCATGTCGTCGTCGGCCTGCTCGACGGGCAACTCCGATGCCGCACGGTTGCGCAGGGCTGAGGCCACGGCGGCCGCGGCCGCCAGAGCGACCGGCGCCGCTGCCCGCAAGAACCGGCCCGTTCGCGCACCACGCGGTTCCATCGCACACCTCCGCTCGAGGTTCGTGGCCTGAACACGACCACTCACCGATGGTCGCATCCACGGACAGCTCGGTGGGAAAACTTCCGCGGTCACGAACCCCACCGCATCGGCGAGAGCACCCCGACGGACGGTCCATGGGCTTCCCGCCGGATCCGGGTGTAGCGTGCCGCCATGGCCGCCAGCACGTCAGGCAACGAGGGTTCCGCGCTCGAGCGCTACTTCCACATCCGCGAGCGCGGGTCGACCGTACGCACCGAGGTCCTCGGCGGCGTCGTGACCTTCCTGACGATGGCGTACATCGTCTTCGTCAACCCGGCCATCCTCGGCGCGGCCGGGCTCCCGGTGGCGGCGGTGACGGTGGCGACGGCGCTCGGCGCGGCGCTGTTCACGGCGATCATGGGCCTGGCCACGAACCTGCCGTTCGCGCTCGCCGCCGGCCTCGGCATCAACGCGGTCGTGGCGTTCGACCTCATCCTCGGCCGCCAGCTGCCGTGGCAGGTGGCGATGGCGTGCATCGTGATCGAGGGCGTGGTGGCGATCATCCTCGTGCTCGCCGGCCTGCGCGAGGCGATCATGCGCGCGGTCCCGCACGAGATCAAGCTGTCGATCGGCGTCGGCATCGGCCTGTTCATCACGCTCGTCGGCCTGCGCGACGCGGGCATCACGGTCAACAACCCGGCGACGGGCATCGGCCTCGGCGTGCTCACGGGCGGCGCGCCGCTCATCGCGCTCGCGGGCCTGCTGGTGATGATCATCCTCACCGCGCGCGGGTTCAGGGGCGCGATCCTCGTGGGCATCCTCGTCTCGGCCGCGCTCGGCCTCATCTTCGGCGTGCTGGAGACTCCGGACAGCATCGCGCGCTTCCCCGAGAGCAGCGACTTCTCGACGATCGGCGACGCGCTCGCCCCGGACAACCTGCTGGACGCGCTGACGTGGGCGCTCGTCCCGGTGATCTTCGTGCTGTTCGTTACCGACTTCTTCGACACGATCGGAACGGCGGTCGCGGTCTCGCGCGCCGGTGATCTGCTCGACGAGAACGGCGACCCGCCGAAGCTGAAGAACCTGCTGCTCGTGGACTCGATCGCGGCCGCGGGCGGCGGCGTGCTCGGCACTTCGAGCAACACGACGTACGTGGAGTCCGGCGCCGGCGTGGCCGAGGGTGCGCGCACCGGCCTGGCGAGCCTCGTCACCGCCGCCTGCTTCCTGCTGACGATCTTCTTCGTGCCGCTCATCGCGGTGGTCGCGCAGACCGTCGTGATCGGCCCCGAGGGCGCGACGCAGGAGACGCACCCGGCCGTCGCGCCTGCGCTGATCATGATCGGCTTCCTGATGATCCGGCTCGTCGCCGACATCGACTGGTCGCGCCCCGAGGCCGGCATCCCGGCCTTCCTCGTGATCGCGGGCGTGCCGCTGACGTTCTCGATCGCCGCGGGCATCGGGTTCGGCGTGCTCGGCTACGTCGCGGTCATGGCCTCCACCGGCCGGGCGAGCAAGGTGCACCCGCTGATGTGGGCGCTCGTGCCGCTGTTCCTGGCGTTCTTCACCAACCAGTGGCTCTCGGAGCACGTCTTCTAGTAGGGAACCTCTAGGGGTTCCCTAGGGTCATTCCCAATGGTCGGCAGGTCGCCGTCACGGCAATCTGCTGACCATGGACCTCAAGAACAAGCCTCTCACCCGCTCCTCCACCGACAAGAAGGTCGGCGGCGTCTGCGCCGGCCTTGCCGACTACTTCGGCGTCGACACGACCGTGACCCGCGTCGGCTTCATCCTCACGACGCTGTTCACCGGCGGTGCGGCCGCGCTCGCGTACGTGGCGATGATGGTCGTCATGCCCACCGACACCAAGGTCATGGGCCATGACCCGCTCGCCACGCTCTAGCGCCGCTAGTCGGAAAGCTGCGCGTCGACGATTTCGTCGAGCAGGCCACCGAGATAGCCGTACAGGGCCACCGTCCGCGCGTTCGGGTCCTCGGGGTTGAAGGACAGCTCGTCATCGTCGTCGGTGATGTCGAGCATCGTGCCCAGCACGAGCCGCAGCGCGTTGACGGCCTGCATCCACGCCGTGAGCTGATCGACGTCGAGCAGCTCGGCGTCGACACTGGCCTCGACGGCGTCGATGCTCGCGAGCCGCCCGTTCTGGAGCTCGTCGCGCGTGAGGCTGCGGTACTCGTTCTCGAGCTCGACGTCCTGCTCGTGCGCGGACGGGTAGAGCCGGCGCACGCGCGGATCGTCGGGGCTGAGCGCCAGCAGCTCGCGCAGCTCGTCGAGCAGCTGCCGGATGAGCGCACGCTCCTGCGGCTCCATCGCCAGCAGGAACTTGCCCTGGCGCTTGTCGATGCGCCGCATCAGTCCTGCCGCATGGTGGCCCACAGGCCGTGCTCGTGCAGGCGGAAGACGTCCAGCTCGGCCTTCTCGCGCGTGCCGCTGGAGACCACGGCGCGACCCTTGTGATGGACGTCCATCATCAGCTCGGTCGCCTGCTCCCGGTTGTAGCCGAACAGCTTCTGGAAGACCAGGACGACGTAGCTCATGAGGTTGATCGGGTCGTTCCAGACGATCACGATCCACGGCCGATCCGGGACCTGCTCATCGTCGGTGGCGGGGAGTTGGACCTCTGCCGGGGCGGCGGACACGCCTCTCAGGCTACCCGGGACATTGCGTGCTCAGCGAGGGCCGTGATCGTCAGCGACGGATTCACGCCCACGTTGGCCGGCACCGCCGCGCCGTCGCACACGAGCAGGTTCTCGTAGCCGAACACCTGCAGGTCCTTGTCGATCACGCCCGTCTCGCGTGAGGTCCCGATCACCGCGCCGCCGAGGATGTGCGCCGTGGAGGGGATGTTCGCCGCCGCCTCCATGATCGAGCTCTGCGCGATCCCGCCGGTGCGCTTCGCGAGCCACTCGGTGAACGCGTTCGCGACCGGGATGAAGGTCGGGTTCGGCCGGTCCGGGTCCTGCTCGGTCCGCAGCCGCACACGCCCGCCGCGCCCCTTCGACGCGCGCAGCGAGATCGCGTTGTCCAGCGACTGCATCACGAGCACGATGATCGTCCGGCGCGACCAGCCGCGCGGGTTCATGCAGCGCGCCAGCCGGACCGGGTGCCGCGCCGCCGCGCCCAGCAGCTTCAGCGGCCGCGTCAGAGACGTGCCGTCCCCGGTCAGCAGCGTGAAGATGCTCGACATGCTGTCGCCCGCGTTGCCGTAGACGACGGTCTCGATGTGCGTGTCCGGGTCGGGGTAGGCCGAGCCGGTGATCGCGACGCGCCGGCCCACGTACGGCGCGTCCCGCGGCAGCGTCACCGCCAGGATCGCCTCGGAGTTCGTGCGCACGAGCTCCCCCAGCCGGTCGGAAATGCCCGGGAGCGACCCGTTGAGCTTGCAGCGCGCAAGCAGCCGGTTCGTCCCGAGCGCGCCCGCCGCGACCACGACGCCGCGCGCCGTCTGCACCCGCCGCCGCTTGCGCACCCACGCGCCCGAGCGCTCGCTCGTCACCGCGTAGCCGCCGCCCGGCAGCGGCTTGATGTCGGTGACCATGCGGTCGGGGGTGATCGTCGCGCCCGCGCGCTCCGCGAACCACAGGTAGTTCTTCACGAGCGTGTTCTTGGCGCCGTGCGGGCAGCCGACCATGCAACGCCCGCAGCGCAGGCAGCCCGTGCGATCCGGGCCTTCCCCGCCGAAGAAGGGATCGGAAACCGTCACGCCCGGCTTGCCCAGGAACACGCCCACGCGTGTCTTCGCGTACGTCTCCCCCACGCCGATCTCCTGCGCGTACTCACGCAGGTAGTCGTCGGCGGGATCGTCCTCGTCGTAGGTCGTCACGCCCAGCATCCGCTCGGCCTCGGCGTAGTGCGGCGCGAGCTCGACCTGCCAGTCGTTCAGCTTCGACCACTGCGGGTCGTCGTAGAAGCGCGCCGGGGCGCGGTAGAGCGTGTTCGCATAGCCCAGCGACCCGCCGCCGACGCCCGACCCGGACGCGATCGCCACGTCCTTGAAGATCGTCAGCCGGAAGATCCCGCGCATCCCCAACCAGGGCGCGAAGAAGTAGCGCCGCAGATCCCACGTGGACTTCGGCAGCTCGTCGTCCTTGAACCGCCGGCCGCACTCGAGCACGCCGACCCGATGCCCCTTCTGCGCCAGCCGCAGCGCGGACACGCTCCCGCCGAAGCCGGAGCCGATCACGAGCCAGTCGAAGTCGTGACTCATGTGCGCCTCAGCAGGATCCGGGACACGAAGTGGTCGCCGCCCTTCTCGAGGATGAGGTCCGCGCGGGAGCGCGTGGGCTTGATGTTCTCGAGCAGGTTCGGGCGGTTCGTACGCTGCCAGATGCCCTCCGCGACCGCGGTCGCCTCCTCGTCCGAGAGCACCGCGTAGCGATGGAAGTAGGAGTCGGGGTCCTGGAAGGCGCCGTTGCGCAACGTGAGGAAGCGGTTCAGGTACCAGCGCTGCACGTCGGCCTCCTCCGCGTCCAGGTACAGCGCGAAGTCGGCGAAGTCGGACACGTAGACGCGCCCGCTGCCGCGCTTGAGCACGTTCACGCCCTCGAGCACGACCACGTCCGGGCGCCGCACGACCCGCTGCTCGTCCTCGACGATGTCGTAGATCAGGTGCGAGTAGACCGGCGCGCGCACCTCGTCCACGCCGCTCTTGAGGTCGGCCACGAAGCGCAGCAGCCGCCGCCGGTCGTAGCTCTCCGGGAAGCCCTTGCGGGCGAGGATGCCCTTCTCGATCAGGGTCGCGTTCGGGAGCAGGAACCCGTCCGTGGTCACGAGCTCCACGTGCCACTCGGGGCGGATCGCCTGCAGCAGCCGCACGATCAGGCGCGCGGCGGTGGACTTGCCGACCGCGACGCTCCCGCCGAGCGCGAGTAGGAACGGCACCGCGTGCTCGGGGTCGCCGAGGAACTCGCCCTGGGCGGCGGAGAGCGTCTTCGCCGCCTCGATCCGCAGCTCCAGCAGGCGCGCGAGCGGCAGGTAGACCTCGTCGATCTCGTCCATGCCGACGGGCTCGCCGAGGCCGGACAACCGGGCGAGCTCGTCGTAGTCGAGCGGCACCGCGCGGTCTCCCAGCTCGCTCCAGCGCGAGCGTTCGACCGCCACGAAGGGTGAAGCCGCGCCGAGCTTCAGCAACAGCGCGCTTGGGGCCGGGCTTCGCGCTCGTCCTGACGCGCGCGCTCGAACGCTCGGCGGCTCAGCACCGGCTCGTCCGGATGGTCACGACGGCGATGCTCGACGTAGCGGTCGTAGGCAGACTCGCCCGACACCTCGCGCAGGTACCAGCGCACGCCGGTGAAGACGTCGCGGACCGTCACGCCACCAGCTCCGGCTTGCGGTCCAGCAGGCCGTCGGGCGCCTCGAGCTTGGACTCCTGCGCCGGCACCTCGGACGTCGGCAGCGGTTCCCGCGACCGGATGGCCTTGATGCAGATGCGGGTGGCGTCGAGGATGACCACGATGATGAGCAGGGCGAAGAACGCGGCGAGGACGCCGTCCACCGTCGAGTTTGTCACGACCGCGTTCATGTCGTCCAGGTTCTTCGCCGGCGGCAGGACCTCACCGGCGGCGATCGCGTCCTGGAACCTGTCGCGCTGGGCGAAGAAGCCGAGCTTCGGATCGGCGCTGAAGACCTTCTGGTAGCTCGCCGTGAGCGTGACGACCGCGTCCCACGCGAGCGGGATGCCGGTCACCCACGCCCACTTGAGCTTGCCGTGCTTGATCAGCAGCACCGTGCAGAGGGTCAGCGCGATCGCCGCGAGCAGCTGGTTCGCGATGCCGAACAGCGGGAACAGCTGGTTGATCCCGCCGAGCGGGTCGGTCACGCCGACGTAGAGGAAGTAGCCCCACGCGCCGACGATGATCGCGCTGCAGAGCCACACGCCGGGCTTCCAGGAGACCTGGCGGAACGGCTTGTAGACGTTGCCGAGCGTGTCCTGAAGCATGAAGCGCCCGACCCGCGTGCCCGCGTCCACCGTGGTGAGGATGAACAGGGCCTCGAACATGATCGCGAAGTGGTACCAGAAGGCCTTTCCGCCGTTGGTGACGCCGGCGAAGATCTCCGACACGCCGAGCGCGAAGGTCGGCGCGCCGCCGGTCTTGGAGATGATCGACTCCTCCTCGACCGCCGTCGCCGCGGCCTGCAGCGCGTCCGGCGTGATCGCGAACCCGAGGCCGTTGACGAACTGGGACGCCGTCTCGACGGTCCCGCCGGTGACGCCCGCGGGCGAGTTGACGGCGAAGTAGATGCCCGGGTCGATGATCGACGCGGCGATGATCGCCATCACCGCGACGAACGACTCCATCAGCATCGCGCCGTAGCCGATGAAGCGGACCTGGGTCTCCTTCTCGATCAGCTTCGGGGTCGTGCCCGAGGCGATCAGCGAGTGGAAGCCGGACAGCGCGCCGCAGGCGATCGTGATGAACACGAACGGGAACAGCGAGCCTGCGAACACCGGGCCCTCGCCGTTGGAGGCGAACTTCGTCACCGCCTCGTTCTCCATCACCGGCAGCGTCACGAGGATGCCGATCGCGAGCAGCACGATCGTGCCGATCTTCATGAAGGTCGAGAGGTAGTCGCGCGGCGCGAGCAGCATCCAGACGGGCAGGACGCTGGCCACGAAGCCGTAGGCGATCAGGCAGAAGACGAGCGTCTCGGGCTCCAGCGTGAACGCGTCGGCGAGGCTCGAGTCCTGGACCCAGCCGCCGGCGGCGATCACGATCAGCAGCAATACGACGCCGATCAGCGAGGTCTCCAGCACCCGCCCGGGCCGGATCACGCGCAGGTAGAAGCCCATGAACAGCGCGATCGGGATCGTCATCGCGATGCTGAACGTGCCCCACGGCGAGTTCGCGAGCGCGTTGACGACGACCAGCGCGAGGACCGCGAGCAGGATGACCATGATCGACAACACGGCGACCAGCGCGGCGACGCCGCCGACCGGGCCGATCTCGTCGCGCGCCATCTGCCCGAGGCTCTTGCCGTCGCGGCGCATCGAGAAGAACAGGACGACCATGTCCTGCACCGCGCCGGCGAAGATGACGCCGACGATGATCCAGATCGTCCCCGGCAGGTAACCCATCTGCGCGGCCAGCACCGGGCCCACGAGCGGGCCGGCGCCCGCGATCGCCGCGAAGTGGTGGCCGAACAGCACGCGCCGGTCGGTCGGCTGGAAGTCGCGGTCGTTGTCCAGGCGCTCCGCGGGCGTCGCGCGGTTGCGATCCGCGCCGAGCACCCGGTACTGGATGAACCGCGCGTAGAAGCGGTAGGCGATCGCGTACGAGCAAACGGCGGCGGCGATCAGCCAGGCCGCGCTGATCGACTCCCCGCGCACGAGCGCGATGACTCCCCAGGCGACGGCCCCGACGATGGCCACGGCCGACCAGATCGCGATGGACTTGGTCCTCACGGTGCTCTCCTCCCCCACGCGTGCGCTAGCGAGGGGTTGGCTCCCCGGCTTAAGCGCTACGTAAACGCACGCACTGCTGCTGCAACGGCCGCTGCGATCAGCATCACGACGAACATCGGCGCTTTCGCGAGGATGGCGGCGATCGCGGCGGCGAGCCCGGCGGCGCGGGGGTCGACGGTGATGCCGTCCCTCGAGCCGAACGTCTCGTAGACCACCAGGGCGGAGAGCAACGCGGGCGCGAGCAGCGCGGTGACGCTCAGCGCGCGCGGATTGAGCTCACGGCTGCCGAGCACGAGCGTGCCGGCCGCCTTGGACGCGAACGTACCGACGGTCAGCACCGCCAGCGTGATCCAGACCGCGGTCATGCGCGGGCCCGCAGGCCGATCAGCGCGGCGCACGCCGCCGCGACGACGGGGACGCCCGCAGGCGTGAACGGCATCAGGACGAACGCGATCAGCGCGCCGAGCGCAGCCGTCACCACGCTGGTCCGGTCCTTCAGCAGGTCGAACAGCAGGCAGGCGAAGAACGCCGGGAACATCGCGTCGAGACCCAGCGCCTCCGGGTCGCCGAGAAACGAGCCGCCGAGCACGCCGATCACCGTGCCGAGGTTCCAGGCGGCGAACTGCGGCAGCGTCGAGCCGATCAGCCGGTCGCGGCTGAAGGTGCCGTCGCCGTTGCTGGCGACCACGAAGGACGCGTCGACGAGCGCGACCGACTCGACCGCGCGGCGGGCGCGGCTCCCTCGCAGCGAAGGGCCCAGCGCGAGCCCCATCGGCAGCCAGCGCGCGTTGAGCAGCATCCCCGCGATGATCGCGGCCAGCGCGCCGCCGCCCGTGGCCAGGACGGTCAGCGCGGCGAACTGCGCCGCGCCCGAGAAGACGGTGATGGACATCACGATCGACGCGGCTGCGCCCAGCACCGGCTCGGCGAGCACGCCGAACGAGATCCCGCCCGCGAGGGTGGGAAGGATGAGCGAGACGCCGGCCTTCACCCCTGCGTGGAACTCGTCGGTCACTGGGCGGGCACCTTACCGTATGATGTCCGTGCAGTGGTAATACCGACGCCAGAGACGATCAAGCTCCAGGGCGGCTCGCTGTCGATCGACTTCGCCAACACGGCCGACTGGACCGCCGCGGAGGAGGTCATCGAGGCCCAGGACGTCCTGCTCGAGCCGGACTCGCTGGAGCGCTGGGGCGCGCGGATGGGCGTGGCGGGCCGCCCCGGCGGGGTAGAGGAGCTCGAGCTGGCGCGGGGCCTGCGCAGCGCGCTCCACGCGGTCTTCTCCGCGCTCGCCCGCGACGAGACGCCCGAGTACTTCTCGCTGGCGCGGGTACGATTCGCCTACGCGCAGGCGGTCGCGGCGGGGACGCTCGTCCAGCAGCCCGACGGCGCGTTCGGCCTCGAGTGGTCGGAGGAAGAGACGCGGCGCGTGCGGTTCGCGGTCGCCGCGGACGCGGTCGCGCTGCTCGCCGATCCCGCGCGGATCGCGCGGCTGCACCGGTGCCCGGGCCGTGACTGCGGCTGGGTGTTCCTGGACACGAGCGGGCGCCGCAGGTGGTGCTCGATGGCGACCTGCGGCTCCCGCGAGAAGATGCGGCGGATGTACGCGCGCAAGCGCGCGGCGCAGCTACTCGATGACGCGTAGCTCGAGCGCGCTCGGCGAGAGGTTCACCGGGCCGTCGGCGGCGACGAGGATGTCGTCCTCGAGCCGGATGCCGCCCTTCTCGCTGTTGTAGATCCCCGGCTCGACCGTGAAGATCATGCCCTCGCGCAGGGGCGTCTCGGAGGTCGCCACCAGGAACGGCGGCTCGTGGATCTCCGTGCCGATCGCGTGGCCCGCGCCGTGCAGGCAGGCGCCGATCTCGGGGTGCGCCTCGACGATCACCCGCTGCGCGTGGTCGACGTCGCGCGCCGTGTTGCCGACCATGGTCGCCGCGACGGCGTCGTCGTAGGCCTCCTTGACGATGTCCCAGGCCTTCGCCGCCCAATCGCTCGGCGTGCCCGCGTGCGCGACGCGGGTCATGTCGCCCCAGTAGCCGTCGAACTGCGCGGCGATGTCGGCGACGATCACGTCGCCCTCCTGCAGCGTGCGGGAGCCGGGGGAGCCGTGCGGATCGCCGGCGTGCGCGCCGAAGAGGATGTGCGGGCCGGGGTGGGCGCCACCGCGACGGGCGAGGCTGTAGGCGGCCTTCGCGTTGACGTCGGCCTCGCTGTCACCGACCTTCAGGTCCGCCCAGACCTCCTCGTAGACCGCGATGATCTGCGCGCAGGCGTGCTTGACGGCGGCGATCTCCTCCGCGTCCTTGGCGGCGCGGAGCTCCATGATCAGGTCGGAGGCCGGGACGAGCTCGTATCCGGCGCTGGTTAGCTCTTTCGCGCGCGCCCAGATGAAGTGGTCCTCCTCGACGCCGATCCGCTTGGCGCTGCCGAACGTCTCGTAGAGCGTCGACAGGCCGTTGCCCTTCGCGGCGTCGTAGAGCGCCTTCTCGAGCCCGGTCGGCGCGGCGGCGACGGCGTCACGGTCCAGGCTCGGGGCGATCAGGGCGCCCTCGCCGCCCTTGCGGACGGTCACGCCGAAGAAGCGCTCCATCTGCAGGCCCCAGAAGCCGGTGAGGTACGCGATCGAGGCGTCCTTGGTGGCGAGGACGGCATCCAGGCCAGCGTCCTCGAGGAGGGAGTCAAGCGCGGCGACACGCGAATCGTGCGACATCGCCGCGCACCCTACCGTCAGCGCACCTTCACGGAATGAGACGACGTCACGTTGTTGAACGTCAACTTGAGGGTGAGGGTGTGACCCTTCTTGGCCTTCTTGGTCTTGGCGAGCCGGACGGTGACGGTCCCGGGCTGCTTGGCCGTGGCCGTGCCCGTCGCGAGCTTGCGGGTCTTCAGATTGGCCGAAAGGGTGACCTTGCCGGGCGCGGGGACGGTGACCTTCACCGCAAGGCCCTTGCGCAGCGCCTTGACGGTGGTCTTGGTGAGCGCGATCGTCGCCTTGGCGGGCGGCGCGGGAGCGGGCACCGGGGTCGGGGGCGTCGGTGGCGTGACGGGCGGCGGCGTGGTCGGGACCCACGCGGAGGGCGGCGGGTCGGCCGGTCCCCAGTCGGGCTCGGTGCCGGTCGGCGTGAGGATGCTGTCGTCGGGCGCGGCGCAGTGGCTCGGCCCGAACTCCGTGAAGCGCGAGACCTCGATGCCCTTGCTCGAGCCGTACGCGATCCCGGCGTTGTCCGGCGCCCAGCTCGGGTCGTGGTAGCTGGCGTCCGGCTTGGTCATCTCGCACGCGAACTCGGGGTAGGCGGGCGGGAACTGCGTCTTGATGTCGCCCTTGACGGCGAAGAACGTGAGCTTGAGGTTGTCGCCGTAGTCGCTCGTGACGGCGAGCTTGGTGCCGTCGCGCGTGACCTCGCCGTCCCCCATGTCCCCGTTCGGGACCATCCAGGGCTTGCTGTTGTAGTCGCCCGCGTCGAGGTCGTCGATCGCCACCTGGCGCCCGAACCCGCCGAAGACGAGCGTGCGGCTGTTCGTCACCCACTCGGGGTTGGAGACGCTGTGCTGATTGCCGTAGACGCTGTGCGGCGTGGCCGTGGTGACGCCGGCGTCGGTGTAGAAGACCGAGCGCTGGATCGAGCCGCACGTGGACGCGACCGGGCACGAGTACGCGATGTAGTCGTAGGCGATCTTCGTGCCGTCGGGCGAGAACGAGAGGTTGCCGGGGTTGGGCGCGAACGTCCCGCCGTCGCCGGACTTGGCGGGCGGCGTCGTGATCGTGTGCAGCGGCTTGCCGTTCGGCGCCAGCACCTGGATCGGCCCCGCGCCCTGCACGGCGGCGATCCGCCCGTCGTCGGCCTGGGTCGGCGAGTGCCAGCCACCGCCGCCGGTCAGCTGCACCTTGTGCGAGCCGTCCGGCGCGGCGGACCACACGTTGCCCTGGTCGATGTAGACGATCGAGTCGGCGTTCGCCGCGGCCGGCGCGAGCAACGCGACCAGGCCGGCGGCGAGGAGGAGGCGGGGGAGCATGCCGGGAATTTCGCTACCCGGGGTTGCCCAATGCTTGCCCAGAGCTTGCCGCTAGCTGAGCACCTGCGCTTCGTAGCCCTCTTCCTGGAGCTTGCCGAGCACGGTCTGGGCGTGGTCGCGGCCACGGGTCTCCAGCACGAGCTCGACGGCCGTCTCGCGCACGTGGAGGCCGAGGCCTTCACGCACGTGGCTCACGTCGACGATGTTCGCGCCAGTGCCCGCGACGGCGGCGAGCAGCGTCGCGAGGCCGCCCGGCCGGTCGGGGATCCGGGTCAGCGCGACGAGCCGTCGCCCGGCCTCGGTCTCGTGCCGGCGGGCGATCGCGGCCAGCAGGCCGGCGTCCACGTTCCCGCCGCTCAGCACGGCGACGGTCGTGCCGTCGGTGAGGTCCACGTGGCCGCCGAGCAACGCGGCGACGCTCACGGCTCCCGCGCCTTCCACCACGAGCTTGCAGCGCTCGAGCAGCAGCGCCATCGCCTCGGCCGTCGCTTCCTCGTCGACGACCACGAGGTCGTCGAGGTGCGTGCGCAGGATCGCGAGCGGGATGCCGCCCGGGCGCTTGACGGCGATGCCGTCCGCGATCGTCAGCGCCGTCTTGGCCTCGATCGGCATGCCGGCCTGCATCGACTCCGGGTACGGCGCGCACGCCGCGGCCTGGACGCCGATGATGCGGACGTGCGGCTTGGCGTCCTTGATCGCGAGCGCGGTCCCGGCGGCGAGGCCGCCGCCACCGATCGGGATCACGACCTGCGCCAGGTCCGGCACGTCCTCCAGCAGCTCCAGCCCGAGCGAGCCCTGGCCGGCGACGATCGCGGGGTCGTCGAACGGGTGGACGAACGCCAGTCCGTCGCGCTCGGCCCGTTCGAGCGCGATCACGATGCACTCGTCGACGCTCTTGCCGCCCGTGTGGACGGTCGCGCCGTAGCGGCGAGCCGCTTCGACCTTCGCCATCGGCGCGTCCTCGGGGACGACGACCTCGCAGTGCACGCCGCGGACCGCCGCGCCGGCCGCGAGGGCCTGCGCGTGGTTGCCGGCGGAGGCCGCGATCACGCCGTTCGCGCAGCCCTGCTCACCCAGGGAGTCCAGCTTGGAGGCCACGCCGCGGACCTTGAAGGAGCCGGTCCGCTGCAGGTTCTCGGCCTTGAGGGCCACGGTCCCGCCCACCCGTTCGGAGAACGTTCGGGTCGAGAGCATCGGCGTCCGGCGCGCGACGGTCTCGACCGCCGCGCGTGCGGCTCTGACGTCGCGCGCGGTGACGCTCACAGCGCGATGATCGCGTCCATCTCGACCTCGGCGCCCATCGGGAGGGCGGCGACGCCGATCGTGGTCCGCGCGGGCGGGTCGGAGGGGAAGTAGGTCGCGTACGCCTCGTTCATCTCGGCGAAGACGCTGATGTCGGTGACGTAGACGGCGACACGCACGGCGTTCTCGAGCTTGGCGCCCGCGGCCTCGGCGATGATCGTCAGGTTGTCGAGGCAGCGCTTGGCCTTCTCGGCGGGCGTGCCTTCGATGAGCTGGCCGGTCTCCGGGTCCAGGTGCACCTGGCCGCTGACGAAGAGATGGCCGTTGGACTTCACGGCGTGCGAGTAGGGTCCGGCGGCGGGCGGGCCCGGGTTGGCCGTCACGGTTTCACGAGACTGGGACATGAGAAGGACCGTACCGATATGCCGAATCGCCTTGCTTCTGAGACGTCGCCGTACCTGCTCCAACACGCCGACAACCCCGTCGACTGGTACCCCTGGGGTGACGAGGCCTTCGCCCGTGCGCGGGAGGAGGACAAGCCGGTGCTGGTGTCGATCGGCTACGCCGCGTGCCACTGGTGCCACGTCATGGAGCACGAGTCCTTCGAGGACGCCGAGACCGCCGCGCTGATGAACGAGCACTTCGTGTGCATCAAGGTCGACCGCGAGGAGCGACCGGACGTCGACGCGATCTACATGGACGCGGTCCAGGCCATGACCGGCCAGGGCGGCTGGCCGCTGAACGCGTTCGTCACGCCCGAAGGGACGCCGTTCTGGGCCGGCACCTACTTCCCGCCCGTCTCGCGCCAGAACATGCCGTCGTGGCGGGACGTGCTGACCTCCTTGGCCCAGGCGTGGGTCGATCAGCGTGAGGAGATCGTGACCGCGTCGCGCGAGATCGTGCCGCGGCTGCAGGGCGCGGCGACGCTCGAGGCTTCCGGCGAGGAGCTCAACCCGGCGCTGCTGGATGAGGCGGTCGCGATCCTCCAGCAGGTCTTCGACTCCGAGCTCGGCGGCTGGGGCGGCGCGCCCAAGTTCCCGCTCCCGCCCGTGATCGAGTTCCTGCTGGCCCGGGGCGAGCGCCCGATGGCGCTCCAGACGCTGCGTCGGATGGCCTCCGGCGGGCTGTACGACCAGGTCGGCGGCGGCTTCTCGCGCTATTCCGTCGACGCGCAGTGGGCGGTCCCCCACTTCGAGAAGATGCTCTACGACAACGCGCTGCTGGCCCGCACCTACCTGCACGCGTGGCAGATCACGGACGACCCGCTGTTCCGGCGCGTGACCGAGGAGACGCTCGACTGGGCGATCCGTGAGCTGCGGCAGGACGAGGGCGGCTTCGCTTCGTCCCTGGACGCGGACTCGGAGGGCGTCGAGGGCAAGTTCTACGTGTGGACGGCCGATCAGGTCCGCGAGGCGCTTTCGCCTGAGCTCGCGTCGGCGGCCATCGCGCATTACGGGGTGACGGACGGCGGGAACTTCGAGGGCGGTGCCACGGTGTTGTCGCGCGTGAGCGGCGACCCGGCCGACCTGGCTGCGATCAAGGCTGGGCTGCTCGCGGCGCGGTCTTTGCGAGTGCGGCCGTCGTTGGACGACAAGCGCGTGACGTCCTGGAACGCGCTGATGATTTCGGCGCTGGCCGACGCGGGCGCCGCGTTCGGTCGGGCGGACTACCTCGCTGCCGCGGTGGCGTGCGCCGAGTTCGTCGAAGGTGAGCTGCGTGCTGACGACGGCGGGCTCCTGCGCGTCTTCAACCGCGGCCGGGCGAAGCAGCCGGGGTTCCTCGACGACTACGCCTACCTGCTCGAGGCGTACCTGACGCTGTACGAGTCGACCTTCGACGAGCGCTGGTTCATCCGCGCGGTCGAGCTGGCCGAGGCGATCCTCATCCGCTTCTACGACCCGGAGCTCGGCGGCTTCTTCTCCACCGGCGCCGAGCACACGGGCCTCATCGCCCGTCGCAAGGACCTCGAGGACGCCCCGATCCCCTCCGGCGCGTCGTCCGCCTGCTTCGGCCTGTTGCGCCTGGCGCGCCTGACCGGCGAGTCGTCCTACCTCGACGCGGCGTCGTCCCTGATCGCGCTGCTCCACCCGATCGCCCCTCGGCATCCTTTGGCCTTCGGCCACCTGCTCCGCGCGATGGACTTCTTCGTCTCGCCCGTCCGTGAGGTGGCGCTGGCGGGCCCGTCCGACGAGCTGGCCGCGGTCGTCCGCCGAGGCTTCTACCCGCACGTCGTCCTCGCGGGCGGAGACAGCGACGCGATCCCGCTCCTCGCGGGTCGCACCCCCGTAGACGGCGGCGCCACCGCCTACGTCTGCGAGAACTTCACGTGCCAGCTTCCGCTAACCAGCGCGGAAGATTTGACGAAGGCGTTGCAATAGCGTCTTGTTCCGTTCACCCCTGGAGCTGATGCTCCGGGGGTGAGTCGTTCTACTGCAGGAAATCGACAGTCAAACAACTCGCCCGACCTGGCCGTGGCGATCCGCGCAGCCTCTCAGTGGGGTGTTCTCGACGTTGCGGAGCTTCGCGCGTGCGGTCTCTCCGATCACGCAATCGCGACCCGCCGTCGACGAGGCACGCTGCACCTCGTCTACCGAGGCGTCTACTCCGTCGCCGCTCCCCCTCTTTCGGTGCAAGCAAGGTTCCTCGCGGCCACGAAGGCCACCGACGGCACGCTGGCTCGTTACTCGTGCCTGTCCCTCTGGCGCGTCGTGGACTTCGACGAAGTCGCTCCACCGCAAATCGTGGTCGCCACGAGGCACGCGAGGAAGGTCCCGGGCATCGAAGTCCACCGCACCCGCAAACCACCCCGCGTCCTCCTCCTCGACGGCATCCCCGTCACCTCCCCGGCACGCGCCCTGGCCGACATCTCCTCGGTGATGCCGTTGAAATCACTTCGCCGCGCGGCAAGAGAGGCACTAGCGACCCGCCGCGCCACCATCACCGAGCTCCGCGGCCAGACCAAACGCCTCGACGAAGCCCTCGCCGAAGGCTTCGTCCCAACGCGCAACGTCTTCGAGGACGCCGTCCACGATCTCATCCGCACGACGTTCGAGCCGCCCATAGCCCAGCAGACCCTCATCCTCGACGGCATCCCCACCACGCCGGACTTCCGCTGGCCGGCGATCAACCTCTGCGTCGAAGCCGACGGCTCCCAGTACCACGACCACGTGCTCGCCCGCCAGGACGACGCCGCCAAGCAGGCTCGTCTCGAAGCCCACGGCGAACGCGTCGTCCGCGTCACCTGGACCCAAGCGACTACGCAACCCGAGCAAACACTCACAAGAATCCAAAACGCGGGCGCTCCCCGTAGGGTCACCAAATGCTGACGCTCCCCGCCGGCCGCCGCTCGAAGTACGTCGTCCTGGTCCTCGCGGCCCTCTTCTTCATCGGCCTCGCGTCCTTCGCGGGCAAGTTCGAAGGCGTCCAGAAGAACGAGACGTCCTCGTTCCTTCCGGGCGACGCGGAGTCCGTCAAGGCGCTCGAGGCGATCCAGAAGCTGCCCGGCGGCGAGCTCGCGCCGGCCGTGGTCGCGTTCGAGCGCCCGGGTGGGCTCACCGACGCCGACCGCGAGCGCATCACCGAGACGCGGACGCGGCTCAACCAGGACCGGCGCGAGCTCGTGCTCGAGGCGCAGGAGCCCGTGTTCAGCGAGAACGGGAAGGCGGCGCTGATCGTCCAGCCCGTGCGGCCGGGCGACGGCACCGGTGACAAGTTCGAACTCGCGGTGCAGTCGATCGCGGACCGGGCGGGCGAGTCCGAGGACGGGCTCGAGGTGCGACTCACCGGCGCGGCCGGGTTCAGCCTGGACGCGATCAAGGTCTTCGGCGGCGTCAATGGCCCGCTGCTGTTCGCGGCCGCGGGCATCGTGCTCGTGCTGCTGATCGCGATCTACCGCTCGCCGATCTTCTGGGCGATCCCGTTCTTCACCGTGCTGCTCGCCGAGGGCGCGTCACGCGGCGCGGGCTACCTGCTCGCCGAGGCCGGGCTGACGATCAACGGCCAGACGGGCGGCATCCTGCCCGTGCTCGTCTTCGGCGCGGGCACGGACTATGCGCTGCTGCTCGTGTCGAGATACCGGGAGGAGCTCCGGCGCCACGACGACAAGCACGAGGCGGTCGCGATCGCGATGAAGAGCGCCGGCCCGGCGATCATCGCGTCCGGCATGACCGTGATCGCGGCGCTGCTGTGCCTCTCGCTCGCGGACGTCAACTCCACCGCCGGGCTCGGCCCGGTCGGGGCGGTCGGCATCGCGCTGGCGATGATCTCGATGCTGACGATCCTCCCGGCGCTGCTGGCGATAACCGGCCGCAACGCGTTCTGGTCGCCCGGGATGGACACGATCCCGCACACCGGCCAGACCGGCAGCGACGAGACGCACGGGTTCTGGCGACGGGTCGGCGATCGCGTCGCCCGCCGGCCGCGCGCGATCTGGATCGTCGGCACGATCATCCTGCTCATCCTCGCCGCGAACGTCGCCGCGCTGGATACGGGCCAGACGACCGGCGACCAGTTCCGCGGCGAGGTCGACTCCGTCACAGGCCAGGAGATGCTCACGCGCAACTTCTCGGCGGGCGCGTCCGCGCCGACCGATGTCGTCGTCACCGACCGCTCGCGGGTGGAGGACGTCACGCGCGCCGCCGGCGAGTTCGGCCAAGTGCTCCCCGGTCCGTCGAACGAGACCGGCACGCAGCTCACGGTCACGCTCCGCGACGCGCCCTACTCCACGGCGGCGCTGGACACGATCCCCAGGCTCCGCGAGGCAGTGGGCGAGGGCGCGCTCGTCGGCGGCCCGTCCGCCCAGGAGTACGAGCTGCGCGAGGCGGCGACGCGCGACAACAAGCTGATCATCCCGCTCACGCTCGTCGTCGTGTTCGGGATCCTCATGGTCCTGCTGCGGGCCGTCGTCGCGCCGCTGGTGCTGATCGCGAGCGTGATCGTGTCCTTCGCCGCCGCGCTCGGCACGGGCATCTTCGTGTCCGACCACATCTTCGGCTTCACCGGGGTCGGGCCGACGTTGCCGCTGCTCGCGTTCGTCTTCCTCGTCGCGCTCGGGATCGACTACAACATCTTCTTGATGGCGCGTGTCCGCGAGGAGGCGCACAAGCACGGCACGCGCGAAGGGACGTTGCGTGGCCTCGCGGTCACCGGTGCGGTGATCACCGGCGCCGGCATCGTGCTGGCGGGGACGTTCGGCGCGCTGGCCGTGCTCCCGCTCGTGGTGCTCACGCAGATCGGCTTCATCGTGTCCTTCGGCGTGCTGCTGGACACGTTCGTGGTGCGATCGGTGATCGTCCCGGCGGCCGTCATAGACGTCGGCCGCCGGGTGTGGTGGCCTTCCCGACTAGCTAGAGAATCGAGAGATAGCGCTCAAGCTCCCACGGAGTGACCTGGACGCGGTAGTCCTCCCACTCCTGGCGCTTGATCTCGATGTAGCGGTTGAAGATGTGCTCGCCGAGCGTCCGCAGCACGAGCTCGGACTCCGCGGTGACCTCGACCGCCTCGCCCAGCGTCTCCGGCAGCTGCTCGATGCCGAGGCGCCGCCGCTCGTCCGGGGACAGGTGGTAGAGGTTCTTCTCCATCGGCTCGGGCAGCTCGTAGCCGCGCTCGATGCCCTCCAGGCCGGCCTGCAGGAGCACCGCGAACGTCAGGTACGGGTTGCACGCGGGGTCCGGGGCGCGCAGCTCCATCCGGGTCGCGTTCTCCTTGCCGGGGTGGTACAGCGGGACACGCACCAGCGCCGAGCGGTTGCGACGGCTCCAGGCGACGTAGACCGGCGCTTCGTAGCCAGGCACAAGCCGCTTATAGGAGTTCACCCACTGGGCGAAGATGCTGCAGATCTCACGCGCGTGGCGGAGCTGGCCGGCGATGAAGGCCTTGCCGGTGTCGCTCAGGAAGTACTTGTCGTCCGCGTCGTAGAAGGCGTTGCGGCCGTCCTTGAACAGGGACTGGTGCGTGTGCATGCCGGAGCCGTTCTGGCCGAACAGCGGCTTAGGCATGAACGTCGCGTGCCAGCCGTACTTGAGCGCGTACTCCTTGACCGTGATGCGGTAGGTCATGCAGTCGTCGGCCATCTTCAGCGCGCCGGCGTAGCGCATGTCGATCTCGTGCTGGGACGGGCCGACCTCGTGGTGCGAGTACTCGACGTCGATGCCCAGGCGGTTGAGCGCGAGGACCGTGTCGCGGCGCACGTCCGAGCCGGCGTCCAGCGTCGTGAGGTCGAAGTAGCCACCCTCGTCCAGGACCTCGGTGCCCTTGTTGTCCTTGAACAGGTAGTACTCGAGCTCCGGGCCGACGTTGAACACGTCGAAGCCCATGTCCTTCGCGCGCTGCTCGGCGCGGCGGAGGACGTGGCGCGGATCACCCTCGTAGGGGCGGCCCTCCGGCGTCTGGACGTCGGCGAACATGCGCGCTACGCCCGCACCGTCCTCCGGCCGCCAGGGCAGCACGTTGAAGGTCGACGCGTCGGGCATGGCGATCATGTCCGACTCCTCGATGGCGTTGAAGCCGGTGATCGAAGAGCCGTCGAAGCCCATGCCGCCCTCGAAGGCGTCGTCGAGCTGCTCGGCGGAGATCGAAAAGGACTTGAGCTGCCCGAGGATGTCGGTGAACCACAGGCGGACGAAGCGGATGTTGTTCTCCGCGACGAGCGCCTTGACGTCTTCGGCAGTTTGTGGACGGTCTGACATGGCGCCGTGCAGGCTAATGGACACGGCGGCGTGTCGGGGTGTACGTGCGGTCGGACTCAGTCCAACCAGCGGTCGGCCCACTGCTTGATCTCCGCCATCGCGGGCGCGAGCTCGCGCCCCTTGGCGGTCAGCTCGTAGGAGACCTTGGTCGGTGTGCCGTCGCTCACATGCCGCAGGACGATGCCCCGCGCCTCGAGCTCCTTCATGCGCTCGGAGAGCAGGCGGTCGGACAGGTCCGGCACCGAGTGTGCGATCTCGGTGAACCGCATCCGACCGCCGTGCAGCAGGACGTAGAGGATCGCGCCGGTCCAGCGCTTGCCCACGAGCTCGACCGCTTCGTGGTAGCGCGGGCAGCACGGGCAGTCGTGCGTTTCGGCGGCGCCATCTGGGGCCTGAGTTGTCGTCGACCCGGGGTTCATGGGGTTACGCGGCGCGCAGCACCCGCGTCTCTTCGACGGAGCCGTCCACGGGGACGTCGCCGGCGACGTTGACCATAGCGGTGAAGGACTCCATGGAGAGC
The DNA here is from genome assembly GCF_027587195.1 of Solirubrobacter phytolaccae. Lineage (GTDB taxonomy): Bacteria > Actinomycetota > Thermoleophilia > Solirubrobacterales > Solirubrobacteraceae > Solirubrobacter > Solirubrobacter phytolaccae. Next base: position 122,627 of record NZ_JAPDDP010000005.1, on the reverse strand, counting down.
ACCGCGATCGCCTCCAGCAGCTGCTCCTCGGTCCAGCCCGCTTCGCGCGCTTCCTCGTGCAGGTGCTGCGGGAACTTGCCGTCCGTCAGCAAGGGGCGCACGTACCGCAGCAGCGCCGCCTCGCGATGGTCGGAGGAGTCCCAGCGCTTCGCTCGCGCGACCTCGTCGATGCCGAGGCCCGCCTGGCGGCCCGTACGCGTGTGCAGCTGCAGGCCCGGCTTGGAGCCGTAGTACTCGGCGACCGCGAGCCCAATCCGCTCAGCGGAGTGCCGCGGCAAATGGCCTTTGCGGAGCTCCGCCCTGAAGCGGACGTACGCTCGCAACGCCGCCGGCGCGCCCGCCAGCACGCCGAGGAAGTTCGGCAGTTGTCCGGCGGCCGACGACGCGCCCTTGAGGATCGCGATCGAGTCCTCCGGCGCCGTCAGGTCGTCGTGGATAGGGAACCGGCTCATCTCTGTCTTGGGCATGGCCACCACCGTGGGGGAGCTAGGGGGGCTTACGACAGGTAAGGGTATGTCCGGACGCCGCGCCCCGCAAGGCTTCGGCGCAAGGTTCACTGGCCGGTGGTCAGAACCGCGATCAGCACGAGCAGGAATCCGAGGGCCACCGCGTAGCCCGCGATCCGGTCCGGCCGGTGCCCGATCCGCTCCACCGCGGTCCGCGGCCGGCGCTCCGTGCGCGGCACGGGAAGCCGGTCCGGGTGCCCGCTGATCACCACGGTCTTGCGCTCCTGCGGCTCGACGGGCAGCGAGTCGAACTCGGCCGTCTGGCGCGCTCGCGGCGTGTCGTCGACGAGCTCGTCCTCGTCGCGCGAGAGCACGATCGTCCGGCTCTCACCGGGCACGAGCGGCGCCTCGTCGAGGTCGGCGCCCCACGACATCACGGCACGTGCCGCGGCGCGGGGATCAAGGTCGGTGTCGCGGCGCGCGGCCGAGGCTTCGGCGCGCTCGTCGCGGACGGGCGTGCGCTCGGCGCGGGCGCTCGCGGCTCGCGTCGCCGTGCCGTCGGCGCGTACGAGCTCGACGCTCGTCCACTCGCCGGTCTCGCTGCTGCGGGCGAACCGGCGCCCTTCGTCCCCTCCGCGCTCGACGACCGCCGTGGCGGTCTCGCCCTCTTGGCGGATGACGATCTCGCGGTGCTCGGCGCGCCGCTCGACGCGAGCGAAGCGGCTGGGCATGCGGTCGAAGATGTCCTCGTTGACACCCCAGTCGGCCGCGGCACGCTGACGCCGGGGCGTCCCCGCGTTCTCGCGGTCGTAGAAGGCCCGTTCGTGGGCTTCTTGTTCAGGGGCCATCGACTCGTCCTCTTCCTCGGCTTACGGGGTTAGCTGACGGGCTCGCGCCAGAAGAGCGGCGCTACGACGACCAGGACGACCATCGATTCGCCCCACCTGCAGTGGGTCCCCCGCTTCCCGCGTCCAACGGGAATTCAGCGGATGCGCTCGAAATCGTACCAGCGCCGAAAGCGCCTGCACGCTTGTGCTTTCTACATCAACCGCCGGACGGAGGGGCAGCGCCCACGGACTTTGCGACAAATTTCGCGACGTCCTCGGCGTCCTGACCCGTGTACAGCTCGGCCGGCATCTGGCCGTTCCCGTTCGAGCGACCCTTGAGGATCGCGTCCAGGGTGAACTCCTCGTTCGGCGCCAGCGTGTCGAGGTTGGGGCCGACCTTCGCGACCGCGTTCGCGGCCTTCAGCGTGTGGCAGAGGCTGCAGCGCTTGCCGAACAGCTCCTGACCACGCTTCTCCTCGTCCGTGAGACCGGAGATCTGCGCGGACGGGATGTCCTTGTTGTTGGCCTCGGAGCTGATCACCCACGCCGGCACCAACCCGCCGAGCACCACGATCGACAGGAAGAACAGCAGCAGGATCGTCCGGCGACTGCCTCGAGAATCCGAGTGCATGAGTCCGGCGAGTCCCCCGCGACCGCGACTCATCGCGGCCACGAGCGTGATCAGTGCAAGCCCAACAAAGGCAAGGACGAAAAAGAGGGTGCCCACGGGCGTGCAATGTACCCGCTCCACCGGGTGGCTAGCGGCGAGACTGTCTCAGAACCCCTCCAAACGCACCGATACCTCACCGCCTCAGGCCCGAACCTGAGCCGCGTATCGGCCACGCCACACCCGAGGCAGAGCCTCGAGTCGGCGCCGGCATCTACCGTCGCCGCCCCGACGCGAAGCTCTGGATCGGCGGCGAGACCTGGCGGAACTCGCCCATCGTGGCCGCCGCCTCGCGCCCGCCCTGCTCGCCCTCGCCGCGGCCGGTCGCAGCCGCCTGCACGCGCCGCTCCGCCAGCTCGACGACGTCCGCCTTCACGTCGTCCGGCGTGACCAGCGCCCGCACCGCCTTGACGAACAGGTTGATCCCGCCGCCCGCCTGCGGCAGCTTCTCCAGCCGCCCCTGGCACAGCAGCAGCGGTTCCGAGCGCACCGTCAGCCGGTTCGCCTCATACAGGTCCGGCGGCACGATCAGGTTGATCGTCCCGAACTCGTCCTCCAGCAGCAGGAACACGATCCCCTTCGCCGTCCCCGGCCGCTGCCGCGCCACCACGAGCCCACCCAACCGCACCGGCGTGTCGTGCGGAATCCGCTGCAGGTCCGCGATCGACACCGTGTTCGGCGGCAACGACCGTCGCAGCAGCTTCATCGGATGCGGCCCGAGTGTGAGCCCCGTCGTCGCGTAGTCCCCGATCATCGACTCCCACGGCGTGAGCGGCCGCAGCTCCGGCGCGTCCGGGACCTCCAGCGGCAGCGCCAGCTGCGTCCCCTCGACGAGCCGCTCCCCCGGCGCCGCCACCCCGAGCTGCCACAACGCCGTTCGCCGCGCATGCTCGGACGCCCCGCCCACCAGCGAGTCGCACGCCCCGGCCCACGCCAGCTTGTCCAGCGCCGGCCGCCCGGCCCCGGCCCGCGAAGCCAGATCCGCGAGCGATCGGAACGGCCCACCCGCCTTCCGCGCCGCCACGAGCGCCTTGACCTCGTCCTCCCGCACCCCCGACACATAGCCGAGCCCGAGCCGCACGACCCCCGCGGGGACGGCGCCCGCCGCGCCGCCCCCGCTACCCGCGCCTCCCTCCACGACTCGCAGCGCCTGGCCGTCGCCTGCGGCAATGCCCACCTCGATCAAGGCCGCGGCGGCCCGCTCGGCGTCGGCGTCACTCGGCGGCCCGGGATACGGGCCCAGCTCGGGCACCCATTCGACCATGCACAGCGCTTCGCTCTCGTTGACGTCCGGCGGGCGCAGCTCGACCCCTCGGCGCTGGGCTTCGTGCGCGAGCGTGTCCGGCGCGTAGAACCCCATCGGCTGCTCGTTCAGGAGCGCGCAGAGGAACTCCGGCGTGTGGTGCACGCGCAGCCACGTCGACTGGTAGGCGAGCAGCCCGAACGCCGCGCCGTGCGCCTTCGGGAAGCCGAAGCCCGAGAAGCCGACGATCATCCCGTAGACGCGCTCGGCGACCTCCTCGCCCACGCCGTGCGTGGTCCGCGCGCCGTCGAGGAACCGCTGGTGGTAGGCCTCGATCGCCTCGGCCGAGCGCTTGCGGCTCATCGCGCGGCGCAACCCCTCCGCCTCTCCGGGCGAGAAGCCGGCGAACGCCATCGCCACCTCGATCACCTGGTCCTGGAAGATGATCGTGCCGAGCGTGTCCTTGAGCACCTCGCGCAGCGACTCGTGCTCGTACGGCACCTCGTAGTCCGGGTTCTCGCGCTGCGTCTGCCGACGCTGGATGTACGGGTTGACCGCGCCGCCCAGGATCGGCCCCGGCCGCACGATCGCCACCTGGATCGTCAGGTCCTCCAACGACTCCGGCCGCGTCCGCAGCAGCGACGCCATCTGCGCACGCGACTCGATCTGGAACACACCCATCGTGTCGGCCACCTGGATCGCGTCGTAGGTCGGCTTGTCGTCGTACGGGATCCGCGACAGGTCCACCCGCTCCCCACGCACCCGCCCGATCTCCTCCACGCAGCGCTCGACCGCCGACAGCATCCCGAGCCCCAGCAGGTCGATCTTCAGGAACCCCGCGTCGGCGCACGAGTCCTTGTCCCACTGGCAGAGCTGACGCCCCTCCATCGCCGCCGGCAGCACCGGGCAGCAGTCGATCAACGGGCGGGTGGAGACGATCATCCCGCCCGAGTGCTGCGAGAGATGGCGCGGCAGCCCGTACGCCTCGTCGCACAGCCGCGCGAGCCACGCCCAGCGCCCCGGAAGGTGCGCGTACGACCGATCCGACGTGTCCGTCTCGTGCGCCTCGGCCTGGTCAGGACGCTTGCCATTGACCATCGCGAGCCATTCACTCGTGCTCATCGCGAACGCGTTCGCCCGCGCGTCCGGGTCGATGAACGGCCCGGGCTCCCCCGTGGGCTCCATCCCCATCGCGACCTCGACGTCCCGCCCCACGCTCTTGACCGCCCACGGCTCCGAGCCACGCGCCACCCGCTCGAGCTCCCCCGCCGGCAGGCCGAGCACCTTCCCCAGCTCGCGGATGGCCCCGCGCGACCGGAACGTCGGGAACGCCGCCACCAGCGCCGACCGCTGCATGCCGTAGCGGTCATGGATGCGCGGGATCAGCTTCTCGCGCACGTCCCGCGGGAAGTCCAGGTCGATGTCCGGCAGCGAGTTGAGGTCCTCGTTGAGGAACCGCCCGAGAAACAGGTCGTTCGCGATCGGATCGATGTGCGAGAGGCCCGTGAGGTAGCAGACGATCGACGACACCGAGGACCCGCGCCCGCGCCCCGGCGGCAACAGCGCGCGCGCCGAGCTGGGCCCGCGCACCTCCACCGCGACGTCGCGCGCCAGCTCCAGCAGGTCGCGGTGCAGCAGGAAGAAGCCCGGGAGGCCGAGCGAGTCGATCACCCGCAGCTCCTCGATGAGCCGCGAATGCGCCGCGCCGTGGTTCGCGGCCCCCGGCGGATAGCGCACCTCGAGCATCGCCCAGCACAGCTCCGAGAGCTTGCGCGCCGCCTGCGGGTCCTCCGCCCCCGGATACCGGTACCCGAGATCCTGCGTGAGGTCGAACCGCAGCCGGGCCGCGAGCTCCCCGCTCTCCTCCACCGCCTCCGCGTGCCCCTCGAAGCGCGCGGCCATGGCTTTCGGTGACGCGAGCACGTGCGCCGTGTTCCCCCGTCGCACCGGCTCTGACGAATCCAGCGTGAGGTGGTGGCGAAGCGCGACGAACGCGTCCTGCAGCGACGCCCGCGAGCGCGCATGGACATGCACGTTGCCCGTGGCCACGGTCTTCAGCCCGAGCCGCTTGGCGAGCTGTGCCAGCTCCCGGTTGCGCGACCGGTCGTGGCGCTGGAACGGCCGCTGGAGCTCCACGCGGAGGTTGTCCGGGCCGAACGCCGTCTTCAGCCGCGCGAGCGTCGCCTCGTCATGGACCCCGTGATCCGCGCATCCGCTCAGGCAGACCAGGCCCTCGGGATGGGCCTCCAACACCTCGACCGGCACCGCAGGCGGCGGCTCGTGCGGATCACGGTCGTGCTCGTGCGCACGCGAGACGATCCGGCACAGGTTGCGCCAGCCGACCGTGTTCTCGACCAGGAGCGTGACGTGCCGGTACTCGCCGTCACGCTCGGGGCGCGGGTCCTCCACGTCGAGCTCCACACCGTGGATGGCCCGCAGGCCGAGCGGCTTGGCCGCCTGCGCGAACTCCATCGACCCCGACACGCCGTTGTGATCCGTGACCGCGAGCGCCTCGTGGCCGAGCTCCGCCGCCGCGGCGGCCAGCTCTGCGGGCGAGGAGGCGCCGTCCAGGAAGGAGAAGGCGGTGTGGGCGTGAAGCTCGACGTACGGCACGAACACATGTTCTCATTCCGTCCGGACGGATACGTACATTCGTTCGCATCCCATGGCCCTCACGGAACTCACGCAGCCGAAGCGCCACCACCGCACGCAGCGCACGCGTGAGGTAGAACCGAGGCGTGGATCAGCTTCTGACATCGCGCCTGCTGCTGCGGCCGTTCACGCCGCGGGACGTGGCGCTCGTCCACCCGATCTACTCGGACCCGGAGGTCATGCGCTACGTCGCGACGGGGCCCATGGCCGACCTCGCCTACACACGGCGCCTCATCGACGACTACAGCGACCACCAGGTGCTGCACGGGTACTCGTTCTGGGCGGTGGTCGAGCGCTCGTCGGGAGCGCTGATCGGCGACGCGGGGCTGTACCGCACGCCGGCGGGCGAGGTCGAGCTGGGGTACACGCTCGGAGCGGCGTGGTGGGGTCGCGGCTACGCGACGGAGGCCGCCGGGACGTGGCTCAAAGTCGCGTTCGACCGGCTGGGGATGGACGAGGTGGTCGCGCTGGCGGAGCCGGCGAACGTCGCATCGCTGCACGTGCTGACGAAGCTCGGGATGCAGCGTGCCGGCGAGCGGCTCGCATTCGGCCGGCCTCACGCCGTGTTCCGCGGTCAGCGCCCGGCGAGCATCGCCTCGATGCCGTCGAGCACGCGCTGAAGGCCGAACTCGAACTGATCGACCGGCTCGTCGTAGCCACCCTGCTCCCACATCAGGGTGATGTGCGGGAAGCGCTCGACGTCGAAGTACTCCTCCCAGAACTCGTTGCGCTCGCCCCACCACTCCTCGTCCGAGGTGCCGCTCTCCAGCTCGACCTGCACGGCCTCGACACTGGCGCGCGTCGCCCCCTGGACGTAGTTGCCGACGAGCTCAGTGACCGCGAGCGTCTCGTGCGGCTCGAGGCCGATGTCCTTGGCCGTGCCGAGGTAGGCATTGAAGACGGCCATGATGTTCGGCCCGAGCGGCGGGCGCTGGCCATGGCGAACCTGGAGCATCCACGGGTGGCGCTGGATCAGCGCGCGGCTTTGCCGCGCGTGCCACGCGAGCCGCACGCGCCACGGCTCGCTGTCCGCCGGCGCCGGCGCGTTGGCGTGCTCGGCGTGGATCGTGTCCAGCATCACGTCGAGGAGCTCGGCCTTCGAGGGCACGTAGCGGTAGAGCGACATCGCCCCGACGCCGAGGCGCTCGGAGACGCGCCGCATGCTCACGTTGTCGATCCCCTCGGCGTCGGCGAGCGCGATCGCCGCCTCGACGATCTGCGCGACCGTCAGCGTCGGCTTGGGGCCGCGCGGCGCGCGTTCTTTCGTGCCCCAGAGGAGCTTCAGACTGATGCGGAAGTCGCTTCCGCCGGTCGATTCAGGCATGCGGACTTGACAAAGTGCGTACGCTGTACTCGCTTATGCGTACAGCGTACTCGGAAGGGGTCGGTTTCGGTGGATGAGCTGGCGATCGTCGCAGACGGGCTGCGCAAGCGGTACCGGGACACGGTGGCCTTGGACGGGCTCGACCTCGCGGTGCCGGAGGGGACCGTCTGCGGGTTGCTCGGCCCGAACGGCGCGGGCAAGACGACGGCGGTGCGCGTGCTCGCGACACTGCTGCGGATGGACTCGGGGCGAGCGCGGGTCGCGGGCTGCGACGTGGTCTCCGAGCCGCGGGCGGTGCGGGCGCGGATCGGCTTGACGAGCCAGCACGACGCGGTCGACGACGTGCTCACCGGCCGCCAGAACCTGGAGATGTTCGGGCGGCTGCACCATCTCTCGCCGCGGGCCGCGCGACAGCGGGCGGATGAGCTGCTCGAGCGGTTCGGGCTGACGGAGGCGGCGCTGCGGCCGGCGAAGAAGTACTCGGGCGGCATGCGCCGTCGGCTGGACCTCGCGGCGAGCTTCATCCGCGCGCCCCGCGTCCTGTTCCTGGACGAGCCGACCACCGGGCAGGACCCGCGCAACCGCAACGAGGTGTGGGACGTCGTGCGGACGCTGGTGTCCGAGGGGACCACCGTGCTGCTGACGACGCACTACCTCGACGAGGCGGATCAACTCGCGGATTCGATCTCCGTGATCGACCGCGGGCGGGTGATCGCCGCGGGCACGCCGGCGGAGCTGAAGGCACGGGTCGGCGGGTCGCAGATCGACGTGGTCGTGGCGGCCGAGTCGGACGTGTCGGTCGCGGCGACGGCGATCGAGCTGGCGTGCGGCGGCTCACCCTCGGTCGACGCGTTGGCCCGTCGCATCACCGCGCCCGCGGCGGAACCGGTGGCGGCGCTCAGCGCGGTGCTGCGCGGGCTCGAGGATGTCGGCGTGACAGCCGAGGACGTGGCGCTGCGGCGTCCGACGCTGGATGAGGTGTTCCTGCAGTTGACCGGTCGCCCGGCGGCCGAGAAGACGGCTTCCGAGGAGGTGGCGGCGTGATCGCGCGGCTGCAGTGGAGCGTGTACGACACCTGGACGATCACGCGCCGGGACCTCCTGACGTGGATCATCAGCCCGGTCCGGGTGATCGGCGAGCTGGCGTTCCCGATCATGTTCGTGCTGCTGTTCGGCTACGTCTTCGGCAGCGGCATGGTCGTCCCGGGCGGCGGTGACTACCGCGACTTCCTGATGCCGGGCATCTTCGCGATGACGATGGCGTTCGGGATCGGCAACACGATGACCGTGGTCGCGACCGACATCGAGCGCGGCGTGATGGACCGCTTCCGCTCGCTGCCGATGGCGCCGTCCGCGATCGTGACCGGGCGCTGCACGGCCGACATGATCAACTCGTTCGCGGGCCTGCTGATCACGATCGGCTGCGGCCTCGTCGTCGGCTGGAGCTGGCATGACGGCCTCGGGAACGCGCTCCTCGCGGTCGCGCTGCTCTTGTTGCTGCGCTTCGCGTGCCTGTGGGTCGGCATCTACCTCGGCCTGATCGTCGGCAGCCCGGAGGCGGCCGGCTCGGTCTGGGGCCTGCTCTTCCCGGTCACCATGGTCACGAGCGCGTTCGTCGCCCCGGAGCTGATGCCGAACTGGCTCGGCTTCCTCGCCGAGTGGAACCCGCTGTCCTCGACGGTCGGCGCGGCCCGTGAGCTCTTCGGCAACGTCGGCGCGAACACCGCCGACTCCTGGATCGGCTCCCACGCCGTCCTGATGGCGGTGGTGTGGCCGGTCGTGATCTCCGCGATCTTCCTGCCGCTCTCCGTGCGCCGCTACCAACGCCTCTCGCGCTGACCCAGCCGCGTCGCGGAGCCCGCGCGGCGGCGGCGGCGCGGGCGGCCGCTCACTCCGCGGGGCGAGCGCCCAGGCGCGCTGCGCCATCCGGCGATCGCGCGCGTGCTCGCCACGCTGTGGCTTAGCGCTGCGCGTACCAGCGGCCCTCCTCGAGATCTCGGAACACGACGAGGTCTCGACCGTCGCCCGTGACCACCTCCCAGTAGCGCCGGCGGAGCGGCTCGTCCGTCCACCAGCGGTCTTCGACGAGCCAGGACTCGCGCACGGCGTCCACCTCGCGGTGCCCGATCCGGAGCGGCCGGCCGACCTTGTCCGCCTGGACGCGCACCGGCTTGGGCTTCGCGAGGCGCCGTGGACCGCGGCTCGTGAGCGGCTCGATGCCGACGCTGGCGGCGCCGCCGCGTTGCGCCGCGTTGCGAGCCTCGCCCGCCGCGCTCGAGCCCCGCACGCGCCGAAGGCCAACCGGCGGCGCTTCCTCCCCAGGCGAGACCGCCGCGGGGAGCCGGCGCGGACCGCCTTGGGCGGGCGGCGGACCCGCCTGCGGACGGCTGGGTGGATGACCGCGCTCGGCGCTCACGACGGCACGCACCGCCGCGGCCGAGCCGCAGAGCCGGCCGCACGCGTGGCGGGCCGAGCCTGCGCGAGACGCGGCAGGCTCACGACGCCAGGCGCACGCGTGACGGGCCGAGCCTGCGCGAGACGCGGCCGGGGCACGGCGCCGGTCGCCCGCGCGACGGGCCGAGCCTGCGCGAGACGCGGTAGGGGCACGGCGCCGGTGGCACGCGCGATGGCCGCCGCCCGAGCCCGCGCGGGCTTCGGCTGGCTCATGGCTCCCACGGCGCGAGCGCCAGGCGACGCTCGGGCACGCGTGAGTCCGGGTCGACGGCAAGGATGCGCAGGGCGGCGTCCGGGCCCGCGGCCGCGCGGGTCTGGCGGACGGCTTCGCGCAGGCGAGCGCGGCGGATCGCGGCCGGCTCGGCGAGCAGGGAACGCTGATCTCCGTTCGGCGGGCCGAACGCCTCCACGCGCAGGCGGAGCGAGTCCGCCGGCGCGGGCAGCTCGGAGAGGCGTCCCCCGAGGGCGAGGCGCATCCGGCGTGGGTCGGCCAGTGCTTCCCGGAAGGTGAGCTGCGAGCGCCAGGTGCCGCCGCCGACGAGCGCTGCCGACAGCACGACGGCCCGCACCGTCCGGCCGCGGCGCTCGGGCCGCGCGAGGACACGGTCGATCAGCATGCCGAGGGCCCGCTCGAGCTGCTGGCCGAGCGCGGCCTCCGGCAGCTCGAGGATCTCCTGCAGACGCTCGGTGGGGACACGCGGGCGGAGCGGTGTGTCCCGACCGAGCGCGAGGTCTCGTGCCAGCAGGCCGGGGTTGCCGAAGCGATCGGCGAGCGCAGCGCGCGAGAGCTTGGCCAGCTCGCCGAGGGTCGCGATCCCGAAGCGCTCGAACGCCTCCGGCAACGCGGCGACCTCGCCGCGCGAGCTGAGCAGCGAGACGGGCAACGGCGCCAGGTACGCGGCCAGCCCCGCCGGCTTCTCCGGAGCGATCTCGGGCCGGCGCGCGCGAGCACGATGGGCCGCGGCGAGAGCGGCGAACCGCGACGGCGCGGCACCGACGCGGGCACCCGCGCCGGTCCGGCTCTCGCCGCCCACCAGGGCACGGCGAGTGGTGGAGATGACGCTCTCCACGCTGCCGCCGTGAAGGCCACGCAGACCCTGCTCTTCGAACCAGGCCATACCCGGGCGGTCGGTCTCCACGGCCGCGCCGATGCCCTCGAGGGCGCTCACGACGGTCTCCCAGGCGTCCGCGACACCGGCCGGGTCTGGCGTGACCAGACGCAGCGTCGGGCAGCGGGCGAGCGCCTCGCCGAGACGTAAGCCCGCGCGGACGCCGTGCGCTTCGGCAGCGGCGGAGGTTTCGCCGATCAGCGGCTCGCGGCCGATCTCGGGGGCCAGGGCGAGCGGTGCGGCGGCGAGCGCTTCACGGCCACCGGCGGCAACCGCGAGCTCGAAGCGGGGAAGGAGGACGCAGACGACCATCGACAGAACGTATGTTCGCATGCGGGTCGGAGGGAAGCGCCGCCGCGGTCAGGCTCCCGACGTCCGGAAATAGATGGGGCCCCGGTTTCCCGGAGCCCCACCCGTAGCGGATCTATAAGCCGGATTCTGTCTCAAGCAGCCATCCATCTCTGCGACCGACCTGGACCTTGGCGGGCAGCCTGCAAGCGGTCCGGCTTGGTCTTGCATCAGGTGGGGTTTGCCTGGCCGCCGCGTCACCACGGCGCCGGTGCGCTCTTACCGCACCTTTTCAACCTTGCCGGGACGCTCTTGCGAGCGACCTTAGGCGGTGTGTTTTCTGTGGCACTTTCCCGCGAGTTTCCCCGGGTCGGCGTTACCGACCACCTTGCCCTGCGATGTCCGGACTTTCCTCGAGGGCAATGCCCCCGCGACTGCTCGATCCGCCAGGTCAAAGTAGCTGGTTGTGAAGCTACGGTGATCTTGCCTCCCGGATCCGTCCGAGATGCCGAAGACACTGAATGTGATGTACGACGTCGTCTATATCGATGCGCAGGGGGAAGAGACTCCAGTCGCGCAGCAGCTCGATGATCGGAAGCACGCCGCCGAAGTCGCGTGCAAGGCAGCCGCCGAGCGCGGTGCCGGACGAATGATGCTTCCGGGTTCGAGCCGCTTGCCCAACTGCGTCTGCGTCATCCCTGTGCCACCCGCCGAAGCCGCCTGACGCCAGGCATTCCGCCTAGGCGGCCGGCGAGCCGCTAGGTTGCTCCGCCATGCGAGTCGGTGTGATCGGTGGTGGCCTGATGGGCGCAGGGATCGCAGAGGTCTGTGCGCGATCCGGCGTCGACGTGACTGTGGTGGAGGCGAACGACGAGCGCGCTGAGCGCTCGCGTGCCGCGATCGAGAAGTCGCTGGACCGGGGCGTGCGCTCCGGCAAAGTCAGCGAGGACGAGAAGGCCGCGGCGCTTGACCACCTCGCGGTGACCTCGACCTTCGAGGACATCGAGGGCTCGGACGCGGCGATCGAGGCGATCGTCGAGGACGAAGAGCTCAAGCGCGACGTCTTCCGCCGCCTGGACGAGCTCCTGCCCAACGCGAAGTTCCTCGCCTCGAACACCTCCTCGGTGCCGATCATGAAGCTCGGCGCGCAGACCAAGCAGCCCGGCCGCGTGCTCGGGATGCACTTCTTCAACCCGGTACCGGTGCTCCCACTCGTCGAGCTGGTCACGTCGATCATGACCGAGCCCGAGACGGTCGACGACGTGCGCAAGTTCGCCGAGGACGTCCTCGGCAAGCAGTGCATCGACTCCCAGGACCGCGCGGGCTTCGTCGTCAACGCGCTGCTGATCCCGTACCTGCTGAGCGCGATCCGCATGTACGAGTCGGGCTTCGCCTCCAAGGAGGACATCGACCAGGGCATGGTGCTGGGCTGCGCGCATCCGATGGGGCCACTGCGGCTCTCCGATCTGATCGGCCTGGATACGTTGCTGGCGGTCGCCGAGTCCCTGCACGACGAGTTCCGCGATCCGGCTTCAGTGTCCCCCGCGCTGCTCAACCGCATGGTCGAGGCCGGCCTGCTCGGTCGCAAGACCGGGCGCGGCTTCTACGACTACTCGAAGTAGGGCGGCTCAGCTCAGCATCGACAGTGGAGGGCGGCGCCGCCCGTCACTGCTCGCGCGCCATCAGCCTGCGGGGCGCGCGACTACGCGACGGTCGTCCCGCAGGAGGTGCAGGCCCCGATGCGCGAGTCCTCGACCGCGGGCAGCACCTCGCCGTGGCAGACCGGGCACGCCGCGGGCAACCCGATGGCCAGACCCTCCCATACGCGCGACATGACGTCGTCGAGCGTCGGCCCGGCCAACGAGGCACCCGCGGCCCTCGGCGTGCGCGGCTCACCGGCGACCTCGGTCTCCGGCGCGAGTACGACCATCTCAGCCTCGTCGAGCTCCGGCGCGATCTCCACCAGCCAAGCGTCCTCCGGAGCCAAGGGCGCCGACGGCTCCACGAAGCCGCTGGGCGCCTCGGCGACGGACGCTTCGCCCTCGACGACGACCTCGCCCTCCGCAGCCTCGTGACGGCGCGGGAACTCGACGACCTGCCCACCCTCGGGCGCCACGGTCTCCTCCGACTGCGGCCGCGCCGAAGGCGGCGCGAGCACGTCGAACAGGGACGGCTGGCGCACGTCATCCGCGTAGTCGCGGTGATCGGCCATCAGCGCACTCATTATGCGACCCTCCGCATCACGCCGACAACCCGGCCGAGGACTTGTACCTCGCGCGAGCGGATCGGCTCCAGGGCATCGTTCTCCGGTTGCAGACGCACGTGGTCCGCCTCCTTGAAGTAGCGCTTCACGGTGGCCTCCTCCCCCACGAGCGCGACGACGATCTGCCCGTCGTCGGCCGTGTCCTGCTGGCGAACGACCACAACGTCGTCCGGGAGGATCCCCGCCTTGATCATCGAGTCCCCGCGCACCCGCAGCAGGTACTCGCCGTCTTCGCCGCCCGCGATCTCCGGGATCTGGACGTACTCCTCGATGTTCTCCTCGGCCAGCAACGGCTGACCCGCGGCCACATGCCCGACGAGCGGCAGCCCGTTCGGCAGCACGGCCGACTTCACCGCATCCAGCGCCGACGTCGCGGCCGACCCGGCCTTGTCCAGCAGCTCGATTGCACGAGGCTTGGATGGATCACGCCGCAGCAGCCCGACCTTCTCCAGGTTCGCCAGGTGCGCGTGCACCGTCGAGGACGACGCCAGACCGACCGCCTTGCCGATGTCTCGCACCGTCGGCGGATAGCCGTGGCTCGCTGAATAGCGCTTGATGAAGTCGAAGATCTCCTGCTGGCGCTTCGTCAGATCCTTGCCGATGTCCATGCGGTGTTCGCGTCTCCCTGAACTTGCCCGAACGTGTGTTCGCACAAGGTACCTCTCCTCGCGGACGGACTCAACCCCCGACCGCTCGCGGCTATACTTCGCGGCCGCTCTTGCGCCGATGGCGGAATTGGTAGACGCGCCAGGTTGAGGGCCTGGTCCGGGCTAACCGGGTGGAGGTTCGAGTCCTCTTCGGCGCATTGCAGAAAGCCCCGCTTCGGCGGGGCTTTCGTCGTTCTGGGGCCGCTCGTTCCGCCGGGGGAGAACACTCGCGGCGTCGCCTCAGCGACGGTGGCGCGCGAAGAACGCCCAGAGCGTCTCGGTGGTGTCGAGGCCCTGGGAACGGGTGGCCCACTCGTGGTCGAGGCCCCGCAGGGTGAAGAGGTCGACATCGAGACCGCCGGGGCAGCGTGATCTTGAGCGCCTGAGGTCGCCGGACGTCGTGACCGAGGCTGGGGCGCACCGCAGGCTCGAGCGCCATTGGCTGATGACGCGACGGATCGGCGGAAGGTCGGCGTCGCCGTCGGGCGGGACGATGCCGTCCTCCGTTCCGTGGATGTGGATGACAGACACCCGGCGCCGGTCCGGGCAGTCGACCATCTGCGTGCCGGCGACGGGGCCGATGGCGGCGAAGCGATCGGACTCGCAGCCCAGCCGGTAGGCCATCATCGCTCCGTTGGAGAAGCCCGTGGCGTAGATCCGGCGACGATCGACGCCTACGCGGCGACTGACGTCGGTGATGATCGCGTGGGCCGCGGCGACGTCGTCGACTCCCTCGCTCTGCGCGCCGCCGCAACAGCCGCCGGCGTTGAAGGACTGCTCGACGCCCTCCGGGAACGCGACGACGAATCCGTGGCGGTCGGCCGCCTGTGTCCAGCCGCCTCCGCGCTCGGCGTCCTCGGCGGTCTGGGGCCAGCCGTGGTAGACCACGATCAGAGGCGCGCGGCGTGAGAGTCCCGCGGGGCGGTACAGCCGGTATTCGCGGGTCGTCCCGTCCACCGCGACCGAGTGGGTCGACGGACCGGGCGTGCTCGTCGTCGCCGCAGAGCGCTCCGACGCGGTTCTCGACGACCCGCAGCCGGTCGCAAGCAGCGCCGCGCAGAGGAGGAGGGCGCGCACGGCTCTGCGAGTGCGGAGCTCGGATACGTGGTCGGCGCCGGGCATGGAGACCGTCTTTCGCTCGCGTGGTGGCGGACTCGCCGGCCGCGCGTCACGTTCGACGGTAGACGCTCCGCGCGATGACCGGGGGGCCCTGTCGATCCCCCCTTCACAGGGCCCCGCTATTCCCGGGCGAAGCGGGACATGTTGGGGAGATGTCGACGCCCAACAACCACGAGGGGTGCCACGCAGCATGAGCTCGACGTCCGATCACGACACCGATACGGCTGGGCGAAGCCGTCGTCGGTTCCTCCAAGGAGCGGCGGGGCTCGCCGCCGCCCCGTTGATCGTCGGCGGCGCTGGGACGTCGCCGGCGTTCGGCGCAACGAAGTCTCGCGGCGGGTCCGGCGGGGGTCGCGGCCCCAGCGGCAGTCGCGCGGTGACCGCGTCCACGACGCTGACCGAGCGCCGTCGGCTCGGCCGCCTGAAGGTCTCCGGCATCGGGCTGGGCACGCAGACGATGCCCGGCA
Organism: Solirubrobacter phytolaccae; assembly: GCF_027587195.1. Taxonomy (GTDB): domain Bacteria; phylum Actinomycetota; class Thermoleophilia; order Solirubrobacterales; family Solirubrobacteraceae; genus Solirubrobacter; species Solirubrobacter phytolaccae. The sequence goes on along the minus strand of NZ_JAPDDP010000005.1, from coordinate 107,122 downwards.
ACCTGTACGGGCCGGTGACCAGCCGCAAGGACATGGTCGCCCTGGTGCGGACCGCGGTCGACCAAGGGGTCACGTTCTTCGACAGCGCGGAGGCCTACGGGCCGTTCGAAGCGGAGCGGATCCTCGGCGAGGGCGTACGCGGCGTCCGCGACGACGTCGTGATCGCCACCAAGTTCGGCTGGAACATCGACCCCGACACCGGCCAGCAGCTCGGCGGCCTCAACAGCCAACCCGACCACATCCGCCGCGCGGTCGACGGGATGCTCCGCCGGCTGCGCACCGACCGCATCGACCTCCTCTACCAGCACCGCGTGGACCCCACCGTCCCGATCGAGGACGTCGCCGACACCATCAAGGACCTGGTCCGAGCCGGCAAGGTGCTGCACTGGGGCCTGAGCGAACCCGGACCGCAGACGGTACGCCGCGCGCACGCCGTCCACCCGCTGGCCGCGATCCAGAACGAGTACTCGATGGTCTGGCGAGGCCCGGAGGAGCAGATCCTGCCGCTGTGCCGGGAGCTCGGCATCGGCTTCGTGTGCTGGGCACCGCTCGCCTACGGGTTCACGACCGGCACGATCAATCCCTACACCCGATTCGTCCCCGGCGACTTCCGCCCCGCGCTGCCGCGCAACAGCGCCGAGAACATGCCGGCCAACATGCCGCTCGTGCAGCTGCTGCTGGACTGGGGCGTGCGCAAGGGCGCCACACCCGCGCAGATCTCCCTCGCGTGGCTGCGCGCCCAGCAACCGTGGATCGTGCCCATTCCCAGCACCACGCGGCTCTCGCACCTGCTGGAGAACATCGGCACCGAGGAGGTGACGTTCAGCAGCGAGGAGCTTCGCGAGCTGACCACCGCCCTGGACGCCATCACCATCCAGGGCGCTCGACTGCCGGCGGGCGTGCTCAGGCTCTCGGGTGTCGAGGCGCCGCCCCGCCCGCGCTAGACCGCGTCACGCCGGCTGCTGATCAGGTGCGGTCACCGGCGGCGCGGCCTCGCCGCGTCGCCAGGTGATCGTCACGACGACACCTATGGCGTAGCTCACCATCGCATCGCCGCCGCGTTGACCGTGGCGCCGGGCTGCTCGTGCTCTCCTGGCCGTGGAGGCCCGAGTCCTCTTCGGCGCACTAGGAAAGGCCCGCACATGCGGGCCTTTCTTGTTTCTGCGAGTAAGCAGTGGACGCCCGGTGGCTACATGCGGACGGCGCCGGCCTTGCCGCTCTCCACGCCGAACGTCGCCAGCGTCTCCGCCGTGCCGTACACGCGCTTCTCGATTTCGGTGACGATCCGGAAGCGCGAGGTCCAGGACTGGGGCGTCATCGCGCACTCCACGTAGCCGCGTTGGTTGTTGCGGAACAGCAGGTGCGGGTTGTTCTTGTCGTTGTTCCAGCGGACGAACGGGTTCGGCGTGTTGCCTGCCGTCGAGAGTGACGTGCCCATGAACTCGGTCGCCACGGGCGGGCCGTCGAGGCGGTTGAAGTCCGGCGGCACATTGCGGACCCAGTTGTTGTGCGAGTCGCCCGTGAGCACGATCGGGTTGGGGGTGCGGCGCTCGGCGAGCGTCTCGAGGATCTTCTGGCGGTCGGCGACGTAGCCGTCCCAGTTGTCGGGGCTGTTGAACTCGACCGAGTTGAGCGCGGTGTCACGGTCGAAGGGCGAGAACGCCTTGTTGTTGGCCAACACGTTCCAACCGGCGCGCGTGGTCGACAGCTCGTTCAGCAGCCAGCGCATCTGGTCCGGGCCGAGCATGGTCCGGTTCGGGTCCAGCTCGCTCGGGGTGTAGCCGTTGGCGCCGCGCGGGCTGGCCGGGTCCGCGTTCGGGGAGCGGTACTGACGCCCGTCGATCGCGTAGAAGCTCGCCAGGCGGCCCCACTGGATGGTCCGGAACATCATCATCCCGGTGCCGACGGAGGGCACCGCGGTCTTGCGCACGGGCATGTGCTCGTAGTAGGCCTTGTAGGCGGCGGCGCGGATGGCCGGGAACTGCTCCGCCGGCACGTCCGTCCCGGGAACGAGGCCCGCGTAGTTGTTGTCGACCTCGTGGTCGTCCCAGGTCATGAAGAACGGCAGGGCGGCGTGGACCTTCTGCAGGTCCGGGTCCGTCTTGTACTGCGCGTGGCGGATCCGGAAGTCCGACAGCGACGCCAGTCTGACCGCCGGCAGATGCGGGCGGAACGGCGCGGTGCCGCCGGGGCCCTCGTAGATGTAGTCGCCGAGGTGCACGACGAACTGCGGGTCGCGGCGGACGATGTCGTCGTAGACGTTGAAGTACCCGTTGGCCCAGTTGTGGCAGGAGACGAACGCGAACGTCAGCTCCTTGTTGCCGAAGAACGGCGGAGGCGCGGTGCGCGTGCGGCCGACCGGGCTGACGTTCGTGCCCCACTTGAAGCGGTAGAAGTACTCGCGCTGCGGCAGCAGGCCGGTGACCTCGACGTGGACGCTGTGCGCCCACTCGGGCACCGCTTGCTCCGTCCCGCGCCGTACCGGGAACTTGAACTGCTCGTCGAGCGCGACTTCCCACTGGACGGCGCAGCGCTGCGTGCCCATCCCACCGTCGGCCAGCTCCGGCCGCGGCGCCAGCCGCGTCCACAGCACGACCCCGTCGGGCGTCGGGTCGCCCGAAGCGATCCCGAGCGAGAACGGATCTCCGTCGACCGACGACCCGACGGCACGCGCGACCGTCGGCAGCAGCACCGCGCCCGCCGCGAGCGTCCCGCCGGTGCGCAGCAATGCCCGGCGGCTGATGCGCCGGTCCCAATCCCCACTGATGCTCATATCGCTGACCTCCTAGGGCCGCGTCGTCGACAGCGTGAAGGTCACGGTCTTGGAGTAGCGCCCGGTGCGCAGCGCGTCGGTGGCCTTCACGAGCTGCTTGAAGCCGACCGTGACCTGCTCGTTGGAGACCGGGCCGTCCCAGGTGGACTTCGAGAGCGCGACCTGCAGCGGCTCCGGCAGCTTGAAGGCCCCGTTGACGAGATGGCCGGGGTCGCCGACCGACAGCGTGGCGTCACCCGCCGTGGAGGTGACGGTCGCCGCGGCGGTCGTCTCGTACAGACGCTCGACGCCCGGCACGAACGGGCCGAGCGGACCCGGGGTGCCGATCGCCAGCGACAGCGTGGCCGGGACGGTGCCACCGACGGACGTCTCCGTCGAGGTCTGGTAGGCCGGCAGGCGCTCGTCCAGCTCCAGGAACGCGTTGTCCGTGTGGCCGATGAAGACGCGACCTTCGGGGCTGACCGCAAGCCGCAACCAGGCGTCCAGGTCACGGCGCAGCGAGTAGGCGCCGAGCGAGAGCGTCTGCAGCAGCGCGGGCTTGACCGTCGAGCCGAACGCCACGGTCTCCGGGTCGCGCAGGACGTAGACCTCGATCGCCTGCTGCTCCGGGACGCGGACGGCGAACAGCAGGTCGCCGCCGGGGGTCGCCTCGGTGTCCTGCACGTACGGGTTGCGCCCCGGGATGTCGACCGTGAACGCGCCGAGCGAAGTGCCCGTCGAGAGCTCGTAGACGTCGACGGAGCCGAACGCGGGGTTGTAGGTGCGGTCGCCGATGCGCGTACCGCCGAACGTGCCGGCGTCCGCGCGCTCGAGGACCGTCTCGCCCGCCCGGTTCACGTGGGTGAGCGGGCCTTCCGTGCTGCGCAGCCAGTAGCCGCCGGCGCCGTCCGGGACGGCGTCGCCCGCGTGCGAGCCGACCGTCCTGGCGTTGGGCCCGCGCGGGTCGTCCGGGTCGACGGACAGCACGCCGTTGTCGGTCGGGAACAGGATCCGGCCGTCGTCGTAGGTCATCGACTTCGGGTTGCCGCCGAAGCCGTACGTGAGCTCGAACTCGAAGCTCGGGTCCTGGGGCACGACGGGAATGACCGCGTGGGAGCCGGGCGCCGCGACCTTGAAGACAGACAGGCCGCCCGACTCGCCGGAAGCGAGCACGAGGTTGCGCTCGGGGATCGGCACGACGTACTCGGGGCGCTCGCCCGTCGCGAGGATCTGCAGCAGCTTCGGAGCGGCAGGATCGGCCAGGTCGAGGATGTGCAGCTGGTTGCCGCGCTCGGACACCACGAAGCCGAGCAGCGACTCGCCGAAGCGCGCGACGGCCGCTCCCTCGTACTGGTGGCCCGCCTCCCCGGCGTCGCTCGTCGGGTAGAACCCGCGGCGCGCGGTCTCACGCTCGCCCGCGAGCCCGGAGTCGTACACCAGGGCGCCCGTGTCGGCGTTGTAGACGCCGTACCCACGGCCGCCGAACTTGCGCGTGATCGCGCCCTGGTCGATCGCGCGAGCGCCGTCGGAGAAGAAGTCCTTCTCACCCTCGTTGGCCGCCAGGAAGTGCTTGCCGTCGGGCAGCCAGGCGACGCCGTCGGGCATGCGCGGAGCCTTCGCCGGCGCCGTCCAGTCCCACGCCCCGAACTGCTCACGTTCCTTGAACGTCGTGGTGTCGATCGAGCCCGCGTCGAGCACCTTCTGCACGGTGCCGGACACGAGGTCGACGAGCGCGAACGCGTTCTGGTCCTGGACGGAGACGAGCGCGACGTTGTCCGCGCGGACGTCGATGTACTCGGGCTGGAGCTTGAGCGTCACGCCCAGCGGCTTCAGCCAGCGCGCGTCGTCGCGGGCGGGCAGCGCGATCTGGCGCGTCGTCCAGTCGGCCACCTCGCGCCCGAGCATGTCGAGCACGATCACCGAGCCGTCGTTGAAGCCCTGGTCCTGCTCGTCGGCGATCGCCGCGTACTGCCCGTCGGGCGACACGTCGACCGAGTCGCCGCTCGGGATCGCGATCCGGCGGACCTCGGCGAGCGTGCCCGCGTCCAGGATGCGCAGGTTGCGCGCGTCCGGCCCGCCCGGGCGCTCCGGGTCCAGCTGCTGGTCGACGACGAGCAGGTAGCGCCCGTCCTTGGTGAACGCCAGCGCGGTCTGGTCGGTCGCGAGGCTCGCCTTCACCCGCGGGACGGCGGGGTCGGTGATGTCGACGAGCGCGATCCCGGTGAAGGGCGTCGCGGTCGCGACCGTCCTGCCGTCGGGCGAGACGCTGATCGCCTCCGGGGACACGTCGGTGAACAGCGGGCCCGCCGGTGTGAAGACCGGTACGGCGGCCCCGGCGGGTGCGGCAAGCGTGAGCAGGCCGAGCGCGGCGGCCGTCCCGGCCAGCCGCGTCAGGCGCGCGGATCCATGCACTGAAGCTCCAGTCTCTGGTGACCGGCGCGACACTACGGACGCCGCGGTCCGGATCCCGGAGCTGGCTACGGGTTGTTCACGAGAGGGGGTCGGTCCGCATCGCGGCGGTGAAGCGTCGGAGCAGCGCTCGCAGCGCGGCCACGTCGGACGCGGGGAACTGCTCGAGGATCTCGAGATGGGACGCCTCGGCGGCGAGGTTGATGCGCTCCAGCGCCTGCCGACCCTCGGTGGTCAGGGCCAGCAGCGGAGAGGTCTTGTGGTCCGGATTGGGCTCGAGCGCGACCAGGCCCTCCTGCTGGAGCTGGTCCGCCAGGCGCTGGATGTTCTGACGGCTGACGCCGAGCCGGCGGGAGACCTGGGGCACCGTGAGCGTCCCGCCGCTCCCGAGGATCCAGAGCGTCTGCCAGCGCGCCTGGGTCTGGCCGGCGGTACCGGCGATCGTCTCGCCCACCCGGCGGCCGACGCCGGCCGCCTCGAAGAGCTCGGCGTACAGCTGCTCCATCTCACGCACGAGGCGATGGTAGACGCCGCGCGGTCAATTTGACAACTCGTTGCTGATTTAGCACTCTGATGCAGATATGACCTCCCTCTACGGCGGCTACCTGACCTTCGGCGAGGACAAGATGGACGACGCGTTCCGCGGGTGGAGCGCCTGGACCGCGACCGCCGACCCGCGCGTGACGACGACGGCCGCGTTCACCCGTCCGCCCGGCCACGGTCCACGGTCACTCGCCCTCCACTGCGCGTTTCCCGGGGGCTCAGACGAAGGGGCGAGGGCCATCGCCGCGCTCCGTGACCTCGGTCCGGACGCCGACACGGTCCAGCTCCTCCCCGCGCGGGACATCGCTCGCGTGTTCGACGAGCCCCGCGGCGCGGCACCTTCGTGGTCACAGGGGTTGATGCTCGCCGCCTTCGATCCCGACTGCGCCGAGCGGCTGCTGCAGCTGCTCGGCGCCCACGGCTCGATGCCGTTCATCAAGGTGCAGGTCCGCCACCTGGGTGGCGCCGCGGCCAACGACATCGAAGGCGGGTCGCCGGCGCCCGGCCGCGGGTGCCCGTTCATCCTCGGCGCGATCGGGATCGACGTGCCCTCGTTCAACCATGCGTATCCGGCCGCCTTCGACGAGCTGCGCGCGGCGCTCGATCGGTGGACGTCACCCGAGCTCACCGCCAACTTCGCCTGCGGCGGCACCGCGGGCTACGCCCCCGGGGTCGAAGCCCGGCTCCGCGAGATCGAGCAGCGGCTCACCGACGGCGTCTCACCGGCCTAGAGCGGGCTGAGCTGCTCGTTACGCAAGATGGGTACCGTGGTCGCAGGAGGGCATTCATCGTGGGGTCGGTCCGATCGGGCCGGCAGCACCATCTGACTTCCGAGCGCTGAAGCTGGAACCGGAGGTCGTGGTGGCGAGTGGTACCTGAGCGGGTGATGCGGCGCGGGAAGGGCCGGCGCCTGCGGGAGTTCGGGCGACGGCACGGCACGCTGCTGACGGTCGTCGGCTCGCTGGGCACCGCCGCGGCGCTCGCGATCGTGCTCGCCGGGCAGCGTGACGAGTTCACGTTCGCGCTCAAGAGCGTCGGGATGTGGACGCTCGTCGTCGCCGTCGTCCTGCAGATCGTCGCCCTGCTCTCACGCAGCGAGGCGTGGCACCTGAGCGTCGAGGCGGCAGGCGGGACGGTGGAGCGGCGGGTGCTGTTCCGCGCGTCGAGCATGCAGGTGCTGGGGAGCGTGCTCAACTCGCAGCTCGGGGTGGCGGCGCGGATCGCGGCGCTGCGGCGGTCGTCGCCGAGCGTGTGTCCGCAGGTGCCGACGCTGATCGCGGCCGAGTTCCCGATCCTTGCCGTCGAGGCGACGCTGGCGGCGCTGGCGTCGTTCACGCTGGTCGGGCCGCTGGGGCTGCCGTGGTGGTTGCCGGTGATCGCCTTCGCCGTGTTCGCCACCGCCAGCGCCGGCCTCCGCAAGCTCGCATTGCGGACGGGTCGCGAGCTGTGGCGCGGGCTCGCCGTGCTGCGCACGCGCACCGGCGGGACGCGCGTGATCGGCCTCGTGCTGGTGGCCGTGTTCTCGCAGATCTTCCGCAACTGGCTGCTGCTGCACGCGGTCGGCGTCGACGCGTCGTTCCTCGACGCGATCGCGCTGCTGATCGCCGTGGCGGTGCTCGGGCAGCTGCCGATCGGGCCGACGACGGGCGCGGCGGCCGCGGTGCTCATCCTGGGCAGCAACGGGGTCGCGGCGGTCGCCGCCACGGGGGTGCTGCTGACCGTGACCGGGACGGTCGGCGGGCTGTGCTTCGCCGCCTGGGCGGGCGCCGATCACCTCTGGACGCGTACGCGCGGCGACGTCCAGGACGCCGCCGCGCGCGCCGCGGCTACTTCTTCTTCTTGATCTTGGCGGTGACGGTGCCGGAGGCCTTGCCCTGCTGGCCCTTGGCGTTGACCGCGACCGTCTTGTACTTGTAGGTCTTGCCGGCCTTGACCTTGGTGTCGGTGAAGGCCTTGCTGCCGGCCTTCACGGTCTTGACCAGCTTGTACGCGCCCTTGCCGTCCGCGCGGTAGACGCGGATCGACTTCGCGCCCTTGGGTGCGGCCGGCAGCGTGAGCTTGACCTTCGTGCCGCTCACGGACGCCTTCGGGGTCTTGGGCGCGGCGGCGGGCTGGCCGTTGACGAGCCAGGTGTTCTCGATGCCGTCGCCGTCGAGGTCGGCCTGGTTCTTGGGCGGAACGGGCGTGACCGGAGTCGTGGGCGGAACCGGCGGCGCGACGGGCGCGTCGACGACGGTCCAGGTGACCGAGTACGCGGCCTCGTTGTCGAGCGGGAACACGGTGAACGTGTGCGCGCCGACCGCAAGCCCGGCGAGCGAAGCGCCGGTGGCGGAGCAGGGGACCTCGCGGCCGGCCTCGGTGTGGAGGTCGAGCCCGCAGTACGGCGTCTCACCGGGCAGGCTGCCGGTCACGGCGTAGCTGAAGTCGGCGGTGCGGGCGGTCGTGGAGGCCGCCGGCTGCCCGGTGAACATGACGGTCTGCGCCGGGTTCGTCGCGACGTTCACCACCGGGGTGAAGCCGCTCGTCGGCTTTGAGTCGTCGCCGTTGCCGTCGATCCTGGTGAACGAGCGGACGGCGCGGAGCTGGAAGCTGAAGTCGGTGCCGAGCGGCAGCGGCTTGCCGTCGTTGTCCCACTCGATGACGAACTGGGTGTCACCGGTCTTGCCGTTCAGGTAGACCGGCTCCTGCGCACGGACGCCGTTGACGATCCGGTAGAGCTCGTAGGCCGTCCCCGACTCCTGGGCGAAGGAGACGGTGTACTGGCGACGACCGCCCGTGGCGGTCACGGTCGGCGTGGCCGGGTCGTTCCAGGAGAAGCCGTCGATCTCCTGCGCGTCGTTGAAGAAGTCCACTGCGATGCCAGTGCTGCCGGCGCGCGTGCACCCCGTGCCCATGCCCGTCACCACGGCGGCGATGTCGACCTCCTCGAAGGAGACGATGTCGCCCTTCGGCAGCTCGGCGGTGAAGCTGCTCGCGCCCACGGTGACCGGGACGTCGGTGCGCGCCGTGGCCTGGGAGACGGCGCACGGCTCGTCGTACAGGTCCCGGAACTCGCCGTCCACCTCGCGGACGCCGTCCGCGCCGATGACGTCGTAGACGTACGACCCGCGGCCGAGGAACACCTTCGTGTTCGCGAGGTCGGACGGCGTGGCGGCCGTGACCGTCAGGTGCACCGTGCTCGCCGAGGGCCCTGCATCGGTGATCTGCACCGTCGTCGCGACGGGACCGCCGTCGGGGAACGTGACGGTCGTGCCGGCCAGGGCGGACGGCGCGAAGGCCGCCAGGCCGACGGCAACGGCGACGGGCGCCAGGACGCGCGAGAGTCGGGACATGCAGAGGGTCCTTTCGAGATGCTGCGGTCAACCGTCGAGCGCCGCAGGTCGGCACGCCAAAAGGCCATGGAAAACCGGGCAAGCACGCAACCCGGCAGCCCGTTACTCGACACCCGCGCGAGCGAGCTTGAGCGACCCGTCACCGAAGTGACGGGTCGGCTCTCAGCGAGGTTGGTCGGCGAGCTCCGGCGCAAGGATGCGGCGCAGCCGTTCGACGCAGCGGCCGCGGGTGGGGCCGATGCTGCCGACCGGCAACCCGAGCTCCGCGGACACGTCCGCGTAGCTGGGCTCGGTGTCGGCGAGCAGCGACTCCATCAGCCGCTGCTGGCGCTCCGGAAGCCGCGCCAGGGCGGCCGCGAGCGCGACGCGACGCTCCGCGAGGAGCGCCTCGTCCGGGTCGTCGTAGGCGACGACGTCGACGAACAGGTCCTCGCCCGTGAGGTCCTCGCGCCCGCGCCGCTTGAGGGCCCGCAGGCTCTCGCGCCGCGCGGTCGTGTCCACCCAGGCGCCGAGCGCCTGGGGGTCACGGACCCGCTCCAGCCCGCGGTACAGACGCAGCCAGGTCTCCTGGGCGACATCGTCGGCCTGGTAGGGGTTCAGGCCGTAGCCGCGGGCGACGCGGGCGATCCTGCCGCTGAAGCGGCTGACGAGCGCCGACCAGGCCGACTGGTCGCCCCTGGCGGCGGCGGCGATCATGCGCTCGAGCGCGCGGCCGTCGGCGGTCGAGCGGCGCTGCCGCTCGGCGTCGAGGGCGGCGACGTATTCGCGGTTCTGATGGTGGGTGTGGAGCATGGCGGGACTCCGGGAGGCTCAGACGGCGCGGGGGCACACCGGCTGAATGGGGGCTATTTGCAGGGAAGACGCTACGTCCGCGCGTCTCCCCCGCATACGCCATCTGGCGTGCGCGGAACCCGTCATTTGACGGGCACGAGCACCGAATAAAGCGCTGCCTAAAGGCGTGGATCAGGCGTTGCGCAAGGCATCGAGCGCCTCGCGGTCGAGCACCTGGATCTCGCGGCGCTTGGTCTCGATGTATTTGAGCGAGCGCATGGTCTGTAGGGCCCGGCCGACCGACTCGATCGACGCGCCGGTGGAGCCCGCCAGCTCGTCCTGGGTGATCGGGAGCGAGATCCGGATGCGGCCGTCGTGCTCGTCGCCGAAGCGGTCGCACAGCTCGGCGAGGCGCGAGGCGACGCGACCCATCGTCGACAGGGTCGAGAACTCGGCGCGGCGGCTGTCGGCCTCACGCAGCCGCTGGCTCATCAGCGCGAGCAGCACCAGCGCCGCTTCCGGATGCTCGCGCAGGAAGCCACGGAACGCCGAGTGCGTGAACACGAACGCGTCGACCGCCTCGACCGCCGCGACCGTGGCGGAGCGCGGCTCACCGTCCAGCGCCGACTGCTCCCCGACCAGCTCCCCCGGCCCGCGGTAGGCGAGCACGACCTCACGCCCGCCGAGCACGACCCGGCTGACCTTCACGAGCCCGGAGCGCAGCAGGAGCACGCGATCGGGCACCTGCCCCTCGTGAAGCAGCTCCCGCCCGCGCGCGTATGTGCACGACTGCCCGCGCTTGCGCAGCGCCTCGCGGGCCGCCGGCTCCAGCCCCGCCCAGAAGTCGGCCGTCATGCCGTGCGCTCCAGCATGTACGGGATGAGCGCGTGGATGAACTCGACGTGCTCGGAGCGCGGCACGCCCGCGAACGCGTCCTCGAACGCCGCGTCGGCCGCGACCGCCAGCCGATCGGCGTACGCGCGCGCGAACTCGAGGCTGCCGTGGCGCTCCATCAGCTCGCGCACGAGCGCGACGTCGGCATCGCTCCGCGCCTCCTCCGGCTCCCCCAGGAACTCGACCAGCCACGCGCGCCGCGACGCATCGACCGCCCCCAGCAGGTGCAGCAGCATCAGCGTCCGCTTGCCCTCGCGGATGTCGCCGAGCGCGTCCTTGCCGTGCACGGCGCCCGACCCCATCACGCTCAGCAGGTCGTCGCGGACCTGGAACGCGGCGCCGAGGTGGAACCCGAACCGCGCCAGCGACCGGAGCGGTACCGTCGCCCGCGAGCCGATCAGCGCCCCGAGCCGCAGCGGCGCGACCGTGCTGTAGCAACACGTCTTCTTCGAGACGAGCTCCAGGTAGTCCGCCGGCGCCAGCGCGACGACGTTGTCGCGCCGCCAGCCCAGCTCGAGCGCCTGCCCCTCCGTGGTCTGGACGATCATCGCCAGCACCTCGTCGAGCACTCGCCGCGCGAGCCGGCCGCCGAGCACACTCGTGTCGCGGAGCGGCTCGAGCGCGAACGTCGCCAGCGCGTCGCCCGCGTTGATCGCGAGCGGCGCGCCGTGCAGCTCGTGCAGTGTCGGCAGACCCCGCCGGCGCCGGCTCGCGTCCTGGAAGTCGTCGTGGATCAGGAACGCGTTGTGCAGCAGCTCCAGCGAGACCGCCGCCCCGAGCGCCTCCCGCGTCGGCCCGCCGAACGCCCGGCAGGTCGCGATCAACAGCCCCGGGCGCATGCCCTTGCCGCCGCGCCGCGGGTACTCGCGCACGAGCGAGGCGAGGTACGGCGAGTCCTCGCGCGCGAGCCGCCGCTCGACCTCCTCGCCGATCAGCCGCGCGTAGCCCGCGAGCGTCTCCTCGACGGTGGTCAGCGTCGCGCTCACGGCGCGACCACCAGGCACACGGCGAGCGCGCTCGCCGGCAGGGCAGGCGAGAGCACGTGCCCGTGGTACCGGCCCGGCGCCGCGCCCAGCGGGATCTGCACGCGCAGGATCGACCCCGTGCTCGCACTCGGCTCGAGCTCGACCGTCTCCGGCGAGAAGGACGCGAAGGCGGCGCTGATCCGCGCGCCGGACGCCGCGTTCAGGTCCGTCATGAACAGCTCGACGCCGTCCACGCGCGCCGCGGTGACGTTGTGCAGCCACACGGTCGTCTGGGCCTCCTCGCCCGCGCGCCCGAGGAGCGCCAGCGGCACGTCCGGCGACGGGTCGGTGCCGGGGTGCAGCGCGGCCTGCGCGAGGTCCGCGTAGGTCTCGAATGCGCGCTGGAAGAGGTCCGCGTAGAGGTCGAGCGTACGCGCCGCCGCTGACCGCACCTGCGTGAGCCGCACGCGGCTGGCCGGTGGGAGATCCTGCCCGCTGTCCGAGAGCGGCGGCGAGGACGAGCGCTCCTCCAGCCCGTCGAGGATGCGGTCGAAGACCGCCTCGGCGGCGCGGAGCCCGTCGTCGTTCACGCGCGGCTCCACGAGCCGAGCACCCCCTCCATCAGCCCGCGCCCGCGCACCGTGTTGGCCGCCTCCAGCCCGGACAGCACCGCGGCTTCCACGCAGCCCGCGTTGTGCCCGTTGTCGATCCAGTCGCCGGCGAGGACGAGGTTCTCGTAGCCCGACGTGTCGGCGCTCAGCCGCCAGCGCGCCGTGCCCGGCAACGACTGCACGTAGCGCTCGGTCGGCTCCACGTTCACGCGCGTGTACCGCGACACCAGGTCCGGCTCCCGATAGCCGGGCCAGTAGCGCCCGACCGGTCCGCGCAGGAAGGCGTCGGCGTCGTCGTGCGCGCGCCTGCGCGCCGACTGCTTGCCGAGCCGGTCATCGATGACGCCGCAGAAGTACCCCACCGACCGCGGCCGGTCCGCGTCCGGCCAGTCCTCGGTCTCGAGCGTGTGCGTCATCGACGCGTAGACCTCGAACGGGACCGCGTAGCCGGCGACCGTCGCCCCCGGGTGCCGCCAGCCGAGCTCCTCCTCCCCCGCGCGCGTCCACACCTGCAGCGACCGCGTCGCGACCGTCCCGAGCAGCATCGTCATCGCCTGCCAGTCGGGCGAGTCCTCGATCAGCTCCGCGCAGATCTCGGGCAGCGCCCCGAGCGCCGCCGCCAGCACGACGACGTCGTAGTCGTCCCCGGCGACGAGCCGCGCCGACTCGCGCGGACGCGGCAGCGGGCGCGACGGAAAGCACGGCAGCCCGCGCACGTGCACGAGCGGCTCGAGGTCGAGCCCGGCCGCGTGCCGCACCAGCGACACCGCCGCGATCCGCCGCCGCGCACGGTCCACGTGCAGGCGCTGCACGCGATGCGCGAACGCGAACCGCACCCCGCGCGCCCGCAGCGCCTGGTAGAGCGGCGCCATCACGACGTCGCCCATGCCGGCGCGCATCTTCCAGAAGATCGCGCCGCGGAACTCGAAGAACAGCTTGTAGGACAGGAACACGCCCAGGCCGGCGGAGAACCGCGGCCGCGCGGGATCGCCGCCCTCGTAGGCGAACACGAAGTCGTACATCACGCGCACGAGCGGCGAGTCGAGCGTCTCGCGGTCCGCTCCGTGGCGGGCGAGCCAGTCGCGGAAGTCCCAGCGGTCGATCGCCGCGAACGCCGCCGGGTTGCCGAGCAGGCCGCCGGAGACGATGCCCGAGAGGCAGGCGAGCAGCAGGTCGGCGAGCTGCCACGTGCGGCGGGCGTCGTCGTCGCGCCGGATCCGGTCCAGCAGCTCGACCCGCGTGCGGTCGAGGAACTCGAGCAGGCGGGCGCCCAGCGCGCTGTCGGCCGGGACACCGGCGCGCAGCAGCCGCAGCGACTGCACGGCGCCGATCAACGTCGCGATCTCGGCCTGGCGGAGGACGCTCGCGAAGTCGTCGGGCGCCGCCTGCCGGGGTGGGTGCGGGGAGGCGCTGAGCACGACGCCCGCCGCCACCGGCGACGGCTCCGCGCGCACGGACGCGGCGAAGTCCGCGAGCAGCCGCAGCCCGCGCTCGACGAACGTCGCCACCGCCAGCGGTCCGGTCGCCCCGCCCTCCACCCCCGGCTCGTGCGCGTTGCCGGTGAAGCTCGCGACCCAGTGCGACCAGCCCTCGGGCGTGCGATCGGCCGCGCCGACCTCACTCGAGGCGATGAACGCGTCGCGCCAGCCGGCGATCGGGCAGCCCGGGTCGGTGCGCTCGCGGTCGAGCTCCGCGTAGACCTCGCGCAGCAGCCGGAACGCGTTGTCGTAGTAGCCGAGCCAGACGTGCAGCCCGTGCTCCTCGATCCGGCCGTGCACGCCACGGCTGCTGGCGCCCTTGCCGCCCAGTCGCCAGTCGCGCTCGTAGACCGTGACCTGGAAGCGGCCGCCCAGCTCGGGCCGGGTGAGCTCCCACGCCGCCGTGAGCCCGGCGATCCCGCCGCCCAGGATCGCCACCCTGCGCGGCCGGGACGCGGTCATGGCGCCGCGAACTCGTTCGCGGCCTCCAGGGCGACCGTCGCTCGCAGCTGCAACGCGGCCGCGCGTTGCCGGCGCGCCTTCTCGACCGCGTGGCGCAGGTCCTCCAGCCCGCCCGGGTCACCGTTCTCCCAGCGCAGCGTGCCGCGCAGCCGGAGCGTCTCGGACGCGAAGAACTCCGACCCGGTCGCGGCCGCGACCGCCAGCGCCTCGTCGAGCGTCACGCGCGCCTCGCCCGCGCGGCCCGCGTGGAGCTGCGCCGCCGCGAGCGCGGTCAGGAAGTACGGCGTCCACACCTCCGACGCGCGCGCGATCCGCCACTGCTCGACCGCCGCGACGGCCGCGTCGAGCGCCTCGAGCTCGCCCAGGTGCACACGGTCGAAGGACACGTGCATCCACCCGACCAGCGACCACAGCGCGAAGCCGTGGCGCTCGCCGGTCGCGAGCATCTCCTGGCCGTGGCGCAGCGACACGGCGTGCTCGCCCGCCAGCCGCTGCACGAGCGCGAGGCAGCCGTCGAGGTAGGCCTTGCTGAACGGCCCGAACGGGAACGGCAGCGTCGCGGCGCGGCGCAGGCCCTGCTCGCCGATCAGCCGGGCGCCGTGCGGGTCGCCCATGATCCACCGCGTGACGGCGAGATGGCCGCTGACCGACACGGCCAGGTCGTTCGGCATCGGCCAGTGCTCCGGCGTCCGGCCCGGCGGTGATGACCAGGCGTGCGCGAGCCCGCCTTCCATCAACTCGCGCGCCTCCTGCAGGTGGCCCTGGAAGGAGCGCGTGGTGCCCTTGAAGACCTCGCGCGCGGGCAGCGCGATGCCCGCCGCGGCGATCGCCTGCTCGATCGTGTCCGACACGCGATCGGCTTCGACGAGGTCGCCCTGCGAGCAGTAGTAGGCCCACCCGAGCATCAGGCTCGACAGCTGCTCGGGCCCGCCTCCGAGCTCGGTGCACAGCTCGACGCAGCGCGCGTGGTCCTCCATCGCCTCCTCGGCGGAGAACCCGCGCGCCATCACGGCGCTGAAGCTGCGCAGCCCGCGCACGGTGAGCTCGGTCACGAGGCGCTCGCGCCCCGCCGGAAGCCGCTCGATCAGCCCGAGCGCGTGGGTCAGGTCCGTCGTCGCCTCCTTGTGCGTGCCCAACGCCTGCCCGGCGCGCGCGGCGTCGACGTAGGCCAGGATCGCCTCGTCGAAGCGGTGGGCCTTCTCGAGGTGGAAGGCGGCTTCGCCGGCGTCACGGGAGGCGGGGCGCGCGGTCGTGCCGAGCAGGTCGGCGATCCGGCTGTGGCGATCCCGCGCCTCCGCCCGCCGCTGGGTCTCGTACGCGACCACGCGGATCAGCTCGTGGCGGAAGCGGATCATGTGCTCGCCCGACCCGTCGACGAGCCCGGCGGCCATGAGGTTCGCGAGCCGGGTGTGGAACGTCGAGTCCGCAAGCTCCGATACGCGCTGGAGCAGCTCGCGGTCGACGTCGCGACCGATCGTGGCCGCGATCTGCGCGAGCTCCAGGTTCACGCCGGGTGACGCGAGCCGGGCGAGCAGCGAGTCGCGCAGCGCGGACGGGATGCGTGGGTCCGGCTCGCGGATCGCCGGGTACAGCCCGCGCGGATCGCTCACGTCGGAGCTGCGGACGAGCTCCTCCAGGTAGAGCGGGATGCCGTCGCTGCGGGCGATCAGCGCGCGCAGCCGGTCGGCGCCGAGCCCGGCCCCTCCGGCCAGCCGCACGGCCATCGCCTGCGACTCGCCGGTCGACAGCGGGACGAGCTCGACCCGCTGCAGGGGCGCCTCGTCCCAGGGCGGCTGGAAGCGCTCGCGCCCGCTCAGCACGATCAGCAGGCCCGGGTGCGGCGCCGCCAGCAGCAGGCCGATCAGCTCCAAGGTCGACTCGTCCGCCCAGTGCAGATCCTCGACGACCAGGAACACGGGCGCCTCCGCGGCGGCGCTGCGCACCAGGTCGGCCGCCGCGCCGATCGCCTTGGTCCGCAGCAGGCTCGGGTCGACCTCGGACTGCGGGACGGTCGCCTCGAGCGGGATCGAGAGCGCGGCCGCCAGCAGCGGCAGATCGCCGTCGGCCGTGTCGACGGCCGACCGGAGCTTGGCGAGGCGCCGGCCGGTGTCGTCGTGCTCCGCGATGCCGCACGCCTGCTCGAGCACGTCACGGAACGCGTGCAGGCTGGTGGTCTGGTGATAGCCCGAGCACGGGCACAGGCGCACATCCGTCCCGGCGACGCGCGCCGCCTCCATGATCGTCCGCGACTTCCCGATGCCCGCGGCGCCGCTGACGAGCACGCACGGCGAGGCGTCGTCCTCGGCCGCGTCACGCCAAGCGCCGACGAGCACGTCACGCTCCCGCTCACGGCCGGTGAACGGCGTCAGGTCACCGGTGGCGTCGAACCGGCGGTCGGCACGCTCCCCCGCGACCGCGTAGATGCGCATCGGCGCGAGCACGTCCCGGAGCGTCGCCACCCCGCGGGCCTCGACGTCGAAGTAGCCGTCGACCAGGGCGTGGGTGGCCTCGCTGATCAGCACCGTGTCGGGCTCCGCGAACGTCTGCAGGCGCGAGGCCTCGTTGGGCGCGGCACCGACGACTCCGCCGTCGTCAATCACGACCATGCCCGTATGGACCGCGACGCGCACGTGGAGCTCGACGCCGTGCTCCCGCTGCGCGCGCACGCCGCGGACGATCTCCAAGCCCCCGAGCACGCCCCGGCGCGCGTCGTCCTCGTGCACGCTCGGGAACCCGAACCGCACCAGCAGCCCGTCCCCCTGGCGGTCCTCGATGAAGCCGCCGAACCGCTGGACGGCCTGCGCGCAGATCGCCCGGTAGCCGCGCAGCACCTCGGTCATGTCCTCGGGATCGAGCGTCTGGCTGAGCGCCGTGGACCCGACCAGGTCGCAGAACATCAACGTCATCTGGCAGCGGCGAGCGGACCCGTCCAGCAGCCGGCGCGCCTCGGCGTGCTCCGGATCGAGCGCCAGGACCGCGGACGCGAGCGCCCGCGCCCGCTCACCGTCACCGTCGTCGTGGGCGTGACGAGCGTCGCCCCAGAGGCTCTCGATCTGCTTCGCGAAGTGCTCGCTCGCCATGCGCCCGCGCCGTCAGTCGGTGTCCGCGCGGCGGACGACGACGCGCACGTCGGCGAGCGGCACGTAGGTCGTGCCCAGCTCGAGATAGCTCACCCCGCTGTAGCTGCCGAGGGGCAGTTGCTTCGTGGCCTTGCGCGACTTGTAGGTGACGTTGTACCGGCGCAGGTTCTTCTTGTCGCGGGCGATGGTGATCGACTTGCGCACGGCGACGGCATCATCGTCGCCCGTGCCGCCCGCCAGCCACAGGGACGCGCGCGGCGGGCACCGGGAGATCCACCGCGGCGCGTCGATCGGCGGCACGTCGGGAAACGGGTCGCGGACCAGCTTGCGCTTCGACGCGTCATCAGCTCCGTCGTCGTCGGGGATCTCGATCACGAAGAGGAGGAACACCGTCGGGATGACGTTCGCGGCGGGCTGGTTGCCCGGTGAGGTCCCCAACAGCGTGGCCATCTCCTGCGCGTTGTCGAGCAACGTGCCGAACAGCTTCGCGTTGCTGCGCGCCCACGCGTCGGCGGTGAACTTCGGGTCGCGCAGGTCCGCGGAGATCTCGGTCCAGGCGTCGAGGTTGCGTTGCGCCATCACGGCGCCGGTCTCGTTCATGCGGCTCATGAACTCGCCGATGCGGTCCCAGCCGTCGGTGCCGGAGCGCGGCGGGTCGCTGCTCATGCCTGCCTCCCAGTGCTGTAGATGTCGCTCTCGAGCCAGCTGCTCAACACCGATGGGGCAAGCAGGTTGAGCGTCTGGCCGAAGTCGAACGGGGTGTTGCCTCCGGACTGCGGGGTTCGGTCGGAGAACCGCAGCACCTTGCGTGCCGTGAGCCGCCAGAGCCCCGGGCTGATGCACCGCAGCTTCGTCCAGCCGGAGTTGACCAGCAGCCCGCCCGGCCGCTCGTCCCACAGCAGCCGGCTGCGGACGCTCTCCGCGAGCGAGAAGTCCAGGGTCGCCCAGCCCTTGTCCGCGCGGCCCTCTTTGTCCCTGCCGACCTTGAACTCGACCCAGAGCAGGTTCTCGAAGAAGCCCATGTCGGTCTGGCCCCCGCGCGAGTGGATGTCGACGACCTCGCGCAGCTGCTTGGGCTTGTGCGGTGTCCCGCGGTCTTTGCTCCGCTTCTTGACGTACTTGACCTCCCTGAACCAGGTGCTCAGGCCGTCCCAGCTGCGCGGGTCCATCGCCACCAGGAGCGGCTGCAGATCGTCGGCTCTGACCAGCGAGGTCGACGTGACCGACGTGGTCAGCGTCTTCGGGTCCTGCAGCGCGACGGTGAACGCCGGATACACCCGCGGCGCCTGCGCCCCGAGCTCCAGCCGACCCGGCTTCTCGCGCGCGTTCCAGGTCTCCATGAAGGCCACCGTGTCGGCGAACTCGCCCACGTACGTCTCCAGGCTCACGCCGACTTCCTCCTCGAAGTTGCGCAGGGAGCGGGCGCACCGCTTTTGCTGCGTGAGCGTGTCTTCGCCGGGGCGCGGGACCTTCTCCATGTCATGGAGAAAGCCGAGGAAGTCCTCGACGGGCCCGCCGAGCGCCTCCTGGAGGAGCTCGCTCGCGAACAGCGACCCCTCCTCGCGCTTGACGATCACCGCCTGCAGCGCCGCGAACACGTCCAGTCGCTCGAGGGCGTAGCTGACGATCGCCGCGGCGAACAGGCGGGCGTCGCTGCGGTACTGGCTACGCCGCTCGTCGAAGACGGCCAGGTCGAACTTGAGCGTCTCGCAGTAGAAGCGCACGGGCGGCGGATACCGCAGATGGCGGCCACGGAACGGCTCGCGGAACGGGGGGTGCGGAGAGCCGCGGAGCACGGTCCACATGACCTCGCGCTGGAAGTCCTCGGTGCCCTTCGCGCGGACGATGTCGAGCGCCTCGTCGAGTGGCAGGGGCGCGAGGTCCGGCGACACGAGCGTCGGCGGACGCCCGATCTGCCCTTCACGGCCGAGCGAGTGGAACTGCACGCTGAGCATCGCCGTGACGAGACGCTCGTTCAGCGGGCTCTTGCGCTTGGGAGCCAAACCGAGGCGACGGTAACCCTTTCTCCACCGGTCAAGCGTGAAACGGGTTACATCGGCTTAGTACCAAAGTGCACTTGTTTACCGAATGTCAGCGTGCGGACTATGCACGCGGAGCGATCAGGTCGCTCATGATGATCTGGGAGCGGGTGCGGATGACCTGCCCGTCCTGCTGGAGCTCCATGATCAGCCGCTCGAGGTCGCGGTTGTCGCTCGTGCGCACGCGGGCGATGGCGTCAGCGTCGCCGGTGACGCTCCAGGCCTCGACGACCTGCGGGTGGCGCGCGAGGGACGCGGCGACCTGCTCGAGCAGGGTCCCGGGCGCGTAGAAGAGCTCGACCAGCGCCTCGGTGCGCCAGCCGAACGCCTCCGGGTCGATGACCGCGCTGAAGCCGCGGATCGCACCGTCGGCGCGCATCCGGTCGATTCGGCGCTTGACCGCCGGGGAAGACAAGGAGACACGACGCGCGATGTCGTCGTAGCTGCGCCTGCCGTCTTCGACGAGGAGCGCAAGAATCTGTCGATTCACGTCGTCCATACGTTGGATTCTTGCGCACAGACGCCGCAGAACGGTCTTGAGGGCCGGCGGACCGCGCCGTACCTTTGACGGATGGCTCTCCTGCATCCGAACAAGCCCGCGACCCTGCTCTTCGACGAAGCCCACAGCCAGGCCTGGACGATCCGGCCTGAGGTCGCGCAGCGGATGCAGCCCGCGCATCCTGAGGACGTCTCGTACGTGAAGGCGGCCAAGTTGCTCGAGCAGCGCGACTTCACGGTGCGTGCGCACACGGAGGGCCTGCTGACGCAGATCGACGCGGACGTGCTCGTGCTCGCACACCCGTCGGACCCGCGCTGGGAGGCGACGACGGGCGTCGGCTCGCCGCAGCTGAGCGCCGACGAGATCGAGGCGATCCGCGCGTTCGTGCACGCCGGCGGCGGGCTGATCGTGCTGGGCGAGTGCGACCACGACCGCTACGGCAACAACCTCAACGAGCTGCTGGCGTCCTTCGGCATCCAGATCGAGACCGCGACGGTGCAGGACTACGAGCAGTCCGACGGCACGCCGACCTGGATCCGCCCGCTGCTGACCTCCAACGGCCGCGGCTCGTCCGCCGACGTGCTCGCGCGCGTGAACGAGATCCGCCTGTACCGCGCCGGCACGCTCGCGACCACCAACGGCGCGAAGGTGATCGCGCGCGCCTCGACGACCGCCACCGCGCCGCACGCGCCGCTCGCCGTCGTCACCGAGCACGGCGCCGGCCGCGTCGTCGTGCTCTCGGACTCCGACCTGTTCGGCGACGACACGCTCGGCGAGTACGACCACGCCGACCTGTGGCTCAACCTCGTCTACTGGGTCGCGAACCCGTCCTTCAACCACGCCGAGGACATCCAGCCGTCGGCGGCCAAGGCCGACCCCGCGTGGGCCGCGCTCAAGGGCGAGATCGAGGCGCTCCGCGCGCTCCAGAACGCCGACGGCTCGATCGACGCCGACAAGCGCGCCGACGCCGACATCGAGGCGATCACCACCGCGATCGACGTGCTGCGCCCGCACTTCCCGCACCAAGCCGACTACCTCGACGCGGTGATCGCCGACCTCAACGCCTGGGACTTCGAGAAGCCCGACTTCACGAACAGCCTCGAGGCGTTCCGCCCGGACCTGCACCGCGAGGACGGCATCGAGCACCTCGTCGTGTTCCCGATGTACAAGCAGAACGGCCCGTCCGAGAAGGTCTTCGAGGCGCTGATCATCCGCGTCCCGTGGCCCGAGTGGCTCGCGCAGCTGGAGGCGACCCGCTTCCAGAACCCGAAGTTCGTGCCGGTCACGTTCGTGGACCGCACGTCCGGCTACGAGTCCAACACCGCCGTGCTGTTCCCGGAGACGGTGAGCGTCGCCGGCAAGCCCGCCAACCACTTCGGCGCGATCTTCTGCGACCGCGAGGCCGCGCGCCTGCGCGCCGTCGCCACCAAGGCCGCGGACGTGCTGTCCCTCAACCTCGCCCCCGACGCCGCCGCGCTGCTCGCTTCGCCGGAGCTGTCGCGCCAGGCGTTCGTGCTCTGGGACCTCATCCACGACCGCGCGCACAGCCGCGGCGACCTCCCGTTCGACCCGTTCATGATCCGGCAGCGCGCGCCGTACTGGATGTACGCGCTGGAGGAGCTGCGCTGCGACCTGACCGCGTTCGTCGAGGCCGTCAAGCTCGAGCAGGAGGGCTTCGCGTTCGCGCGCTACGTCCAGCACGCGATCCTGCTCGACCGCCTGTTCCGCTTCCCGATCACCGGCCCGCGCGTGCGCAACTACGACGGGCTCGGCGGCCAGCTGCTGTTCGCCTTCCTGCACAAGCACGAGCTGGTGCACTGGACCAACAACGAGCTCACGATCGAGTGGGACGGGATCGCCGAGGGCGTCGCGAACCTGCGCACCCAGGTCGAGACGCTCTACCGCGACGGGATCGACTCGACCAAGCCGCAGTACTGGGCCTCGGCGCACGACCTGGTCTCCACCTACGTCAAGCCGGCGGCCGACAGCGCGTGGCGCAAGGACGTCCGCGAGCTGAGCGACCAGGGCGACCCGCGCCGCTTCATCGACCTCGTCCAGCCCGACGAGTTCCCGCTCTCGCTGTTCTACATCTCGCTCAAGGCCAAGCTCGACGAGACGGTCGAGCTGGCGGGAGCCGCCGCGTGATCGCGATCACCGGCGGCGGGGGCGCGCTCGGCCAAGCGGTCATCGCGCGCCTGGAGCGCGACGGCGCGACCGTCTCGGCGCCCCGCAGCAGCGAGGTCGACCTGCTCGACGCGCAGCAGACCCAGCAGTGGGCGGACTCCCTGACCGGCGTCACCGCGCTCGTGCACCTCGTCGGCGGCTGGAAGGGCGGCGTCGACCCGGCGGACACCGAGTGGCTGCAGAAGCAGCTGCTCACGACCGTGCAGAACGCCTCGCGCGCGTTCCTGGAGCCGCTGAAGGCGAACAACGGGCGCTTCGTGATCGTGTCCTCCAAGCAGGCGCTCGAGCCGACCTGGAGCAACGCGGCCTACGCGGCCGCGAAGGCCGCCGCCGAGGCGTGGACGTTCGCGCTCGCCGACGAGATCACCGCGAACGTGATCGCCGTCAACGCGATCGTCACGCCGGAGATGCGCGCGGCGAAGCCCGACGCGAAGTTCGCCACGTTCACCGATGCGGCGCACATCGCCGACGCGATCGCGTTCCTGCTCTCCCCCGCGGCCGAGAAGATGAACGGCCAGCGGCTCGCCCTACACGGCTGATCTCCGCATGACGATCCGGGTCTCGGTCTGCGCCGCGCCGCCCTGCTGGCGGAGCGCGCGGACCGTCCGGTCGAGGTCGTCGGCGTCCGTGCACGCGACGCTGACCTGGTAGTCCCAGCGGCCCGTGAGGAACAGCACCTCGCGCACGGCGTCCAGGCCGCCCGCGAGGCGCTCGAAGTGCGTGGAGTCCGTCGACGGCATCAGCCGCACGTCGATCAGCGCCTCGAGCGAGCGCCCGAGCGTCTGCGAGTCCACGTTCGCGCTGAACCCGGTGATCACGCCCGCGCGCTGGAGCCGTCGCACGCGGTCGGCCGCGCCGTGCGGCGAGAGGCCGACCTCCGCCCCGATCGACGCGAACGGCGCTCTTCCGTTTCGGAGAAGCAGCTTGATGATTCGGTGGTCTGTCTCGTCTAGCGCTACTGATTTCACAGTCAGACTCGATTCGGGCTGTGGGCCCGTGGATGATCGCACGCGTACCCCACACCCCCTGGAGAGAACCCCGTGCGCATCGGCGTCCCCACCGAGATCAAGACCGACGAAGCCCGCGTTGCCCTCACCCCCGCGGGCGTTCGGGAGCTCACCCGGCGCGGTCATGAAGTCATCGTCCAGAAGGGCGCGGGCCTCGGCTCCGCGATCACGGACGAGGCCTACACCGAGCAGGGCGCGACCCTCGGTGAGGACGCCGATGCCGTCTTCGCCGCCGCGGAGCTGATCGTCAAGGTCAAGGAGCCACAGCCGGTCGAGATCGCGCGCCTGCAGCCGCACCACACCCTCTTCACCTACCTGCACCTCGCGCCCGCGCCCGAGCTGACCAAGGGCCTGATCGACTCCGGCGCCACCTGCATCGCGTACGAGACGATCACCGACGCGCACGGCCGCCTGCCGCTGCTCGCGCCGATGAGCGAGGTCGCGGGCCGGCTCGCCGCGCAGGCGGGCGCGTTCATGCTCGCCAAGCCCCAGGGCGGCCGCGGCGTGCTGATGGGCGGCGTCCCGGGCGTGGAGCCCGCGAACGTGATGGTCATCGGCGGCGGCGTCGTCGGCCTCAACGCCGCGCGCGTCGCGCAGGGCATGGGCGCCGACGTGAAGGTCTACGACCGCTCGATCGACCGCCTGCGCGAGCTGGACCTCATCCTCGGCCAGGGCAAGACCGTCTTCGCCTCCACGCTGTCGATCGAGGAAGGCCTCAAGGAGGCCGACGTCGTGATCGGCGCGGTGCTCGTCCACGGCGCCCGCGCGCCGCACGTCGTCTCCCGCGCGCAGCTCGCGCTGATGAAGCCGGGCGCCGTGCTCGTCGACGTCTCGATCGACCAGGGCGGCTGCTTCGAGACCTCGAAGCCGACGACGCACACCGACCCGGTCTACACGGTCGACGGCATCAGCCACTACTGCGTCGCGAACATGCCGGGCGCCGTGCCGATCTCCTCCACGGCCGCGCTGTCGAACGCGACGCTGCCGTACGTGCTCGAGCTCGCCGACCACGGTGTGCGCGGCGCCTTCGAGCGTGACCCGGGCTTCGAGCAGGGCCTCAGCGTCGCGGGCGGTGCCGTCACCAGCGAGCCGGTCGCCAACGACCAGGGCCTGGCGTTCGTGACGCCGGCCGCGGCGCTCGCGGCCTAGTCGCCCTTCTCGTCGGGCCAGTGGCCGTGCGCGCCGAAGTACTCGCGCGCGGCCTCTTCCTGATCCCGCTCTTTGTCACCGGCGACGCCGAGGCGGAAGAGCCAGTTGAGCAGCAGCACGGACAGGCCGGAGCCGACCAGCATCGCCCAGCCGTCCCAGCGGATCTCGTCCTCGACGGCGAACAGCAGGACGAAGCCCCCCAGCACGAGGGCGAACGGGATTCCGTAGCGCAGCGTCAGAAGGGGCATGTCCACAGCATCGACCCTCGCGCGGAACTGGACCATCGGGTTTTCCCACGGACATGGCTCGACCTCGGTCCAGTGTTCGCGCTTGTGCGATCCCGATCCGTGCGTTTACATTGCGCAGCACGGGAGGACGTATGTACTACTTGCTCATCGACAGCTACGGTGCTTCGCTCGCCGCGTTCCCATCGCGCAAACAGGCCCTGCAGGCCTATTACGCGATGATCCGCGAGGACGAAAACGCGGCCGAGAACATCTCGGTGCTCGAGTGCGACGGCGAAGGCACCGCCGTCAGCAGCCTCGCCGCGCCGGTCACGATCCAGCGCTAGCTCACCTTCACGGTCGATTTCATGGACGGGTGGATCGTGCACACGTACGTGAACGTCCCGGCCTTCGTGAACCTCTTCGTGAACGTGTAGCCCTTCTTGTCGGTCGTGCGCGAGCCGGCGCCGCCCTTGGCGGGCGTGACGTTGTGTCTCCCGGAGGGGGCGCGGGTCATGCCGGATGAGACGCACACAGCCCGCGGCCTATTCCGTGAGACTCAGGCGCCATGAGCCTCAAGGACAAGACGCTGTTCATCTCCGGCGCCAGCCGCGGGATCGGGCTGCAGATCGCACTCCGGGCCGCGCGGGACGGAGCGAACGTCGCGCTGATCGCCAAGACCGCCGAGCCGCACCCGAAGCTGCCGGGCACCGTGTTCACCGCCGCCGAGGAGATCGAGGCCGCGGGCGGCAGGGCGCTGCCGATCGTCGGCGACATCCGGGACGAGAGCAGCGTCGAGGCCGCCGTCGCCAAGACCGTGGAGACGTTCGGCGGCATCGACGTGTGCGTCAACAACGCGTCCGCGATCAACCTGTCCAAGACGGAAGACCTGCCCGTGCGGCGCTTCGACCTGATGCAGTCGATCAACAGCCGCGGCACGTTCGTGGTCTCGCGCGCGTGCCTGCCGCACCTGAAGGCCGCCGAGAACCCGCACATCCTCACGCTCTCGCCGCCGATCAGCCTCGAGCCCAAGTGGCTCGGCGGCCACATCGGCTACACGCTCTCCAAGTACGGGATGAGCCTGCTCGCGCTGGGCCTGGCCGAGGAGCTGCGCGAGGACGGCGTCGCCTCCAACGCGCTGTGGCCGCGCACGCTGATCGCCACCGCGGCGGTGCAGAACCTGCTCGGCGGCGACGCCGCGATGAGCGTCTCGCGCAAGCCCGAGCTGTATGCCGACGCCGCGTACGCGGTGATCACCCGGCCGAGCCGCGAGTGCACGGGCAACACCTACTTGTGCGAGGACGTGCTGCGCGAGGAGGGCGTCACCGATTTCGACCAGTACGCCTACGTCCCCGGTTCCACACCCCAGGTCGACCTCTTCGTTGACTCCGCGGACTAGTTTCCGTACTGACACATTGGACGCGCGCGGTTCTTGATACTGCGCGTTGACCGTGGGCGCCGCGCTCAAAACCGCCGCCGGGCTGGCCGAGACGCTGCTCGAGCGACGGACGCCCGCGGTCACGCGACGGCTCTCACGCACCGAGCGCACGACGGAGCTCGCCGCGGCCGGGCTGTTCCTCGTCATCGCGGCGGTGATGGGCGCGACCGCGGACCCCGAGCCCGCGGGCACGGCGGCGCTGCTGGTGCTCTCCTACGCGCTCGTCCGGCGCGTGCGCTTCCAGCTCGGCACCGGGCTCATCCGGCCGACGCAGGTCGTGTTCGTGCCGATGCTGTTCCTCACCCCGGCCGCCGCGGTGCCGCTGCTGGTGACGCTCGGCGCCGTGCTCGGCGAGCTGCCAGACCTCCTGCGCAAGCGCGCGCATCCGGAGCGGCTCGCGGTCGTCGTCGCCGACGGCTGGTACGCGATCGGTCCCGCGCTCGTGGTCGTGGCCATCGGGGAACCGACGCTGGCGGTGCTCGCGCTCGCGCTGCTCGCGCAGTTCGCCGGCGACTACGCCGCGTCCGCCGCGCGCGAGTGGTTCGGCTCGCGCATCAGCCCGGCGGAGCTGCTGCCGGTGCTGGCGCTCGTGTACGTGATCGACGCGACGCTCGCTCCGATCGGCTACCTCGCCGCGCGCGTGTCCGAGGTGCAGGAGTACGCGTACCTGCTGGCGATCGCGCCCGCCGCGCTGCTCGGCCTGATCGCGCGGGAACGCGGCGAGCGGATCGAGCACGAGCTCGAGCTCGAGCGCGCGTTCCGGCGCTCCACCCGTGCCCTCGACGCCCGCGCCGAGGACCTGCGCCGCCAGGCCGGGCGACTGCAACGCGGGGACGAGCCCGAGGACCGGGCGCGGCTGGAGGGGATCCTGCTCGCGACCACCGTCGAGGCGTTGCACGCCGACGCGGGCCGGCTGTCGGACATCGCCGAGGACGGGCGGCTGCAGCCGCGGCTGGCGATCGGCGAGGTCGGCCCGGCGCTCGAGCTGGCGGAGCTCGCGCTCGGCGCGGCGCAGGCGAACGCGCTCGCGATCGGCGTCGGCCACAGCCACGTGCTCGCGGTCATGCGCGAGGGGTCTCCGTTCAGCGCGGTCGAGCGTGACCTGCTCGAGCACCTCGCGGCGCAGGCCGCGGTGACGCTCGAGAACCTGCGGCTGGAGGAGCTGATGCGCCGCAAGGAGGCCGAGCTGCGGGCGATCCTGGAAGGCGTCGCGGACGCGATCGCGGCCGAGGGGCCGGACGGCCGGCTCGTGTTCGCCAACGGCGCGGCCACGCGGCTGCTCAACGGCGCCGCCAACCTCGGCGAGGCGCTCGGCGTCGCGCCCACGCTCCTCCCCGGCAGCCATGTGTTCGAGGGCGAGGAGCCCGAGCCGCTCGTGATCAAGCGCTCGCACCGGTGGTCACGCGTGAAGGCCAGCCCGGTGCTCGAAGGCGCGCATCCCCGCCTGGCGATCAGCGTCATCGAGGACATCACGGAGATCAAGCAGGCGGAGGAGTCCCAGCGGTTCCTGTCGGAGGCCTCGCGTGTGCTCGCGAGCTCGCTGCAGCTCGACCGCACGCTCCCGGAGGTGACGCGGCTCGCCGCCGCGCACTTCGGCGGCGCGTGCGTGATCGAGCTCGACGGCGCGCAACGCTTCCGGGCCGGGATCGGCATGCCGTCGGTGCTGTTCCCGCTCCACGAGGGCCGGATGCTGCTCGGTGGCGCGGTCGACCACGCGACCGGGGGCGAGCTCGCGCTGCGGGTCGGCAACGCCGTTGAGAACGCGCGCCTGTACCGCCAGCGCGAGGCGATCGCGCACACGCTCCAGCGCTCCCTGCTTCCGCCCGAGCTGCCGGTGATCCCGGGCCTCGACACCGCCGCGCTGTACCGCCCGGCGGGCGAGATCAACGAGGTCGGCGGCGACTTCTACGACCTCTTCCCGCTCGGCCGGAACGAGTGGTTCGCGGTCATCGGCGACGTGTGCGGGAAGGGCGCGGAGGCCGCGGCCGTGACCGCGCTCGTCCGCTACACGATCCGCGCGGCCGTCACGCGCCACCGCTCCCCCGCGAACGTCCTGCGTTGGCTGAACGACGCGATGCTGCGCCAGCAGGCGGACCGGTTCGTGACGCTCGCGTGCGCGCGGATCGAGCTCGACGACGCGGTCATGGTCACCGTCGCCTGCGGCGGCCATCCCGCGCCACGGGTGCTGCGCGCGACCGGGCTCGTGCAGGAGCTCGGCGCGCTCGGAACCGTCGTCGGCCTGCTGAAGACGACCGAGGCCGCCGACCGCACGACGCGGCTCGCGCCGGGTGACGCGCTCGTGCTCTACACGGACGGCCTCACCGAGGCCCGCGCCCCGCACGTGATGACGCCCGCGCAGCTGGACACGGCGGTCGCGGGCGCGCGCCGCCTCGACGCGCGCGGAATCGTCGAGCACCTGTCGGCGCAGGCGCCCGACCCGCTGCGCGACGACCTCGCGCTGCTCGCGATCCGCGTTCAGCCCTGACCCATCGATGACCCGTGGATGGCTCGGCGTCGTAGGTGCCGTCCATGGTCGGCCGGCCGGGCCGACGCAGGGCGGTGTCCTTCGTGGCCCGGCCGGTCGGCCAGGGGCGGTGCATACGGCGGCGAGACGCCGCGGGGATCGGTGGGTCCGGGCTTAGCCTTTGGAGTAAGGGTCGATCCAGACGTCGTCGATCCGGAACGCGCCGAGCGCGCTGGTGAACCGGAAGCGCACGTCCTGCTCGCCCAGCAGGTTCAGGACGATCGGCAGGACCGGCGACGGTGACCAGCCGCCCGTGCCGAGCACGACGCCGACCGGCAGCTCGAGTCCGCCGGCGGCGATCACCGAGACGGTCAGCGTGCCGGTACCGCGCGCGAAGAAGCGCAGCGTCGGGTGCACGAGCGTGATGCAGACGGGATCGGTGATGGCGCTCGCCCCCGCGGGGATGCTGAGCGACTCGTTGCCGCCGCCCCACGGGTGTCCGCCGCCGGTGAACGCCGCGCCGTCGAGGGTCCAGTCCTCGGGCGCGGCCTGGTAGTGGGCGTAGTCCAGCCAGGGCGTGAACGGCTTCGAGAGCGGCTGGTCGATGCACGCCTGGGCGGCAGGAGCGGCGAACAACAGCGCGGTGAGCGCGAGCAGCAGTGGCCGGAGCATGAGAGCGATATCCCCGGCTCGCCCACACCTATATCTGGTAGACCTTGAGCAATCGCTTTTCGTGCTCGGCGTCGATGCGCGCGATCAGCTCGACGTGAGGTTCGAGGCCCGATCC
This sequence comes from Solirubrobacter phytolaccae, assembly GCF_027587195.1. GTDB lineage: Bacteria > Actinomycetota > Thermoleophilia > Solirubrobacterales > Solirubrobacteraceae > Solirubrobacter > Solirubrobacter phytolaccae. The sequence goes on along the minus strand of NZ_JAPDDP010000005.1, from coordinate 78,034 downwards.
GCGCAGTTTCGTCGCCATCAGCTCGTCGAGCTGGAACACGCCCGCGGAGTTGTTCATCGCCACTTCGACGCGCACGGCGCGCTCGGAGCCGGGAACGATCCGGACCTCGTCGATCGCGGCCGCCGACAGCGAGTGGATGTTCGGCAGGCTGGTCTCGAACGCGACGCGTGAGCGGCCCTGCTCCATGTCGAGCGCGTCCGCGACGCGGACGATGCCGGCCTCGAGCGTGAGCGGGCGCCCGCCCTTGCGGTGGCCGATGATCGCGTGCGTGATCTCCGCCGCGACGACCGTCCGCTCCGGCTCCTCGTAGACGTTCCCGAGCAGCTCCGGCAGCAGATCGGCGGCGAGGTGGAGGCTGTACACCTCGTGGTCGATCCGGTGGATCGACATCCCGAGGTCGTGCAGCAGGCAGCCGCCCGCGATCACCACCTCGGCGTCCTTGTGCGAGAGGTCGAAGTCCTTCTCCATCGAGGACTCCAGGCCCGCGCGGTGCAGGAGCCGGAACAGGTGCAGTGCCCGGTTGAGCACGATCTGCAGGTGCACCCAGGAGTGGTCGTTCATGTCCATCCGGGTCGCCGTGACCTGCTGCATGTGCCAGCGCGCCTTGAGCTTGTCGTTCGCGTTGGCGTTCTCGAGGAAGCGGGAGAGCTTCGGGTTGCGCTCGGTCGGCGCGTGGATGCGCATCGCCGCCACGGCTTCGCGCGGGGTCAGGGGAGGATCGGCCATCGCCTATGCATGTTCGCAACTGTGGAGACAGGTGCACGCCCGGCCGCTTGCACCGCTTGATGAGAACCTGATTAGGTCGTCTTTAGGAGGAGTACTTCAACGAGAGAGGGACTACTGATGCATAAGGCGATGAGGGCCGCCTTGGCAGGTGCTGGATCGGTGCTGGCGTTAGCGTTGTGTGCGCCATCGTCGGCGATCGCGCATCCGTGCGCGAGCGCCAACGCGAAGGCCGCGGCGAACAAGAGCTTCCTGTCGGTCAACAGCGCGACCTGGGTCGGCATGCACCGCCCGGACTTCGCGCACGAGTGCGGCGGCGAAGGCGGCGCGGTCACCTCGACGCTGGCCAAGGCGCGCGCCGCGGGCGTGACGATCGCCGACGACCCGACGTTCGAGCAGATGGTGAGCGAGTTCGAGTACTCGCCGAACATGACGCCGGTCGGCTACTCGGCGAACGTGATCCCGTACCTGCCGAGCCCGTACAACTCGGATCTCGCGTTCCAGGGCGACTACGCGTACATGGGCACCAACGACGGCTTCGTCGTGATCGACATCAAGGACCCGTCGAAGCCCAAGCAGGTGCACCTGAACAAGAGCTGCACGACCTCCCAGGGCGACGTCGTCGTCTACGGCAACATCCTCGTGCGCTCGTGGGACTCCGCGACCAGGGCCGACGGTGCCGCGACGCAGTCCTGCGGCGGCACGCTCGTCGGCGTGGGCTTCGAGGGCGTCCACCTCTTCGACATCACCGACCCGACCAACCCGGTCATGATCGACGTCGGCAACAACCCGGCGGACGGCAAGCAGGGGCTGCGCTTCGGCGTCAACGACGTGCCGCGCAAGGGCTGCGGCTCGCACACGGCCACGGCCGTGCCGTCGCCGGCCAACGACGCGCTGTACATCTACAACGGCGGCTCGAGCAGCACCTGCACGTGGATGGACGTCCTGAAGATCAAGATCTCGGATCCGACCCAGGCCGAGTACGTCAAGCAGGCGCCGGCCGGCCGCCAGTGCCACGACAACACGGTCTTCCTCAACGGCGCGAACAGCCTCGCGTCCTGCGCCGGCGGCAACGGCATCACGCTGTTCAAGTTCGACACCACGATCGATCCGACGCTGCCGGGCGGCATCGAGAACCCGATCCAGCTGTGGTCGAAGAACATGATGGCCAGCGGCGGTCACTCGGCCACGTTCAGCTACGACGGCAAGACCGTCGTGTTCGGCCATGAGCCGGGCGGCGGTGTCCAGGCAAGCTGCGAGCCCATCGACTCGGCGCACTTCAAGTCGCTGTTCATCCTCAACGCCGCGACCGGCGACCAGATCTCGACGGTCCAGATGCCGCGTGAGCAGGACTCGACCCAGAACTGCACCTGGCACAACTTCAACACCGTGCCCACCAAGGGTGGCAACTTCCTCGTGTCCGGCAACTACCAGGCCGGCATCAACGTGATCGACTACTCGCAGCCGGCCGCGCCGAAGGTCATCGCCTACGCCGACCCCAAGGCGCTGCCCAAGACCACCACGTACGGCAGCGACGGCTACCCGGACGGCGGCGACTGGTCGACCTACTGGTACAACGGCAAGATCTACGAGGCCGACATCTACCGCGGCCTCATGGTCTGGGATCTCGACAACTCGTTCACCGACCGGGCGAACACGGTCGCGTACTCGAACCCGCAGACCCAGATCGGCGCGATCACGGCCGACAACGTCGCCCCCACGGTGACGTCGTCCAACGAGGGCGTCGGCTACCTGCAGAACTCGACCGTCCCGGCCGCGTTCAGCTGCGCCGACGAGGGCCTCGGCGTGGACTCGTGCACGAGCGCGACGACGAACCTGGACACGTCCAAGATCGGTCCCGCGTCCTACACGGTCACCGCCGTCGACAAGGCCGGCAACACGACCACGAAGACCGTCGCCTACGTCATCAACAGCACGGCCGTCACGGGCACCCCGGGCGGCACGGTCGCGGCCACGCTCGCCCTGACGCTCGGCACGCCGGCCACGTTCGGCGCGTTCACGCCGGGCGTCGACAAGGAGTACACGGCCACCACCGAGGCGACCGTCATCTCCACCGCGGGTGACGCGGCGCTCAGCGTCGCCGACGCCGGCACCACGCCGGGCTTCCTCGTCAACGGCTCCTTCACCCTGCCGCAGCCGCTGCAGGGTCTCGGCACCGTCAAGACCTGGACCGGCCCGACGTCCAACGAGAAGGTCCCGGTGACCTTCAAGCAGGCGGTCAGCAAGACCGACGCGCTGCGCACGGGCACGTACAGCAAGACGCTCACCTTCACGCTGAGCACCACAAACCCGTAGATCATGTGCCGAGGCCCGGGGCGATCACCCCGGGCCTCCTGGCACGGACCGCGCGTAGCGCTGCGCCAGGACCCGCAGGTGCTCGACGAGCTCGGGCGGCTCGCTCACGTGGAAGTCGATCCCGAGCATGCCGATCCAGACGGCGACGGTCTCGAGGGTGTCGGCGCCGGTGACGAGGACGCAATGGCCGTCGTCGACGGTCTCCACGACGCCGACCGCGGGGTTGATCCGGTCGAGCACGTCCTGGGCGGGAGCGTCGACGAGGATGCGGGCGTGGACCTTCCAGCCGGTCGAGGCGACGTCGCGCAGGACGAACGCGGCGTAGTCGCCGCCTTCGAGCGGGGCGGGTGCGAACCGGGCGCCGCCGGGGAAGCGCAGGCGCATCCAGTCGACGCGGTACACGCGCCACTCGCGGCCGGGCTGCTCGCGGGCGACGAGGTACCAGCGTTGCCGCCAGCTCACGAGCCGGTAGGGGTCGGCGGTGACCGGTCCCTCGGTGCCGTCGTAGGAGAAGCGCACGCCGTCGCGGCCGCTGATGGCGGCGGCCAGCTGAGCCAGCAGGTCCGGGTCGACCGGCACCTCCGGCTCGTTGGTGCCGGTGTTGGCCGGCCCGGCTTCGGTGCTGGCGTGGATCGCCCGGACACGGCGTTGGAGCCGGTCCGGCAGCGTCCGCTCGAGCTTGGCCATCGCCGCGGCGCTCGCGTCCGCCAAGCCCGGGGCGACGCCGGCGCTCCCGAGCCCGATGGCCACGGCGACCGCTTCGTCGTCGCTGAGCAGCAGCGGGGGCAGCTGGCCGTGCCGGCCCAGCCGGTAGCCGCCGCCGGGGCCGCGCGTCGCGTCGACCGGATAGCCCAGTCCGCGGAGTCGCTCGATGTCCTTGCGCAGCGTCCGATCGGTCACGCCGAGCAGCCCGACGAGGTCAGGGCCGCTCCAGACCGGCTGGCTCTGCAGGTAGCCCAGCAGCAGCAGGAGCCGACTCGAGGTCGATTGCGGAACGTTTTGCACCTGAATTGAGCATACCTTGCCGTTCATGACGAACACCGCGCTGGAGATCGAGCCCTTCACCATCGACATCCCGCAGGACGCGCTGGACGACCTGCAGGCCCGCCTGGCCCGGACCCGCTTCGCCGCCGAGTGGCCAGGCGCCGGCTGGACCCAGGGCACGCCCGTCTCCTACCTGCGCCCGCTGGTCGAGCGCTGGCGCACCGAGTTCGACTGGCGCACGCACGAGGCGCGGATGAACGCCCACCCGCAGTTCCGCACGGAGATCGACGGCCAGACCTTCCACTTCCTGCACGTCGTCTCGCCGCACGCGGACGCGACGCCGCTGCTGCTCACCCACACCTACCCCGGCTCGTTCGCGGACTTCCTCGACGTCATCGGCCCGCTCAGCGACCCGACCGCGCACGGCGGCCGCGCCGAGGACGCGTTCCACCTCGTCATCCCGAGCCTGCCCGGGATGGGCTTCAGCACGCCGCTGTCGTCCACCGACTGGACGCTGGAACGCACGGCGCGGGCGTTCGACCGGCTCATGCGCGGCCTCGGGTACGAGCGCTACGGCGCGCACGGGTCCGACGGCGGCGCGATGCTCTCCCGCGAGCTCGCGATCTCCAACCCGGACGGGTTCCTCGGCGCGCACGTGCTGCAGCTGTTCTCGTTCCCGTCCGGCGACCCCGCCGAGTTCGAGGGCGTGGGCCCCGACGACTACGCGGCGCTCGAGTTCGCCGGCTGGTTCCAGACGGTCAACGGCTATGCCGACATGAACGCCAAGCGCCCGCTCACGATCGCCGCGGCGCTGAGCGACTCCCCCATCGGGCTGCTTGCCTACCACGAGCTCTTCGAGAACTTCGGCAACGGCACCAGCCTGATGACCCCTGAGCAGGTGCTGCTGCAGGTCAGCCTGCAGTGGCTGACCAACACCTCCGCCGGCGCCGTGCTCCTGCACCACGTCGAGAAGGACGTCCCCGTGCGCGTGAACGACGGCCCGATCGGCGTCGCCGTGTTCGCCGACGACTTCAAGACGATCCGCCCCTTCGCCGAGCGCGACAACACCAACATCGTCTCGTGGACCGAGCACCCCCGCGGCGGCCACTTCGCCGCGATGGAGGTGCCGGACGAGCTCGTGCGCGCGGTGCGTGAGTTCTACGCCGGGCGCGCGGCTCGCCCGTAGAACATTCGGCCGAGGCCCGGGGTTTCGCCTCGGGCCTCGGCTAGGGTCTCGCTCGTGCCTGAGGAGAGCGTGGTGCTGATCGACGAGGACGACCGCGAGCTGGGGGTCGGCGAGAAGCTCGCCGTGCACCAGACCGGTGAGCTGCACCGCGCGTTCTCGGTCTTCGCCTTCAACCCGGCGGGCGAGCTGCTGCTGCAGCGCCGCGCGCTCGGCAAGTACCACTCCCCCGGCCTGTGGACGAACTCCGCCTGCGGCCATCCCCGCCCGGGCGAGACCACCGAGGCCGCCGCCGCCCGCCGCTTCCGCGAGGAGCTCGGCATCGAAGCGGGCGAGCTGCGCGAGGTCGGGATTCTCCGCTACCGCGCCGAGCTCGCCGACCTGGTCGAGAACGAGCTCGACCACCTGCTCGTGTGCGAGATCTCCGTCGACCCGTCGCCCGACCCGGACGAGGTCGTCGAGTGGCGCTTCGTCCCGGTCGCCGAGCTGGACGAGTGGATCGCCCGCGCCCGCGAGACCGAGTTCACGGCATGGTTCCCGCCCGCCTGGGAGATCGTCAGCGCTCGAGCGCGCTGAGCCCGCGCCGGATCGCGAGCGGCGCATCGCCGCTCACCGAGATCAGCGTCTCCTCGCCGCGCTCCCGCAGCTCGAACACGATCTGCGCGCGCTCCTTGTGCAGCAGCGCGAGCAACCCGATCGGGAAGAACACGACCGCGACCACGTAGGTCCAGAGCGGTCGGCGCTCGCGTGCGAAGACCTTGAGCGCCTCGCCGCCGTGCACGAGCGCGTAGCCGTGCGTCCGCATCAGCGGCGCGACGAACTCCTCCAGGTCGGTTGCGGCCCGCCGGCGGTCGGTCGGCGCGACCCAACGCGCGCTGAACCCGAAGCGTCCGGGGATCCGTGGAAGCCCGCGGTCCGGGGACGGCGCGGGCGGCGGCGGAGCGGCGAGCTGGGCGGCCGGGATGTCGTCCAGCAGCACGAGCAGCTCACCGCGGGTCTTGGCCAGGTACGCCTGGGTCGTGCGCTCGGTGAACTCGTCCATGTCCAGGCGCCCCTCACCCACGGCGTCGCGAAGGAACCCGACGGTCTGCTCGCGTTCCGCGTCTGAGGCGCGCATTCGGTCGGCCGGCACGGCCTCCAAGATAGTTACGGGTCCGTCGTCGTCAGCGTGAAGGTCAGCGTCTTCGTGTAGGTCCCGGTCCGGAGCGCGTCAGTTCGTGCGATGGCCTGTCTGAACGTGAGCGTGACGGTCGTGTTGGACACCGGCCCGGTCCAGGTCGCGGGCGTCATCTCCACGCGCAGCGCCTGCGGGAGGTGGTAGGTCCCGTTCTCCAGATGGCCGGGGTCGGAGACGCTCAGCGTCGCCGAGCCCGCCGTCGAGGTGACCGTGGCGCGGGCGCTGACGGTGTACTCGCGGTCGAGGCCGGGCGTGAACGTGCCGAAGCTCGCGGCGCCGTCGAGGCTCAGCGCGAGCGTCGCGGGAACGGTGCCGCCGACGGTCCCGGGTCCGGGGTTTCGACCCCAGTCGGGTGACTCGTCGCGGCCCGCGTAGGTGGTGAGCTGGCGCTGGTCGGTGCCATCGGGCGCCATCGTCCAGACGTTGTAATCCGTGTTGCTGAGCGCGCGCGTGAACGCGAGGCGCGTGCCGTCGGGCGACCAGGCGGGGCCTTCTTCCCAGTTGCCGTTGTGGGTGAGCTGGCGGACGTTCGAGCCGTCGGCGTTCATGACGTAGATCTCCCGGTCGCCGTCGAGGTCGCTTTCGAAGGCGATCTGGCGGCCGTCCGGCGACCAGGCGGGAGCGGAGTCGTAGCTCCGCGGGCTGTGATCGAACAGCGTCGTGATCGCACCGGTGGCGACGTCCATCGCCTGGATGTTGCGCGCGTCCGCGCCCTTCACCGTCGAGAACAGCACGGTCCGCATGTCGGGCGAGAAGCTCGGATAGAACTGGTCCTCGGGCAGCACCACGACGGGCCGGCGGTTCGTGCCGTCCAGGTTCATCGCCCAGACGTCCGAGCGCGTGGGCGGAGCGGTGGTGGTGCGGCGGTAGAGCAGGCCCTGCCCGTTCGGGAACCAACTGGGCTGCGTGGTCTGCGTGCCGTCGCCGGCGTGCGGGATGTCGGTGACCACGGGACGTCCTGCGGCGTCGCGCACGCGGAAGTCGAGGATGGCGGACTCGAAGCGGCTGTTGCGGCGATTGCGGAACGCGATCCGGGTTCCGTCCGGCGACCAGTCCGGCTGGGCATCGTAGGCAGGGTCGAAGACCGCCTGCTGCTTGTCCGTCCCGTCGGCGTTCATCGTCCAGAGGTCACCCGCGAGGGGATCGGCGCTGGACTCGAAGGAGGTGTACACGAGGCGCCCGTTGACCGGCTCCGCGGCGGCGGAGGGTGCGGCGCTCGCGAGGCCGATGGCTCCGGCGAGGAGCCACGCCCGGTGCGCGTGGGTCATGACGCGACGCTACGCCGATGGTGAAGAGAACTCAACCGCCTGTCCCCTTATCTTCATCTGACGCACCTCCCACCAAGCTCGGTGGACATGACCGATCCCCTGCTGTGGCTCGATGGCGACCCGACTGACGGGCGTCGTGTGCGGGCCTATGAACCGGAGGCGCCGCCGGTCCCGCCGCCGGCCGCGTCGCCTCCGCCTCCCGCGCCTTCGCGGCGGCGAGGCCACTTCGGCGCGGCGGTTGCGGGTGGGCTCGTGTCCGCCGTGCTGGTGGGCGGGGGCGCGTTCGCGTTCGGCGTGATCGACGACGACTCGCCCGCCTCCGCCGCCAACGTGCCCGCGCTCGTGGGCGCCAAGCAGGAAGGCGACGTGGCCGCGATCTACACGGCCGCGCGTGAGGCCGTCGTGTCGATCTCGACCGGCAGCGGGTCCGGGACGGGCTTCGTCACCGACGGGTCCGGCACGATCGTCACCAACGCGCACGTGGTCGGCAGCGCGAGCACCGTGCAGGTGCAGTTCGCCGACGACGAGACGTTGACGGGGCGCGTGACCGGCGTCGACCGCTCCTCCGACCTCGCGGTCGTGACGGTGAGCGCCGGCCGCCAGCTCAAGGCGCTGTCGCTCGCCGACTCGACCGGCGTCAAGACGGGGCAGCTCGCGGTCGCGATCGGCTCGCCGTTCGGGCTCTCGCAGACGACGACGGCCGGCATCGTGTCCGGCACCGGGCGCCACATCCAGGCGCCCGACGGCTTCCAGATCGACTCGGTCATCCAGACCGACGCGCCGATCAACCCCGGCAACTCGGGCGGTCCGCTGCTCGACGCCAAGGGGCGCGTGATCGGCGTCAACTCGCAGATCGCGTCGCAGTCGGGCGGGAGCGTCGGGATCGGCTTCGCGGTGCCGTCGAACACGGTCCGCGACGTGATCCCCCGGCTCGAGCGCGGCGAGACGATCAAGCGTGCGTACCTCGGTGTCTCCACGAGTGGAGGCGCGAGCGGCGTCACGGTCGCCTCGGTTTCGAGCGGAGGCCCCGCTGAGGCGGCCGGCCTGCGCGTCGGTGACGTGATCCGCTCCGTCGCGGGTGACGACGTCGGCGACTCCGACGACGTCGCGGCCGCGATCCAGGATCGCCGTCCCGGTCAGCAGGTCGCGGTCGAGATCACGCGCGGCGGCGCCCAGCAGACGATCCAGGTCGAGCTCGGGACGCGGCCGTGAGCTTCCAGTCCCCGTGGCTGCTGGTCGGCCTGGTGCTGATCCCGCTGCTGAGCGTGGCGTACGTGTTCACCGAACGTCGTCGCCGGCGCGCGGCGGCGGCGTTCGCCTCCCCCCGTGTGGCGGTCTCGGCCGTCCCGCGCGCGCCCGGCTGGCGCCGGCACCTTCCGCTCGGTCTGGCTGGGCTCGCGACCGCGGCGCTCATCGCCGCGCTGGCCCGTCCGCAGGTGAGCGTGGCGGTGCCGGCCGAGCAGGCGACGATCGTGCTCGCCATGGACCACTCCGGGTCGATGATGGCCACGGACGTCGCGCCGTCGCGGCTCGACGCGGCGAAGGACGCCGGCGAGGCGTTCCTCGACAAGGTGCCCGAGAAGGTGCGGGTCGGCGGCGTCGTCTTCAACAACCGTGCGCAGGCCGTGTCCTCCCCCACGACGGATCGGGACGAGCTGCGCAGCGCTTTGGAGGCCGCGATGACGCCGAGCGGCGGCACCGCGACCGGCGACGCGCTCTCGACCTCGCTCGCGATGATCCGCTCCCAGAAGGCGCCGGGCGCGATCGTGCTGCTCTCCGACGGCAAGGCGACGCACGGGACCGACCCGCTGCCGGTCGCCGACGAGGCCAAGCGGCTGAAGATCCCGATCTACACCGTCGCGCTGGGCACGGCTTCGGGCACGCTGCCGAACGGCGACGCGGTTCCGCCGGACGTCACCACGCTGCGGGAGATCGCGGAGCGGAGCGGCGGCGAGGCGTTCACCGCCGACCAGGCGGGCGCGCTGAGCTCCGTCTACGAGAAGCTCGGGTCCGAGGTCGCCACCAAGCACGAGCAGCGCGAGGTCACCAGCGCGTTCGCGGGCGGTGCCGTACTCCTGCTGCTGCTCGGCAGCGGGCTCTCTCTTAGGTGGTTTCGTCGACTCCTTTGAGGTTGCGTTCAGCAACTGGAGCTTGACTGTGGGCATGCGCCGAGCCGGATTTGCCGCAACGCTCGTCGCCGGGGTGGGTTTCCTCGGCGCATCCCTGCACGGCATGACCAGCGTGGATCGCACGCTGGCCATCGCCGCCGCCACGCCCACGCCCTCCGCGCCCACGCCCGAGCTGGTGCTCGAGAAGCAGCAGCGCCCCGCCTGGGACTGCGACCGCTATGAGCACCGCGACCGGGAGCGCGACCGCACCCCCGGTGGCCAGGTGTGAGTCAGTCCTTCGCGGCTTTGACGATCGTCGCGATCACGTAGTAGACGGACAGCAGGAAGAACGCGCCGCCGATGAGCGCGCGGGCGTTCTCGTCCTTGATCGGGACGCGCGGCGCGACGACGTCCGCGACCTTCTCCCGCCACCCGCTCAACCCCGCATGCCCGACAGTCTTGTGCAGCTCCATGGCAGCATCCCTACCCAGTGATCGTCGAAGTCGAGCGCCAGGAGCAGTACTGGTATCCGGATGACGGTGGCGAGGTCTGGGTCGCGGGCTTCCAACTGGTCGACGCGGACGGTCGCTTCCTGAGCCGCGGCGAGCTGCCCGACGGGCTGAAGGTCACCCACGTCGCCGGCGCGTTCCACCGGCCGGAGGCGCTCGCGTCCGACCTGGCCGCACCGGGGTGTGCGTTGACGCTGCGCGCCGAGCCCGAGAACCCGCACGACCCGTCCGCGCTCGCCGTCGACCTGGCCGACGGCACGCCGCTCGGCTACGTGCCGCGCGAGTTCACGCTCGACGTCGTCGGGTGGAGCGCGCTGGTCCTGCGTGAGCGGCGCCGCTCGCCGCGCGACCCGCGCGACGGCGTGACGATGCTGCTGTCCCGGGAGCCGGTAGAACTCCGCGTTCGATGATCGCGCGGTTGACCGTTGACGACGCGGGCGAGCTGCTGACCGTGCAGCGCGCAGCCTACGTGGGCGAGTCGATGGTCTACGAGCAGTTCCTGCCGCCGCTGCACGAGACGCTCGACGAAGTGCGTGCCGTGTTGGCGAGGGACGACGTCACGGTCCTCGGGCAGCGCGAGGACGGTCGGCTGCTCGGAGCGGTGCGGGTGATGCCGACCGGCGAGGTCGCGCGCCTGTGCGTCGTGCCGGACAAGCAGGGCGCCGGGCTCGGCACCGCGTTGCTGGGCGCCGCGATCGAGGCCGGCGGCACCTGGCTGTTCACGGGCGACCGGAGCGCCGGGAACCTGCGCCTGTACGGGAAGCACGGCTTCGTCGAGACCCGCCGCGAGCCCGCGCCGGGGCACGAGCTCGTGTTCCTGGCGCTCCAGGCCTGAGCGTCAGCGCCGCGGCAACGTCCCCGGCGCGCCCCGGCGCCCGCGCTGCTTCGCCGGCCCGGTCCGCGGCACGGTCCCGGGCGCCTTCGCCTTGCCCTCGGACGCCCGAGGTGGCGAGGGCGCGGGTGCGGACGCGTGTGACTGCGGGCTGCTGACGGCGCCGAACGCCACGATGACGACCAATGAGCCGGCGACGCGTGTCTTGAAGGTCATGCCCCAAGTCAACGCGCCCCGACGTTGCCGACGCGTATGCGGTTTTCGATACGTCCGCGATATCCGCTTGGCGCACCAGCGGCCGGGTCACGATCCGGTAACGCCCGCGCTCCACGCGCGGGCGTAGCGTCGGCGGATGGCCAGGGTCAACCTTCCCGCGCAGGAGCAGCACGTCACCCGCCGCGAGGCGCTGCGCCGCGGCGCGGCGTTCGTCGCCGGCGCCTCCGTCGGCGCGCAGGTGCTCGCCGCGACCGGCGCGCCGGGCGCACAGGCGGAGACGATGCGCGAAGTCGCGCGCCGTGCCGCCGACAAGCCGGGCTACGGCCCGTTGACGCCGGGCACGGGCGAGTTCGCGCTGCCCGCGGGCTTCACGGTGTTCAGCTTCGGCGTCGCCGGCACGCCGATGAGCGACGGGCTGCCGACTCCGAACTTCCATGACGGGAGCACGGTGGCCGACGCGGGCAACGGTCGGCTCGCGTTGATCCGCAACCAGGAGGGCTACGACCCGGGCAAGGCCCTCGGCCCCTCCCGCGCCTATGACCGGGTGGCGCAGGGCGGCGTGACGACCTCGTTGTGGGACCCCGTGACCGGTCAGCTGCTCGGCTCGAGCCTCATCCTCAACGGCACCGACAACAACTGCAACGGCGGCCAGACGCCGTGGGGCAGCTGGCTCTCAGGCGAGGAGTCGACCGTCGGCAAGGCGGAGGGGTTCGAGAAGCCGCACGGCTACGTCTTCGAGGTCCCGCTGACGGCGACGACGCCGATCGAGCCCAAGCCGCTCAAAGCGATGGGGCGCTTCTGCCACGAGGCGTGCGTGGTCGACCCGCGGACCGGCGTCGTCTACATGACCGAGGACAACGGCGACCCCGGTGACGGCTTCTACCGCTTCATCCCGAAGGTCAGCGGCAAGCTCGCTCAGGGCGGCAGGCTCGAGATGCTCGCCGTCCGCGGCCGGTCGAAGTACGACACCGCGACGGGCCAGAAGGTCGGACCGACGCTGCAGTGCGAGTGGGTGCCGATCAAGGACCCCGACCCGACCGACGCCGAGCGCCACCCGGACGCGGTCTATCAGCAGGGACGTGCGCTCGGCGCCGCCCGCTTCGTCGGCCTCGAAGGGGCGACGTTCTCCGGCGGCAGCGTCTACTTCGTCGCCAGCGAGGCGGGCGAGAAGGAGAAGGGCCAGATCTGGCGCTACACGCCGTCCGGGACCAAGAAGGGCAAGCTGACGCTGCTCTACGAGTCGCGCTCGGGCAAGGTGCTCGACCAGCCCGACGGGCTCACCATGTCACCTCGCGGCGGCGTGGTGGTCTGCGAAGACGGGGACGGCGAGGACGTCAACGGCGGCACGAACTCGCTGCGGGTGCTCACGCCGAAGGGCACGCTCGAGACGTTCGCCCGCAACGACACGCCGCTCGACCTGCACCAGTGGGACGACGAGATCAAGCCCGGCTCGATCGGCCGGTCGGAGTGGTCCGGCGCGTGCTACTCGCCCGACGGCAAGTGGCTGTTCGTGCATCTGCAGTATCCGGGCAAGACGTTCGCGATCACCGGCCCGTGGGAGAAGGGCTGGCTCTAAGCCGCAGGGAGTGACACGCGGACGGACAGACCGCCCTCGTCGCGCGGCATGAGGGCGAGCCGTCCGCCGTGCGCCTCGGCCACGCTGCGCACGATCGACAACCCCAGACCGGCACCTTGCTGGCCCGTGCGTCCACCGCGCTCGAACGGCTCGATCAGCCGCGCGGCGACGTCGGAGGAGACGACCGGCCCCGAGTTCACGACGTCCAGCACCGCGCCCTCACCGGACGCGCGCGTCGTCACTGACACGAAGCCACCCGGCGCGTTGTAGCGGACGCCGTTCTCGATCAGGTTCGCGGCGAGGCGCTCGAGCAGCCGCCGTTCGCCCCGGACGCCGGCGGGCTCGAGGTCGAGCCGGACGTGGACGCCGCCGGGCCGCACCCGTGTCGCCGCGGCGCGCGCGGCGGCCGCCAGGTCAACCGACTCGACCGAGGCCAGGCCGTGACCGGAGCGCGCCAGCACCATCAGGCCGTCCAGCAGCGCGTCCATGTCCTCCACGGCGGCGACGATCTCCGTGCCCATCGCCCGGAACTCGGCGACGTCGGCGTCCGGGTTGGCCATCGCGACGTCGGCCTCGGTGCGGATCACGGTCAGCGGCGAACGGAGCTCGTGCGAGGCGTTGGCGACGAAGCGCTCACGCGCGTCGAAGGCCGACTGCATCGAGCGCAGCTCGCGCCCCGCCAGCCACCAGCCCAACGCGCCCGCGACGAGCGACGCGCCGGCCAGGAAGAGCAGGTACTGCATGCCGAGCTGCGCCTGCGACGCGTCCGCCGCGGCTTCGCCGAGGGTGCGGTGCAGGTGACGTCCCATCAGCCAGTAGGAGACGCCGAGCAGCACCGCCACGAAGACGACGAAGATGCCGCCGTAGATGACGGTCAGCCGGACACGCAGGTTGGCGATCAAATTCGGTAGCCCGCTCCTCGCACGGTCTCGATCAGGACGGGCTCGCCGAGCTTGCGGCGCAGGCCCATCACGGTCATGCGGACGGTGTTCGAAAGCGGGTCGAGCATCTCGTCCCACGCGCGCTCGAGCAGCGTCTCGGGCGTGACGACCGCGCCCTGCGCCTCCAGCAGCGCCTCCAGCACCGCGAACTCCTTCGGCGTGAGCTCGAGGTCGCGGCCACCGCGCGTGGCCTCGCGCCGGGACGGGTCCAGCACGACGTCGCCCGCGCTCAGCACGGCCGGGCGCGCCTCGCCGGTCCGCCGGCCCAGCGCGCGCAGGCGCGCGACCAGCTCGGCGAAGCGGAACGGCTTCGACAGGTAGTCGTCGGCACCCAGCGCCAGCCCTTCCACCAGGTCGTCGGTGGAGCGCGCCGCCGTCAGCATCAGCACCTTCGTGCGCGGCTGCTCGGCCGTCAACGCGCGGCACACGTCGTCACCGTGCAGCTCGGGCAGATCGCGGTCGAGGACCACGACGTCGTACGGGTTGATCCGCGCTTTGTACAGCGCGGCGGCGCCGTCCTCGGCGACGTCGACCGCCATGCCTTCGCGGCGCAGGCCACGCGCGACGGCGGAGGCGATCCGGGGATGGTCCTCGGCGACCAGGATTCGCATGACCGTCAAGGTAGGTTCGGTAACTCAAGACGCGCTCAACGGCGCTTATGGGGATCTGACGAACCGCTCGCCAGAGTCGACTCCATGCACGAATACGACGAGAACACCGCGCGGATCGAGCACGACGACCCGCGGGCGGGCCTCGAGAGCGCGCTGTACGAGCTCAAGCGCGTGATCGTCGGTCAGGACGCGATGCTCGAGCGCCTGCTCGTCGCGCTCCTCGCCGGCGGCCACGTGCTGCTCGAAGGCGTCCCCGGCCTCGCCAAGACGCTGACGATCAAGACGCTGTCCGACGTGCTCGGCGGCTCCTTCAAGCGCGTGCAGTTCACGCCGGACCTGGTGCCGTCCGACCTCGTCGGCACGCGCATCTACCGCCCCGACACGGGCCGCTTCGACACCGAGCTCGGCCCGGTGTTCGGCAACTTCCTGCTCGCCGACGAGATCAACCGCGCGCCCGCCAAGGTGCAGAGCGCGCTGCTCGAGGTCATGCAGGAGCGCCAGGTGACGATCGCGGGCGAGACCTACCCGCTGCCGAAGCCGTTCCTGGTCATGGCCACCCAGAACCCGATCGAGAACGAGGGCACGTACCCGCTGCCCGAGGCCCAGGTCGACCGCTTCCTGTTCAAGCTGCTCGTCGACTACCCGACCGTCGGCGAGGAGGCCGCGGTCGTCGGCCGCGCGATCTCGCCGCCCGCCCAGGTCCGCGAGAAGCTCTCAACCGAGGACCTGCAGCGCTACCAGGAGCTGTCCCGTCGCGTGTACGTGGACCGCGACGTGATCGCCTACGCCGTCGCGCTCGGCGACGCCACGCGCCACCCCGGCAAGTACGGCCTGCACGAGCTGGAGGGCCTGATCGAGTTCGGCGCCTCGCCGCGTGGTCCGATCGGCGCCGTCCAGGCCGCTCAGGCGCTCGCGCTGCTGCGCGGCCGCAACCACGTGGTCGCCGAGGACGTCGCCGACCTCGCCGCGGACGTGCTGCGCCACCGCCTCGTGCTCACGTACGACGCGCTCGGCGACGGCGTGAAGGCCGACGACCTGCTCGACCGCGTCCTGGACCGCGTCGGCGGCGTGAAGGCCGCGCAGACCACGGAGCGGATCGCGGCGTGACACGCCCGTCGAGCGCCCACGCGCGGGAACGAGCCTCTGGCGAGTTGCCGCCGAAGTATGCGAGCGCGCAGCGCGAGTCATACGTCGCCACCCCGGCCGGGTCTCAGGGACCCGGCCCGATGCAGACGGCGCTGGTCGAGGCCCTCGACCTCGTCCTCGCCGATCGCGCGGCCGGTGCGCTCCCGGGTGAGCGCCGCGCGGCCGGGCTGGGACTGGGGACCGAGCTCGCGCAGATCCGGCCCTACCAGGTCGGTGACGACGTGCGCAAGCTCGACGCCGCCGCCAGCGCGCGCACCGGCGTCCCCCACGTCCGCGACCACGTGCCCGAGCGCACGCTCACCACGTGGCTGCTCGTCGACACCTCCGCGTCCATGGCCTTCGGTACCGCCGAGCGCCTGAAGTCCGACGTCGCCGAGGGCGTCGCGCTGGTGATCGGCCGGCTGGCCGTGCGCCGCGCGGGCCGCATCGGCCTGCTCACGTGCGGCGCGCCCGAGCCGCAGCAGCTGCCACCGAGCGCCGGCCGCTCCGCGCTCGTGCACCTGCGCCGCGCACTCGGCAAGGGCGTGGCCAGCGACGGCCACGCGCCGGAGGACGCGCTCGCCCAGGGCATGCGCCGCATCAACCGCCTCGCGCGGGGACACAGCCTCGTGGTGGTCGTGAGCGACTTCCGCGAAGGGCCCGGCGCCGCCGCCGCGGGACGCGAGCCGCGCGCCGGGGACGTGCGGCCGGGGAGCGTCCCGCGCGGCGGCGTCGCGTGGCCGGCCGGCGAGTCGCGCGACGGCGCCTGGGCCGGCGGCGCCACCAATGTGCCGGGCGGCGGGAGCCGCGGGTTCGGCGGTCGTGGCGGCGCCGCCGAGCGTCCCGAATGGACGCGTGCGCTCGCGGCTCTCGGCGCCCGGCACGACGTGCTCGCCGTCGAGGTCTTCGACCCGCGCGAGCACGAGCTGCCGGACGTCGGCCACCTCACGCTGGTCGACCCCGAGACGGGCGCGCGCGTCGAGGCCGACTCGTCCAGCCCGGAGCTGCGGCGCCGGTTCGCCGCCGCGGAGCTCGCGCGCCGCGACCAGCTCAAGTCCGCCCTGCGCTCCGCCCGCGCGCGGCACGTGGAGGTCGGCACGGATCAAGACTGGCTGCGCGCGCTCGGAAGGACCCTTAGATGAGCTTTCAAGCCCCACTGTTCCTGCTCGGCCTCACGGTCGTGCCGCTCGCGATCATCGCGCTGCTGCTCGCCCGCCGGCGGCCGTCGAAGTACGTCGTCCGCTTCCCGGCGACGGCGACGCTCGCCGCGATCGCACCGAAGCACGGTCGGCTGCGCAAGGTCCTCCCGCCCGCGCTGCTGATGCTCGCGCTGGCCGGGATGGCGGTCGCGCTCGCGCGGCCGGAGGCGACCGTCGCGGTGCCGGTCGAGCGCGCGAGCGTCATGCTCGTCACCGACACGTCCGGGTCGATGAACGCCACCGACGTCGCCCCCAACCGGCTCACCGCCGCCAAGCAGGCCGCGGACCGCTTCCTCGAGAACGTGCCGGAGCAGCTGCAGGTCGGCCTGGTGGCGTTCGCCGACAGCGCGCACACCGTCATCCGGCCCACGCAGGACCGCACGACCGTGCTGTCCACGCTCGACGGCCTGCAGGCCGAGGGCGGGACCGCGACCGGCGACGCCCTGGCCTCGGCGCTCCAGGCGCTGGAGACCGGTAAAGACAAGCCGCCGTCCGCGATCGTGCTGCTCTCGGACGGCGCGAGCAAGAACGGGCAGGACCCGGCCTCCGTCGCCGAACAGGCGCGCGCGGCCAACGTGCCGATCTACACCGTCGCGCTCGGCACCGCCGAGGGCGTGATCGAGACGATGGGTCAGACGCTGTCCGTCCCACCGGACCCCGAGGCGCTCCAGCAGGTGGCGGACATCTCGGGGGGCCGCGCGTTCACCGCCGAGGACGCCGACGCGCTCGACGAGGTCTACGAGACGCTCGGCTCGCGCATCGGCACCAAGCAGGAGAAGCGGGAGGTCAGCGCCGGCTTCGCCGCATTCGGCCTGCTCGCCCTGGCGGGCGCGGCGTTCACGTCGTTGCGTTGGCGGGGTCGGCTGCCGTGAGCTCGGCGACGAGCTCGTCGATGATGTCCAGGCCTTCCTGAGCGCCGGACTCCATGCCGGTCCCGATGATCATGTCGCGGATCTCCTTGGAGTCCACGCTCGTGGTCATCGTCAGCCGCGTCCGACCGCCCTCGAGCGCCTCGAAGACGTTCGTGTTGAGCGCCGCCCCCGCCTCGGGCGGCGCTCCCTCGTACACCTCGGTGTTGACGAGCCGGACGGCCTCGTCGATCTCCTGGTACTCGCCGTGGAAAGCGACCTCGAAGCCGCCCTCGCCGGCTTCCATCACGTAGCGCCACGCGCCGCCGACGCGCAGGTCGATCTCGCAGCGCTTCATCGTGCCCCGCTTGCCGGGCCACCAGCGCGAGACCAGCTCGGGCGTCGTCCACGCCTTCCAGACGAGCTCCGGCGGCGCGTCGAACTCCCGCGTCATCACGATCTCCGTGTCCGTGGGCAGGGTCAACACGGCTGAACCGCTACGACTCGTCATCGCGAGCCTCCTTGTCTTGTAGTTCTTCCAGGACCGCGTCCAGGGCGTCGAACCGCTCGCTCCAGGTGCGCTCGTAGTTCGAGACCCAGTCGTGGATGGGCTTGAGCCCGTGGCCGTTGAGGCGGTAGACCCGCATCCGGCCCTGATCACGTGCGTCCACCAGACCCACCTCTCGGAGGACCTTCAGGTGCTTTGAGACCTGTGGCTGGCCGAGCTCGAGCCGGGCGACGATGTCGTTCACCGGGCGCTCGCCCTCCATCAGCAGATCGAGGATCTCGCGCCGCCGCGGCTCGGCCACCGCGTTGAACACATCCGCTGTCGTCGCTGCTCGTGCCACGACGAACAACATATACCCATATCGGTATATGTCAAGGGCCGATCGGAGGAACCGGGGTTCATCCCCCGTGTGTCCGCTCAGGTGATCAACGGGCCCATATGGGGTGCCGACCCTAAGTTCGTGACCACCTTCCGCCCGCATATCGCCGTGCTCGCGTTCGCAGCGTGCCTGGCAGCAGCCCTGTTCGGGCCGCTCCAATCCGCGAACGCCGCCATCAGCTCCACCTACCCGACCGCCACCGACAGCCGGGACTTCCGGTCGTCCAACGGTTCATGGAGCGCCACTGCCTCCACGGGCGGCCTGCTGTGCATCCCGCCGCTCACCTGCCCCGCCGCGGCCGGCGAGTTCGTCGCCAACGGTGGCACCGGCGGCTCGAGCGACGGCTACATCCGGGCCACGTTCGTCACGGCGATCGGCGTCGCGAGCGCCTCCGAGGTCACCTTCCGCTCCCCCACCTTCGTGGCGGCGAACGCCAACAACTCCGGGACGCTGAGCTTCAACGTCCGCAACGGCCTCGGCTCGCTGCTGACCGTGCTGGGCGGCACCGCCACGGTCAACGCCGCGATCGTCGACGTCAACGACCCGACCCGCAGCGTGCGGCTCGCCGACACCAACATCGACGGCACCGCCGCGTTCACGCCCAAGCAGGTCTCCGTGCCCGCCGGCGCCGTCGCCGCCGGCCGTACCTACCGCCTCGACCTGCAGGTCTACTTCTCCGCCGGCGTCGCCGCGCTCCTGCAGTCGGGCAACGTCGCGCTCGACGACGTCAACTTGACCACGGTCAAGCTGCAGAACCCGACCTCGCTGAGCGCCGTGGCCTCCACGTCGGGCCAGGTCGCGATCAACGGCTCGGTCAACCCGAACGGCCTGTCGACGTCGGTCCGCGTCGAGTACGGCACGACCGCCGCGTACGGCACCAGCGTCGGCCCGGTCGTGGTCACCGGCACGGGCGCGCAGGCCTTCAGCATCCCGGTCGCCGGCCTGACCGCGGGCACCACCTACCACTACCGCACCGTCGCCCAGAACTCCGACGGCACGCAGACGACGAGCGACGCGACGTTCACCGTCCCGTTCGTCCCGGCCAACTCGGCCCCGAACGTCACCGGCGCGCTGAACTCGCGTTCACGCACCGTCACGTACGACCAGGTCGCGGGCACGACCGGCGTCACGATCGAGGTCCTCAACGGCGACGGCACGGTCGCCGGCTCCACGGCCGACAACGACCTGAACGGCAACGCGACGATCACGCTGCCGAACACGGACGGCACCTACGGCGTGCGCATCAAGCGCGACGGCGCCGGCGGCGGCCAGTCCACGAGCACGCAGGTCCCGGCGCTGCTGGACCGCTCGGCCCCGTCGACGGCGGGCATGAACGCGTCCGTCGCCCCGTCGCTGTCCTCGGACCGTGTCCGCACCGTCACCTTCACGATGCCGGTCGACGCCGTCAGCGCCGAGGCGCAGGTCATCGACAGCAATGGCGCCGACGTCGGCTCGCCGGTCACCGCGACGGGCGGCAACGCGTCCGTCACGCTCGGCACGCCCGACGGCGACTACCGCGTCCGCGTCACCGTCCGCGACGCCGCCGGCAACGGCGCCGACGTCGTCACCAACGCGGTCGCGCTCGACCGCACCGCTCCCTCCGTGGGTGGCGCGCCGCTGGTCACCGGCGCCGACTCCTCGCGGAACCGCACCGTCACCTTCACGCGCGACAGCGACACGTTCAACGCCACGGTCGAGGTCCTCGACAACAACGGCGCGGTCGTCCTCACCACGAACGTCGCGAACGGCGGCACGGCCCAGATCACGCTCCCGGACGCCGACGGCGCCTACAGCGTGCGCGTCCGCCAGACCGACGCCGCCGGCAACGCCTCGGCCAACTCCGGCCTGACCGGCATCACGCTCGATCGCCAGCCGCCCGCCGCCGGCGCCGCGCCGACGGTCACCGGCGCGCTCGCCAACCCGGTCCGCAACGTCTCCTTCACCCGCCCGGTGGACGCCTCCACGGCGATCATCGAGGCCGTCCGCCCCGACGGCACCGTCGCGGCCACGAGCCCCGTGGCCAACGGCGGCGCGGGTACCGTCACGCTCCCGTCCGACGGCGCGTACGACATCCGCGTGCGCTTCGCCGACACGGCCGGCAACGAGTCGCTGACGCCGAACACGCGCGTCACGCTCGACACCACGACGCCGGGTGGCATCACCGCCATGCCCGTCGTCAGCGGCGCCACCAACGACCCGAACCGCACCGTCGTCTTCACGCGTGACCCCGGCACGACCAGCGCCGAGATCATCGTCACCTACGGCAGCAACCCGACGCCGGTCATCACGCAGAGCGTCGCGGCCGACACCGACACGATCACGCTCCCGGGTCCGGACGGCACCTACCACGTGATCGTCAAGCAGATCTCCGGCGGCACGACCTACACGTCGGACCCGCGTGACGTCACGCTCGACACCGCCGCCCCGAGCGCCGGCGCCGCGCCGGCCGTCAACGGCCCGCGCAACGACCCGCAGCGCACGGTGATCTTCACCCGCGCCAACGACGCCGCCCAGGTGAGCGTCGAGGTCGTCGCCAACGGCAACGTCATCAGCACGGTCAACGTCCCGTCCGGCAACTCCACGCCGATCACGCTCGGCAGCTGGGACGGCGAGTACTTCGTCCGCGTCCGCCAGAGCGACGCGGCCGGCAACTCGGCCGTGACGCCGGACACGCGCGCCGTGCTCGACCGCACCGCTCCGGTCGCCGGCCCGGCCCCGACCGTCACCGGCGCCGACAACGATGCGACGCGCCACGTGGCCTTCACCCGCGCGCCGGACGCGACCACCGCCACGGTCGAGATCGTCCAGGGCGGCGTGGTCGTCGACAGCGTCGTCCTCACCAGCGGCGACGAGACCGACGTCACCCTCCCGGCGGACGGCAACTACACGATCCGCGTGCGTCAGACCGACGCCGCCGGCAACGACGCGACGACGCCGGCGACGCCCGTCGGGCTCGACCGCGGCGCTCCGGCCGCCAGCGGCGCCCCGAACGTCACGGGCGCCGTCACGACGCGCACCCGCACCGTCGCGTTCACGCGCGCCGGTGACGCCGTCACCGTCAAGGTCGAGGCCACCCGCAACGGCGTGACCACCGCCTACGACGTCCCGAGCGGCGCGACCACCGACATCACGCTGCCCGACACGGACGGCGACTACGCCATCCGCGTGCGTCAGCTCGACGCCGCCGGCAACGACTCCGTCAGCCCGGCGACCGACATCACGCTCGACCGCACCGGCCCCGCCGCCGGCCCGGCCCCGACCGTCAGCGGCTCCGTCAACGCCCCGGCGCGCCACGTGACCTTCACGCGCGCCACCGACACCGACCACGCGCGGGTCGAGGTCGTCGACGGCAACGGCACGGTGGTCGCCACGGCGAACGTCCCGACCGGCAACGAGGCCGACGTCACGCTGCCGGCCGACGGCACCTACACGGTCCGTGTCCGCCAGTACGACGCCAACGGCAACGACTCGGTGACCCCGACCACGACCGCCAAGCTCGACCGCAACGGCCCCGTCGCCGGCCCGGCGCCGACCGTCACGGGCGACGGCAACAGCCTCAACCGTCACGTCAAGTTCACCCGCGCCGGTGACGCGGTGACCGCCACGATCGTGGTCGTCAAGGCCGCCGACGGCTCCGAGACGACCTTCCCGGTCGGCGCGGGCGACGAGGCCGACATCACGCTCCCGACCGCGGACGGCACCTACACGGTGTACGTGCGCCAGACCAACGGCAACGGCAACGACTCCGACACCCCGGTCACGACCGTCTCGCTCGACCGCGCGGCCCCGGCCGCGGGTGGCGCGCCGACCGTCACGGGCGCCGTCACGGTCCGCCAGCGCGCGGTGACGTTCACCCGCGCCGGTGACGCCGCGACCGCCCGCGTCGAGATCCTCGACGCCAACGGCACCTCGGTCGGCACGGTCGACGTCCCGAGCGGCAACACCGCCAACGTGACGCTGCCGGACACCGACGGCGCCTACCGCGTCCGCGTCCGTCAGTGGGACGGCGCCGGCAACGACGCCGTCACCCCGTCCGCCGACATCGCGCTCGACCGCACCGGCCCGGCGGCCGGCGGCGCGCCCACCATCACGGGCGCGACCTCCAGCCGCACGCGCACGGTGACGTTCACCCGCGCCGGTGACGCGGCCGCCGCCGCGATCGAGGTCCTCGACGCCAACGGCAACGTCATCTCCAGCACGAACGTCGCGGGCAACAGCGGCGACGTCACGCTCCCCGACGTCGACGGCACGTACTCGATCCGCGTCCGCCAGACCGACGCCGCCGGCAACGCCTCCGTGACCCCGGTCGCGCCGGCCACGCTGACCCGCGGCACCACCGGCACCGGTGGCGAGGACACGGGCGGCACCGGCAACACCGGTGGCGGCGGGACCGGCATCGGTGGCGGCGGCGGCACGGGCGGCACGGAGACGAACCCCGGCAGCGGCCAGGCCGTGGCCTCCGACCCGGGTGGCTTCGGCTCCCTGCTGACCGACTGCTACGGCGCGTCGGCGAGCAAGCTCGTCCTCAGCGACGTCAAGCTCGCGGGCTCGACGGTCACCTTCGCCGGCCTCAGCGTGTACGCGCCGGGCACGAGGATCGCCATCGTCGACTCCAAGAAGCGCACCGTCACGACGGCCAGCGCCGACGCCACCGGCCGCTTCACGGCGACCGCGACCGCCCCGGTCAAGGCCGAGCGCAAGACGATCCGCTACACCGCGGTCGTCGGCGCGGTCAAGACCAAGGCGCTCAAGCTGGTCCGCGCGACCACGCTGACCACCGTCTCGGTCTCCGGCAACACCGCCACGCTGACCGGCAAGATCGTCGGCGCCAAGGGCTCCGTCAAGCTCGCCGTCCGCGGCGGCCGCGGCGCCACCGCCTGCAAGGGCGGCGGCGGCAAGCTGAAGTTCGTCGGCAAGGCCAAGTACAGCCGCAAAACCGGCAAGTTCTCCGTCAAGGTCAACCTGCCCAAGGGCACGGCCGGCAAGACCGCCGTCCGCGTCCGCGTCACCGGCGGCATCAACAGCGCCTCGCTCTACGTGATCAAGTAGCGCCCAGGATCAACTCGGCGGCGATCGTCGGCACGTCCACCTGTGGACAATGCCCGACGCCGTCGAGCTCGATCCACTCGGCGTAGGCGAGATCGCGGCGGTACCGCGCCGCCGCGGCCGGCCACGGAAGCAGCTTGTCTGAAGTGCCCCACACGATCCGTGTGGGGCACTTCGGCGTTTCCAAGGGCCATGCCGACTGCGCCGCGAAGGCGATCATCCGCGGCGCCTCGGTGCACAGCGCGCCCGCCCGGATGACCTGCACGACGAGCTCGGCCGGCACGTGGTCGGTGTGCTCGGCCATAAACGCCAACGCTTGCTTGCGTCCCTGCGCGCTTGAGGCGATGAACGCCGCGTTGCGCTCGGCCCCGCGCGTGAGCGCGTGTGACTCGGCGTTGAGCGCGAGCGTCGCGCGCTGCTCGGCCGCGTCGTCCCAGCCGCCGGCGGGCGCGAACGCCGTGACCGTGCGCGCCCGGCCACGCGCGGCGAGCTGCAGCGCGACGTAGCCGCCGAGCGAGTTGCCGACGACGTGCGCGGTCTCGTACCCGGCATCGTCCATCGCCCGCTCGACCGACTCGACCATCGTCGTGTCGGTGATCGTCGCCGGGAGCGGCGGACCGCCGAGGTGGCCGGGCAGCGCCGGCGTCAGCAGCGCGTGACGGGACGCCAGCCGCGGCTTCACCAGCTCCCACACGTCCGGGGAACCGGTGAAGCCGTGGATCAGGACGAGTGGGGTCAGCGCGGGGTGTACTCCGCCACGATGAACGGCGGCTGGAACTGGTCGCTCGTGATGCCCGTGTTGAGCGTCGCGAAGCGGTACTCCTGGTCGGACGCGGTCACCAGCGTCGCGTCGCCACGCTTGCGCTCCGGCGGCAGGAACGCGGTCGCGGTCGTGAAGTTGAACCGCTTCGCGTCCTTCGAGAGCACCTCGCGCTTGCCCGTGCGCGAGTGGATCCGGATCAGCTGCAGCCGGAACGGGTCACCGGCGTAGATCCACGGGTCGCTCCGGTCGTACGGGTCGAACGTGATCCCCTTCAGGCTCTCCAGGTCGTACTTTCGCTTGGCGACCGTGACGATCTCCGCGGCGCGCTCAGCGGCCGGCCGCGACGTGTCCCGCAGCGTCGAGAGCTTGAGCTTCTGGACGCCGCCCGCGCACGTCGACGACAGGTAGAGCTCGTCGCCGCGCACCGCGAGCGAACCCGCGCCCGGCGCGAAGTTCCCCGGCGCCGCGAACGGCAGCCCGCCGACGGTGTGGCCCGAGCCCAGGAACGGGCAGCCCGCCAGGCCGGGCAGCGGCGCGGCCGGGTCGGTCGGGACGAGCGCCGGCTTGATCGTGCCGTTGCGCGCGATCAGCCACAGCCCGCCGAGCACCGACTCCGACACGACGTACTCGCCGTTCGGGAGCACCTCGACGTCCTCGGCGAACGCGAGCGGCTGCCCGGCGAAGTCGACCGTGCGCGTGAGCTTGGCGCTGAACTTCCCCTTGCGGCTGGTCTTGTACTCGTAGTCGTAGACGACCGGCGGGCCCTGCGGCGGGAACCCGCCCGCGTCGAGCACGACGAGCTTGCCCTCCTCCGGCGCACGCAACGTGAACGGCAGCTTGAAGCCGCCGGGCGGCTCGGGCAGGACGGCCTTCTGACGTCCGGTGTCGCGGTCGAGCGCGACGACGCGCGGCCCGTCGGTGGCCACGCCGATGCCCGGCTCGGTGACGAACACGTAGTCCTCGGCACCGGCGATGCCGTGGATGAGCGAGTCACGTTCGGCGAGCGTGGTGGCGCGTCCGCCGGACTTGGCGGACGCGGCCTGCGGCGCGACGAGCAGCGCCAACGCTGCCAGCGCCGAAAGGAGGAACCTCATGAGACGGAAAGGTAGTGGTGCGGCTACGCCGCTGCGTACAGCTCGGTGCGGTACGCCGCGTCGCGCGTCTTGGCGCGGTAGCACTCCTGGATGCGCTCCACGAGCGGGTTGTGCGGATACGTCACCGGGCGCCCGTCGAACGAGCCGATCGGGACGACGCCCGCGCCCGACCCGCACACGAACGCGCCGTCGGCGGCGTGCAGCTCCATCGGCCAGATGTCGCGCTCGACGGCGTCGATGCCCTCCTCGGCGGCGATCTCCAGCACCGTCCGGCGCGTGATGCCGGGCAGCGCCGCGCGCGTGGTCGGCGTGACCAGCTGGTCGCCGACGACGATGAACAGGTTCGCGCCCGTGCACTCGGCGACGGCGCCAAGGGAGTCCAGCATCACCGCGTCGTGGACGCCGAGCTCGCCGGCCTGCTGCTTGGCGACGATCGCGTCGAGGTAGTTCAGGGACTTCACGTGCGCGCCCAGGGACCGCGGCGCCTTGCGCACGATCGCGCTCGTGAACAGCTTGATCGGGTCGGCGCCGAGGAACGGCGGGAACGGGTACGCGCTCACGATCAGCGACGGGACCGGGCACAGGCGCGGGTCGATGCCCGGGCCGCCGAAGCCGCGCGTGATGATCGGCCGCACGTGCGCGTCCCGCAGCTCCGAGCGCCGCACGACCTCGCCGATGATGTTGAGGATCTCGTCGGTCTCGACCGGCAGCGCGAGCCCTAACGAGCGTGCCGACCGCGCGATCCGCTCCATGTGCAGCTCCGCGCGGAACAGGCCGCCGTCGAACACCCGCATCCCCTCGAACACGCCGTCCCCGTACAGGAAGCCGTGATCGAAGATCGAGACGGACGCTTCAGCGACGGGCTTGTACTCGCCGTTGACGTACGCGACCAGCCCAGTGGTGTCGAAGCTCATGGAATCTCTCTCCTCAGGAACGCCAATACGCGCGGGTCAGGATGACCACGACCGGGATGATCTCGACGCGGCCGAGCCACATCAATACCGTGCAGATCCAGGTCGACAAGTCGCTGAACGGCGCAAATGAGCCGTACGGGCCAGCGAAGCCGAACGCCGGGCCGACGTTGCCCAGGCACGCGGCGGCGGCGCCGAACGCGTCGAACGCGCTCAGGTCCTCCCCCGCGCGGCGTGCGTCGGCCACCAGCCCGAGCGCGCCGACCGCGAACGTGACCAGGTAGAGCAGCACGAAGACGATCGTCGAGCGCAGCGCCTTCTCGTCGACCACGCGCTTGTTGGCGCGGATCGGGACGATCGCCTCGCGGTGCACGGTCTGCTCGAGCTCGCGCCGGACGAGCTTGAACAGCAGCAGGTGGCGGATGATCTTGATGCCGCCGCCGGTCGAGCCCGCCGACGCGCCGGAGAACATCAGCAGCAGCAGCGTGACCGTGGCGAGCGGGCCCCAGACCGCGTAGTCGGCGGTGGCGAAGCCGGTCGTGGTGAGGATCGCCGTGGCCTGGAAGAGCGAGTGGCGGATGCCCGCCTCGCCCTCCTCGTAGCCGCCGCCGATCACCTCGATCGCGATCAGGATCGTCCCGATCACGATCAGCGCGAGGTACAGCCGCAGCTCCTCGTCGCGCGTGAGCACGTCGAACCGGCGCTGCACGAAGAACCGGTACAGGCGCAGGAAGTTGATCCCCGCGATGATCATGAACACGAGGATCACGTACTGGGTGATGGGCGCGAACGCGGCCACCGAGATCGTGCGCGTGCTGAAGCCGCCGAGCGCGACCACCGACAGCGCGTGCCCGACCGCGTCGAAGAACGTCAGCTCCTCGTCGAGGCCGGACCAGCCGATGAAGCCGAGCACCGCGATCGCGATCAGCGTGAGCACCACGTACAGGCGCCACAGCCGCCGGGCGGTCTCGCGGATCGTGTCGCCGAGCTGCTCGATCTCGGTCGGCCCGGCGAGCTCGGACTGCAGCAGCTGGCGCCCGCCGATCCGCAGTCGCGGCAGGATCGCGACGGCGAGCACGATGATGCCCATGCCGCCGAGCCAGTGGCTGAGCTGGCGCCAGAAGAGCATCGAGCGGTCCAGCGCCTCGACCTTGGGCACGAGCGTCGCGCCGGTCGCGGTGAAGCCCGAGACCGCCTCGAAGTAGGCGTCGATCGGCCGGCTCAGCACCGGTCCGCCGTCCAGGATGTACGGCAGCGCGCCGAACATCGGGATCAGCAGCCACAGCAGCGCGACGACCAGGAAGCTCTCGCGCGGCGTGACCGCCGCGCCCTCTTTGTCGCCCGTGATCTGGTCCAGCGTCCAGCCCGCGACGCCCGTGATCACGGCGGCGACGACGAACGCCCACCAGCAGGACTCGCCGTAACCGATCGCGACCACGACCGGCAGCAGGAACGCGGGCGCGAGCCACTTGAGCACGCCGCCGACGAGGTCCAGCGCGGCCCCGACGTCAATCCCGGTCCGGGGCCGCTTCACAGCACGCGCTCGACCGTGGACGCGCGCCGCGACTCCACGAACACGATCACGCGGTCACCCGCGCGCAGGATGTCCTTCGAGTGCGGGATGATCGCGTCGCCGCCGCGGATGATCGCGCCGACCACCGAGCCGGTCTCGGGCATCTGGTCGAAGCGCAGGCCCGCGAGCTCGGACTCCGCCCGCACCGTCAGGTCGAGGATCTCGAACCGGTCGTCGTCGAGCATCGCGATCTGACGCAGCCGCGGGTCGTGGCCGAAGCGCACGAGCTCCTCCGCGATCACCTGGCGCGGGTTGATGGCCACGTCCACCCCGCCGCGCTCGTAGACCTTCAGCGACGTCTGGTCGTGCGCGAGCGCGATCGTCAGCTGCACGCCGTGCGCCTTGGCCAGCACGGCGCTGAACAGGTTGCCGGGGTCGTCATTGAGGGCGAACACCGCGGCGGTCGCGCGCCCGATCCGCTCGCGGTCGAAGAACTCGGGGTCGAAGGCGCTCGCGTGGAAGACGCGCGCGGCCGGGATCTCCTCCGCCACCTCGCGCGCCCGCTCCGCCCGGCCCTCGACGAAGCGCACGCGGATGCCGCGGTCCAGCAGCACGTGCGCGATCGTCGTGCCCATCCGGCCGCCGCCGAAGATCACGATGTCGTCCACGCGCTGGTGCTCGCGCGAGATCAGCCGGCTCCACTCGCGCGCGGCGTCCGGGGAGCCGATGACGACGATCCGGTCGCCGGCCAGGATCCGCTCCGAGCCGCGCGGGAACGTCAGCTCGTTGCCGCGGATGATGCTCACGACCTTGGAGTCGTGTGGCAGCTCGGCCTCGCGCAGCGGCCGGTCGATGACGTCGTGGCTCGCGCCCTCGGGCACGTCGAACTCGACGACCTGGACCTTGCCCTCGGCGAAGACGTCGGTCTGGCGCGCGGCCGGGATGCCGATCAGGCCCGAGATCGCGTTCGCGGTCTCCAGCTCGCTCGAGACCATGAAGTCCACGTCGATCTCGCGCTCGCGCCAGGCGTCCAGGTACTCGACGCTGGTCGTGCGCACGACCACGCGCGCGCCGCTGAGCTTCTTGACCAGCATGGCCGCGACGAGGTTCGCCTCCTCGCGTGAGGTGGAGGCGATGAACAGCGAGCAGTTCTGGATCCCCGCCTCGCGGATGATCCGCTTGGTCGTGCCGTTGCCCTCCACGACGCGTACGTCGTAGCGGTCGGCCACGGCGGTCAGCCGGTCGACGTTCGTGTCGATGACCGTGATCTCGTGCTCCTGGTACAGAGCACTCACGATCGCCCGACCCACGTGGCCGGCGCCCAGCACCACGATCCGCATGGACGGGCAGGGTACGCGTTTCTCTCGTTTGTCAGAGAGGTTGGTCGTGAGCTTGCTACACGCGTCTGACGAGATTCGGTGGAGTCCCCTTTAGCGTTCGGGAGGGGGAGCACCACGAGGTCGGGAGGGTGGACGGGTGGATTCATCGATGCGGCGGCGCGAGTTCATGGCGGCGTCAGCGGCGTTTGCGGCGGGAGCGATGCTCAAGCCTGGGGCGACGCTGGCGGCGATTCCGGGCGCGGGGAGCGCGGGGCCGCTGCCGGACTACGTGGGCGCGGGCGCGACCGCGCCGATCCGGCCGTTCCCGCTCTACGACGTGACTTTGGGCCCGGGTCTGCTGAAGGAGAAGCAGGACCGGATGCTGACGTTCCTGCGCGCCTACGACGAGCGCCGCTTCCTGGTGCTGTTCAACCGGCTCGCCGGGCGCCCGAACCCGGCCGGCGTGCAGGTGCCGGGCGGCTGGGAGGAGGGCGGGCTGCTCAGTGGGCACTGGACCGGGCACTACCTCAGCGCGCTCGCGCAGGCCGCGAGCGCCGGCGACGCGGTGCTGGGCGACAAGCTGCGCTGGGTGGTCACCGAGCTCGGCGCGGTCCAGGACGCGCTGGTGGAGAACGGGCTGGTCGTGCATCCCGGCTACCTCGGCGCCAAGCCCGAGGACACCGTGCTGCGGCTCGGCCCGCCGCGCTTCGCGATCTACGGCCAGAACCAGGACCTGAACACGTGGGCGCCCTGGTACACGCAGCACAAGCTGATGCGCGGGTTCCTGGACGCGTACACGCTCACGGGCGACCTGCGCGCGCTCGAGATCGTCTGTCGCATGGCGGATTGGGCGCACCTGGCGCTCACCGTCGGCGACGTCATGCACCCGGACTACGCAGGCCCGCCGACGCGTGAAGACCTCAACTTCATGTGGGACACGTACATCGCGGGCGAGTACGGCGGGATCAACGAAGTGCTGGTCGAGCTGGGCGAGCTGACCGGGAACCGCACGTACGGGCGGATGGCGCCGCTGTTCGACTCGCGCGAGTCGCTCTTCCAGGCGTGCGTCGAGAACCGCGACATCCTCGTGTTCGAGGCCGGCAAGCAGCCGGGGCGCCGCCGCCAGCAGCGCCTGCACGCGAACACGCACGTGCCGAACTTCGTCGGCTACATGCGGATCTTCGAGCGGACCGGCTTTGCCGACTACCACACGGCCTCCAAGCACTTCTTCGGCATGGTCGTGCCGCACCGCATGTACGCGCACGGCGGCACGAGCGGCAACTTCGCGGGCGCGAACAACAACATCGAGTGCTTCCAGAACCGGGACAACATCGCGAACTCGATCGCCGAGAACGGCGCCGAGACGTGCACGACCTACAACCTGATCAAGCTCGCGCGCAACCTGTTCTTCCACGACCCGGATCCGGCGTACATCGACTACGTCGAGCGCGGGCTGTTCAACATGATCGCGGGCTCGCGGTCGGACACGAACTCCAACTCCAACCCGCAGGTCACGTACTTCCAGCCGTTGACGCCCGGCAACCGCAAGGGCTACGGGAACACGGGCACGTGCTGCGGCGGCACGGGGATGGAGAACCACACCAAGCACCAGGAGTCGGCCTACTTCCGCTCCGATGACGACGCGACGCTGTGGGTGAACCTGTTCATCCCGTCGACGTTGTCGTGGACACAGCGCGGCGTGACGGTGACCCAGGAGACCGACTTCCCGCGCACGCAGGCGACGAAGCTGACGTTCGGCGGCGCGGCGGCGTCGTACACGGTCAAGCTGCGCGTGCCGGCGTGGGCGACCAAGGGCTACGAGGTGCGCGTGAACGGCGCGGTGCAGGCGTTGGACGCGGCCCCGGGTTCGTACGTGGCTCTGACGCGCCGCTGGGCGGCCGGCGACACGATCGAGATCGCGTTCCCGTTCTCGATCCGGATCGAGCGGGCGCTGGATCGGCCGGACACGCAGTCGGTGCACTACGGGCCGCTGCTGATGCCGATCCTGGGCACGGTCGCGGCGGGGGCCTTCCAGCAGCTCTCGCTCTACCGGCACCTGAAGCTCGACGGCGACTACGAGCGCGCCGCGATCACGCGCTCGACCGGCATGAACTTCGTCGCCGGCGGGCTGACGCTGCGCCCGCACTACGTCGGCGACACGCAGGCGCACTCGCCGTACTTCCGGCGGGCCGAGCCGGAGATCGTGTTCGGCGCGGTGCGGACCGGCGTGCCCAACGTCAAGCGCGACGACGACCTGCCGAGCTACGACGTGCCGGTCACGGGCGTCGTGTCGCCGGGTGACGAGGGACTCACGTTCCTGGATGTGGTGTGGGACCAGGCGCCGTTCGCGTCGCACGCCGCGTTCGTGGCCGCGGTGGACGCCGCCGCGGCCACGCTGTTGACGGCCGAGCAGCGCGCGACGGTCGTCACGGCCGCGCAGTCGGCCGAGGCGGAGCTGCGCGTCTGATCGCTCCCGGAGCGTTGTGGGAGCCCGAGGTCCGCGCCGACCGGCACGCGTTCTACGCGCGTGTCCGGGCGGTCGGCGCGCCCGTGCTCCAGGTCCATCCGGACACGGCCGAGCGTTTCTGGATCGTCGCCCGCTACGCCGACGTCCGCGACGGGCTCACGCATCCCGACCTCGGCCATCAGCTCGCGGGAACGCCCGAGCCGGCGACGCTGCTCGAGCGCCTCGACGCGCGCCAGCTGATCAACCTGGACCCGCCCGAGCACACCCAGCTGCGGGCGTTGGTCAGCCGCGCGTTCACGCCGCGGGCGGTCGCGGCGCTGGAGCCGCGGGTAGTCGCGATCGTCGACGCGCTGATCGACGCCGCGCTGGAGCGAGGCACGTTCGACGGCGTGGCGGAGCTCGGTGAGCCGATGCCGGTCGCGGTCATCGCGGAGCTGATCGGCGTGCCCGAGGAGGACCGCGGGCGGTTCCGGGCGTGGTCGGCGGCGATCATGTCCGGCGAGGACCGGGACATGGCGACGCTGGCGTTCGCCGCGTGGGTCGACGCGCTGGCCGACGAACGGGCGGCGCGGCCCCGCGAGGACCTCGTGTCCGCTCTGGCGGCGCTGGAGGGTCTGGCGCGAGAGGACCTGATCGCGATGGTGCAGCTGCTCTTGATCGCGGGCCAGGAGACCGCCGTCTACACGATCGTCAACGGCCTGCGCGCGTTGCTGTCGCATCCCGAGCAGTGGGCCGCGCTGTGCGCGGACCCGCTGCTGGCGGCGCTGGCGGTCGAGGAGATCCTGCGCTTCGACGGCCCGGTCGAGATCGCCCCGCCGCGGTTCGCGCAGCGGGACGTGTGGCTCGGCGGCACGATCCCGGCGGGCGAGCGGGTCGGGCTCGCGCTGCTCGGCGCGAACCGCGACCCCGAGGTCTTCTCACGCCCGAACGCGTTCGACATCCAGCGCGGCGAGAGCGGCCGTCAGCTCGGCTTCGGGCACGGCATCCACTACTGCCTCGGGGCCGGGCTGGGGCGGCTGGAGGCGCGCGTGATGTTCCGCCGGCTCGCCGAGCGGATGCCGGGCCTGCAGCTCGCGGAGGACCCCGGCGGCGGCTGGATCGCGCCGCACAGCGGGACGCTGCCGCTGGCGGTCAGTCGGCCCTGACGCCGCCGCCGTCCGGCAGTTGCCGCCGGGCGAACTCGGTCGGCGAGGCGCCGGCGAACTGGTGGAAGTCGCGGACCATGTGCGCCTGGTCGTAGTAGCCGGCGTGCTGGGAGATGTCGGCCCAGCTGCGCGCGCTGTCGATCAGCGCGACCGCGTGGTTGAAGCGCAGGATCCGGGCGAGCAGCTTCGGCGAGACGCCCACGTGCTCCTGGAAGCCGGTGTTCAGGTGGCGGCGGCTGCACTGCAGCTCGTCCGTGAGCGTGGCGATCGACACCGTGCCCTGCGTGGCCTTCAGGCGGGCGAGGGCGCGGGTGATGCTCGGGACGGGAGAGAGCGCGTCGTCGAGGCGGTTGAGGAAGAACGCGTCGAGGAGGTTGAAGCGCTGCTCGTAGTGGGTGGCGGTGGCGAGCTGCTCGTGCAGGTCGAGCCCCGGCCGGTTCAGGAGCTCCTCGAGGGAGACGACCCGGTGCGTCAGGTGATGCATCGGCAGCCGCAGCAGCAGGTGCGCGCCGACGGGCGTGAGGTCGATCTGGACGCCGCGCTGCGCGCCGTTGGTCTCGCTGATCGCGTACGTGTCGTGCAGGCCGGCGAAGAAGCCCGTGGCGTGGGTCGTCCAGCCGGAGTCGGGCGCTCGGATGCGGATCGGCGCACCGAGGTTCACGATCGCGACGATCCGGTCGCCGGGCAGCTCGCGCCGGCGCACGAAGCTGCCCGTCCGCTCGTCGTAGTCGCAGTACTGGATGACGTAGCCGTCCAGGCGCGGGTCCGGCAGCGCGTGGGCCATCTCCCACCTGTCCTGCTCGGAGACGTGCCGGACGACGCGGGTCACGGCTTCGGCGGCTCGTGGAGCCCGAACGGCGAGCCCTGGTCGTCCTTGCAGAACTTGAAGCGCCCGAACTTCGCGACGTTCTCGGGCTTGTCGTCGTCGAAGCCCTCCTGGACCTCGCCGCCGAGCTCCTGCACGCGTTCGAGCGCCGCGTCCAGGTCCTCGACCTGGAAGAACACGTACGGCCACACGCCCTTGTCGTTCGGGTGCATGCCGCCGGGCACGCCGCCGGTCTTGATGCCGAACCCCTGCATGGCGGGCCCGGTCTCGAACTCCCACCCGAACATGGCTCCGTAGAACGCGCGGCCCTTGTCCGCGTCCTCCACCCCGAGCTCGAAGAAGCTGATGCTGGTCATGGGTGGGACCGTACGCCCGGTCAGCCGCCATGTCTTGGACGAATGTGATCGGCGACGAACGCGCGCAGGGTCGTCGGCGTCGTAGTCGTCGCGTCGCGCGGCTGCTCGGGCGTGAAGCCCTCGCGCAGGCCGGTGGACATGCCCATCAGCGCGTCGACCTGCCGCTCGTTCATGGCGTCGACGCCTTCGGTGGCGTGCGCGACGGCGTCCGCGTCGCTGAGATCGGTTTCCACGGCGTCGACGAGCCCGCCGAGGTCACCGAGCTTCGTGGGGTCGCGGACGAGCACGCGCGGGCGTACCCCAGCGCGGATGAGCATCGCGGTGACGTGCCGGCCAACGTTGCCGGTGGGTGTGGTAACTGCGATCACACCGGTCAATTCTCACGTAGACCCAAGTTCGAGGCGTCACGACCGAACTACCAGAAGATGATCAGACATCGTTTTCTCCCGATCCTGCTGGTGGTCGCCGCTTGCCTCACCTTCGCGTCCGCGGCCAGCGCGCAGGCGACGCGCACCTGGGTGTCGGGAGTCGGCGATGACGCGAATCCGTGCTCGCGCCCCGCGCCGTGCAAGACGTTCCAGGGGGCGATCTCCAAGACCGCGGCGTCCGGCGAGATCAACGCGATCGACCCGGGCGGGTTCGGGGCCGTGACGATCACGAAGGCGATCACGATCGACGTCCGCGGCCTCAACGCCGGCGTGCTCAGCTCGGGCTACAACGGCATCAACGTCAACGCCGGCGCCAACGACGACGTCGTCCTGCGCGGGCTCGACATCTCCAGCACGACCTGCACCCACGCGGGCGTCCGGATCCTTGGCGCGGGCAACGTCCGGATCGAGAACTCGACGATCTCGCAGCACGCCAAGGCGATCGAGGTCGCGCCCAGCGCGTCGGCCACGAACGTGCTCGTCAACCGCGTCGAGATGTCCGACAACTGCACCAACGGCGTCGCCGTCGCGCCGACCGGCACCGGCACCGCCGCCGTGACGGTCCGCGGCAGCTCGATCTCCAACTCCGGCACCGCGGTCAGCGTCGCCGACGGCGGCACCGCATGGCTCACGGGCAACCTGCTGTTCGCCAACACGCTCGGTCTCGAGGCCACCGGCACGGGCAAGCTCAACGACTACGGCGACAACCGCTTCATCGGCAACACCGACAACGGCAAGGCCACGACGGACCTGTCCACCACGACGGCGACCGGCCCCGCCGGCCCGACGGGCGCCACGGGCGCGACCGGGGCCGCCGGCGCGACCGGCCCGCAGGGCGAGCCCGCGATCAAGCTCCTGCTCGCGCCGTCCGCGCGCAAGCTCACGACGCGCGCCGGCCGCACGGTCGTCCTCTCCTACGGCTCCACCGTGCCCGCCTCCAGCACGCTCACGATCAGCCGCAAGGGCAAGGCGCTGGCGCGCGGCAAGGCCTCCGCGAAGGCCGGCGCGAACGCCGTCCGCGTCTCCACCAAGGGCCTCGCCGGCGGCCTGTACACACTGACGCTCCGCGCCACCGGCGCGGACGGCCAGACCGCCACGTCGAAGGTCACGCTCAAGCTCCGCGGGCGATGAGTCTCGCCGCCCGCACCAGTCTGTGCGGGCATGGCCTATGAACCCGTAGTCGTCAGCTTGCCGATCGCCGACCGCCGCACCTCGCTCGAGTTCTACCGCGAGGTGCTGGGCGTGGAGGCGTTCGGGGCTCCCGCCGACGACGGCGTCCCCGAGCCGTTGCAGTTCGCGCTCAACGCGGGGCTGCACCTCATGCTCGTCCCGCGCGGCGGGTTCGGCTGGGTGATCGGGGACCGCACAGCCGCCGCGCCCGGCCACAGCGAGTGTGTGCTCAGCGTGACCGGCGACGTCGACGCGCTGATCGCCCGGGCGCGTGCGGCGGGCGGCGTGATCGTCGGCGAGCCCGAGCAGCAGCCCTGGGGCTACACCGGCACGTTCGCGGACCCCGACGGCCACCTGTGGATGGTGGCCGCCGAGACGGTTCCTAGTTGAGCAGCGTCCAGGGGTCGAAGTCGTCGATCGCCACGACGCGGATGCGCGGCAGCGGGACGGTGAAGGCGCCGACGTCGTCCTCGAGGTCGAAGAGCTCGAGGTTCTCGATCTCGGTCAGCAGCCCGCTCGTCATCTCGCGGAAGCCGATCAGCCCGATCCGGCGGCCGGGCTGCTCCGCGAGCTTGGCGACCTGCGGGGCGAAGTCGCCGTCGTGGCTGGCGAGCAGGAGGTCGCCGTGGCCGCGCTCGGTGAGGGCCTCGATCGTGCGCTGGATGGCGACGTCGACGACCTTGACGTCCGGCGCGCCGCTCAGCAGCACCGGGCGATAGTCGAGCGCGGTCAGCGCCTGGACGAACGCCATCGGCACGGTGCCGGAGGCGTTGAGGAAGAACAGGCCGCGGACGGGCTGCTCCCAGACGGAGCGGGCGTAGTCGCGGACGCGATCCCAGCGGGGACGCTCCTCGGGCGCGGGGCGCCGGCCGAGTACACCGGCGCCGAGCGTCGCGTCGATGTTCTCGCCGTCGATGAGCAGGAACGTCTCGGGCACGAGGCGAGCATAGGCCGTCAGCGCAGTGGCTCGCGCCGCGGCACGTTCCCGCTGAAACTTACTTGCTGTTTGACAAGCAAGTTACTACCGTGTGGGTCATGCCCGACTTCACCGACGCCGACCTGGACCGCTATCTCGCCGAGGACCCCGGCGGGCCCGTGGTGATGCTCAACCTGCTGCGCTTCCGGC
This sequence comes from Solirubrobacter phytolaccae, assembly GCF_027587195.1. GTDB lineage: Bacteria > Actinomycetota > Thermoleophilia > Solirubrobacterales > Solirubrobacteraceae > Solirubrobacter > Solirubrobacter phytolaccae. The sequence goes on along the minus strand of NZ_JAPDDP010000005.1, from coordinate 41,367 downwards.
CCGAGGGCGGGCGTGCGCGCTACGACGACTACCGGCGCGCGCTGGCGGCGACGGGCGTCGGCGCGGACGCCGAGCTGCTGTTCTTCGGCACGGGCGCCGGGAGCGCGTTGGAGGGCGAAGGCTGGGACGGCGTGGCGCTCGTCCGCTACCCCGGCCGTAAGGTGTTCGTGGAGATGGTCCGGTCGCCCGAATACCGCTCGATCGCGTACCTGCGGCGTGAGGCGCTGCTCGACGCGGTGCTGCAGCCGACGACGTGGCTGGCGTAAGGCGCACCCAGGCCGAACGGCGCGCGGAGACCGAGCGCCGGCTGCTCGACGCGACGATGGAGCTGATCGCGTCGCAGGGCGTGCGGGCCGTGACGCTGGCCGCCGTGGGGGCCGCCGCCGGGTACTCGCGCGGGATCGTCACCCACCAGTTCGGGTCGCGCCAGGGGCTGCTCGACGCGTTGACTTTGGAGTTGCAGAACCGGTTCGTGCCGCCGGACACCGACGACGTGCTCGAGCTGGTCGACGCCTACCTGGCGGCGTTCGAGGTGCGGCCTTTGGACACGCGCGTGTACGCGGTGCTGTGGGCCGAGGCGCAGGCGGGCGACGCGGACCTCCTCCCCGCCTTCGAGGCCCGCGACGCGCGGTTCGTCGCGACGGTCGCCGGCTATCTGGACGGCGACACGGCGATGGCGGCCGTCGTCGTGGCGTTGCTGCGGGGTGTCGCTTTGGCGCGCCCGGACGACGTGCGCGCGCAGGTCCGGCGCCTGCTGGCGCGCGGCGTCGCTTGATTCACCGGTTCTTGTTCGTTTAGAGTCTCTTCAAAGAACCGGGGGGATGATCGGATGTTGCGAGCCGCGTGCGCGGTGCTCGCCGCCGTGGTGATGGTCTGCGCGGCGCCTGCCGCTCACGCGCAGACGAAGGTGACGATCGCCGACCGGGAACCCGCGGTCTCGCCGGCCGACGGGAGCTACACCGTCTCGGTCACCCTCACGAACGTCACTGAGGATGACCTCCCGGTGACCGCGATCTCACCCGCCGACGGCTGTGGTGTGACGCTCACCGGCTCACCCGTGGACGCCGCCTCGACCGGCACCGTGAAGCTGACGTTCGACCGCGGGTGCGCCGCCGCAGACCTCGAGCTCGTGACGTTGCAGGCCGGCGGCCAGTCGATCGAGCTCGCACCGAAGTATCCCGCGGCCGAGACGACGGACTGGGACGAGCTGCGGGGGTTCGCCTGGGCGTTCTTGGGCTCCGCCGGGCTGATGCTGCTGCTCGGCTTATATTGCTGGCGTGTGCCGTGGGTGCAGCTGGCTGGACTTCCGGACACGTGGAAGTTCGGCGACAGCCTGGTCACCAATGTCACGTTGCTGGGCGGAACGCTGACCGCGGTCGTCGGTTCGGCCGATGTCGTGAAGGCCTTCCTGGGCCCGGACGCCGACAAGTCGATCGCGCTGATCACCGTCGGCGCGGCAGTCTCTGCGGCGATCATCGCGCTCGGTGCCGTCGTGCTGTTCACGTTCCGCTGGAACGGCAACTTCACGCTCTTCGGGTTGCTGGCCGCGGCGGCGGTGACGTTGGCGGGAGCCGGTGGCGAGCTCGCGATCATCACCCGGAGCGCGCGGGAGCTGACCCTCGGCGGGTGGGAGGGCCGGATCGAGACGATCGCCTACGCGCTCGCGGTGCTGCTCGTCCTCTACTCCCTGAGGAGCCTGAAGGAAGCGATCGATCAGGGGCTGACCGAGGCCGCGCCGGTGAAGCTCAGCGGTGAGATCGTGGCCGCGGCAGTCATCGTGGCGGCAACGTCGGACAAGCCGATCGACGCGCGGGAGCTGCTGGCCGCGATCCGAGCCGTCCGTGACAAGCCCGAGGTCGGAGCTGACGCAGTCGCGCCCGAGCCCTCCGGAGGGACGTTGTTCCGCCGCTTCGTCCGGTGGCTGTGGTCCGCCGGGAAGCCCGCTCCCAACGTGGCTGTCACCGACAAGGCCGCATTGCTCTAGCCGTCCTACCCTCGAAGGTATGCAGCTCGCCACGCTCGAGAACACGTTCGCCCGCGAGCTGGAAGGGCTGACCGTCCCGTGGCAGCCGGTCGCGGCGCCCGAGCCGCAGCTGCTCCTGCACAACGAGGCGCTGGCGGCGGAGCTGGGCGTCTCGTTCGATGTCGACGTCTTCGCGGGGCGCGCGGTCCCGGAGGGCGCGGTCCCGGTGGCGATGGCCTACGCGGGCCACCAGTTCGGCGGCTACTCGCCGCGGCTCGGCGACGGACGCGCGCTGCTGCTGGGCGAGCTGATCGACGCGTCCGGGCACCGGCGTGACCTCCACCTGAAGGGCTCGGGCCGGACGCCGTTCGCCCGCGGCGGCGACGGCAAGGCCGCGATCGGCCCGATGCTGCGCGAGGCCGTGATCGGCGAGGCGATGCACGGCCTGGGGATCCCGACGACCCGCGCGCTCGCCGTCGTGGCGACGGGCGAGCCGGTGTTCCGCGAGGCGGGTCCGCTGCCGGGCGCGGTGCTCACGCGGGTCGCGTCCTCGCACATCCGCGTGGGGACGTTCGAGTACGCGGCGCGCAACGGCGGCCTGCGCGAGCTCGCCGACTACGCGATCGCCCGCCACTACCCCGGGCTGGGGTACTTGGAGTTCCTCTCGGCGGTGGTCGACGCCCAAGCGCGGCTGATCGCCCAGTGGATGCTCGTCGGCTTCATCCACGGCGTCATGAACACCGACAACATGGCGATCTCCGGCGAGTCGATCGACTACGGCCCGTGCGCCTTCATGGACGCGTACGACCCGGGCACGGTGTTCAGCTCGATCGACCACGCGGGCCGTTACGCCTACGGCAACCAACCCCGGATCGCCGTGTGGAACCTGTCCCGCTTCGCCGAGACGCTGCTGCCCCTGATCGGCGGCGACGACGCGGTCGAGCGCGCGACATCGGTCCTGCAGTCGTTCGACGATCGCTACGGCGCGGCCTGGCGTGCGGGTATGACGGCGAAGCTCGGCCTGCGTGAGCCGGACGCGTCCTTCTTCGAGGACACTTTGTCGTTGCTGGCGGCGCAGCGCGTGGACTACACGAACTTCTTCCGCGCGCTGCCGGACGCGGCGCTGGGCGACGCACGCCGCGCGCACGCGCTGTTCACGGACCCGTCGGCGTTCGACGCCTGGGCCGACCACTGGCGCCCGCTGACCTCGTCGGACGGGTTGGCGGCGATGAACACGGTCAACCCGGCCTACATCCCCCGCAACCACCTCGTCGAGGAGGCGCTGACCGCGGCCACCAACGACGACCTATTGCCTTTGGGCCGCCTGATGGAGGTCCTGGCCCGCCCGTTCGACGAGCGCGAGGAGCGCGCCCCGTACGCGGAGCCCGCACCGGACCGCTTCACCGGCGTCTACCAGACGTTCTGCGGCACATAGCCCTCCCGTGAGCGTCGTCATCCGACTCGAGGTGGACCTCGCGGAGACCGAGCGGGGCGGGCGCCGCCGGCCGGTGCGCGACGGCTACCGCGCTTCGCTCTCCTTCGGGCGTCGGCGCCGTGACGTCGAGCCGATCGTGCACGACGCGGTGCTCGTCTTCGAGGACGTGGAGTCGCTGGAACCGGGCGCGTCGGCGATCGCCCGCGCGTGGATGTTCGACGAGCTGCCGCGACGCGGCGTGGATGACGACGACGTGATTGCCCTGCTCGAGCGCGACCGGATCATCGGCCGCGCCCGCGTGCTGTCCGTCCACGAGGACGACACGCCCCAGCCGCTCGGCGACCTCGCTACGGCCAAGCGCCGCGCCCTGGGGTGTGGCGCGGACGACACCTAGGAGCCGCAGACCCCGGCCAGGGGCGCGGGTACGGTGCGGGCATGTTCAGGGTCTGCCTCGTGCTCTCGCTCGCCGTCCTCGGCCTCATCACCGCGTCCGCGTCCGCCGCCACCACCGTCATGGCCTGCGGGTCCAAGTACCGCCAGCACCCGTCCTCGTGCGTCGTCGGCAGCGACGGCTCGACCGCCGGCACCGCGCGTCTGAGCAGCCTGCGCTGGACGGGCTGGAGCAAGAACACCGCGACCGCGAAGGGCCGGCAGTCGGCCAACCACCGCGAGCGCGACGGCTCGCTCCCGCGCTACCGGACGACCGTGCAGGTGAGCGGGCTCGACTTCTGCGACGGCCGGTCGTACTACACGCAGATCCGCTTCAAGACGTCCTGGCCGGACACGCGCGCCCGCTACTCGGAGTGGTTGTCGCTGCGCACGCCCTGCTCGTAAGCTCCACGCCATGCGCGTCGTCGGCCTGCTCGTGCTCCTCGGTGGACTCCTGCTCGCCGCGGCTCCCGCCCAGGCGTTCCCGGTCATGTCGTGCTGGAACGGCACGGGCCAGGACTGGCTGGACCGTCCGACGACGTGCACCTACAGCGTCGAGGGCGGCCCGGGGACGCGCCTGGTGAGCCTGAAGTGGCGCCGCTGGGGTGAGCCCACGGCGACCGCGACGGGACGCCGGGTGGCGAGCCGTCGTCGCCACCGCGCCACCGTGCAGGTGCGCCGCCTGATGCAGTGCGGCGACACGGCGACCTACTACCAGGAGATCCGCATCAAGACCTGGTGGCCGAAGACCAAGCCGCGCTACTCGCAGTGGCGGCCGCTGACCGTCCCGCGCTGCTAGCTAGAACTTCACGAGCATCTTGCCGGTGTTGGCGCCGCGCAACAGGTCGATGAAGGCCTGCGGCGCGGCCTCCACGCCGCCCTCGACGATCGTCTCGCGGAACTTGACCTTGCCGTCGCGCACCCACGCGCCGACCTCTTCGAGGAACGCGGGGCGGCGGTCCGCATGGTCGCTGACGATGAAGCCGCGCAGCGTCAGGCGCTTGCCGACGGCGAGGAACAGGTTGCGGACACCGTAGGGGTTGCCGTTGTAGCCGGAGATCGCGCCGCACAGCGCGGCGCGGCCGCCCGTGTTGAAGGCGAACAGCGCCGCCTCGAGGTGCTCGCCGCCGACGTTGTCGAAGTAGACGTCGATGCCGTCGGGCGCGGCGTCCTGGAGGAGCTTGGCGACCTTGCCGTCGTGGTAGTCGAACGCGGCGTCGAAGCCGAGCTCGTCCGTGAGCCACGCGACCTTCTCGGGCGAGCCGGCGCTGCCGATCACGCGCGGGTTGCCGCGCAGCTTGGCGATCTGGCCGGCGAGTGAGCCGACCGCGCCCGCGGCGCCGGACACGAAGACCACGTCGTCGGGCTCGAGGGCCGCGACGTCGAGCAGGCCGGCGTAGGCCGTGAAGCCGGGCATGCCCAGGACACCCAGGAACGCCGAGTTGCTCACGCCCTCGATCGGCGTCACCTTCGCCGCGTGCTTCGCGGGCAGGACCGCGAGCTCCCGCCAGCCGAGGCCGTGCACGACGATGTCGCCCTGCGCGAAGCCCTCGGCCCGCGACTCGACGACCTCGCCGAGCGCGCCGCCGTCGAGCGCCTGGCCGATCTGCCACGGCGGCGTGTAGGACTTGGCGTCGTTCATCCGCCCGCGCATGTACGGATCGACGGACATGAAGGTGGTGCGCACGACGATCTCACCCTCGCCCAGGGCGGGGACGTCGGTCTCAGCGAGCTCGAAGTTGGACGGCTGCGGTTCGCCCTCGGGGCGCGAAGCGAGCCTGATCTCTCTGCTGGTCATCTTGGTTGACGCTACCCGCGCGCTCGATCTCCACGCGGTTGTCGTGATAGACGGCGCCGCCGCCCATGTCCGAGTCGCGCTCGTCGGTGGTGGCGTTGACGTTCGCGCCGCCGCGCACGTGCTTGAGCCAGTGGCCCTTGGTGGAGGCGACGACGCCCTCGCGCACGCTGTCGGCGACGAGCACGTCGGCGAGGAACTCTCCGCGCGCGTTGAAGACGCGGGCGACGTCGCCCGTCTCTAGACCGCGCGCGGCCGCGTCGCTGGGGTGCAGCGTGACGCGCGGGCCGCCGGCCTTCGCCATCAGGTCCGGCTTGTTGGCGAAGATCGTGTTCAGGAACCAGTGGCTCGCGGGGGCGATGAGCGCGAGCGGGTGGTCGTCATCTGGCCGCGTCGCCTGGCTCGGCGTGTAGCCCGGAATCGGATCGAGGCCGTCCTCGGCCGCGCGCTCCGAGTAGAACTCGAGCTTGCCGGAGGGGGTCGGGAAGCCGTCGGTGAACGGCACGAACCGCTCGGGCAGGTAGCGCTTCCAGCCGGTCTCCCACAGCTCCTCGAACAGGTCGTCGCCGAGCAGCGTGCGCGCGACCTCCTCGTCGGACGCGTGGAGCGCGGGCTCGTGCAGGTCCATGGCCTTCGCGATCCGGCGGAACGTCTCGAGCGTGGAGAGCGCCTCGCCGCGGGGCGCGACCGCCGGGCGGTTGAGGTGGATGTAGGAGTGCCCGTAGCCGTCGTTGACGTCGAGGTGCTCGGTCTGCATCGTGCTCGGCAGGACGATGTCCGCGTAGTCGACGGTGTCGGTCGGGAACTGCTCCATCACGACCGTGAACAGGTCCTCGCGCATGAGGCCCTCACGCACGCGGCGCTGGTCCGGGTTCGAGCCCATCGGGTTGGCCTGGTAGACGACGAGGGCCTTCACGGGCGGGTCGTCCTGGTTGAGCAGCTCGTCCGCGAGCCGGACCATGTTGAGGCTGCGCACGGGGGTCTCGAGCAGGTCGTCGCGGAGGATGCCGTCGAGGTTGGGCGTGAAGCGGCCGCTCGTCGAGTAGGACGCGCCGCCGCCCGGGTACTGCCAGTCGCCGGTGATGCCGGGGATGGCGTAGAGCATCCGCAGCGCGGCGCCGCCGCCCGCGTGGCGCTGCATGCCCTGCGTGCAGCGGATGCCGGTGGGCCGGGTGGTCGCGAGCCGCTCACCGAAGGCCCGGATGCGCTCCTCGGGCAGCCCCGTGAGCTCGGCGACGCGCGCGGGCGGGAACTGCAGGATGCGGTCCTTGAACTCGTCGAAGCCGACGGTGTTCTGCGCGATGTACTCGCGGTCCTCGGCGCCCAGCTCCAGCACGACGTGCAGCAGGCCGAGCGCGAGCGCGGCGTCCGATCCCGGGAGCGGCGCGAGCCACTCGTCGGCGCGCTCGGCGGTGCGGGTCTTGATCGGGTCGATCGAGACGACGTACGCGCCGCGCTTCTGCGCCTCGCGCATGAACTTGAAGACGTGATGGCCGGACGTGAGCGGGTTCGTGCCCCACAGCAGGATGAGCTTGGAGTCCACGAACGTCTCGGGGTCCATGCCGGCGGCGGTGCCGGTCGTGTACGACGCGCCGATCCGGCCGGCGACCGAGCACGCGGTCATCTCGTGCCGGGACGCGCCGAGCACGTTCCAGAGCGGTCGTCCGGCGCTGCCTTCCAGCCCCTGGACCCAGCCGAGCGAGCCCGTGCCCTGGAACGGCCAGATCGCCTCGCCACCGAACTCGTCGCGCACGGCGAGCAGACGCTCGGCGATGGTCTTCGTGGCCTCGTCCCAGCTGATCCGCTCGAACTTGCCCTCGCCCTTGGCTCCGACGCGGCGCAGCGGGTAGAGCAGCCGGTCGTCGGCCTGCACGTGCTCCAGGTACCCGTTGACCTTGGCGCACAGCGCGCCCGCCGTGTACGGGTGGTCGCGGTTCCCACGCAGCCGCGTGGCCTTGCCGTCCTCGACCGTCACGACCCAGCTGCACCCGTCCGGGCAGTCGAGCGGGCAGGCACCGAAGACGTCAGCCATGGCTATTGAGACTACCTTTGCGACTCGTGGACCTTCCTGCGTACGCCCGCGCGGTGCTCGGCGGCCCGGACTTCATCGCGCGCAAGGCCGCCGGCTCGGCGCACGATCCCCAGCAGCGCTGGCTCCTGCGCCGCCCGCGCGAGCTGCGTCGCGCGTTCCTGCGCGACGTCGTCGAGGGCGGGGAGGACCAGGAGCGCTGGATGCTGCTCCAGCACGACGAGGTCTGCCGCTCGTTCGTCGAGGAGGTCCTGTCGGTGGCGGATGAGCCGGACCGCCAGGCGATCTGGCTGCTCCAGCAGCCGCGCGGCGTGCGCGAGTCCTACGTGCGCGACGTGCTCAGCGCCTGAGCGACGCGCTTCTGCACGGCACCCGGGTTGGTCGTCGCCTCGATCCAGGTCGTGCGGATGACCGTGAAGCGCAGCTCCTCGAGCAGGAGCTGGCGGGTGGCGTCGTCGGCGCGGGCGATCATGTTCCCGTGGAAGCGCTTGCTGTCGGCCTCGAGGATGAGGCGCTGGTCGGGCCACAGGAAGTCGGGGATGTAGCGCGTGCCTTTCAGGGGCGAGTTGACGAGCGGGCGAGGGAGCTGCGCCTCGTGGATGAGGTGCAGGACGAGGTTCTCGTTCTCGCTCCTGGTAGGCGCGGCGGTGGCGACGACCTCGCGCAGCTGCTTCGCGCCGCGGCCGGAGTACGTGACCAGCTCCGGGCCTTCGATGAGGCCGAGGCCCATGCCGTGGTTGACCGCGCCGCGGAGTGACTCGAACGGGACGGTGGGGGCGATGTCGAAGATCGCCCGGGCGGGGGTGACGACGGGGATGCCTCTGTGGACGGTGGCTTCGATGTGGTCGGAGCGGTGGTGGTTGATGCCCTTTTGCCGTCGCAACGTCGGGGACGTCACGTCGGGGAAGCGGTGGATCCACGGGCGCAGCCCCCACAGGACGGCGGCGCAATAGTGGGAGAGCGCAGCTCCGGCGCCGCAGGCCTTGACCGCGGCCAGGAAACGGCCTTCGAGAGAGAGGCGGGGATGACCAACCGCCCAGACACCCCGATAGATGGGGAACAGACGCCCGGCCGCCACACGTTTTGAGATCGCTTGCCTCGACAGCCCGATCTCGCGCAGATCGTTCATGTCCACCACGCCCCACTGGTCGACGGCGACGCGAGCGATCATTTTGTCAACCGTGAGTTGACAAATCGAACGGTCGGAAGGCATGGGCGGATGGTCTCGCCACCGCCTGTCACGAAACAAGACGCAACTGCCACGACTTTGTGACTCTTGCGCGCGGTCTAAATGAGAACGTGTGTCGTCTACCGGACAGCGTGTCCTGACCCGCCGCGGGTGAGGACTAGTCTCGGTCGCCAAGGAGCCGGGACGGCTGGGGAGTTTGTCCCGGAGGCACTCAACGCCGGGAGGCGTACATGCGGAGAGTTGGCACCGGGCTGGCAAGCCTGGCGATTGCGGCTGGGCTGGCGGCGACGGTCGCGCTGGATGCGGGCGCGGCCCCGCCGGTCGGGACCACGCAACAGCAGCCCCAGACGGACGACCTGCCGAACCCGCTCGAGGAGAAGCGGCGGGAGCTGCGCGCGGAGGCGATCCAGGACGTGCTGACCGGCCGCGCGAAGGTCGAGCAGCGCGGGGCGAGCAAGGTCGTCAAGGTCGGCAGGACCGGGGCGCCGGCGGCGCAGGCCGAGGATCAGTACGTCGAGCTCGCGCGCGAGAAGACGGACAAGATCTTCGTGGTGCTGGCGGAGTTCGGCAACGAGCGCGCGGCCGGCTATCCCGACCAGGACACGAACAAGAACATCCCGGGTCCGACGACGTGGAACGGGCCGGTGCGCAACCAGATCCCGGCGCCCGATCGCAGCAAGGACAACAGCACGGTCTGGCAGCCGAACTACGACAAGGCGCACTACGAGCAGGTCTACTTCGGCGCCGGCGACACCGCCGACTCGGTGAAGTCCTATTACGAGCGCCAGAGCTCAGGCCGCTACAGCGTCGAGGGCCAGGTCACCGACTGGGTCAAGGTCCGGTACAACGAGGCGCGCTACGGCCGCTCCGGCGGCTACCCGTGCCCCGACAACGTGTGCGCGAACACGTGGGACCTGATCAAGGACGCGATCGACACGTGGGTCGCCGACCAGCACGCCAAGGGCCGCACGGACGAGCAGATCAAGGCCGACCTCGCGTCCTATGACCAGTGGGACCGCAACGACTTCGACCACGACGGCAACTTCAACGAGCCCGACGGGTACATCGACCACTTCCAGATCGTCCACGCCGGCGGCGACGAGGCCGACGGCGACCCGCACCAGGGCGAGGACGCGATCTGGTCGCACCGCTGGAAGGCGTTCCAGGGCACGGGCGAAGGTCCGGCGAGCAACAAGGACGGCGGCACGCAGATCGGCACGACCGGCCTGTGGGTCGCGGACTACACGATCCAGCCCGAGAACGGCGGTGTGTCCGTGTTCGCGCACGAGTACGGCCACGACCTCGGCCTGCCGGACCACTACGACACCGCGGGCGGCCCGGACAACGCCGTCAGCTGGTGGACGCTGATGGCCCAGAGCCGCACCTCCGACACGAGCGACCAGGCGATCGGCACGCGCGCCGCGGACCTCGGCGCGTGGGACAAGCTGCAGCTCGGCTGGCTGGACTACGAGATCGTCCCCGCCGGGCAGACCCGCACGCTCGACCTCGGCCCGCACGAGTACAACAGCGCGAAGGCGCAGGGCGTCGTCGTGCCGCTGCCGCAGAAGACGGTGACGCACGACGTCGGCGCGCCCGCGGCGGGCGCCAAGCAGTGGTGGTCGGGCACCGGCAACGACCTCGACAACACGCTCACGCGCTCGGTCGCCGTCCCCGCGGGCACGACCACGCTCACGTTCCAGGCCCGCTGGAACATCGAGGACTGCGGGACCACGCCGTGCGACTACGGCTACGTCGAAGTCGACGACGGCACCGGCTTCAAGGCGATCAAGGGCTCGATCACCAAGGAGGGCAACGGGATCGACGGCTACCAGGCGACGTACACGCCGGCGACGTTCGACCTGTCCGCCTACGCCGGGAAGACCGTCCAGCTGCGCCTGCGCTACAAGACCGACGGCGCCGCCGAAGGCCAGGACCCGAGCGCCGAGGCGGGCTTCTTCGCCGACGAGATCAAGGTGGTCAACGGCACCACGACCGTCTTCGCCGACGGAGCGGAGAACGGCGCCAACGGCTGGACGGCCAACGGCTGGACCGCGGTCGCGGGCTCCTTCGACACGCTCCACGACCACTTCTACATCGCCTCCAACCGCACGTACGCGTCCTACGACAAGTACCTGCAGACCGGCCCGTACAACTTCGGCTTCCCGGATCGGCCCGACTGGGTGGAGCACTTCCCGTACCAGAACGGCCTGCTCGTCTCCTACTGGGACACGAGCCAGGGCGACAACAACGAGTCCGAGCATCCCGGCCAGGGCCTGATCCTGCCGATCGACGCGAACCCGCGCCCGATCTACCGCCTGGACGGCAAGCCGTGGCGCGGGCGGGTCCAGACCTACGACGCGCCGTTCGGCCTGGAGAAGTCCGACTCGTTCACGCTCCACACGGAGACGGGCGCCGCGAGCTACATCCGCGGCCAGGCCGCCGTGCCCACCTTCGACGACCGCAAGGAGTACTGGGATCCGGCACTCCCGACGGTCGGCGTGAAGGTGCCGCACGTCGGGGTCCAGATCCGCGTGACGCAGCAGAGCGGCACGTCCATGAAGATCCGCGTCAGCGGGACGCCGGGCACCTAGCGGGCCCGCCGCGCGAGTGCCCTCGGCCGTGAGGCCGAGGGCATCCGCCCCGGCCACCACGCCTTGTGCCCCACCAGCGCGGTGAGCGCCGGCACGAGCACCGAGGAGACGACGAGCGAGGCGAGCAGGATGCCGAACGCCATCGCGAAGCCCATCTGGCGTGCCCCCTGGTCGGGCTCGAGCATCAGCGTCCCGAAGGACGTCGCCAGGACGAGCCCGGCGGCCGCGATCGCCGGCGCGACGCGCCGCACGGCTTCGGCGACGGCCTCACGCGGTGAGCGCCCGGCGAGCATCTCCTCCCGCAGCCGCGCGGTCATGAGGATGTTGTAGTCCGTGCCCAGCGCGACGACGAACAGGAACAGCACCAGCGGCAGCGTGAACGCGACGCCGTGCGCCCCGCCCAGCACCTGGAACACCAGCACCGACGCGCCGAGCGTCGCCGCGAACTCCAGCGCGACGGCCAGCAGCAGGTAGGCGGGCGCCACCACGCTGCGCAGCATCACGACCAGGATCAGCCCGATCAGGCCCGCCGCGAGCGGGAAGATGAGCCGCAGGTCGTGGTCGATCGCGTCGCTGACGTCGGCGAAGACGGCCGCGTTGCCGGCGACCATCGCCGTCGTGCCGGCCGGTGCCGCGCGGCGGGCGGTGTCGCGGAGCGGGCCACGGGCCACCGCCATGCCGGCCGCGCTCGTCGCCTCGTCGTCGAGGGCGACGTCGATCTGTGCGCCGCGCCGATCAGCCGTCAACACGGCCTCGCCGGCATCGCCGACGCCGTCGACCCCGGCCAGTGCGCGCCGCAGCGGCGCGAGCTCGCCCGCGCTGAGGGCGTGGTCGGCACGCACGTACACCGGCTGCGGGTCGCTCGCGCCCCGCGGCAGCGTCGCGGCGATCTCGTCCGCGGTGCGCGACGCGGCCGTCGACGGCCCGCCGGAGCCGAGGTCGTAGTTCGACTGCGTGCCCAGCGCGGCCGCCGCCAACGCGACGAGGACGGCGGTGACCGCCAGCGCCGTACGCCCCGGATGCGTCGCGATCCGCAGGCCGAGACGCTCGGCGAGGCCGCCGGCCGGCTCCTCCTGCCAGCGCTTGGACGGCCAGAACAGCGCACGGCCGGACACCGCCGCGATGGCGGGCATCAGCGTCACACCCGCGGCGAGCATGACCAGCACGGAGATCGCGACGGCCGGGCCGAGGACACGGAACTGGCCGAACTGCGCGATCCCGAGCGTCGCGAACGCGGCGACGATCGCGAGCGCCGCCGACGCGATGACCGGCCCGATGCGGCCCGCGGCGTGCAGCGCCGCCGTGCGCTTGTCCTCGCCCATCCGCAGCCGCTCGCGCAGGCGGAACAGCAGGAACAGGAAGTAGTCGATGCCGACGCCGACCAGCACGACGGTGATCAGCTGCGGCGTGCCGGTGTCCAGCTTGAAGCCGAAGACGAGCGCCGCCGCGACGATCAGCCCGGTCGCCGCGCCGCCGACGACCACGATCGCCAGCAGCGGGAGGACCGCCGCCAGCACACCGCGGAAGAACAGCAGGCTCAACCCGAGCACGGCGGCGAAGAGGAGGATCGAGGCGAGGTACTGCCTGACCTCGGACGCCTTGGCCGCGTCGGCGACCGACGCGATGCCGCCGGTGAAGCCCGCCCGCAAGCGGTGCGTGGCGGCCTGGTCGGCGACGTCGTCGCGGAACTGGCGGTACGCCGCGAGCGCGACCGGGTCGGTGGTGTTGGCCTGCCACTGCACGCCGGCGAGCTGGAAGCGACCGTCGGGAGCGACGGGACCGGCCGCGGAGCCGAGCAGCTTCCCGGCGCGGTCACCGACGCCGAACGGGTCGGACTCGGCCTTCAGCGGCTCGAGGTCGGGCCGCCAGCGTGGGAGGTCGTCGGTGATGGACGCGACCGCGGCACGATCGTCGGAGGTGAGGCGGCCGCCGTCGGCGCGCGCGAGCAGGACCGTGACGGTCGTCGTGCCTTCGCGCACGTCGAACGCGTCGCGGGCGTAGCGCAGCGCCGCCGCCGACTCGGACTGCTTCGGCAGGAACTGCGCCGTGTCGTCGGTGGTGACGTTGAACGACTGCCACGCGCCCAGCGCGCTCAGCGCCAGGCCGAGCACGACCCAGGTGGCGATGACGCGCTTCGGGCGGGTGGTGGCGTAGTGGAGGATCTGGGCCAGCATCGAGACGTGGCTCCTTGCGGTGGGAGGACGGGGAGGTCCTCCTCATCGTGCGTCGCGACACGCGTGGTGACATCGACCGCGCGACGGGTTCACGCTCCGTCGAAAGTCGGAGGCGCTCCGGCGCGAGCGCACCTAGGCTGAAGCCATGAGCTGGGTACGACCGACGCGCGGTGACCTCCTCCTGGCCGGCGTCGCCACGCTCTTCGGGGTCGTGAGCGTGCTCATCGTCCACCCCGCACCGGGCAGCGGTGTGCGCCGTGACGCCGACGTCTGGGGCGTCCTGCTGGCGGTCCTCGCGACCGCTCCGCTCGCGTTGCGCCGTGCGGCCCCGCTGCCGATCGTGGTCGCGACGGGCCTCGGGCTCGTCGTTGCCGCCGCCCGCGGCTACCCGCTCGCCGCCGCCGGGCTGGGCCCGGCACTGGCGACCACCTCGGCGGCGTACCTGACCGACCGGCGCGGCACGATCCTCGCGGGGGCGACGTTCCTCCTCACGGCGGTGACCAGCACGGCGCTGGCCCTGCGCGGTGACCCGTTGGAGAGCGTGCAGATCGCGACGGTCGCGGTCATCGGCGTGCTGGCGGCGGCGGTCGGCGACATCCTGCGCACGCTGCGCGCCCGGAACGCCGAGCTCGACGCGCTGCGCGCCATCGAGGCGCGGGAAGCCGTCGCCCAGGAGCGCGTCCGCATCGCTCGCGACGTCCATGACGTCGTGGGCCACGCGCTCGCCGGGATCGCGCTGCAGGCCCGCGCCGGGCGCCGGCTCCTCGAGCGCGACACGGCGCGCACGGCGGAGGCGCTGCGCGAGATCGACGAGCTGGCCACGCGCGCGCTCGGCGAGACGCGCGACGCGATCGGCCGCATCCGCATGCCCGACCAGCCGGCCGAGCTTCAGCCGCAGCCGCGCCTCGACGACCTCGACGACCTCGTGGCCCGGCTCCACGACGAGGAGCTGGAGGTGCAGCTCCGGCGCGAGGGCGACGCGGGCGCCGTGCCGGCCTTCGTCCAGGCCTCGGCGTACCGGATCGTGCAGGAGGCGCTCAACAACGTGATCAAGCACGCCCGGCCGGCGCACGCCGTCGTGACCATCGCGGCCCGCGCCGACGGCATGGTCGAGATCGACGTCCGCGACGACGGCCGCCGCGGCCCCACCGACGACGGCCGTGGCCACGGCCTGCGCGGCATGCGCGAGCGGGCCGCGCAGCACGGCGGCTCGCTGGAGGCCGGGCCGGGTCCGGACGGCGGCTGGCGGGTCCACGCGCGGCTGCCGGCCGGCGGGAGGGCGGCGCGATGATCAAGGTGCTGATCGCCGACGACCAGGCGATCGTCCGGAGCGGGTTCCGCGTGCTGCTGGAGTCCGAGCCGGACCTGGAGATCGTCGGCGAGGCGGAGGACGGCGTGCAGGCCGTCGCGCTGGCGCGACGGCGGGCGGCGGACGTCGTGCTGATGGACGTGCGCATGCCGCACCTCGACGGCCTCGCGGCGACCCGAGAGCTCGCCGGGCCGCAGGTCGCCCCCGAGGATCACGTCGACGTGATCGTCATCACGACCTTCGACCTCGACGAGTACGTGTTCGGCGCGCTCCGCGCGGGGGCGGCCGGGTTCCTGCTCAAGGACGCGCAACCCGAGGTGCTGGTCGACGCCATCCGCGCCGTCGCGAGCGGCAAGGGCCTCGTCGATCCGGTCGTGACGCGGCGCCTGATCGCGCGCTTCGCCGAGCTGGCGCCGGACCCGACCCGCGCGGCCGCGCTGACGGCGCTGAGCGACCGCGAGCGGGAGGTCCTGCTCCAGGTCGCGAGCGGGCGCAGCAACGCCGAGATCGCCCGCGTCCTGACCGTCGAGGAGTCGACGATCAAGACGCACGTCAGCGCGGTCCTCGCCAAGCTCGGCCTGCGCAGCCGCGTCCAGGCCGTGATCCTGGCCTACGAGACCGGGCTCGTCACCCCCAGCGGCCGGTGACGCCCGACCTCACTGGCTGAAGCGCAGCATGTTCCCCGACGGATCGCGGAACGCGCAGTCACGCACGCCGTAGGGCTGGTCGAACGGCTCCTGCAGCACCTCGCCGCCCGCGGCCTGGATGCGCTCGAAGGTCGCGTCCACGTTGTCGGTCTTGAAGTTCACCGCGCGCAGGAAGCCCTTGGCCAGCAGCTCGTCCATCGCCGCGCGATCGGCGGCCGGCGCGTTCGGGTCGGCGAGCGGCGGCTCGAGCACGATGCTCACGTCGGGCTGGTTCGGCGGGCCGACCGTCACCCAGCGCATGTTCTCGTAGGAGACGTCGTTGCGGACCTCGAGCCCGAGGACGTCGCGATAGAAGGGCAGCGCCTTCTCGTGGTCGTGCACGGCGATGAAGCACTGCGCGATGTTGATGCTCATGGACCGCAAGCTACCGCCGGCTTGCGGCCTTGGCTTCTCCATTTCTGACCGGTCGCGTGTTGACCTTGGCGATGCACGGCGCGATCTCCGCGCTGGCGTCGTGGTCACGCGCCCGGTAGGCGCTCGGGGTCTCCCCCACGAGCTCGGTGAAGCGCGAGCTGAACGAGCCGAGCGAGGTGCAGCCGACCTCGAAGCAGATCTCGGTGACCGACAGGTCGCCGCGCCGCAGGAGCGCCTTCGCGCGCTCGATCCGGCGCGTCATCAGGTACGAGTGCGGCGTCTCCCCGTAGGCCGCGCGGAAGCTGCGCGAGAAGTGCCCCGGCGACATCAGGGCGACGCGCGCGAGCGCCGGCACGTCGAGCGGCTCCGCGTAGTCGCGGTCCATCGTGTCGCGCGCCTGGCGCAGCCGGACGAGGTCTTCGCGGTCCACGCGCTTCAGCCTAACTGCCCTCGACTTCGCCCCACGGCGCACGCTCCAGCGCGGCCTCGAAGTCCGCGCGCGCGTGCACCGGCTCGCCGTGGGAGACGAGCACGTGCGCGAACGGGAGCCCGAGCATCGCGCGCAGCGCCGGCAGCACGCGCGTGGTGTGGAACGGCGTCGCCCACACCCGCAGCTCGCCCTCCGGCGCGGTCATCCCGTCCGCGAAGATCAGCGCCTGCTGCTCGGGCAGGTAGAGCGGCGTCTCGAGCATGTTGCGCCCGTCGTCGAGCGCGACGAGGCCGCCCGGCAGCACGTCGCCGGGCCGCACGGGCTCCAGCTCGGTGGCCGGGATGTCGTCCTTCCAGAACATCAGCGGACCGTGCGCGCGGGCGCCGTACCAGCGTGCGAACAGGTCGACGTCGCGCACGTGGTCGGGCTTCATCACCACGACGTGGTCGACGTGCCCGATCCGGTCCCACACCGCACCCTCGCGCGGGTGTGGCGCGAGCGGGTCGAGCAGAAGCGACACGCCGCCGGAGGTCACGGCGAACGACGCCACCTCGGGCACCCAGTCGCTGCCTTCCTCCCACGCCGGATGGGGTTGGCGCCACAGCCACAGGCCGTCCGCCACGTCACGCACGTCCACGCTCATGGCGCGGACTCTACGTGCGCGATGTCGCCGAGGGCGCGCCAGATCAGGACCAGGATGAGCGCCGAGCCCGCGAACGCGAACCAGAACGGCGCGGTCACGCCGGCCACGCTCGCCACGATCCCGCCGATCGCCTGGCCGACGAGGATCCCGCCGAACATCGCGACGCCGTAGACGCTGCCCGCGCGGCCCTGCAGCTCGGTCGGCACGGCGCGCATCCGGACGGCGCTCGACAGCGTCCCCCACACGAAGGCCTCCGCGCCGAACACGACCATGATCGCCATCGCCACCCACGCGGTGGTCGTGAGCGCGAGCCCGAGATGCGTGAGCGTCTCGAGGATCAGGACGGCGCGCATCAGCGCCGACAGCGGCGCGCGCCGCTCCAGCCAGTCGTAGCCGAGCGTGCCCGCGATCCCGCCGACGGCCACGCACGTCGACAGCAGCCCGAAGCCCACCGCGCCCAGCCCGAGCCGCTGCGACGCGTAGAGCACGAGCACCGACCAGGCCGCGCCGTAGGTGACGTTGAAGGCGACGATCGTCAGGGTGAGCGTGCGCACCGGCGGGTGCTGCCACACCCAGGAGAACCCCTCGCGCACGTCGCGCCAGATGCGCGCGTCCGGCTCCCCGCGCTCGAAGCCCGGGACCCGCATGCGCGCGATCATCGCCGCCGCGAAGGCGAGCAGGACCGCGTACGCGAAGAACGGGACGGCCGCGCCGGCCGCGAACAGGAACGCTCCGACCGCCGGGCCGAGCAGCTGGTTGGCGGTGAGGAAGCACGCCATCAACCGGGCGGCGCCGATGCCGAGGTCCTCCGGCGCGACGACCATCGGCAGCAGCGTCTGGGACGCGTTGTCGCTGAACACCTCCGCGACGCCCAGCGCGAGCAGCGCCACGAGGGTGATCACGACGTGGCCGCTGTCGACGAGCAACGCGGCCGCCAGCACGACCAGCACGAGGATGCGCAGCAGGTCGGAGATGACCACCATCGCGCGCCGGTCGGTGCGGTCGGCCAGCGCGCCCGCGTAGAGCCCGAACAGCCGCCACGGGAGCCGCTGCAGCAGCGCGCCGAGCGCCACCAGCAGCGGGTCCTGGGTCTGCGACGCGATCAGCAGCGGTCCGGCGGCGACCGTGATCCCGTCGCCGAGGTTGCTCAGCCACGTGGATCCGATCAGCCACCGGAAGGCCAGGCCCATCCGGGCCGGCAGCACCGCTTCGATCAGCCTCCCTGTGCGCACCCGCGCACAGGACTAGCGCGTTCAGCCGGCGGTCGGCGGCAGGTACGGCGCCGTGAAGGTCAGCAGCACGGTCGTCGGGACGTCGGCGCCCTGCAGCTTGCAGGTGAACTTCGCGGTGGAGGCGTTCATCGAGCCGTCGAGCGTCGGCGTGCAGCGGAAGCCCTCGCTCATGTACGGCTTCTGGTACTTGTTGTTGATCCCCTCGCGGACGACCTGCTGGACCGTCGAGCGGCTCCAGAAGTCGCGGACGTTCTTCTGCGGGTTCGTGACCTTGACGGTCGCCTTCACGACGTCCTGGCCGTTCGTGAGGATGCCCTTGTTGACCTTGATGTTGTAGGTGTGGTTCTGGGCGGCCGGGGCCTGCGCGGCGTTGGCGGCGGCCGGGACGGCCGCGACACCCATGGCGCCGATCAGGGCGACGGAGGCGACTCGCTTGGTGATGGTCATGACGGGGCCTTTCCTTGGGGAGGACGTTGCTTGCTGTGTGATGCAGCTTGCGTCCTGCACGCTCCCCACGCCTCCGTACCGGACTACGGAACTGCGACCGGTTCCGTACTGAGGGCGGCCTTGGTCTCCGCGGTGTCCGCGTCCGCGATCACCTCGACGGCGTCCGCCTCCAGCCCGTCCAGCGCCTGGCGCACGACGTCCGCCGGATCGTTCTTGGGGATGTCCCAGCCGGCCATCATGTCCGTGTCCGTGCTGCTCAGGTACAGGCCGGTGACGAGCGTGTCGGGCAGCTCCAGCCGGACGCTGTTGGTGAGGCTCCACTCGGCGGCCTTCGACGCCGCGTAGCCGCCGGCGCCCACGTACGACAGCCACGACAGCCGCGAGTTCACGTTGAGGATCGCGCGGACCGGAACGAACGCACGAATGACGTTCAGCGTGCCGAAGAAGTTCGTCTCCAGCTCGCGCCGGATCGCGTCGAGGTCACCCGTGACGAGGTTCTGGTGGAGGCTGATGCCGGCGTTGTTGATGAGCACGTCGACGTCGGTGGCGACCGCGGCGGCGCGCGCGACCGACTCCGGATCGGTGATGTCGAGCTCGATCGGGACCACACCGGGGAGGTCGATCGTGTCCGGGTTGCGGGCGGCGGCGTAGACCTTGGTCGCGCCGCGCTCGAGCAGCTGTTGGGCGAAGTGACGGCCGAGGCCGCGGTTGGCCCCCGTGACGAGGGCGACGGTTCCGTTGAGTTCCATGCGATTCAGGCTACGCTTGGAAGTGAGCCATTCAATGACTATTAGACGCCGATCAATATCCATATGAATCACGACGTGCTCGAAGACGTGCTGTCGGTCACGGGCGTCCGTGGCGTGTTGGGCTCGCGCATCGATGCCGGCAGCGACTGGGCCTGGCACGCGTGCGAGGTCTCCAGTGCCGCGTTCCACGCCGTGACCCACGGCAGCATCTGGTTCGCCGTCGGTGGTGGTGAGCCGTTCGAGCTGCGCGCCGGGGACATGATCCTCCTGCCCCACGGCACCGAGCACGTGCTCGGCAGCGACGCGCACGCCGTCGCGCACACCTCGTCGATGGCCGAGGACGCGGGCGCCGGCGTGTACCGCATCGGCTCCGGCGAGACCCGCGCGCACATCCTCTGCGCGCATTACGAGTACGACACGCCGCCGTTCACCTCACTGCCCGACGTCGTCGTGCTGCACGGCGCGGACGAGCTCGAGGACACGCTGCGCATCATCGGTCGCGAGCTCACCACCCCGCGCCCGGCCACCAGCCTGATCCTCAACAGCCTCGTCGACGTGCTGCTCGTCCAGCTCCTGCGCGCGTGGCTGCCGACGCAGCCCTCGTGGCTCGGCGCGCTGCGTGACCCCGTGGTCGGCGCGGCGGTCGCGAAGCTCCACGCGGACCCCGCGCGCGAGTGGACGACCGCGACGCTCGCCCGGGAGGCCGCCGTCTCCCGCGCCACCCTCACTCGCCGCTTCACCTCGACGCTCGGCGAGTCCCCCGGCGCCTACCTCACGCGCTGGCGGATGGATCTCGCGGCGCGCCGTTTAACCGACTCCGACGACAGCCTCGAGCAAGTCGCGGCTGCCGTCGGATACACGTCGGTCTACGCCTTCAGCCGGGCGTTCAGCCGGGCCCGCGCGGTCCCGCCGGGGCGGTACCGCGCGGCGGCTCGCGCCTGATCAGCTGACGCCGGACAGGCTCCACATACCGGTGCGGGCGGCCTTGGTGATGTCCGGCCCGGTCGCGCCCTGGCCCCAGAAGTAGTCGCCGATGTTGGTGACGCCGCCGGCGCCGACGTTGCCGATCGAGCGGTAGCGGATGCCGGACGGCTCCTTGATCTGGGCCATCAGCGCCCAGGCGTTGCGGACCGGGAAGGCCGGCAGGCCGAACTGCGGAAACAGCAGCTGGGCGAACGTGCGGCCGGTGCCGCCGTCGACGCAGATCGCGTTGGTGTGGAAGCCGTTCATCATGTGCAGGCCGTTGATGGCGCCGCCCCAGCGGGCGAGCTGGTCCATGTTGCCGTTGGTGTCCTTCAGGACCTGGCAGGACTCGAGCTGCAGCCACTCGAGGTCGCCGTTGCCCCAGTCGGCGTCGGACGGGTTGATGGCGCCGTCGTCATGGGCGTTGTTCTTGAACGTGAAGCCGTTCGGGTTGCCGTGGCCGGTGTACCAGGTGGCGTCCACGTTGTCGGCGTAGGTGGTGTCGGTGCCGCCGGCGGAGACCTTCTTGAAGTCCTCCTCCCAGGCGCTCATGCCGTGCCAGGCGAACGCGGTGGCGATGCCCTTGGACGCCATCGCGTTGCGGAAGCCGTAGCCGGAGTCCTGCGCGCACTGCCACTCGTCGACGGTCTGCGCGACACCCACGTCGACCGGCCCGATCGCGAGCTTGCCGAAGCCGCCGCCGCCCGGGATCGACTCGCCCTTGACGGAGCCGTCGCCCGCGAAGGTCGCGGTCGCGGTGGAGGTGAGGCCGTTGGCGTCGGTGACGGTGAGCGTCAGCGCTTCGCCGACGAGCTTGTCACGGGAGTTGCGGAAGTAGTCGACCGCGGCGCCTTCGTTCTTCTCGATCACGGTCGTCGAGGAGGACCACTTGAAGCGGTACGGGGCGGTCCCGCCGCTCGCCTTGGCGATGCCGCGGACGGAGCCGTCGCCGAGCGCCGCCTCGAACGTCGCCGCCGGCGCGCTGCCCTTCACCGCGGGCAGGAGCAGGTTGGCCTGCGGGCCGTCGCCGCCGATCGGGTTGCAGGTGTAGACGGGGAAGAGCTGCTTGGCCGAGCCGAGGGCCGGGGCGTGGTAGCCGAGCGTCGGCGTGTCCTGGCGGACGTCCTTCCCGTAGAGCGCGGCGCAGCCCTCGATCGCCTCCTTGACGGCGATGATCGCGACGGTCGCGCCCGGCTTGAGCTGACGGCTCGCGCTCGTGAGCTGGGTGAGCTTGCCGTCGGGGCCGTAGGCCGCGCGGAGCTTGGCGCCCGGGCCGGTGAGCGGCAGGCCGCCGAGGGTCTGGTCGAATGACACCGACGTGTCGAGCTTGTAGCTGGCGGTCGGGCGACCCTCGGCGTCCGCGAGGTCGAGCTCGGTGTGGGAGACGGTCGGCGTGGCCTTGGCGACGTCGCCCTTGACGCCGTCGAGCTTGAGCAGGATGTCCACGCCCGCCAGCGCGCGCTCGGCCGGGAGCGGGCGCAGCCGCTTGAGCGCGTCGGTGTCCAGCGCCTGCGACGTCGTCGGGCGGCCGGACTCGTCCTTGCCCGCCGCGATCGTCTTCTGCGGCACCTTCGCGAACTCCGGGCTCGCGTAGATGAAGCTGCCGTCGGGCTGCAGCGCGCCCTCGACGCCGAGCGTGGCGTTGATGCGCTTGGCCTGATCCTGCGTCAGGCCCTCCTGCACAACGTCATAGATCGTGGCCCGCTCGGGGGCGTCCGGCACCGACGCGGAGGCGCCGGAAGCAGCGAGCAACAGGACACCCGCGGCGAGCGCGGGCACGGTCATCCAGGACCGGGAGGACATTGGGCGAAGCTCCTTGGGGAGGGTGATCATCGCCCGACCAGAGCGGGTCGCAACCACCCTGATACGCCCGGTTTCGGCGCACCAAGGTGCCGCCAATGTCGCGCCAAGGACGGCAGCGCATATTTCCGGTGCGGCGGGCGGTTCCCCCCGGATCGCCCGCCGCGTGAATAGCCTCGGTCTAGCCGCGCCCGACGTAGGGCATGCTCGTCGCCATCACCGTCATCGTCTGGACGTTCGCGTCCAGCGGCAGCGACGCCATGTACGCGACCGCGCGGCCGACGTTGGCCACGTCCATGGTCGGCTCCGGCGCGAGCGAGCCGTCGGCCTGCAGCACGCCGCCGCTCATCCGCGAGGTCATCTCGGTCGCCGCGTTGCCGATGTCCAGCTGCCCGCAGGCGATGTCGAACGCGCGGCCCTCGAGCGAGAGCGACTTGGTGAGCCCGGTGACGGCGTGCTTGGTCGCGTTGTAGGCGATCGCCTGCGGCCGCGGGACGTAGGCGGACAGCGAGCCGTTGTTGATGATGCGCCCGCCGCGCGGGTCCTGCCCGGCCATCGCTCGGAACGCGGCCTGCGCGCACAGGAACGAGCCGGTCAGGTTGACGTCGACGACCGCCTGCCACTCGTCGTAGGTGATGTCGACGACCGGCTTGGTCAGCCCGGCGCCCGCGTTGTTGAACAGCAGGTCCACGCGCCCGTAGGCCTGCAGCGTCTTGCTGAACAGCGAGGCGACGGAGTCCGGGTCGGTGACGTCGGTCGGGACCGCGAGGCCCACCGCGCCTCCGATCGTCTCCTGCAGTGGTGACTCTCGGCGTCCGGCGGCGACGACGGTCCACCCGTCGTCGATCAGGGCCCGCGCGGCGGCACGCCCGATTCCCGATCCGGCACCCGTGACGACAGCGATCATGGGTGCCGGATCGTACGCCGCTTCCGGGTTACGGCGTCGTGGTCGCCAGCGTGAGCGTGACCGTCCGCTCGTACGCCCCCGCGCGCAGCGGATCGTTGGCGCCGATGTGCTGCTTGAACGTCACCGTCACGCGGTCGTTGCTCACGGGCGCACTCCAGGTCGCCTTCGACAGCTCGACCGCGAGCGGCGACGCCAGCGTGAACGCGCCGTTGGCCAGGTGGCCGGGGTTGGTGACGCTGAGCGTCGCGTCGCCGGCGGAGGACGTGACCGTCGCGAGCGTGCTCGCGGTGTAGTCCTGCTCCACGCCGGGCGTGAACGGCGCGAACGTGGCGGGACCGCCGAGCGTCAGGGAGAGCGTCGAGGGCACGGTTCCGCGGACGGTCGCGGGCGCGGTGACGCGGGTCTCCCCCGCGGTGACCGGCGCGAACGGGTCGGCCGGGTCGCCGGTCCAGCGCTCCAGCCGCAGCGTCGCGGTCTCGTTGCCGCCGTCGTTGCCGTCCGTCGCCAGGTAGAAGAGCCCCTGGCCGAGCGACTGGATGCCGACGTCGGCCTTCTGGCGCCAGCCGCGGATGCCGGTCGCCGTGTGCTCGAGGCCGTCGGCGGCGAGCGGGACGAGCAGGCCCTGCTCGCTGCCCAGACCCTGCAGCGTCGTCAGCTTGGGCTGCGCGGCCGCGTCGACCGCGAACAGGCCGTAGTTCGGGAACTGCGGCTTGCTGCCGGTGTAGACGCCGAGGAACCAGCGCTCCAGCCACGGGTCGTACTCGAGGTTCTGGACGCCGTAGCGGGTGTTGCCGGTGAACACGAAGAACTTGCCGTCGGGCTCGGCGGGGCCGTCGCGGTGCGGGGCCGACTCCACGAGCGGGTGCTCGAACGCGCGCCAGCCGGACGGGTCGTACTGCAGCAGCACCTGGTGGTCGTTGTCCGTGCGCGACGTGTTCGCGTAGATGCCGTAGGCGACCGTGAGGTAGGACGTGCCGGCGGACGAGCCGAACCGCGGGCCGAACGCGACGCCGTCGATGCCGCTGGAGCCGTAGCGGTGGTCCGGCGTGCTGGCCGTGTCACCGTCGAAGACGCCGTTGCCGTCCAGGTCGGCGGTGTAGTCCTCGACGACCTCCGGCAGGTACACGGCGGAGACCAGCGGCGAGCCCTGCGCGCTCATCCCGACGCGGTCGATCTTGTCGACGTCGAAGATCGCGATGTAGAACGCCTTCGCTGCCTTGTACTCGAGCGAGCCGTAGACGCGCCCGTCGGCGGGGTTGAAGTCCAGGTCGCCGAGGTGGCCGGTGAAGCCGCCCATCGTCCCGACGACGTTGCCGGCGAGGTCCGTCTTGACCAGCAGGTTCGTGAACGAGTAGTAGATGAAGCCCTTGGCCGGGTCGACCGCGATGCCCTGCACGTGCCCGCTCGGCCACGAACCGCCGCTGACCTGGAGCTTGAAGCCGTTGACGGTCGGCGCGCCGCGCATCGTGCGCACCGACGCGACCGGTCCGGCGACGCCCGCGGTGTTGACGGCGCGCACCTTCAGCACCTGCTCGCCGTCGGACAGGCCGGTGAACGTATGGCTCAGCGCGTCCTCACGCTGCCACGCGCCGTCGCCGACCGCGACCTCGTAGTGGCTGATCGGCCCGCCCTGCTGCGGCGCCTGCCACGTCACCGTGGCGGCGTCGGCGACCTCGCTGAGCTTGAGCTGCTGCGGGACGCTGGGCGCGGTCGGCTGCGCGGCGAGCTCGGTGACCTTGACGTCGTCGAACTGCACCGTCGAGTTGTTGATCACGAACCCGAAGCTGCCGCCCGTGCGCCGGAGGTTGGTCGCGGTCATCGCGGTCGCGCCGTCGAGGCTCACGACGAGCTGCGTCCCGTGCACCTCGATCGCGAGCCGGTGGTCCTGCCCGGTGCCGATCGCGGTCGGCGCGGGGCCGACCGGGCTGGACGCGTAGCTGCCGCCCTGCGCCGCCTGCGCGAGCTCCAGGCCGTTGCTCGCGGTCGTGCCGCTGCGGGCGACGAGCACCGCGCCGTAGTCCGCCGCCGCGTGGTAGTCGATGCCGACGTTCAGCCAGCGCGCCGCGTTGGTGACCGTCACGAAGCGCACCGTGGCCTCGAGCTTGAAGTCCGTCGGCGCCGCGGGGCCGAACGCGATCCGGGCGCGGGCGCCGTCCGTCGACGCCTGCAACCGACCATCGACGACCTTCCAGTCGCCGAGCACGCTCGTCCACCCCGAGGGCAGTGTCGAGGCGGAGAAGCTCTCGTCGACGAGCACGCGTTCCTGCGCGCTCGCCGGTGCCGCCGCGACGAGCGCGAGGGCGGCGAGCGCGACGCCCGCCAGTGACCGAATCTGCATGCGCGGCGACGCTATGCACCCGCGTAAGGGGTCTTGGGACGATGCTGTGAACGGGTAAGGGGTGGGGGTGCCGAGCCCGCACCATCCGCCTGATGTAAGGGGTCCGTCTCAGCGCGAATATGACTCTCATGTTCAACCAGCTCACGCGACGCAAGGAGATCCCCGTGACCCACTCCACGCTGCGGATTCGCCAGGCCCGCCAGACGGACGCGGCCGCGCTCGAGCGGCTGGCCGCCCTCGACTCCAGCCAGATCCCGGTCGGCGAGGTGCTGCTCGCCGAGGTCGGCGACGAGCTGTGGGCCGCGCTGTCGCTCGACGACGGGCACGCCGTCGCCGACCCGCTGCGCCCGAGCGCCGACGCCGTGCTGCTGCTCGGCCAGCGCTCCCGGCAGCTGCGCCGGCGCGAGCGCCGCGGGGCGCATCCCCGCCTGCGTTTCGCCTGACCATTCTGGCCTGCGGCGCTGAGCGGATATAAGCTCGGCGCCGCATGTTGTCGCCGTGGGGCCGTGTCGTGGCAATCTCGGCCCTTCTGGTGGTGGGAGGGGCGATCGCCCTCTTCGTCGCGTCGATCGCGTCCACGAAGTCCACGCAGCCGACCTTCGAAGTGGTCGGCGCCGTCGAGACGCTGACGCTCGACGTCGACGACAGCGACGTCGTGGTGGTCGGCGGCGGGCGTCGGGACACGGTCGAGGTCCAGCGCACGCAGGAGTTCGCGTTCGGCCACGCGCCGCGGATCGAGAAGCACCCCGCGGGCTCGGCCTTCGCGCTCCGTGCGCGCTGCCCCGTCTCCCTGCTCGGGCCGTGCAGCGTGGCCTTCCGGGTCGTCGTGCCCGACAACGTCGCGCTCGACATCCGCACCGCCGACGGGGACGTGAGCCTGCGCGGCTATCGGGGCTCGGCGCGGGTCAGCACCGGCGCGGGGCGGATCGAGATCGCGGGCTACTGCGGCAACTCGCTCGACGCCCGCGCGGGCGCCGGGGAGATCGCCGTCCAGGCCGCGTGCGCGCCGCCGCGGATGTCGCTGCGGACGGGCAGCGGCGCGATCCGCGCGGTCATGCCGCCCGGCCGCTACGACCTCGACGCCGAGAGCACGTCCGGCGAGGAGGCCGTGCGCGGGATCACCGCCCGCGACGACGCGCCCTACGTCGTCCAGGTGCTGAGCGCCTCGGGGGACGTCGCGGTCGAGGGCCGGTCGTGATCGCCACGTTCGAGCTCGACCGCCGGCTCGCGCGCGCCGGGCACGCCGTCGCGTACCTGGTGGTGAGCCTGCCGGTGACGCTGCTGGCGTGGCCCGCGGTGGCGCTGCTGGTGATCGGCGCGGCGCTGAGCGTCGTCGGGATCGGGCTGCCGCTCGTGGTCGCCGGGGCGAGCGCGTGCCGGACGCTGGCGAAGCTCGACCGGCGCGCCGCGAACCGCTGGCTGGACGCGCAGGTGCCGCGGTACCCCGGGCGGGTGCGCGGGCCGGGCGGCGCGCTCCGGCAGACGCTCGACCTGCTGTCCGAGCGCGGGCTGTGGCGGATGGCGGCGTTCCTGATGATCCGCCCGCTGCTCGCGCTGGCGCTGCTCGTGGTCGCGCTCACGCCGGTCGCCGTGCTCGCGCTGCTGCTCGAGCTCGGGATCGAGGCGCTCGCGAGCGCATCGCAGGTCGACTACGTCGGCCCGTGGGCGCTGACGCCCGCGCTCGGGGTCGTGCTGCTCGCGTTCTCGCTGCCGGCCGCGGCGCTGACGATCGCGACGCTGGAGACGCTCTACCGGGTCCTGTGCGTGATCACGCGCGCCGTGATGATCCCGCGGGCGGGCGCGGCGGGGCCGGTGCGCGAGATGCTCGCCGAGTCGCTCGGCGACCGCTCGATCACCGTCGCCTACTGGCTGCCCGACCGGGAGAAGTTCGTCGACGAGCAGGGGCGTGACGTCGTCCTGCCGTTGCCGGGCTCCGGACGGGCCTGGACGGCGGTGGAGCGGGACGGTCGGCGCGTCGCGGCGATCCTGCACGACGCGTCGCTGGACACCTCCCACCAGCTCGTCGAGGCCGCCGCGGCCGCGTCCTCGATGGCGCTGGACAACGAGCGCCTGCGCGCGGACCTGCAGGCGCGCGTGGAGGAGCTGCGGCTCTCGCGCTACCGGATCATGGAGGCGGGCGACGCCGCGCGGCGGCGGATCGAGCGCAACCTGCACGACGGCGCGCAGCAGCAGCTCGTCGCGCTCGCGCTGGACCTGCGGATGCTCAAGACGCGCCTGAAGGACGACGCGATCGACGACCTGTCGGAGCGGCTCGCGAGCGCGCTGGCCGAGCTGCGCGAGCTCGCGCGCGGCATCCACCCGGCGGTGTTGACCGACCGCGGTCTGGCGCCGGCGATCACGTCGCTGGCCGAGCGTGCGACCGTGCCCGTGGACGTCGACCTCGACCTGCCCGAGGAGCGCCTGCCCGCGCCGGTCGAGGCCGCGGCGTACTTCCTCGTCGCGGAGGCGCTGACGAACGTCGCCCGCTACGCGGAGGCGATGCAGGCGTGGGTGGAGGTCAAGCTCGAGCCCGAGGCGCTGATCGTGCGCGTGGCCGACGACGGCGTGGGCGGCGTGGACCCGACGGCCGGCGGCGGGCTGCGCGGGCTCGACGACCGGGTCGCGACCGTCGGCGGGACGCTGGAGATCGACAGCCCGATCGGCGAGGGCACGCGGCTGATGGCGAGGCTCCCCCTGTGAGCGCGTGGCGCGCCCGAGCGAGCGAGTCACCCGTCGCGGCGCGGCCGGCCCGCGCGTGGCTGCTGCTGGCCGCGCTCCTCGTCGCGGCCCTCTTCGTGGCCGGCTGCGGCGAGGCGACCGTCGAGCGTGAGCCGACCGTGCGCGTCTCCGGCACGCCCAACTCGTCCCCCGTCCCCGGTGCGCCCGCCCCGGACGGCGCCGTGCGGCTCGCGGTCGTCACGCACGGTCCGGCGTCGTCGAAGTTCTGGGCGATCATCCGCAACGGCGTCGAATCGGCCGCGCGGCGGCTCGACGTGCTGGTCGACTACCAGTCACCGGACGAGTACTCGCTGCAGCGAATGAGCGCGCTGATCGACGACGCGGTCGCGACCAAGCCGGACGGGCTCGTGGTCTCGATCCCGGAGCCGGGGCTGGCGCCGGCGATCCGCCGCGCGGTCCGCGCCGGCATCCCGGTCGTGTCGATCAACTCGGGCAGCGGGGAGTTCCGGCGGCTCGGCGTGCTCGCCCACGTCGGCCAGGAGGAGGACCGCGCGGGGCTCGAGGCCGGGCGGCGGCTGGCCGACGCCGGCGTGCGGCGCGCGCTCTGCATCAACCAGCAGGTCGGCAACACCGGCCTGGATCTGCGCTGCGCCGGGCTCGAAAAGGCAATGCGCGAGGTCGGCGGCCGCTCACGCGTGCTCGCGATCACCGACGACGACCCCGGCACGCCGGACCGGATCGCCGCCGCGGTCGCCGCCGACCGCGCGGACGGCGTGCTCGCCACGAACTCCCTCGGCGGGCTCGCGGCGGCGGACACGCTCAGCGGCGTGAAGATCGGCACGTTCGACCTCGGCCCGGACGTGCTCAAGGCGGTCCAGGCCGGCCGGATCGGCTTCGCCGTGGACCAGCAGGCGTACCTGCAGGGCTACCTGCCGATCGAGATGCTCGCCCTGCGCGCTCGCTACGGGATCTTCCCGTCCCAGGGCGACGTGGTCGCCACCGGGCCGCACTTCGTCACGAAGGGTGACGCGGCGCAGGCGCTCGAGCTGAGCGAGCGTTCGATTCGCTAGGCGGCCTCAGCCGGCGCCTCCGGCGTCTCGGCCGGCGCGTTGGTGTCGGAGTACATGATCGCGCCGTAGCCGCCGGCGATGCCCGCGCCGAGGGCGGCGAGCGCCCACGCGGCGCCCCACTCGCGGCGGTCCAGCGCGAAGCTGCCCGGGCCGCTGGCGGTCACGGCGAACAGCGCGGCGGTCATGACCAGCGGCAGCTCGTAGCCATTGTTCTGACCCCAGACGCCGTTGGGCCCGTGGACCTTGAGCGTGGCGACGGTCATCGAGCCCGTCAGCGCGGCGGCCGCGGCCGGCGTCGCCAGGCCCGCGACGAGCAGCGCGCCGCCCGCCGTCTCGGCCAGGCCACCCGCCGTGGCGTGGTGCTTGCCGGGATACAACCCGACCGATTCCATCCAGCCGCCGGTGCCTTCGATGCCATACCCACCGAACCAGCCCTTGAGCTTCTGGAGCCCGTGACCGATGAAGAGCCCCCCGATTACGGCGCGGAGGATCGCGATGCCGAATCTCATGCCAATAGTCTGGTGCAAATGGCCAAGCATCGTGTCGTCATCGTGGGCGGAGGCTTCGGCGGCCTCCAGACCACGCTGAACCTGAAGGGCGCGGACGTCGACATCACCATCGTCGACCGGCGCAACTTCCACCTGTTCCAGCCCCTGGCCTACCAGGTAGCCACCGGCGCCCTGGCCACCGGCGAGGTCGCGTATCCCCTGCGCTCGATCTTCCGCAAGCAGGAGAACGTCCGGGTGATGCTCGCCGAGGCCACCGGCTTCGACCTGGACGCCAAGCAGGTCAAGCTGCGCACCGCGGCCGGGGACGAGACCATCGGCTACGACACGCTCGTCGTCGGCGGTGGCTCCAAGTACAACTACTTCGGCCACCCGGAATGGCAGGAGCACGCCGCCGAGCTCAAGACGCTCGAGGGCGCGCTGCACATCCGGGCGCAGATCCTGCGGGCGTTCGAGGAGGCCGAGGTCGTCTCCGATCCGGTGGAGCGCGAGCGGCTGCTGACGTTCGTGATCGTCGGCGCCGGCCCGACCGGCGCGGAGATGGCCGGTCAGATCGCCGAGATCGCGCGTGACACGCGGCGCGAGTTCCGCGTCATCGACACGTGGCAGACGCGCGTGCTGCTCGTCGAGGCCGGCCCGCGCGTGCTCGCGGCGTTCCCGCCACGGCTGTCGAAGAAGGCGGCGAAGTCGCTCGAGTCGCTCGGCGTGACCGTCGCCACCGACCAGATGGTCACCGACATCGACGCCGACGGCGTGACCATCAAGTCCGGCGAGGGCGAGGAGAAGGTGCGCGCCGGCACGGTCATCTGGGCCGCGGGTGTGCTCGCGTCCAGCGTCGCCAACAGCCTGGCCGAGGCCGCGGGCGCCGAGCAGGACAAGGTGGACCGGCTGCTCGTCGAGCCTGACCTGACCCTGCCCGGGTACCCCGACGTGCTCGCGATCGGCGACATGGTCCAGGTCAAGGACGGTGATCCGCTGCCCGGTGTCGCGCCGGTCGCGATGCAGATGGGCCGCTACGCCGCGCGCTCGATCAAGAGCAAGCTGCGCGGCGGGACCGCCGGGCCGTTCAAGTACAAGGACAAGGGCAACCTCGCGACGCTGGGCCGCGCGCGGGCGATCGCCGAGCTGCCGCCGGGCCTCCGCGTCTCCGGCTTCATCGCCTGGGTGCTGTGGCTCGCGATCCACCTCTGGTACCTGGTCGGCTTCCAGAACCGCGTGCTCGTGTTCACGCGCTGGGGCTTCAGCTTCCTGACCCATGGCCGCGGGACGCGCCTGATCACGGGCGATGACAAGCTGCCCTAAGCCTCTAGTCGAGCCTTAGTCATCGCGTCTGCCGGGAAGAACGCCTCCAGTGCAAGCTCGGAGACGGTGACGTCCAGCGCGGTGCCGAACGTGGTCCGCGTGGACAGGAACGTGAGGCCATCGATCTTGAGCGGGACGAAGACGTCGTAGTGACCGAGCGCTTCCCGCGGGCCGGGAAGCGCTTCGAGCTCGTCGTAGAGCGCCTGCAGCGCCTCGTCCCCGGTCTGGTCGATCTGGACCTGGAGGTCGGCGAGCAGGTGCGCCCGCCACTGGGCGAGGTTCTCGATCCGCGGCGCCATCCCCTCGGGGTGCAGCGCGCAGCGGAGCACGTTGACCGGCGGCTCGAGCAGGTGCGGGGCGACGCCCTGGATGAGCAGCCCGGCGGCGCCGTTCGCCGCGACGAGGTTGCTCGCGCGGTCGACCACGACGGCCGGGAACGGCTCGTGGGCTTTGAGGAGCTGGTCGATCGCCTGCTTGACCGGTTGCAGCTCGGGGGCGTCGAGGTCGCGCTGCTGGTAGACGGGTGCGTAGCCGGCGGCGAGCAGCAGCCGGTTGCGGTCGCGCAGCGGGACCTCCAGGTGCTCGGCGAGGTGCAGCACCATCTGCTCGCTGGGCTTGCTGCGACCGGTCTCGACGAAGCTCAGATGGCGCGCGGAGACACCGGCCTCGAGCGCGAGGTCGAGCTGGGAGAGACGCCGACGCGTGCGCCACTGCTTGATCAACGGTCCGACGGACACTTACCTCTGAGGTAATTGAAGCACTTACGTCGAGGTGGAACCTTGTCGTCCATGACCAACACCATCACCTCCGTTGTGGACACCTACATCGCGGCCTGGAACGAGGCCGATCCGGAGCGGCGCCGGGCGCTCGTCGGCGAGACGTGGACCGAGGACGGCACGTACCTGGACCCGCTGATGTCGGGCGCGGGCGCGGACGAGATCGCGGCGATGATCGGCGCGGCGCAGGCGCAGTTCCCCGGCCACCGGTTCGAGCTGTCGTTCGGGCCGGACGCGCACAACGACGTCGTGCGGTTCGCGTGGACGCTGACGGCCGGCGACGGCCCGGTCGCGCGCGGCACGGACTTCGCGACGCTCTCGGAGGACGGGCGCTTGCACACCGTGACCGGCTTCCTCGAGACTGCGTAGCCATGCAGCGCTCCGCGGCGGCGGTCGGCAGCTCGGTGTTCTTCGCGGCGGCGCCGGGCGTCGTCGCCGGGGTGATCCCGTGGTGGATCACCGGCTGGGACGGGTCGCCGTCGTGGATCGGCTGGCGCGTGCTGGGCGCGGTGGTGACGGCCTGCGGCGCGGTGGTGCTGCTGCACGCGTTCGCGCGGTTCGTCCGCGAGGGAGTCGGGACGCCGGCGCCGGTCGCGCCGACGCAGCGGCTGGTCGTCGGCGGGCTCTACCGGTGGGTGCGCAACCCGATGTACATCGCGGTCGTGAGCTGCGTCCTGGGCCAGGCGGGCGTGTTCGGCGCGTGGGCTCTGGCGGCCTACGGCGCCGCGCTGATGGTCGTGTTCTTCAGCTTCGTGCGGTTGTACGAGGAGCCGACGCTGGCGCACCAGTTCGGCGCGGACTACGAGGCGTACCGGGCGACGGTGCCGGGCTGGTTCCCGCGAGCACGGCCGGCACGAGTCCCGCCAGCGACGAGCTGACGAAGAGCTGGTCGCCGGGCTCGAGCTGCAGGTCTTGTTGGATCGCCTCCGGCCGTGAGGTGCTCGGCAGGATGCGGCCGTCTTCTCGTGGCGTTAGGCGTACACCGTCGCGCTCGATGATCACGCTCGCCCAGGCCGCTTCGAGGATCGTGCCGTCGCCGTCGAGCAGCAGCGCGTTGCCCAGTGGTTCCAGCAGCGCACGGTCGCGCCACTTATGGGCGCCGAGGCCGCCGGGCAGCGTGTACGGCGTGAGCACGATCGGCAGCGCGCGCGGCGCGATCGGGCGGGTCGTGACCGTGATCTCCCCGCCCGGCCGGTAGTCGATCCGCACCGCGCCGTCGAAGTCCGGCACCTCGATCTCGGGCAGCTCCTCGCCGTACAGCTCGCGGACGCTGCTGCGCAGCCGATCGAGGTGCGCCGCCAGGTTCTCCCGCCCGCGCAGCGTCTCGAACACCCCCAGCCCGGGGTCCGGCCGCCCGCTCACGAGCGGCGCGGAGAAAGATAAAGGACCTGGGCCTTTAGGTTTGACAATTGTCCCGCCGATCGCCGCGACGAGGGGGCGCGCCTTGACGAGGCACTCCTCCAGCTCGGCGTGCGGGTCGGAGTCGGCGACGATGCCGCCGCCCGCGCCGAGCCAGAGCTGGCCGTCCTTCGCCTCGAAGGTCCGGATGGCGACGTTGAGCTCCAGGCCGGCGTGCGGGCTGACGTAGCCGATCGCACCCGTGTAGACCTCACGCCCGGTCGACTCGAGCTGCGAGATGACGTAGAGCGCCTGGACCTTGGGCGCGCCCGTGACCGAGCCGGGCGGGAAGGTCGCGCGCAGCAGGTCGGCGTCGCCGTGCTCAGGGGCGAGCGTGGCGTGGACGTCGGACACCAGGTGCCAGACGCCGCTGTGCGGCTGCAGCTCGGGCGCGATCGGCGCGCGGACGCTGCCGTACTCGGCGACCCGGCCGAGGTCGTTGCGCATCAGGTCGACGATCATCACGTGCTCCGCGCGGTCCTTCTCGGAGTCCTGGAGCGCGTCGCGATGCGGCGCCGTGCCCTTGATCGGCCCCGTGGTGACCGCGCGGCCTTCCCGGCGCAGGAACAGCTCGGGCGAGAGGCTCGCGATCCCGCCCCAGGGGGTGACGAAGCACGCTGCGTACGCGGGCTGGAGCTGCGGCTGCGCGGCGGCGAACAGCTCGGCGACGTCGCCCTGCCAGTCGGCCTCGAGGCGCAGGCACAGGTTGGCCTGGAAGATCTCGCCGGCCGAGATCCGCTCGACGCAGTCCGCGACCGCGGCGACGTGGCCGGCGCCGCCGCGCAGGGAGAACGCCGCGGGTGCGGGCCGGGCCGGCTCCGGCGCGGCCGCGATCAGCTCACGCAGGCGCGCCATCGGAGTCAGGTCTCCGGTGAGCGTCTCGAACCACCACTGGCCGTCGGCGTCGCGGCGCAGTACGTGGTCGTAGAACGCGAGGTGCGCGTCCGGGAGCGGAACGGGCCGTGGCGGGCGCGGCGGGACGCGCTCGACGTTGGCGCCGAGGCCGTAGCCCAGCCAGCCGAACCAGCCGCCGCCGACGACCGCGTCGCCCTGCGGCTCCGGGAGGTCCTCCAAGGTCGCGAACGGGTCCGCGGACAGCAACTTGGTCGGCGCGCAGCCGACGATCGCGCCCCCGCCCGCCCAGCGGCCGACGAGCGCGAACGGCCACGGCTCCTCGCGCAGTGCGAGGAGCACGGTCTCCGGCGGCAGGGAGCAGTCAAAGGGGACCCGCACCCGGGCTACGTTACGAGGCATGACCGAGCGACTGGCCACGGGCTACCGCGACTTCGCCCGCCATGAGGCCCGCCGGTCCACGCTCTACGCCGAGCTGGGCGCGGGCGTCGCCGAGGACGCCGAGCTGCTCGGGTGGCTCGACGGGCTGCCGGTCGGCAAGCGCCAGCCGAACCTCGTGTTCGCCGCCTACCGGCTCGTCGCGGGCACGCCCTCGGGCTGGGCGGAGTTCGAGACGACCCTCAAGGACCGGCGCGACGAGATCGAGGGCGTGATGCTCGAGCGGCGCACGCAGACCAACGAGGCCGCGCGGTGCGCGTTCATGCTCCCGCTGCTCGCCGCGTTGCCACAGCCGATCGCGCTGCTCGAGGTCGGGGCGAGCGCCGGGCTGTGCCTGCTGCCCGACCGCTACGGCTACGACTACGACGACGGCGCTTGCCGGCTCGGCGCCGGGCCGCCGGTGCTGGCATGCCGCACCGAGGGGTCTCCCCCGCTCCCGCAGGCGCTGCCGGAGGTCGTCTGGCGCGCGGGGCTCGACCTCGACCCGATCGACGTCTTCGACGAGGACCGCGTCCACTGGCTCGAGCTGCTGATCTGGCCCGGGATGGAGCACCGGATCGAGACGCTGCGCGCCGCGGTGGAGGTCGCGCGCCGCGACCCGCCGCGGATCGTCGAGGGCGACCTGACGACCTCCGACCTCGACGCGCTCGCGGCCGAGGCGCCGCGTGACGCCACGCTCGTGATCTTCCACACCGCCGTCCTTGCGTACGTGCCGCGTGACGGCCGCGCCGCCTTCCGGGAACGAGTGGACCGGCTCGGCGCGACCTGGCTGGCGGCCGAAGCGCCGGACCTGCTCGACTTCGAGCCCCACCCGAACCTGATGGCACTCGCGCGGGATGGCGAGCGCGTGGCCATGGTCGACGGCCACGGCGGCTACCTCAGCTGGGGCTGAGCTCCTCCGCGAGCAGATCCATCAGCAGGCCGTCGTGCCAGCTGCCGTCGGGGCCGCGCTCGTAGCGGCGCATGACGCCGACCGGCTTGAAGCCGAGCGACGCGTAGGTCTTGATGGCGTGCGTGTTGGCGGCGGCCGGGTCGATGATCAGGCGGTGGTGGCCGCGGGTGTTGATGAGCCAGTCCGCCGCGAGCCGCAGCGCCTCGCGGCCCAGCCCGCGGCCGTGGAACTTGGGCGCGAGGAAGATGTCGAGCCCGCCGTGGCGGTAGTCGGGCTCGTCCTCCTCGTACCAGCCGAGCCAGCCCGCGACCTCGTCGTCGACGACGATCGTGAACGCGTCCTGGTCGTCGACCGTCGGGTCGGTGCCCCACCACCGCCGCACCTCGGGCAGGGCGATGATCGCGTTCAGCGGCGCGACGTCGTGGTCGGTCAGCGGCCGGAGCGTCACGCGCTCGCCGTGCAGGATCGGATCGGTGTCACTCATGTATCGCCTGGGATCGGGAAGACTCTCGTTAACGATGCCAAGTGCAACGACGATGCTGACCGTCTACCAGCACCAGGTGCGGGCCGCCCGCGGCGCCGGCCTGGCGGGCCTGGACGAGCAGGCGCGCCTGGCGGGCACGATCCGCGCGCTGCTCGACGTCGTCAACGACGACCACGACCCGCGCCAGTGAGCGCTCAGCTGTAGCGCTCGCGCCGGGCGGCGTCGACGAGCCGCTCGACCTCGCGGCGGCGCCGCGCGACCTCGTCGTCGACCTCCGCCTGAAGCCGCGCGCCGTAGTCGTCGGCCTCGCGCTCGGCGTCTCTGAGCAGCGCGTCGCGCCGCGCGGCGACCTCGCGCTCGGCCGCCGCGATGAGCCGGTCGCGCTCGGCGTCGATCGAGCCCGCGTGCTCGCGCGCCGCGGCGACGATCCGCGCGGCGTCGTCATGCGCCGCGGCCAGCCGCGCCTCACGGTCGGCGTCCACGCCGGCGGCACGGTCACGCGCGGCGTCCACGAGCCGCGTGCCTTCGTCACGCGCGGCGGCGAGCGCGGCCTCGCGGTCCGCGTCGATGGTGACGGCGCGGGCTTGGGCGGCCGCGACGAGGCCGGCGGCCTCGTCGCGTGCGGCGACCAGCGCCGCCGCGCGGTCCGCGTCGGACGCGACAGCGCGATCGTGGGCGGCGGCCGCGAGTCGCGCGGCGTCGTCACGTGCGGCCGCGACGAGCGCCGCGGCCTCCTCGCGCGCGGCAGCCTGCGCGGCTTCGCGGTCCGCGTCGAGGGTTGCGGCGCGCGCCTCGGCGGCGGCAACAAGGCGCTCGGCCTCTTTGCGTGCGTCGGCCAGCGCGGCTTCACGGTCCGCGTCGATCGTCGCTGCCCGGGCTTGGGCGGCGGCCACGAGCGCCGCGGCCTCCTCACGGGTCGTCGCGAGAACGGCCTCGCGCTCGGCGTCCAGCGCCGCCGCGCGGGCCTCAGCCGCAGCCACTCGCTCGTCCGCGTCGGCGACCCGCGCGTGCGCGGCCGCCAGCAGCGCGTCGCGTTCTTCCTCGGCCGCGGCGACACCCGCCGCACGGGCCGACTCGCGCAGCGCGTGAGCCTCCGCGCGGGCGGCCGCCAGGTCGGCGTCCACCTTCAGGCGGGCGCCCTCGAGCGTGGCCTCCGCTTCCAGCCGGGCGCCGCGCGCCTCTTCGGCGAGAAGCTCGGCCTCCTTGCGGCGTTCGCCCGCCAGGCCGCGGTTGAACATCTCGGAGATCAGCTCGAGGTGTCGGTCCACCTCGTCCGGGTCGTAGCCGCGGCGAACCGAGCCGAACGTGCGCTGCACCACGAAGACCGACCGTGAATCCATCAGGGGACCACGATAGGAAAGCGGGCCGCGAGGAGGCCCAGGCCGAGGCCGCTGATGACGAGTCGCTCCTTGCGGTTCGCCAGCAGGCGCTGGGTCCAGTCGACCAGGCCGCCGTCGCCGATCGCGTAGCGGACGCCGGCCGCGTCGGTCACGCAGACGCGCAGCATCGGGCCGTCGTAATAGCCGAGGCCTTCGGGACGGTGCAGGTCGAACCGCGCCCCCGGCAGCGCCGAAGCGAGCCGTTGCAGCTCGACGGGAGCGTCGCCGGGGAACTCGTCGACCAGGGACGACTCGACCGGGTCGTGCGCCCGACCACGCATGCCCTCCAGCCGGGGCAACCGCGTGTCCGACAGCTCCACCTCGCCGTCGAGCCCAACGGCCGCGAGGAGCCGCAGCTGCACCCGGACGTGCTCGGCGAGCGCGGCGACCTCGAACCCGTGCTCGGCGGTCGCGCGCCCCGCCGAGACGAGCCCGAACAGGCGGAAGTGCGGCGTGTAGCCGGGCTTGTCGCCGAGTGGCTGCAGCCGCAGCACCCGCCCGACCGCGCACAGGCGCACGGTCCCGGTCTCCCCCGCGCGTCGGCGCAGCGCCGCTTCGAGGGCGAGCGCCGCGGTCGGGTCGGCCAGCACCTCGGTGTTGCGCACGGTCGAGAGCACGTTGTTCTGGGCGATCCCGCCGAGCACGGCGTTGGTGCCGAGCGGCGCGACCGGCGCCAGCTCGACGGCTTCGAACCCGCGCGCAGCGTCCAGCGCGTGCCCGTCCAAGGCGTGCAGCACCCGCGCGTCCGACGCCTCCGGCCGCACGGTTCCGTCGCGTCCGGCCTGCGCCAGCAACCCGGCGGGATCGCGCCGCGCGGCCTGCCCGCTCGTCGCCTCCAGCAGCACCGAGCGCAGCGCCGACGGCGCCATCGCGGCGAGCGCCTCGGCCAGGCCTGGCAGGCCGGCGTCACGCTCGATCCGGGCCAGGAGCTCCGACATGGCCCGAGTGTGGCAGCGTTCTCACGATGCTGCAGGACCCCGAGCACTGGATCTGGGACAGCTGGATCGCCGACGACGGCGAGCGCTACCACCTGTTCTTCCTGAAGGCCCCGGCCGCGCTGAAGGACCCGACGCTGCGCCACGAAGCGGCGGTGATCGGCCACGCGAGCTCGACCAACCTGACCCACTGGGACGTGCACGAGGACGCGCTCCGGCCGGGTCCGGAAGGCGCGTGGGACGACCTTGCGCTGTGGACGGGCTCGGTCGCGCGCGGCGAGGACGGCGTGTGGCGGATGTACTACACGGCGATCAACACGGGCCGGGGCTTCACGCTGCGCGACCAGCGGATCGGCCTCGCCGAGTCCGACGACTTGATGCGCTGGCGGCGGGTCGGCGACGGGCCGCTCGTGTCCCCCGACCCGCGCTGGTACCGCACGCACGATCCCGAGACGGGCGCGAGCGAGACGTGGCGTGACCCGTTCGTGTTCGTCCACGACGGCGTCTGGCACATGTTCATCACCGCCCGCGCGACGACCGCGCCGCGCCTGAGCGACGGCGTCGTCGGCCACGCCACGAGCCCGGACGGTCGCGTGTGGGAGCTGCAACCGCCCCTCACCACCCCCGCCGGCTTCGGGCAGCTCGAGGTCATGCAGCTCCGCCACGTCGGCGACGAGTGGCTGCTCGTGTTCACCTGCCATCCCGACGAGCAGAGCGAGAGCCAGCTGCTGTCGTTCGGCAACTTCTCGACGTGGATGGTCGCGGGCGAGTCGCCGCTCGGCCCGTTCGACCTGTCCCGCGCGAAGCCGTTCATGACCGACCCGAAGCTGTTCGCCGCGCCGCTCGTCCAGACCCGCGACGGCGAGTGGGTGTTCATCGGCTTCCGCAACACGGAGCCCGAAGGCGTCCTGAACTTCCACATCATCGACCCGCTGCCGCTCGTACCCCGTTGAGCTCGTCGACGACGCCGAACAGGTCGCCGCGGCGGTAGAAGTTCACCGCGACGAGGTTGGGGACGTGCCCGCGGACCCGCGTGCATTCCCGGGCGCGGCGCAGCAGCGGACCGTGCGCGTTGACGCGCTCCGCGTTGGCGGGCAGCGGCGCCGGGTCGGTCGTGATCCAGTGGTTGAGCAGCAGGAGCGGCGCGCCGGGCGTGCCGCGGTTGGGCCGGCAGGAGTCAGGCGTGGCGAGCTGCTGCGGGTGCTTGAACGCGTACGGCGTCTCCTGCACGACGCCGTCGTAGGCCGCGCGATACCAGGGCGCGCCGCCCGCGTGATGCTCGGCCAGGAGGACCAGCCGGCGGTCCGTCTCGACCAGCTCGCCGAGCGTGGGCGGCGTGCCGGTGGGCGTCCACACGAGCCGTTCGAGGTCCGCGCGACGGACGGCGGCGACGAAGTCCGCGGGCTTGACGTAGTCCTCGTTGATGACGACCACGACCTCGCCCGGATGCGTGACGAGGAACGCGCGCAGCGTCGCGAGCGCCTCGTCGAGCGGCGTCGCTCCGAGCTCGCACAGCGTGTGGCAGAGGAAGATCCCGCGCTCACCGGGTCCGCGGAACCCGGCCCGCTCACGCATCCGGAGCGCCGCCGCGCGCGCCTGCGGGCCGATGTCGTCGCCCGTGAGGTCGGCGAGCCCGGCGTCGAGCTCGGTGCGTACGCGCCCGTTCGCGAGCCGGTCGCCGTAGTGCGTGTCGATCAGTAGCCCGCGCACGCCGTCCGCGAGCTGGTCGGCGATCGGCGCGTCCTGCTCGGCCGAGAACCAGCCCGGCTGGATCGCCGACATCGAGTTGTGCGTCGCGGGCAGCACGACCTGGTCGAGCCGGCGGTCGCACAGCTCCCGGTGCCCGTTGCACACGCCCGCGGGCTCGGCGGCGTCAGCCCTGGCACCACCGCCGCCGAGCAGCGCCGCGACGCCGGCCCCGACGAGGAGCACGGCCACGCCGGCCGCAGCGAGCGCACGCACTCCTGATGCCCGCAGATCAGGGCGCGGCGCCTGCACGCGCCGCAGGATCGCCACGACGCCGAAGTACACGAGGACGAGCCCGCCGACGCTGGCGACGACGGTCAACGCCGCCCCCGGTCGCAGGAGCACGAACACGCCGAGCGCGACGAGCACGGCGCCCCGACCAGGCCCGAGCGGCCGCCGCACGAGCCACGGCCAGCGGGCGGCGAGAGCCGCGACCCTGGGGTCCGCGGACGAGCCCGCGCCGTGGACGCCGGCCGCGACGGGTTCGCCCGCGCCGGCCGGACCCGGCTCGCGGCGGAGCGTGGCCGCGGCCGCGGCGGTCACGGCGCCCGCGCCCGCGAGGAGCCAGGCCCAGGCGTTCAGGTCGCCGAGGAAGTCGTCCCAGACGGCGGTCGCCGCCGCGCGGTCGGTCTCGCCCGTGACCTTGCCGAGCACGTAGCCGCGGGCCGCGGCGGCGCCGAGGATGACCGCGAGGCCGGCCGCGGCGGCGCCCGCGCCGAGGCGGAACACCGCGCGGCGGCGGTCGCGCGCCAGGCCGAGGCCCGCTCCGGCCAGCACGAGCACGAGCAACGGGAGCGCGACGGCCAGCTGGCCGAGGTCGCGCGCCGACCGCGCGAGGTCGCCGGTCCGGGAGCCGACGTCGATCACCGGCACGTGGCCGGTCGCACGCACGTGGCGGGCCACGCCTGGCGGCGCATGGCGCAGCCCTTCGGCGACGATCGTGCCCGCGTCGGCGACGGTCAACGTCGCGGTGGACTCCTGGCGGCCGAGCAGCGCGCGGTGCACGTCGACGACGCCCGCGCGGAACACCTGCCGGAACGCGGTGCTGCCGACGATGTCGGCGGTCGCGGTCTCGATCAGCGGCCGCGCCGCCGTCAGCTCGCTCGCCCGCTCGAGGACGATCCGATCGGTCACCTCCTGCGCGACGACCGCGCGCACGTCGGCATCGGCGAGCGTCGCGGACGCGCGATCGGCGAAGCGGTCCGCGTCGAGCAGCGCGTGCTTCGCGTAGCCGGCGACGAGCGCGGGCACGAGGACGACCGCCGCGGCCACGAGGCACGCGGCGGAGAGCACGGAGCGCGGCGTCATGCCGGAAGGACTCGCGGGTCGGCGACGGCGCGCCGCCGCGGACACACGCGCGCCCCGCAGGCCGACAGGGCCGCGCCGACGCGCAGCGGGGCGACGGCGCGCGGCCGCGAACACGGGT
>NZ_JAPDDP010000059.1 GCF_027587195.1 Solirubrobacter phytolaccae | reverse complement strand
CGACATCGGGTTCTTCACGCCCGCCCAGCTGCCGGCCAAGCAGCTCGGTCCCGGCGAGGTCGGGCGCGGCCGGCAGCGCGTGCGCGGCGGCGCGCTCGGTCAGCGCGTCGCGGCGGTCGCCGGCGCGGCGATGGTTCGCGAGCACCTTGCGGGCCACGCCGTACAACCACGGCAGCGGCTCCGCGGGCAGCTCCTCACGCCGGCGCCAGGCGACCAGGAACACCTCGGTCGTGAGGTCCTCATGGTCGGCCGCCGACCGGCGCCGGAAGTAGCGCCACACCGCGTCGCGATGCGCGGCGTACACGTCGTCGAACTGGGTCACATGGACGCCTGTGTCCGGCACCCGACCGAGTGTTACGGCTGGCTGATCGGAAGCGCGGCGCGGACGGTCGTGCCGGCGCCGAGCGGCGACTCGAGGTCCAGCCGCCCGCCGAGCGCCTCGACGCGGTCGGCCAGGCCGCGCAGGCCGGTGCCGTTGCCGGCCGTGGGGTCGGCGCCGCCGCGGCCGTCGTCGCGGATCTCGACGCGGAGCTCACCGTGCTCGGTGGCCATGCGCACGTGCAGCTCGGTCGCCTCGGCGTGCTTGACCGCGTTCGTCAGGCTTTCGGCGACCACGAAGTAGGCGGCGGCCTCCAGCGGCTCCGCGAGGCGACCTTCGGGCACGCCCTCCAGCCGCAGCGGCAGTGGGGAGCGTGAGGAGAGCGTCTCGAGCGCGGCGGCGAGCCCGCGATCGGCGAGCACGGCCGGATGCAGGCCGCGGGCGAGCTCGCGCAGCTCCGCGAGGGCCTGCTCGAGCTCGTTCGCGGCGGAGCGCAGCAGCGCGAGCGCCTTGTCGGGCTCGCCGAGGCGCTTCTCCAGCACGCGGAGCTGCACGGCGATCGCGACGAGCCGCTGCTGCGCGCCGTCGTGCAGGTTGCGCTCGAGTCGGCGGCGCTCGGTCACGCCCGCTTCGAGGATGCGGATGCGGGAGGCCTTGAGCTCGGCGCGCGCGTCCGTCGACTCCAGCGACAGCGCCACCAGCTCGGCGAAGCCGGCGAGGCGGTGCTCGGCGTCCTCGCCCAGCGAGCCCGCGGAGGCGACGAGGACGAGCCCCCACACGCGCCGGCCCGCGACGACCACGGGCGCGGCGACCGCGGACCGGTACCCGCGCTTGACCATCAGCTCGGCCGCGAAGCCGCGCACGCCGCGGTAGTCCTCGATCCGCGCCGGCTCGCGGGTGCGCGCGACCACCGCGGTCAGCCCGTCACTGTCGGTGAGCGGCACGACCGTTCCCACCTCGAACCCGCCGAGGTCGTCGTCGGCCCAGCGGCCGACGGTCAGCGCGAAGTCGCCCTCGTAGCGGATCGTCGCCGCGCTGCGCGCGTGCAGCAGCCGCCCAGCTTCCTCCGCGACGACCCGGAACAGCGCCTCGGGCTCCGGGTCGGAGGCGACGAACGTCGCCACCCGCCGCAGCGCCGACTGCTCCTCGGCCAGCTGCGCCAGCGCCTCGTACGCGCCCGCGTCGAGCACGAAGCCGATCAGCCCGTCCTCGAGCGCGAACAGCGTGCCCGAGATCGGCATCCGGTGCGGAGCGGCGATCCGCACCCGCCGCGGCGCGCCCGTCCCACCCGTCATCGCACGGATCTCAGCCGCGAGCGGCCCGTCCTGGAGCACCCGCCCCGCCTGCACGCCGGTCGCCATCGTGAACGCCGTGTTCGCGTACACGGCGAGGAGCCGCTCGTCGAAGCAGCCGATCGCCGCGGGGGTCGCGTCAAGCAGGCCCCGCAGCGCCGCGGGGGTCAAAGCGGGACCGCGCATCTGTGGGCTAGACGCTAGTGGCTGGCCACGCCGGAAGACGGATCGTGTGCCCCCGACTCCGTTCCGGGGGCACACGCCGAGGTAGAGAGTAACGGCACGCTCAGGCGCTCTGCACCGATCGAGGGTCTAGAGATCAACTACCCGCAGGTCGGTCTTGCGGGCTTGCAATGCGTCGGTGAGCACGCGGCGGTGGCACCCCGCGGGATCGGCCTCCAGGCACAGCAGCGCGGTCGGCGGGGCGTGCTCGAGCTCCCGCGCGAGCGCGTCCAGCGCGTCCGGGGCCGACGCCTCGATGTGGGCGAGAAAGGCCGTCGCGCCCTCCTGCACACGCCCGGCGTGGAACAGCCAGCGCAGGTCGGCGGGCGTGCCCAGCTCGCGCCGGTGCTCGTAGGCGATGTCGTGGTCGCCGAGCAGCTGTCCCAGGCGCGTCTTCGACATGCCCGGCCGGCGCGACTGTGGCCGGAAGCGCACGTCGATCACGCGCTTGACGCCCGCGGCCTCCAGCTCCGTGACCAGCTCGGCCGGCAGGAGGCGCTCGTAGCCGATGGTGAAGACGGTCGCCATGACGGGCCAGGCTACCCGTGAGAGCGCCCTTGCACGATGGTCCCCGGCTCCCTTCTAGGTTGATCCCGTCGTGCGCCGTCTGGTGTTGATCGTCTGTGCCCTCCTGCTGCTCGTCCCGTCCGCGTCGGCGCAGGACGAGGGCACCCTCCGCGACCGCATCGGCTCCGGCAAGGCCCGTGAGCGGTCCCTGGCCAGCGCCGCCGACCGGCTCGCCGACCTCGAGCGCAAAGCCGCCCGTGAGGTCGCGATCCTCGAAGGCCGCCTCGGCGCCGCCCAGACCGAGCTCAACGCGGCAGAGACCCGCCTCGCCGCCACCGAGGCGCGCGAGACCGAGGCCCGGCGCCGCGTGAACCGGCTGCGCAAGCGGCTCTCCGAGGTACGCGTGAAGCTCGCGGGCCTGCTCAAGGAGCGGTACATGAGCGACCGGCCCGACTTCGTCACCGTCGTCCTGCACAGCGACGGCTTCCCGCAGCTGCTGCAGACGCTCTCGTTCGTCAAGCGCGTCGAGCGCGCGGACACCCGCGTGCTCAACCTCGTCCGCGACGCCCGCGGCGAGGCCGGCACGCAGCAGCGCACGCTGGAGAGGCTCGCGGTACGCCGCGAGGAGGAGACGCGCGCGACGCGCGCCCGCCGCGACGCGCTCGCGAACATCACCGCCGGCCTGCGCGAGCGCCGCGACACGCTCACACGCGCTCGCGCGGCCCGCCAGGCGGCGCTGCAGGCGACCCGCTCCGGCCGCCAGCGCGCCGAGCGCGTGCTCAAGCGCTTGCTGGCCGCACGCGCGAAGGCGGCCCGCGCGACCGGTCCCGGCGGCCCCTGGGCG
This sequence comes from Solirubrobacter phytolaccae, assembly GCF_027587195.1. Taxonomy (GTDB): domain Bacteria; phylum Actinomycetota; class Thermoleophilia; order Solirubrobacterales; family Solirubrobacteraceae; genus Solirubrobacter; species Solirubrobacter phytolaccae. The sequence goes on along the minus strand of NZ_JAPDDP010000059.1, from coordinate 44,813 downwards.
ATCCCGTGGGCGATCGTCCAGTGCGAGTCCGGCGGCCAGAACCTCCCGCCGAACCACGCCGGCGCCTCCGGCTACTACCAGTTCATGCCGGACACCTGGCGCGGCCTCGGCGGCTCGACGCCGCACGCGTACCAGGCGCCCAAGGCCGAGCAGGACCGCCTCGCGGCGAAGCTGTGGGCAGGCGGCGCGGGACGTCACAACTGGGTCTGCGCCGGTCTCGTCTGAGGCGCGCCGGCCTGGGTCAGCCGCGCGAGGAAGCGCGGCGGGTCGCGTTCGACCTGCGCCTTCGTGGTGCGTAGGACGCGCTCGCCTTCGGCTTCCAGCCACGCCTGGCGGTCCAGGTCGTCGCGCTGGTCGATCGGGCCGTCGTGGAACTCGCGGCTGTCGACCTCGACGATGAGCCGCACGTCGGGCCACCAGAGGTCCGGATAGTAGGTCTGGCCGGGCAGCTGGTACGGCGCGTTCACTCGGGGATGGACGAAGCCCGCCTTGAGCACGAGGTCCAGGACGAAGTCCTCGTTGCCGCTGGCGGTGTGCGCGGCGGAGAGGTCGACGATGCCGCCGATGAGGCCGGTGCGTGGGAGTTGCTGGAGCTCGTCCTCGGTGAACTTGGCCTGTCTGAGCGCGCGCTTGACGGTGCGTTCGTCTTCGACGCGCGAGAGGTCCACAATCGTGCGCAGGCGGGGCGTGACGAGGATCTGGCGGACGAGCTCGCGCTCGAGCACGTCTGTCTCGTGCGTCTTGATGCCCGGTCGCCTTCTGCGAGTACGGCAAGTCACGTCCACGGGGCGACCGTTGTACTTGAGCCAGCCATAGAAACACGCGGCGGCGTAGTGGCTCAGCGCGGCGTCGTCGCCGCAGGCCTTGACGGCGGCGAGGAAGCGGCCTTCCGTGGTCACGTTGCGATGGCCTACGGCGTAAACACCCCGGTGAAGGGGGTGCAAGTGCCCATTTCGCACGAGTGTCCGAACCTGCTTCTCGGACAGGCCGCACGCGGTCAACTCGGCCGATGAAACGACTCCCCACTGCCCCGCCGCGAACTTCGCGAGCGCACGCTTCGGGTCATCCGTCACTTGACGCCCCTCAGGGGCGGTAACTGACGGATCGCGTGCATGACTCGAGGTTCGCGCAGGTCGTCGCGACGAAACAAGACGCGTTTGCGGCGAGACTGTGCCAACTGTGCACCGACTCAGCGAACTGCCTGACTGGGCGGCCGAGCTGCTCGAGACCACGCCCGTGGGCCATCTCGCGCTTCTCGATGCAGACGGACACCCTCGCGTGCAGCCGGTCACGTTCGCGCGGCTCGCCACGACGCTGGTGAGCGCCGTGGACGGCAAGCCAAAGCGGTCGGGCACGCCCGCGCGAGTCGAGCGCTTGCAAGCCAACCCACGCGCCACGCTCACGGTCGACCACTACGACGACGACTGGACCCGCCTCGCCTGGGTGCAGATCCTCGCCACGGCGACGATCGGCCCGCTCCACGACGAAGCCCGCGCAGCGCTACGAGCCCGCTACCCGCAGTACGAGACGACCCCGCTGACGGGACCGCTCATCACGCTCTCACCACTTCGCATCCTCGCGTGGCGGGCGAGCGGGTAATGTCGGCCAATGCGGCTGGCGCTCATCTTCCTCACTGCGTTGTTGCTCGTCCCGGCAACGGCCCGAGCGCAAGACGAAGACCGCTGCGGCCCGAAGAAGCAAGGCGAGCAGTGCGGTGAAGGCAACGGCCGCCAGACGCCGGGCGGCGGGGACACGGGCAACGTCAGCCACAAGGGCTGGCCGAAGATCACCGGCATCCTGTGGAAGGTCCTGGACAGCGGCGATCACGAGCGGACCGGCACCGAGGACAACGACGAGCTCCTCGGCCACCACGGGGATGACACGCTCTACGGCCTGGACGGCAAGGACGTCCTGTGGGGCGACTGGGAGAAGGACAACCCGAGCAACCAGACCGACGTCATGCGCGGCGGTGACGGGAACGACTTCATCTATCCCAGCCACGGGAAGAACAACATGTACGGCGGGCCTGGGAACGACCGGATCATCGCCTACTACGGCCACGGCCTGATCGACTGCGGGCCTGGGAAGAACGACTACGCCCAGACCCGCTGGCAGCGCGACGACTACAAGGTCCGCAACTGCGAGCGCATCCGGCACTTCTGCGCGTACGGGTCAAAGCCCAACGGCGACTGCAAGAAGCCGGGCGAGAGCGCGTTCGCCACGCTCGGGCGCTACGACGACTCCCAGACGGACTTGTTGGCCTTCTTGGCGGTCTGGTAGTCCTTCAAAGCGTCCGCGGAGTCCACATCCCCCAAGGTGGGATGCCACGGCACGAGCGGCTCGGCTAGAGCCACGTCGAAGCGCTTGAAGAGCACGGAGCCCAGCGCCTTGACCTTCATCGTCCCGAACCCGGGCAGCGCGTCGATGTTCGCGCGCAGCTCCTCCGAGGACGAAGCGCCCGTCCACACGCGCGCGGCATCGCCGTCGTACACGTCCATCACATGCACCGCCAACGCATGCACCTGCTTGGCCATCATCCCCGGGAAGCGATGGATCGCTGGCACCTGCCGGAAGATCGGATCGAGGTCGGCGCCCGCCACCACCGCCGGTTCCAACGACCCCAGTCGTTCGCGCAAGACCCACGGCCCCATGAACGCCTTCGGCACCGGCACGCGCTGATCCAACGCGAACCCCACGAGCAACGCGAACGGATCCGCCACCAACAGCCGGTCGGCCTCCTCGACGCCCGTGAAGTGCAGTCGATCAACCATCGCCACTCAATTCCGGTGGCAGCGCCTTCGGCCCGTCCGGATACAGGAACGCGATCGTCTCGTCGTCCATCTCGAGCGTGTTGGCCGCTTCTCCCGGCGCCCCGAACACGAGCCACAGCACGTCCGCTTCGCCGTCGTTGAACAGCTGGCGCACCGAGTCCGGCGACACGTACACCGCCGACAGCCGCGGCAGCACCAGCGAGTCCTGGTCGACGCGAATCCGGCCCTCGCCGTCCAGGACGACATAGAGCTCCGCGGTCAACCGGTGACGATGCTTCGTGGACGCCTGCCCCGGCCGCAGCCGCCACAGCCGCGCCCCGAACTCCGACACGCCCAGCTGGTTCGCCAGGTCCGTGTTCAGCACGCCCATCTGGTTCGACGGGCGCCAGAACGCCTCGCCTCCGCCCAGCACCGAGTAGCTCACTTCAGCGTCAACCTTGCGTTCGAGTAGCCCTTCAAAGTCGCCGTCACCCGCAACCGACGGTCTGACACCCGGAGCGTGACACGCCCGTTGCGGTCCGTCTTGCCGGACCGCCCGCCCACCTTCACCACGGCGCCGCGCACGGGATCGCCGGCGTCGGTCACCGAGAACGTGAAGATCTCCCGCCGGTGCCGCTCGTCCAGCGTCAGCCCCGGCAGCGTGCGCTTGAGGTAGGAAACACCGTTCGCCGCCGCCAGCACGTGTGCCGCCGTGTTGGTCGCGCTGACCTGCACCCGCGTGGCCGCCAGCGCGCCGAGGTCGACGGACGCCCCGAGCTCCGACACGTCCCGGTTCGACCGCGCCGCGAACACCCGCGCGCCGTCCGTCCACGTCGCCCACACCCGGCCGCGCGCATCGGCCGCCACCGAAGACGAGACCGCGTCCTCGAGCGCCAGCGTCGTCGACGACCCCACGCGCCACAGCGCGGGACCCGCCGCCACGAACGCCTCCCCGCCGCGGACCACGAGCGACGGCCGACCCGTGCCGTCCGGCATCGTCACCGCCTCACCGGAGGGTGAGCCGTCGGCGTTGACGGGCTGCACCCGCACCGCCTCACCGACCGACCACGCGGCGTACCCCGAGGCGACGACCGGCGCCGAGCCCGGCCCGTACGACGAGGCTCCGACGTGCACCGACGTGTCGGCCCAGGCGAGGAGGTCCCCGGAAGCGCTCACCTCGCCCGACGCGCCGTTCGTCCCGACCTGCCACGACGCACCGTCCAGCGACGTGGCCGAGACGCCGCCGGTCACGAGCCGCAACCCGCCCCCGTCCGCCAGCAGCGTCGGCCGCACGTCCGGCCCGAGGCCGATCGGGGCCACGAAGCTCGCACCCGGCCGGGAATAGAAGAGCTGCCCGCCCTGCGCGTACGCAAGCTGGACGACGCTGTCAGGCGTGCGCGCCATCGCCGCCTGCTCGGTGGGCGCGACCTGCGCCCACGAGGCGAGAGCGGCGACTGCGGCAAGGATCACGCCTGGAGGTTAACCGCCTCGTCCCACGCCTTCTCGAGCGCGGCGAGCATCGTCTCCGGCGGCTGCGCGCCCGAGAGCCCGTAGCGGCGATCGAACACGAAGAACGGCACGCCCTGGATGCCGAGCTGCTGCGCGAGCGCCTCGTCCTCACGCACGTCCTCGGCGAACTTGTCCAGCTTGAGCGCCTCGCGCGCCTCCACCGGGTCTACGCCGATCTCCTCCATCAGCCGCACGAGCGTGTCCCACACGCCGAGCGACTCGCCCTCGGTGAAGTAGGCGCGCATGAGCCGCTCCTGCGCGTCGGCCTGGTGGCCGTAAGTCGCGGCGAGGTGGATCATCCGGTGCGCGTCGAACGAGTTGCCGCCCTTGGACTGGTCGAGGTGGTACTCGAGCCCTTCGGCCGTGGCGCGCTCCTCCATCTCGGCGTGCATCTGCTGCGCGCGCTCGAGGCTCATCCCGTACTTGCCGGCCAGGCGCTCGGCGGCGGTGCCGGGCACGTCTCGCGCAGCGTCCGGGTCCAGCTCGAAGGAGCGCCACATGATCGTGACCTCGTCGCGGTGCTCGAACTGCTCGAGCGCCTTCTCGAAGCGCCGCTTGCCGATGTAGCACCACGGGCACACGACGTCGGACCAGATCTCCACGGTCAGCGGCATGGCTCCAAGAATAGGACTGATCCGATCGGATCAGTGCCACCTCACGGATGGATCGCTCGGACGACGACAGGACCGCCGGTCCGGCGGACGATCCTCCCATGACATCGCTCGCCATCGAGACCCACGGCCTCGGCAAGCGCTTCGGCGCCCGGGCCGCCCTGGAGTCGATCGACCTGGAGGTCCCGCGCGGGACCGCGTTCGGCTTCCTGGGCCGCAACGGCGCCGGCAAGACGACGCTCGTGCGGCTCCTGCTCGGGCTCGCCGCCCCCACGTCGGGAACGATGCGCCTGCTCGGTCACGACCTCCCGCAGCAGCGCGCGAAGGCCCTCGCGAGCGTCGGCGCGATCGTCGAGGAGCCGCGCTTCCATCCCCACCTGACCGGGCGCGAGAACCTGCTGGTCCACGCCGCCGCCCGCGACCGGTACGCCGCGGCGCGCATCCCCGCGGCTCTGGAGCGCGTCGGCCTCGCCGCCCGCGCCGATGACGTCGTCAAGGGCTATTCGCTCGGCATGCGCCAGCGCCTCGGGATCGCGCGCTGCCTGCTGTGCGACCCGGAGCTGCTGATCCTCGACGAGCCGGTCAACGGGCTCGATCCCGCCGGCATCCTCGAGTTCCGCCACCTCGTGCGCAGCCTCGTCGACGAGGGCCGCACCGTCCTGCTCTCCAGCCACCTGCTCGACGAGGTCGAGAAGACGTGCGACCGCGCCGCGATCGTCGACAACGGGCGCGTCGTCGCCCAGGGCACGATCGAAGAGCTCACCGCGATGAGCGACGAGCGCACGATCGACATCATCGCCGCGCCCGCCGTGCGCGCCACCCACATCCTCGCCGCCGCCCCCACCATCGAGCGGGCGGTCGAGCACGACGGCGGGATCCGCGCCACGCTGGCGCCCGATGCCCCGCGCGACGCCGACGTCGTCACCGCCCTGCTCACCCGCCTGATCGCCGAGGGGATCGCGATCGAGCGCGTGAACCCGGTCAAGCGCAGCCTCGAGGACCAGTTCCTGTCCATGACGACCCGGTTGGAGAACGCGTGATGCTGCGCCTGATCGAAGCCGACGTGCTCAAGCTCCAGCGCCGTCGCGGGATGCTCATCGTCACCGCCGCGCTCACCCTCGGCGCCGTCGCCCTCTACTTCGGGATCGGCGCCGCGCTCGACAAGGACACCGACTTCGCGAGCGCCGTCGGCATCCTCACGCTGCTCGCCGCGGTGACGGGCGCGATCATCGGCGCGACCGCGGGCGGCGCCGACATCGAGAGCGGCGTCTTCCGCGACCTCGTCGCCACCGGCCGCAACCGCTCCGCGCTCTTCTTCGCCCGCGTCCCCGCGGCGTGGGCGATCACGCTGACGATCCTGCTCGTCGCGCTCGTCGCCGCCGCGATCGTCGCCACGCCGCCGGCGACCGAAGCGCTCCGCGGCACGCTCACCGTCCTCGTGTCGGGCGCGCTGACCGCCGCCGTGTGCGTCGGCCTCGCCGCGCTGACCGGTCGCTCCGGCCAGGTGATGGGCTTCGTGCTCGCGTTCCAGCTCGGCGTCGCGCCGCTGCTGGCGCAGCTCGACGTGCTCGGCGACGGCCGCTTCGCCATCCCCGCCGTGGCCATCAGCCGCCTCGACAACGCCGACGGCCTCGTCGCGACGTTGCCCCTGCTCGGCGCAGTCGGGATCATCCTCGCCTGGGCCGCCGCCGCGCTCGGCGCTGGACTATGGAGAACTCGCACGCAAGAAATCTGATGTTGCCGCTCCGCTGGAACGCCATCGGGGTGCTCGTCGCGATCACCGTGGCGAGCGTCATGCTGCCGTTCCTGGCCCTGCTGGCGCTGGTGCCGCTGTACTGGCTCGCCGCCGACCGCGGCCTCAGGTGGGCGGTCGCCGGCGCCGCGCTGATGGTCGCCGCGCAGCTCGTCTCGCTCAACCACTGGCTCGAGCCCGTGTCCACCGCGGTGTTGGCCGCGGCCACGGTCACGGCCGCGCGCTTCACGACCATGCGCCGCGAGCTGCTGGCCTCCAACGCCGCCGCCGAGGAGCGGCTGCGGATCGCGCGCGAGCTGCACGATGCGGTCGGCCACGACGTGACGCTGATGGTCGTGCAGGCGGAGGCGCTCGCGGCCGTGACCGGCGACGAGCGCGCCGACGCCATCGCGGCCCAGGGTCGCAGGACCATGGCCGAGCTGCATCGCGTGCTGCGCGACGACGATCCCGAGCGCAAAGGCCTCGACGCGCTGGAGGAGATCCTCGACGGCGCCCGCGGGGCGGGGATCCCGATCACGCTCGCGATCGAAGGCACGCCGCGGACACTCGCCAAAGGCCTCGACGCGTCGGCCTACCGGATCGTGCAGGAGGCCGTGACGAACGTGATCCGGCACGCCAACGGCGCGCCGACCACGGTCACGATCGACTACGGCCAGGAGCAGCTGGGACTCAGAGTCGCCGATGCGGGCGGACGGTCGATCGGGATGAGCCACGGGCACGGGCTGATCGGGATCAGCGAACGGGTGTCGGCCTTCGGCGGCTCGCTCGTGGTCAAAGAGGGCCAGGAGGGCTTCGTGGTCAGCGCGGAGCTGCCGTACACATGATCCGCGTCCTGATCGCCGACGACCAGCCGCTGATGCGCACCGGCTTCAAGACCGTGCTCGAGGCCACCGGCCAGTTCCAGGTGGTGGCCGAGGCCGACAACGGTGCTCAAGCCATCGACGCAGCGCACCAGCACCATCCCGACGTGATCCTGATGGACATCCGCATGCCCGGCGTGGACGGGATCGAGGCGACGCGCAGGCTCCCGCGCCACAAAGTCCTCGTCCTCACCACCTTCGGCCTCGACGAGTACATCGTCGAAGCGCTCCGGGCGGGCGCGAGCGGCTTCCTGACCAAGGACGTGCCGCGCCAGGAGCTGGTCGCCGCGGTCAAGGCCGTGGCGAACGGCGACGCGGTCCTCAGCCCGAAAGTCACCCGCCAGCTGCTCGACCGCGTCGCCCACCGCCTCCCTCAGGCGACCCCCACCCAAGACCTCACCCACCTCACCGACCGTGAGCGCGAAGTGCTGCAGCTCATCGCCGGTGGCCTCTCCAACGCGGAGATCGCCGCGGCGCTCGTCGTCGCCGAGCCGACCGCCAAGCGCCACGTCTCCAACCTCCTCGGCAAGCTCGGACTCCGCGACCGAGTCCAAGCCGTGATCTACGCCTACGAGCACGGCGTGATCGAACGCGGGCGCGGCGGGTGACGTGGCTTCCCTCTTCCCCTCACGTCACCCGCCAGCTGTTCGTCCGCGTTCCGCGCTCACTTCCCCCGGCCGCCCCTCAACGGCACCCAGTGAACGCGCAACCCCTATGGCGTAGTCGTCGACAGCGTGTAGACCAGCGTCTTCGAGTACGTCCCGGTGCGCAATGCGTCGTTCGCACCGATCTCCTGCGTGAACGTCACCGTCGCCTCGTCGTTGGAGACCGGCCCGGTGTACGTCTTGACCACGCCCAGCCCGCCGAGCGGCTTCGGCAGTGAGAACGAGCCATTGACCAGATGGCCCGTCGCCGTCGCGCTCGGGTCGGCGACCGTCAGCGTCGCGTCGCCCGCGGTCGAGATGACCGTGGCCTTCGTCGAGGCGCTGTAGGTCCTCGCGACGCCCGGGATGAACGTGCCGAACGTCGGCGGCGTGCCCAGCGTGAGCGAGAGCGTCGCCGGCACCGTGCCGCCCACGTCACCCGCGACCGCCGTCTCGTTCGGACCGGCCGCCGTCGGGGACTCGAGGTCGCCCGGGTGGCAGTGGTGCGGCGAGAAGAACGTCGAGCCGGGGACGCAGCGGAACATGCTCGGGTTCGTGTACGACGGCGCCTGGCGGACCTTCGTGGCCTGCTCGAACGCGTAGCCCGCGGAGAGCAGCTTCGCCTCCGCGTCCTTCGCCGCGACGAAGGTCACACCGATCGGGTTGCGGCCCGTGCTGCCCGTGCCGAAGCCGGCCGGGACGGTCAGGACCGGGTAGCCCGCGCGGTCCGCGTAGCCGACGAGCGCGTTGCCGGACGGCACCATGATCACGTCGGTGTCGGCGAGCAGCGCGTCGATCACGGCCGCGTTGGCGGTCTGGCCCGCGGTCGTGTCGGCCTCCAGCCCCGTGAGATCGGGCGACAGCGCCGCCGTCAGCTCCCGCTGCTGGTACTTGAGGCCCTCGACCGGGTTGGCGGTGTTGTAGGCGACGATCTGCGCCAGCGAGCTCTTCCCACCCAGGTACGCGTTCAGGTCCTTCTCGAACGAGCGCGTGACGATGCTCGGCACGTTGGCCGGCGTCCCGATCGTCTTGGTGACCGTGGTCGCGCCGACGCCCGTGAGCGCCGTGATCGCGGCCGGGTACGGGGCAGCGGTGCTGTTGATCACCGCGACCTTCGTGCCCGTGGCGGAGGCGTTGAGGCTCACCGTCTTGCCGGAGAGGACCTCGAACGCGGTCGCCGCGTCGGCCACCGTGCGGGTGATCGGGCCGGCCGCGTCCTGCGCCTTCGCGATCGGCAACACGCCCGCGGTGGACACCGCGCCCACCGACGGCTTCAGGCCGACGACACCCGCAACCCCCGCGGGCGCGATCAGCTGAGCCGTGTCGGTCGAGGTCTCGGTGCCGATCGTCAGCGCGGCGAGGCCGGAAGCCGTGGCCGCGGCGCTACCCGCCGACGAGCCCGCCGGCGTCTTGTCCGTGTCGGACGGCAGCAGCACCTGGCCACCGAGCGACGAGTAGCCCTCGGGCAGGTTGGCGTCGAACAGGCCACCGAGCTCGGTGACATTCGTCTTGCCGAGCACGATCGCGCCGGCCGCCTTGAGCTTGGTCACGAGCGCCGCGTCGGCCGCCGGCTTCGCGTTCTGCAGCGCGATCGAGCCGCCCGTCGTCGGGAGCCCGGCGGCGTCGATCGTGTCGTCGAGCAGGACCGGCAGGCCGTGCAGCGGGCCGCGGACCGTGCCGGCAGCGCGCTCCGTGTCCAGCGTCTTGGCCTGCGCGACCGCATCGGCGTTCAGCGAACGCACGGCCTGGAGCGCGGGACCCTCGGCGTTCACGAGCGCGATCCGCGTCAGGTACGCCTTCGTCAGCGCCTCGCTCGTCAGCGTGCCGGAAGCCAGCCGGTCACGCAGCGAGGACGCGGACTCCGTCTCGAGCGAGAACGGCAGGATCGTCTCCGCGCCGCCCGCGAGCTTCAGGGCCGACTTGTAGTCCGGGTTGCACGCACCGCGCTCGGCGAACGCCGGCTTGGGCGTCGTGTCGGCGCAGCGGTACATGCTCGGGTTGATCTGCGAGACCGGCTTGCGCAGCTTGGTGCCCTGCTCGATCACGTAGCCGACGCCGATCAGGTCCCGCTCCTTGTACGCGTTCGCGTGGATCGAGACGTTCAGCGTGCGCCGCAGCGTGTCGTTGTAGCCCATCGGGATCGTCATCTGCGGGTAGCCGGCGCGGGCCCCGTTGGAGACGCTGCCGAGGATCGCGATGAAGTCGTCGCTGGGGTCGGCGGGCGTGTCGTTCTGCATCATCCGGTCGATGCCGGAGTGGCTGAGCTGCTTGCCGATCAGCACGTCACTGCGGTACTGGACTGAGGCTGGCGAGTTGGGCGAGATATCGATTGCGAACGCGCTGGCGTGCGTCGCGTTGCCGAACTTCAGCGCCTCGTGGGCGTTGAGCGTGTTGTCGGCCATCTCCTCCTCGACGGACTTGATGGGCGCGTCCGGGCCGAGGTGCTTGTAGTAGGAGCCGATGTCGCGCTTGGCCTCGTAGGCGAGCACGCCGCCGGGAATGCCGCTCGGGCTGATCACCGGGCGCTCGACGAGGATCGCGCCGGCGGCGGCGAGTGCGTCGTAGGCCTGCTTGAGCGGCGTGCCGTCGGTGAGCGTGCCGTTGTAGCCGATGCGCTTGCCGCGCACGAAGTTCAGGTCCAGCGCGGAGACGTAGTTCGGGACCGTGGCGGGAACCGGCGGGATGATCTCCTCGTCGGGCACGCCCGCGCCCCAGATGCCCTTGTAGTACTCCGCGTTGTGGGCGTCGTAGCCCGCGATCGACTGCAGCGTGAGCGCCGCGTTGGCGACCGTGCGGTCCATCGGGCCGGCCGTGTCCTGCGAGGCCGAGATCGGCGCGATGCCGTAGCCCGGGACGAGCCCGACCGTCGGGCGCAGGCCGACGAGCCCGTTCGCCTGCGAGGGCGAGATGATCGAGCCGGACGTCTCCGTGCCGACGACGAGCGTCGACAGCGCGGCGGCGGACGCGGAGCCCGAGCCGGACGAGGAGCCCGACGGGTTCTGGTCGGCGTCGACCGCGTTGAGCACCTGGCCCGTGAGGTTCGCGAAGCCCGACGGCTGGTTGCCGAAGTAGTTGGCGTACTCGGAGAGGCCGAGCTTGCCGAGGATCACGACGCCGCTCTCGCGCAGCTTCTTGGCCACGCCGGAGTCGATCGCCGGGAAGGAGTTGCGCAGCGAGAAGTTGCCCGCCGACGTGTACATGCCCTTGACGTCGATCAGGTCCTTGAGCAGGACCGGGAGGCCGTGCGCGGGCCCGCGCAGCTTGCCTTCCTTGCGCTCCTTGTCGAGCAGCGCCGCGTCTTTGATGGCCTGCGAGTTGAGCTGCGACACGGCGTTGAGGCCGGGTCCGCGCTTGTTCAGCGCGGCGATGCGGGCGATGTACGCGCGGGTGAGCTCGACGGACGTCAGCTTGCCTTCGTCCATCAGCTTGACCGCCGTCGGCCCGTCCAGCGTCTCAAGGTCGAGGTCGGCAGCAGACGCCGGCGCCGCGATCATCAGACCGAGCGCGCACGCGACCGCCGCCAGCCGCGACGCGGCTCGAGCAGGTTTCTCCATGGTCGGGAGACTGGCGGCCCCATTGGCGTCTCACATTGGACCGGATGTCGGATTCGTGTTCGACCAGTGGGTGTTGAGCAATCTCTCAGTTGCGCGTCGGGCACCGTGACGGCGCCAACTGAGTCATCCGCCGGGCGATCCGCGGCGCAGGCCTCACCATGCGTTCATCTCACACGCGTGTCCGTCACGTCGTCATCGCCTCCACGATCCTCGTCCTCGGGATCGCGCCGCTCGGGGTCGCGGCGACCGGCGATGCGCTGCGTGAAGGCGCGCGCAACGGCACCGCCACCAAGGAGACCGAGATCATCTCCAACAACGCGACCGGCTACACGACGCGCCAGTCCAACAAGTCCACCAGCGGCGGCGGCGCGATCTACGGCTGTCGTTCGACCGCGGGCGGCTCGACGGCCACCCCGCCCAAGAACCCGTGCATCCGCGCGAACAACCTGTCCACCGGCTTCGCGTTCGAGTTCAACGCCGTCGGCGCCGAGAGCGCCGGCTCGATCACCGTCGGCGCCGGCGGCGACACCAAGAAGCCGTTCACGACCAACGCCACCGGCGTCGCGACCGGCCTGAACGCCGACCGCGTGGACGGCGCGGACGCCGCGTCGCTCAAGACGCGCTGGCTGCTGATCAACGAGGCGGGCCAGATCGAGGAGCAGTCGGGCGGCTTCGCGATCCTCGACGCCTACCAGACCAACCAGAACGTCTACATCGACTCGGGCGCGACGCTCGCGGGCAAGGGCCTGCAGGCCACGATCGCGATCCAGAACAAGATCGACACGGACGGCGCCGCGGGCGCCGAGCCGAACTTCGGTGGCGAGGTCAGCGTCGCGCGCTGCCAGACGGTCGCCGTCGAGTGCGCGCCGGCGAACTCCAAGAGCGCCAACGCCCTCGTGGTCAGCCCGCGCAACAGCGACGGCACCGCGACCGCGGGCACGCCCGTGAACCCGCGCAAGCGCGTCTACATCTCGATCACGGAGTAGTCGTCGCGGTCAGGTGGCGCGCCAGGAACTCCGCCTGGCGTGTCACTGCGCGCTCGAACCACTCGCCCGTGTAGATGTCGAAGTGGCCGATCGGATAGCGGGCGAGCTCCCCCTGCGGGGCGTCGTCCGCGACCTTGGCCGCGGCGTCCACGCTCACCAGCGAGTCCTGCTCGCAGACGGCGATCAACACCGGGCAGGTGATCGACGCCGCGTGCCGGCCCGGCCGGTACGTGCCGACCCAGAGGCCGATCCGCGCCGCGACCGCGTTGCGCCACTGCGAGCCTTCCGGCGTCAGCGATTCGAAGCCGGGCTGCGAGTCCGGGGCGGACATGATCGCCACCTCGCCCGGCCGGCCGACGGCTTGGATGTACTTCGGCTTGCGCCCGAGCCGGGAGCCGAGCTCGTCCTGAAGCGCGACCTTCGCCACCCGCACGGCGGTCTTGGGCGGCATCCGCAGCGCGGCCTGCAGCCCGTCCGTCATCGGGCACTGCGCGACGGCGGCGCTGATGTTCGGGTCGCTCGCAGCGACCTGGAGCGCGTGCCCGCCGCCGAAGGAGGAGCCGAACAGGCCGACGTGCTGGATGCCGTCGAGCCCGCGGGCGTAGGCGATCGCGGTGCGCCAGTCCTCGAGCTGACGCTTGATGTCGAGCAGCTGGCGCGGCTGGCCCCCGCTCGCGCCGAAGTGGCGGTAGTCGAACAGCAGCGCCGCGAGCCCCGCCTCCGCGAAGCGCTCGGCGTAGGCGTCGATGCGCTGGTCGCGCACGGCGGAGAAGCCGTGGCCCAGCACGACGGCGCCCGTCGCGCCCTCGGGATGCCACAGCCAGGCCGCGACCTCGCCCCCGAGCGTGATGTCTTGTCTCAGAACGGCAGCCATGCGTCCGGGAATACTGCCCGGAACCGGCCGGGATAATCGGGCACGAACCGGCGGGCGTGCGCGGCGGCGGGCCGGCCGTCGATGTGCTCGCGCAGCTGGTCGAAGTTGAGCATCAGCCGCACCGACGGCGCGACCTGGAAGTCGACGACGTTCGGCTGCTCACCGCCGATCACGCCCTGCTCGAGCAACGCGTCGACGCGATCGAGCTGGCCGGGCAGCGCCTGCAGGCACGCCTCGGCGGTGCCGGGCTTGGGCCGCATCTGGCGCGCGACGACGGGCCGGATCGCCGGGAGCGTCGGCTTGACCAGGTTCGCGGGGATGCCGAGCAGCGGGTCGTGCAGGAAGCTCCCCATCGCCTCCTTGTCGAGGCTGATGGCCGTGCGCGCCAGCTGGCGCACGCCGTCCTGGAGGACGCTGTCGGCCCACGCCTCCTCGCCCTCGTCCGCGATCAGCATCGGCGGGTTCGGGACGAGCGCCTCGAGCGCCCGCGCGATCTTCATCGTCCCGCTCACGCGCTTGCCCTCGATGCGCATGACCGGCACCGTCGAGCCGCGGAAGCGCATCAGCGGCAGGATCGCCTTGTGCGTCATGTTCGGCAGGTCCAACCGGGTGAACTCGACGCCCTTGTGGCGCAGCATCAGCTCCGCGCTCAGGCACGGGTGCGAGCCGGGGACGCCGATCAGCTTCGCGCGCATCAGTCCGTCATCGCCTGGTAGACGAGCTGGCGCAGCTGCGAGCGCAGCGGGTACGCGCTCGACGGGATCATCTGCGTGAAGAACTGCACGCTGAGTCGGTCCTGCGGCGAGACGAAGAACGCGGTGGAGGCCAGGCCGCCCCAGGCGAGCTCACCGGCCGGGGAGGCGAGCTTGGTCGCGGCGGGGTCGAGCACGACCGAGAACCCGAGGCCGAAGCCCATGCCGTCGTTCTGCGTCTCGGAGATCGTCGGGCGCGCGATGTCCTTCAGCTCGGCGCCGCCGGGCAAGTGGTTGCGGGCCATGAGGCGGAGCGTACGCGGTGCGAGCAGGGGCGCGCCGCCCGCCACCAGCATGCTCGTGAAGCGGTGGTAGTCGGCGGCCGTGCCGACGAGCCCGCCGCCGCCCGAGAGCATCGCCGGCGTGTGCAGCGCGACCTGCCCCATGCGGTCGTCGCGCTTGAGGCCCGGTTGGTAGAGCGCGGCCATCCGGTCGGGGTCGACGGCGCTGAACGCGGTGTCGGTCATCCCGAGCGGGGCGAAGATCCGCTCCTGCAGGAAGACGTCCAGCGACTGGCCGGAGAGCACCTCGATCAGACGGCCGAGGACGTCCGTGGCGACGGAGTAGTTGAACTCCGTGCCCGGCTCGAACAGCAGTGGGAGCTGACCGAAGGCGTCGACCGTGTCCGCGAGCGAGGCGCGGCTGCCGAACTCGTAGCCGTGGTCGCGATAGACGCCGTCGAGCGGGTGCGCGTAGTGGAAGCCGTACGTGAGGCCGGCGGTGTGCGTGAGCAGGTGCCAGATGCGGATGGGCTCGACGGCGGGGCGCGTGATCGGCTTGTTCTGGTTCCCGCCCGCCCACACGCGCGCGTCCTTGAAGGCCGGGAGGTAGGTCTCGATCGGGTCCTTGAGCTCGAACGCGCCCGCCTCCCACAGCAGCATCAGCGCGACTGAGGTGATCGGCTTGGTCATCGAGTAGATACGCCAGAGCGTGTCGTCGGCGACGGCGCGGCCGGCCTCGATATCCGCCTGGCCGGCCTTGGCGACGTGCACGACCTTGCCGTCGCGGGCGATCACGGCGAGGTAGCCCGGCAGCTTGCCCTCGTCCACGTAGCGGGCGAAGTGGGTGTCGATGCGCGCGAGGCGCTGGGGGTCGAAGCCGGCTTCGGCGGGGTCGATCTCGGCGTTCAGCACCGGGGGGATCTTGCCAGCCGGTCGAGCGCGGCGAAGAGGATCACCGCGATCACCGCCGCGATGACGATGTAGAGCGGCCACGGTCCCATCTGGTCGAGCAGGGAGGCCTGGGACGGCTTCGCGCGCAGGTACATGTAGTTGCCGCCCGTGAGCACGTCGCCGAGGCCGGCCGCGGCGGCCATGCCGAGCGTGACGCCGAAGACGCGCTTCACGGCGCCGGGTCTCGGCTTGAGCTTCAGCCCGAAGACGAGCAGGCAGGCGGCGATCACGGCGCCGCTGTGGGTGAGGAAGTAGGTGAAGAAGAAGACGCTCGGGACCGTCTGGTAGAGGTCCGGCGTGATCACGGCCTGCAGCGACGCGGTCAGCGCCCAGAAGTAGAGGACCTCGACGAGCAGCGGCTTGCGGGTCCAGAGCGCGACGGGCGCGAGCAGCGAGACGACGTCGGAGAGGTGCAGCGGCAGGTCGAAGCCCCAGTTCCAACTCCCGTCGGTCGCGCGGACGGCGAACTCGATCGCGAACGCGCCGCCGATCGCGACCGCGAGGACCTTCGGCGGGATCGCCTTCGGGGCCTTGATGGCGACGACGATCGCGGC
This sequence comes from Solirubrobacter phytolaccae, assembly GCF_027587195.1. Classification (GTDB taxonomy): domain Bacteria; phylum Actinomycetota; class Thermoleophilia; order Solirubrobacterales; family Solirubrobacteraceae; genus Solirubrobacter; species Solirubrobacter phytolaccae. The sequence goes on along the minus strand of NZ_JAPDDP010000059.1, from coordinate 28,794 downwards.
GACCGTGAGCGCGAGGACGACGAGGTGCTCGACCGAGAACTGGCGCATAGAAGCGCCCAAGCTTTCACCAACGCGGGCGTGGTCTGATCCGGTTCGTCCGCACCATGAGGAGAGTCCCTATGCGCTGGATCCCGCTGGCCGCCGTCTCCATCGCCCTCGCTGCCCCGGGGGTGGCGAGCGCCGACACCGTCGTCGCCATGGGCGACTCGGCGATCTCCGGCGAGGCTGGGCGCTGGGCGGGCAACACGAACCAGGCGGCGTCGAAGACCGACGCGCTGGGCGCTTCCGCCTACAACGACGCGGGTGGGGCCGAGGCGACGCCGGGCTGCCATCGCTCCAAGGCCGCCGAGGTGCACATCGGGGACGGCCTTCGGTCCGTGAACCTCGCCTGCTCGGGCGCGCGGACGTACTCGCGCACGAGCGACGGCAAGTGGAAGCCCGGGATCGACTTCGCCGTCAGCGGCGCCAACAAGGGCCAGGCGCGGATGTTGCAGGACCTCGCGACCACGGATCAGAACATCAAGGCCGTCGTGGTGCTGATCGGCGCCAACGACTACGGCTTCGCGGACATCCTCGAGACGTGCGTGACCAACTGGATCACGTCCCCGTCGTGGTGGAAGAACTACTGCCACGACGACGCGAGCATGACCGCGATGTTCTCGGCCGCGAACATCAACGCGATCACGGCGAACGTGCGCGCCGCGTTCACCCGGATCAAGCAGGCGATGGCCAACGCGGGCTACAGCGAGTCGCGCTACGAGATCCTCGCCCAGACCTACTCCGCGCCGCTGCCGCTGTCGGGCGGGATGCGCTACCCGGAGTCGGGCTGGTCGCGCCAGTCGGTCGGCGGCTGCGGCGCCTGGAACGCCGACATCAACTGGGCGCGCAACACGGTCGTGGAGACGCTCAACACCAGCGTGAAGAACGCGGTCGCCGGCATGTCGAACGTGCAGCTGCTGGACGCGGTCGGCGCGCTGTACGGCCGCCGCCTGTGCGAGAACACGGTCGGCGTGCTCGAGGAGAAGGGCATCGCGACCTGGCAGTCGCCGGGCGCGGTCGACAAGACCGAGTGGGTGCACCAGATCCGCACCGTCTCGACGATCTTCGGCCCGTACCAGCTGCAGGAGGACGGACACCCGAACTACTGGGGTCAGCTCGCGCTGCGCAACTGCTTCCGCCAGGCCTACAACGGCGGCGCGCCCCGCGGCGGGTCGTGCGCGCGCGGCAACGGCCTGAACGCGAAGGGTGAGCCGAACATGAGCCTTCAGTAGCCCGGCGGCAGCCCCTTCGGCTGGAAGTGCGCGCTCGTCAGGACCTCCGTCTCGACGACGCGCATCCCGTCGCTGACGACCAGCTGGATGATCAGCAGATCGACGGGCGTCTTGAGCGGGACCACGGCCGTGGCGGGAACGTTCTCGCCCGGCCCGACGCACTGGCGCGGCGTGCGCCGCCCGAGCCCGTGCGTGCCGTACCGGAACCACGCCTCGACGGGACGGTCCGCGCTCACCGTGCCCTCCAGGCGCATCCGCACGCGCGGAGGTCGAAGGCTGCTCTGCACCCACTCGTCAGCCAGGACCGCCGGCTCGAGCCGCGCCGCCGGCGGCGCGCCGTCCCCGCAGGCGCCCTGCGCCGCGGCTGGAGCCGCGGCGCAGATCAGCATCGATGCCGTGCCGCTAATCGCAACTCGGCACAGGCGCGCCGCCGTACCGGAAGACGCCGTCGTCGAGCTTTTCCTCGTCGTAGAAGTCATTGACCGCCTCCGAGCTGAGCGTGTTCAGCTTCGCTTCCGGGATCGTCGAGAGGGTGGAGCCACGGTAGACGCGGACCCGCGAGAAGCGCGCCGAGCCCTGCGTGGTTCCGCGCACGCCGTTCCCCATCGTGGAGCACGGCTCGTCGGACACCGCGGTGGTGATCTCGCCGAACCAGTCGGCCTGGTGCGCGTCGTGGAACTCGTCGGCGGCAGGCCAGAGCGCGGGCTTGTCCTCCGAGATGTCGACCGTCGGGAACGTGCAGACCGCCTTGGTGCCGTAGTACGCGACCCAGCCTTCGGGGTTCCCGTCCGAGACCTGCGACGCGGGGCGGTAACGCAACCCGAAGGTGCGGCCGGACGTGGCCGACGTCAACGGCAGCGGCGTCTCTTCGAGGACGATCGGCGAGCCGGGCGCCATCTCGCAGCCGACGGAGTAGCCCTTGCCGACGTTGTGGACCCAGTGGTAGACGAACATCGTCGGCCGGGTCTGGCCGCTGTCCACCTTCCATCCAACTTCGACCACGTTGCCACGGCGGTCATGGAGTGCGATCTCCGCGACCGTGTGCATGAGCCGCGTTCCGTCTTGGGGATCGCTGGAGATCGGGACGGCCGCTTCGACGGTCTGCTGATGCACGCTGATCAGCGCACGGCTGCCCGTGATCGGGTCCTCGTCGTTGGCGTTCGTGAACTTGTGCCGGTAGCCCGCCCAGCAGTAGAACGGCTGGGTGGGATCCTGTAGCCGCTTGATGCACCCATCGGCCGCGGCCCGTCCGAGGGCGGGCTCCTCGTCGTCGGGTGGCAAGTCTTTCGGGCCGAAGGAAGGCACCGGGAACGCCTGCTGTCCCGGCGGGCAGAGCGTCGACGGCGCGCCGTCGACCGGCTCGTCGACGTCCGCGTCCAACGCCTCAGGCGGTGCCCCGACCACCATGGGCCCGCACGTGAAGCCACCGGGGTCGACGTTGTCGACCCCGGTCACGCGGAGATCGGTCGTGTAGTGGTAGCGAACGCGGTGCCCGCTGGGGCGGGTCACGAGCGTCGCGCCCGACTCGTAGCCGAACGCCAAGGTCTCGGCTGCCTGGCCCGGAGGCGTCGTCGTCAGCTGCTGCACGCGCCCCGACGTGTCATAGACGACCTCGACCAGCTCGCCGCCCGGGAGCTCGATCCGGTTCAGCAGCCCGTTGGCGTCGTAGCCGTACTCCGTCGCCCCCGTCTGCCCGACCAGCTGGGTGCCGTTCAGCCGCCCGCTGATCGGGTCGTAGCTGTACGTCCGCTCCGGCGTGGGCGAGAAGCCCTGCCAGTAGCCATCGATCCACGACAGCCGTGCCGCGCTGTCGTAGGCGAAGTGCACCGCTTGGTCCTCGAGGGTCCCGTAGTGGGTCACTCGCTGCTGGCCCGCGATCGTGTCGTAGGCCACATGGAAGTCACGTCCCCACTCGTCGTAGTGAGACCGCACGGGCTGGACGGTTCCGGCCGGGCCATTGAAGATGTGCGTGTAGTACTCGCGATACGCGTTCGCGCGAGGACGGCGGAATGAGCGGCTGCTGGACGATCCCGTGAGGTACCCCTCGAAGCCGGCAGGCGCCACCCACTCGTAATCCTCGAGCGTGAGCGTCTCGACGTAGCCCGTCGGACCGCTCAACGTCGCCGTCTGCCCCGAGCTGGTGACGAGCAGGCTGATGTCAGGCCCGGTCGACAGCGTCCAGCGTGCGCCGAGACCGCTCTTGGTCGTTCCACCCTGGCTGTTGTAGTACCGCCGGATCGACGTGCCCTCGCCCGTCGGCCCCTCGTCGCCGCGGTCGAGGTCGAGCTCACTGACCAGCAGGTTGCCGTTGGCGACGTTGACGCCCACGCTCGTGCCGGCCGCCGGCGTGACGGTGTAGTACGTGTAGTAGCCCGGTTGCCCGATCCCCGTCGCCGCGAGCGCCGGTTGCGCCCCCGCGGCGCCCAGCACGCAGGACGTGACCACGACCCAGCGCCGCAAGCGCCGGTGTGCACGACTCATCCCAGTCTCCCCTGTCGGATTTTGGTGATCAGGAGCTAAACGGACGTTGGTCTCTCAAGTGTGTCTTCGTGGTGATCACCAAAACGTGAACGCTCGCTATCTCGAGACGCGTACGATTCGGTGATGGCGTACCGGGTCGGCATCGCCGCGATCCTCGTCCTGGCTCTCGCCGCACCGGCGGAGGCCGCGGTCGAGGTGCGGCCGTGCGGTGGCGCGGTGTGCGGCGAGCTGCGGCGGCCGCTCGATCCGGAGCGGCCGCGCGGGCGCGGCATCGACGTCGCGTTCCGGCTCTATCGGGCGACGGAGCGTGCGACCGGGCCGGCGATCGTCGCGGTCGAGGGCGGGCCGGGCTATCCCTCGACGGGCACGCGCGCCGAGTACCGCGCGATCTTCGGGCCGCTGCTGCGCACGCGTGACCTGCTGCTCGTCGACAACCGCGGGACGGGCGAGTCGGCGCTGATCGACTGCCCGTCCGTGCAGTCGTACGTGGGGCGGACGAGCGGCCCGGCGTTCGCGCGCCGGGCGGCGCGCTGCGCGGCGCAGATCAAGCGCCGCTACGGCGACCCGTCGCTGTTCGCCACCGCGTACGCCGTGAACGACCTCGCCGCGGTCATCCGCGCGCTGAAGCTCGGCAGGGTCGACCTCTACGGCGACTCCTACGGCACGTACTTCGTGCAGGACTTCGTCGCGCGCCACCCGTCACTGCTGCACTCGGTGACGCTCGACTCCGCGTACCCGCGGCGCGACACCGACCCGTGGTACGCGTCGTCGGCCGCGACGCTGCGCAGCGCCCTCGAGCTCGTCTCGCCCGGCTCGGTCGCGCGGCTGGACCAGCTGCTGCAGCGGGTGCGCATCACGCCCATCAGCGGGGCGACCAAGGACTCGGACGGCACGCCGTTGCGCGTGCGCGTCGACCCGCGCACGCTGTCGGACCTCGTCCAGGACTCGGCCTCCGACCCGCTCATCCTGCGCGAGCTCGACGCCTCGGTGCGCGCCGCGCTGAGCGGTGACAGCGCGCCGCTGCTGCGGCTCGTCGGCCAGGCGAACACCTGGAGCCACACGCCGACCGAGGCGGCGTACTTCTCGCGCGGCGCCTACCTCGCGGTCGCGTGCGCGGACTACCCGCAGGTGTTCGGCCTCGACGAGCCCGCGCCGTCGACCTTCGCGCCGTTCACGCTCGCCGAGTGGACGAGCGTGAGCGGCTTCACGCAGCCCTACGACGTGTGCGCGGACTGGCCGCGTCCCCGGCGTGCGCCGCCCGCGCTCCCCGACCGCCGGCTGCCGGCGTCCGTCCCGGTCCTGATCGTCGGCGGCGACCTGGACTCGCTCACGCCGGTCTCCGACGCCCCCGTCATCGCGCAGGCGCTCGGCGCGAACGTCCGCACCGTCGTCCTGCGCAACACCGTCCACGTCACCTCCCAGGGCGGCACGCACCTGGTCGAGGGGATGCGCTGCGCCCGGATCGTCATCCGCTCGTTCGTGGGCGGCCGGCTGAAGGACAGCTGCGCCGCCGGCATCCCGCGCCCGCACACGGCGGGGGCGTACCCCCTCACGTTCGCCGACGCGGCTCCCGCCACGCTCTTCTCGGGTCCCGATCCCGGCGAGCCCGCCCGGCGCGCGGCGACCGTCGCCGCCGAGGCCTTCGGTGACGTGATCGCACGCTGGCTCTACTCGGCCGGCAACCGCGGCCCGGGCCTGCGCGGCGGCCATTTCACCGCGACCGAGCAGGACGGCGACACGGCCTTCCGGCTGATCAACGTCCGCTTCGTCGCCGACGCCCCGGTCAACGGCACCGGCACCTACGACCCGGTCACGAGCGGCGTCGACGCCACGCTGCACGTCGCAGGGGTCACCGCGCGCGTCCGGTGGCGCCAGTCGGAACCGCTGGCGAGCGTCCAAGTCGGCGACTCCGTGCTCAGGCTCCCCGCGCCCTAGCGATCAGCTCGACGACGTGCCCGGCGGCGGCGTCGGGGACGGCCGCGAACGAGATCAACAGCGTCGAGCCCGGTGAGGCTGGGCGGGCGGTGCGCGGCGCGCCCGTGTCGTGCTGCGCGGCGCCGTCGAGGGCGGCGCCGCCCATGCGCATTGCGCCCGCACCGTGGCCGGCGGCCTCGTCGAGGGCGGCGGCTCCCGTGCGCGGCTCCGCGCCGTGCTGCGCGGCGCCGTCGAGGATCACGCCCTGTGCGCGGCAGGCGGCGACGAGCGCGGCTTCGTCGGCGTCCGGGATGTGGACGGCGACGTGCAGGCCCGCCGCGGCGCCGCTCACGGTCGCGTCCGGCAGCTGCGCGGCGAGCGCCTCCAGCAGCGCGTCGCGCCGGCGCCGGTACGCGCGGGCGCTGCGGCGGATGTGGCGGTCGTAGGCGCCGCGCTCGATGAAGTCGGCGAGCGCGTGCTGCTCGAGCGCGGGCAGCCCGTGGTCCAGCCCTTCGCGGGCTTCCAGCAGCCGCGCGTGCCAGGCGGCGGGGGCGATCAGCCAGCCGAGTCGCAGCGCCGGCGCGAGCGTCTTCGACACCGACCCGATGTGGAAGACGAGGTCCGGCCGCAGCCCCTGCAGCGCGCCGACGGGTGCGCGGTCGTAGCGGTACTCGGCGTCGTAGTCGTCCTCGACGATCACCGCGTCGTGCGCCTCGGCCCAGGCGAGCAGCTCCGCGCGCCGCGCCGCCGACATCACCACGCCCGTCGGGAACTGGTGCGCGGGCGTGACGAGCACCGCGCGCACGTCGTCGGGCAGCTCGTCGACGACGATCCCCTCGTCGTCCACGCGCACGGGCACCGGCTGCAGTCCACGCACGCGCAACAGCTCGCGGATCCCGACGTGCCCGGGGCGCTCGACCGCGACCCGCGCGCCGTGCATCGCCACCGCGAGCGAGATGAACGCCTGCGCCGCGCCGAGGCATACGAGCACGTCGTCGGCCGTCGCGAGCGTCCCCCGCACCCGCCCGCGGTAGGCCGCGAGCACGCCCCGTAGTCGCGTCGACCCTGCAGTCGGCGGGTAGTCGAGCTCCGCGTCCCCGGCCCCACGCACGGCCACCCCCAGCGACCGCAACCAATCCGCCCGCGGAAAGCGCGCCAGATCAGGCCGCCCGGGCCGCAGGTCATACCGCACCGCGACATCTGTCGCGTGAGAGGGTCTGACCCCTTTACGCGACAGTTGTCGCGCGAAGGGGTCTGACCCCTTTAGGTTCGCGTCGGCCACGCGGGGGCCGGAGCGGGGGGCGATGAGGAGCCAGCCCTCGGCGGCGAGCTGGGCGTAGGCGTCGCTGACCACGCCGCGGGAGACCGACAGGTCGGACGCCAGGGCGCGGGAGGACGGAAGGCGCTCGCCGGCCACCAGGCGGCCGTCGCGGATCAGCGCGCGGAGCTGGTCCTCGACCTGGCGCTGGAGTGGGCCGGCTCCGCGCTGCAGGCCGACCAGCAGCTCTCTGGCCTGGTTTTCGGACACCGATCTGGACCTTACACCCGGGCCAGTGCGACCGTACCGTCAGCGACCATGAACGGATGGATCAAGGGGGCGATCGCGGCGAGCGTCGTCGGCGCGTCGTTTCCCGTCAGCGATGCCCTCACGGACTACTCGTACACGGCGGGCCAGTTCATCCGCTACGCGATCGGCGCGCTGATCCTGGTCGCGCTGCTCAAGGGCCGGATCGGCAAGCCGACGCTGAAGGAGCTCGCGCTGCTGAACGCGACCGCCGCCGTCGGCATGGTCGGCTTCAACCTCGCCGTACTCGCCGCCGTCGACCACATCGGCGCGACCAACGCGGGCGTGATCATCGGGGCGAGCCCGGTGATCCTCGCGCTCGCGACGGGCCACCGCCAGGTGCTGCCCGCCGCTCTGGTCGTCGTCGCCGGCGCCGCGATCGTCAACGGCGCCGACTCCACCGTCACGCTCCTCGGCGCCGCCCTGGCCATCGCCGCGCTCGTCGGCGAGGTCGGCTTCACGCTGCTCGCCGCGCCGCTGCTGCCCCGCCTCGGCCCGATGCGCGTCGCCGCCTGGACCTCGATCCTTGCCACGCTCCAGCTCGCGCTCCTGACGCGAGGCCAGATTCCCACCCCGACCGTCACGCACACGGCCGCGATCCTCTACCTCGCCGTCGTCACGACCGCGTTCGCGTTCGTGCTCTGGTTCAGCGCCGTCCAGCAGCTCGGCAGCGGCCGCGCCGGCCTGCTCGTCGGCTTCATGCCGATCGCCGCCGTGGCCGCCGACACCGCCCTCAACGGCCGAACGCCGTCCACCGCAGACCTTGCGGGGACGGCGCTCGTGGCCATCGGCATCGCGCTGGGCGCTAGCCCCGGGCGGGCTCGGGCGCTGCTTCGTGGCGGAACTCGGGCAGCCAGTGCAGCCGCTTCGGCAGGTACCAGTTCCACTTGCCCAGCAGCTTCATCGTCGCCGGCAGCAGGACCGCCCGCACCAGCGTCGCGTCGATGAGGATCGCGACCGCGAGACCGACGCCCATCTGCTTGAAGTCGATGAAGCTCAGCGTCGCGAAGATCGCGAACACGGCCACCATGACGATCGCGGCGCTGGTCACGGTCGAGGCCGTGGCCTTGATGCCGTGCGCGACGGCGTCCTCGGTCTTCATGCCGCGGTCCACGCCCTCCTTGACCCGGCTGAGGATGAACACGTGGTAGTCCATCGAGAGGCCGAAGAGGATCACGAACAGGAAGATCGGCAGCCACGCGGTGATGCCGCCGTTGGAGCTGAAGTCGAGCGTCTTCTCGAAGTGGCCGTCCTGGAAGACCCAGGTCAGCACGCCGTAGGACGCCGCGACCGACAGCAGATTGAGCACGATCGCCTTGATCGGGATCACGATCGAGCGGAACGTGACGAGCAGCAGCAGGAACGCGAGCACGAGCACGAACCCGACGACCAGCGGCGCGCGGCTCTTGAGGAAGTCGACGTAGTCCTTGGTCTCGGCGGTCATGCCGGACACGTAGGCCGCGGACACGCCGTCCGCACGTCCGACGGTCTGCCCGACGAGCGACTGGCGCAGGTCGGCCAGGCCCTCGTTGGAGACGGTGTCGGTGCCGGAGCCCTTGATCGGAATCGCGATCTGGGCCACATGCTTGTCCTGCGAAACGGTCAAGTCCGCGGGAGCGTTGAAGCGACCGGAGTCCACGGCGCGCGTCTCGAGGTCCTTCACCGCGGCGGTCACCGCGGGTGACGTCACGTCGTCGGCCTTGATGGTCACGACGGCCGGGATCTGGCCACCCGGGAACGAGGCCTCCATCTTGTCGTAGACCTGCATGACCGGCAGGTTGCGCGGCAGGTCGTCCGTGCCGGAGAGCACGGCCTTCATGCCGACCGCCGGGAAGGCCATGACGAGCAGCACCGCGGTCGCGAGCACGGCCGAGATCGCCGGGCGGCGCAGCACGAGGTCGAGCACCTTGCTCCAGACGCGGCTCTCGCCGTCCTGACGGCGCAGGCGGTGCAGGAACGGCACGCGGCCCTTCTCGACCTTGTCGCCGAGGACGGTCAGCAGCGCCGGGACGACCGTGACGGAGCCGATCATGGCCACGAGCACGACCGTGATCGCGCCGACCGCGAGCCCGGTGAACGTCTGGTCGCCGGCCAAGAACATGCCCGCCATGGCGACGATCACGGTGATGCCGGAGATGAGCACCGCGCGACCGGACGTGGCGGCGGCGATCTGGACCGCTTCGCGATGGCCCACGCCGCGGGCCCGCTCCTCACGCTCACGGCGCAGGTAGAAGAGCGTGTAGTCGACGCCCACGGCCAGGCCGACGAGCAGGATGATCGAGGACGCCTCGTCACCGAGCGGGAACAGCTGGGACGGCAGCGCCACGAGCCCCAAGGCCGCCATCACCGCGGACAAACCCAGCAGCAACGGCACGCCGGCGGCGACTAGAGCGCCGAACGCGAGCACGAGGATGAGCAGCGTGATCGGCAGCGACAGCGTCTCGGCCTTCTTGAAGTCGTCCTCGAACGCCTTCGAGAGCGCCTTGTTCGCGGAGGCCATCCCGAACTCGCCGACGAACACGGACGGGTTGGCCTTCTGCACGCGCTCGACCGCCGCGAGCACGGGCGCGACCGACTCCTCGGCCGCGGTCTCGTCGCCGCGCAGCTTGAAGTTCACGAGCGCCGCGCCGTCCTTTGCGAGCTGGCCCTCGTTGCCCTTCTCGTAGGGCGACTCGACGGCGTAGACGCCCTTCTGCTCGGAGACGGCGGCGAGCGTGTCGTCGACCGCGGCGCGCACCGCGCCTGCATCCTTGCCCTTGACGAGGACGCTCTCGGTGTTCTCGGACGGGAAGTGCTCGTCGACGAGCTGGTGGGCCTTGCCGGAGTCCCCGACGTAGGTCGTGTCGTCTTCGGGGGCCTTGACGCCGAGTGCGCTGCCGACCACCAGCGAGACGACGACGAACGCGAGCCACCCGAAGATGGCCTTCTTGCGGTGCTGGGCGCTCCAGCGGCCCATCCGGGCGGCGAAGTTCTTGTTCTCGGTCACGCTCAAGATGTTCGGCTTAGCGAGGCCTTATTTCCGTGGAGGCTGCTGGCTTTCCGACCTACCGCCCTCCCCCGAGTCCGGTACGGCTAGCCCCCGGCGGGGTATTCGGGTCGAGCATGCTCACCACTCTCGCGCTTGTGAGCGCACTGGCCGCTCCCACGCCGCTCACGACGATGACCGTCGACGACCCGCTGTACGGCGGTGGCGACGCGTACGCGCTCTCGGGCGACACCGCGTTCTTCACGCGCACCCGCGGGCGCGAGCTCCGCGTGTACGCCCTGCCGATCACCGGCGGGACACCGCGCCAGGTGTTCTCCTACCGCGTGCCACGCAAGACCACGCCACGGCCGGAGCTGTCCGCGTCGCCGCAGCGGGTCGCGCTGTCGGTCGAGTACGAGACGTCGGGGGGCGAGTTCGACTCGCGCGTCTTCAGCGGTCCGCCCGCCGGCCCGTGGACGCGAGTCGACCCGATCGTGGCTCGGCAATCGATCCCGCCGACAGTGAGCGTCGACGGGGACCGCCTGATCACGCTCGAGCGCGTCGACAAGCGGGACGTGCTCGTCGTGCGCGACGCCGCGGGCGTGCACCAGCTTCCGATTCCCGATCAGGACAGCGGCTCGCAATCCGCGACGGTCGCCGGCGACCTCATGGCCTACGTCGAGGAGCACCGGGTCGTCATCCGCAACTGGCGCACCGGGGCGGACGTCGCCACGCCCACGTTCACGGGCTTCCCCGACTGGGTCGCGCTCGGCGCCGACGGCCACGCCGCGGTGGTCACCGGCCCGGAGTCGCTCCACGACGTCCTTCCGGGAGGCGTCCCGCGCCGCATCCCGGGCATCGGCTGGCAGCCGGTGATCGCCGGCCAGCGGGTCGTCTACCGCGACAACCGCGGGCTGCAGCTCCTCGAGCCCGACGGCACGGTGCGCCCGTTCGGCATCGCGACCCGCCAGCTGGACTCGTTCACCGCCGACGAGCGCCACGTGCTGTGGAACGCGAACGGCTGCCTGCTCGTCGCACCGATCGAGTCGCCGCTCGCCCTCGGCCCGGCGCCGGGTCCGTGCGCGCCCGCCGAGCTGGAGCTCGACGAGCAGGCCCCCCAGAAGCTCAAGTCCACCCTGCGCGTCACGATCCGCTGCGTGTCCGCCCCCGGCGCGTGCGAGGGCACGCTGCGGCTCACCGCCGGGTTCGGCCCCGTGGTGACGCGCGCGCAGCGCTTCTCCATCCCCGTCGGTGAGCAACGCCCCGTGCGGGTGCGTGTGACCAAGGCCGGCAGGCGTCTGCTGGCGAAGGCGATCCGCCGCGACCGCGGGGTGATCGTCTACGGCCGCGCGACGGTCGGCGGCCGCACCGTCTCCACGTCCGGCAGCGGAACCGTGGTGCGATGATCGCGACCGCGCTGACGGTGCTCGCCGCCGCGACGCCCACGCCGCTGGGCCCCGCGCCGAACGCCGGCTTCGCGCTCGCGGGTGACCACGCCCTGCTCGCCACCGTCGACACCGAGCGTGAGCACCAGCTGCGCGTCTCTGCCATCCCGCTCGCGGGTGGCCCGGCGAAGCCCGTGTTCGCGTTCGACGGCCCGCCGGACACGTGGGCGAGGATCCGCTTCTCCGCGTCGGCCACGCGCGCCGCGGCGACGATCCAGGCCGAGCCCGAGGACGGCGATCTGCCGTCGACGTTCCAGATGGTCACCGGTCCCCCGCTCGGCCCGTGGACGGCGGTCGCGCCGCCCGCGTCCACGCCGCCGTATCCGCACAGGCAGCAGGTCGACGGCGACCGCGTGTTCACGTGGGAGGTCCGAGAGCCGACTCGGGAGACGACCGTCGTCGCGCGGGACCCCGACCCGCACGACGTGCCGCTGCGGGGACGCGACGCGGCCCTGGCGGTCTTCGCCGGAGACCTCGTGGCGTACGCGGCCACGCGTCCCGGCGACGACGAGCTCGGCCCCCGGCGGCTCGTGATCGCCGACTGGCGCACCGGCGCGGTCCGGCGCACCGTCGACCTTCCGGGCATCATCGGGCAGTACGCGCTCCGGCCCGACGGGCGCGTCGCGGTCACCGCCGGAGACCCGGGCGCGCTCTACGACATCCGCCCCGGGCGCAAGCCCAAGCGGTACCGCGTCCAGGGCCAGGAGCCGAGCTTCGCCGGCGACCACATCGTCTTCGCCAACGACACGACCCTGCACCCCTACGTCATCGACCCCGACGGCACCGTGCGCCCGTTCGGCGTGCGCACGCGCAGCCCGATGGGGTTCGCCGTCGACGGCACCAACGTGGCGTTCGTCGCCAACGACTGCCTGCTCGTCGCGCCCGTCACCGCGCCGATGGCCCGCGCGATCGGGCCCGGCCCCTGCGCGCGCGGCGAGGTCGACCTCGGGGACAAGAACGACGAGGCGAAGTTCGCCCGCCGGATCCCCGTGCGGCTGCGCTGCATCACCGCGCCGAAGCGCTGCACGGGCACCGTGGACCTCGTCTGGACGCAAGGCGACGTGCAACGACGCACCGTGCGTGTCACCGCCGGGACCCGTTTCTCGATCCCGTCCGGCCGCACCCGCACCGTGCGCGTCCGGCTCAGCGACGACGGGATAACGCGGCTGCGCCGCCATTTCCGGCGCCATACGCGCGCCACGCTCGCCGTCGAGCCGCTCAACGACGGCGGCTCGCGCCTGCCCGACTGGGCGTCCAAGTGGATGCAAGTTCGCCGCTAGGAGCGTGAAACGGCTTAGGCTTCGGTCGTCGGATGTCGACCCGCTCGACATTGCTGGTCATCGCCGAAGCCGCCGTACTGGCGGCTTCCGTCGCCGTGGCCGCACTCACCTCGACCGCCGACCAGTGGGATCCGGCGGCGCTCGTCGTCGTCATCCTCGCGCTCGCGCTGACCAGCGACCTGTTCGCGGTCAGCCACCACGGCCAGCGCATCAGCGGCTCGTTCCTTGCGCTCGTGCTCGCGATGGCGCTGCTCGGCCCGGCGCCCGCGGCGGCGATCGGCATCGCCAGCGTCGTGGCCGACCAGCTGCGCGCTCGCACGCCCGGCCGGCTCCTGCTCGCCAACCTGGCGACGTTCGCGAGCTTCCCGCTGATCGGCGGGCTGATCATCGACGCCGCCGGCCTCGACCCGACCTCCGCGGCGTTCCCGCTGCTGGTGATCGGCGTCTTCCTGCTGACGAACCTCCTGAACTTCGTGATGATCGGCGGCCACCACGCGTTCGCCAATCACGTGTCGCTCGCGGGCGAGTTCCGCAAGATCTTCATCCCGGTCCTGCCGAGCGAGATCCTCAGCGCGGCGCTGTGCGCGCTCGTCGCCGCCCTCTACGTCCGCACGGGCGTGGCCGCGATCGCGCTGATGCTGCTCGTGCTGCTCGTGTTCCAGTACCTGCTGCGGGAGCTGCTGCTCTCGCGTGAGCGGGCGGAGCGGCTGGCCGCGCTGCAGCTCGGCGTGCTCGTCTCGATGATCGAGACGCTCGCGCTGCGCGACCGCATGACCGCCCGCCACAGCGCCGCGGTCGCCCGCTACGCCCGCGCGATGGCGGTCGCGCTCGGCTGGAGCAAGGACGAGCAGGAGCTGGTGCACACCGCCGCGCTGCTGCACGACATCGGCAAGTTCGCGTTCCCGGACTCGATCCTGCTCGCCGACGCCCGCCTCACCGACGAGCAGTGGGAGGCGGTCAAGCAGCACCCGGAGGACGGCGCGAACATCGTCCGGCGCATCGACGGCTACGGACCGGTCGCCGAGATCGTGCACGCGCACCACGAGCGCTGGGACGGCCGCGGCTACCCGCGCGCCCTCGCGGGCGAGGCGATCCCGATCGGTGCGCGGCTGATCGCCGTCGCCGACACCTACGACGTGATCACCGCCCGCGACTCCTACCGCAAGCCGATCTCCCCCACCGACGCCGTCGCCGAGCTGCGCCGCGTCTCCGGTCACCAGCTCGACCCGGCCGTGGTCGAGGTCTTCATCGGCCTGCTGACCGCCGGGGGCCTGCGGTTCGCGCACGGCGACGACGCCGACTTCGAGGCCGAGCTCGCGTTCGGGCGTCGCGTCCACGCGCACGCCCTCCCCCGAACGGGGTAACTCCGTCCGAATTGCTACAGGGTGAAGCCGCCCTGACCGATGAACGGAGCACGGCGCGAGACTGGCCGGAAAATCCCTGCAAATTGCGCCCTTATGGGGTGCCGACTTCCCCTACCTGGAGTACACACCATGGGCTTCAAGTTCTAAGCGCAGTGGCGACCGACCGGACTAAGGGTCTTGACTGATCGGCCGATGAGGTGAGCATGGACGCGGAGCTGCGTCATCGTGCACGGTCCGTCCGGGCCTCCTTCGTTCCCAGCTATGGCCTGTGCCTGGTGGGATGGTTGTACGTGGCGCTCACCTGGGAGCAGCCACACCGCGTGTTCATGGCGCTGATGTTCGCCGTCGGCGCCGTCTCGGCCTTCGTGCTCGGACGGCTCCCGATGGAGCGGATCGTGACGAGCCGCTGGCGCGAGCTCTTCTTCGTCGGCTGGAACGTCGGCACGATCGTGCTGATCGCGACCGTCGTCGCCGCCGACGGTGGGGTCAACAGCCCCACCACGCTGATCTACCTCTTCCCGCTGCTGTTCGCGAGCCTCTCGTACCCGCCGCGCTCGATCGCGATCGTGTACGCCGCCGCGCTGGGCTCCTACGCGCTCGTGGGGCTCGCGCTCACGCCCGATCCCGACGGCGCGCGCGTCTTCATGGGCGCGGCCTCGCTCGCGCTGGCGCCGTGCGTCGGCTTCCTGCAGGCGCGCGAGCACAGCCGCGAGCGCCAGGCGCTCACCCTCCGGACGAAGACCGACGCGCTCACCGGCCTGCTCAACCACACCGCGTTCCAGGAGCGACTGGAAGTCGCGTTGCGCGAGCACGGGTCGGTCGCGCTGATCGCACTCGACGTCGACAACTTCAAGCTCGTCAACGATCGCTGCGGCCACGCCGCGGGTGACGCCGCGCTGCAAGCGGTCGCGGACGCGATCCGCTCGGTCGTCCGCGGCTGCGACCTCACAGGCCGCCTCGGCGGCGACGAGTTCATGGTCGCGCTGCCCGGCGCGGGCCGGTTCGTCGCCCAGCGGGTGGTCGATCGCCTGTCCCTCGCGCTGTCGGTCACGCCCGTCACCGCCTCGGCGGGCGTCGCGGTCTTCCCGGAGGACGGCGGTGACCGCGACGCGCTCATGGACACCGCCGATCGCGCCATGTACGCCGTCAAGCGAGTCCGGGCGGAGGCATCGCACAGCCGCGCGTGATGTGATCACGCGATGCTCTCCAAACTCGTCGGGATCAACCATGTGGCGCTCGAGGTCGACAGCATCGACGAGGCGCTGGAGTTCTATGGCCGCTTCTTCGAGTTGCACCTGCGCGGCGTCGCTCCCGGCATGGCGTTCATCGACATGGGCGACCAGTTCCTCGCGCTCTCGGAGGGCCGCGAGCAGGGGCCGGACCACGGGCGCCACTTCGGGCTCGTCGTCGACGACAAGGCCGCGGTGCGCGCCGCGCTGGAGGCCGCCGAGGTGCCGATCGAGCCGGGATCGCGACTGGACTTCCGCGACCCGTGGGGCAACCGCGTCGAGATCGTCGACTACCGGGACATCCAGTTCACGAAGGACCCCGTCGTACTGGCCGGCATGGGGCTCGAGCTCGAGAAGTCCGCCGAGGCGCTCGCACAATTGCGCGATAAGGGGTTGCTCTAGCCGGATAGGCTCTCGGCGAGCCGTTTGATGGATGTCGAGAAGCACGATGGCGGGGGAACGGAATCCAGCGAGCTGGAGCGGCTGCTCTTCGGGGAGAAGGCGCTGCGGGCCGTGCTCGAAGGGCTGCCGGACGCCACGGTCGCGACCGGTCGCAACGGGCGGATCGTGTTCGTCAACGCACACGCCGAGACGCTGTTCGGCTACGAGCATGGGGAGCTGATCGGCCAGCCGGTCCAGGTGCTCTGGCCCGAGCCGGTGCGGGCGCGCTACACGCGCAACATGGACCTGTACTTCGCGACGGAGCACCCGCTGCGCTTCACGATCCGCGCCGACGGCCTGCGCCGCGACGGCTCGGAGTTCGTCGGCGAGATGAGCTGGGGCATCGTCGAGACCGAGGCGGGCCCGCTGCTGCTCGCGATCGGGCGCGACATGACCGTGCACCGCGAGGCGATGGCGCGGCTGCAGCGCCAGTCGCGCCAGCAGGCCGCGATCGCCGCGCTGGGCGGGCGCGCGCTGTCGGGCGCCGACGTCGGTGACCTCGCGGTCGAGGCGGTCGAGCGGATGCGCGAGACGCTCGCGCTCGAGTACGTCGTCGTGCGGCGCGCGGGCGAGGTGCTCGCGGGCTGGGGTGGTGACGGGGACGACCTGACCGTCTTCGAGATCGCGTCGGGTGACGAGGTGTTCGGCGAGATCGGCGTGGAGGGTGAGCTCGGCGTCGACGAGGAGAGCTTCCTGCGCGCGATGGCCAACGTGCTCGCGACCGCCCTCGGGCGCCTGCGCGGGGACGAGCGGATGCGCCACGAGGCGCTGCACGACCCGCTGACCGGGCTGGCGAACCGCGCGCTCTGCCGCGAGCGGCTCATCCACGCGCTCGCCCGCACGGCCCGCGACGACGGCTCGGCGTGCGTGCTGTTCATCGACCTCGACGACTTCAAGGCCGTCAACGACCTGTACGGCCACGCCGCGGGCGATGCGCTGCTGATCGCGCTCGCGCGCCGGCTCGTGGCGACGGTGCGCCCGGCGGACACGGTCGCGCGGCTCGGCGGCGACGAGTTCGTCGTGGTCTGCGAGGACATCGACGAGCACACGGCGATCGCGCTGGGGCATCGCCTGACGGAGGCGATCCACGAGCCGCTCGACGTCGACGGGATCGAGCACCGGCTCTCCGCCTCGATCGGGATCGCGTTGGGCGCCGCCGGCCGGCAGGACCCGGACGCGTTGCTGGCCGACGCGGACGCCGCCGCCTACCGCGCGAAGGCGGAGGGCCGCGGCCGGGTCGAGGTCTTCGACACGCGCCTGCGCCGGCACGCGCGCGAGCGGCTGCGCACGGCGGCCGCGCTCGAGCGCGCGCTGTCGCTGGGGGAGCTGCGGCTCGCGTTCCAGCCGATCGTCGCCCTGGCCGACCGCTCGGTGATCGGCCACGAGGCGCTGCTGCGCTGGGACTCGCCGGGCGGCGTGATGAGCGCGCCCGCTGACTTCATCCCGGTCGCCGAGGAGAGCGCGCTGATCGTCGAGATCGGGGCGTGGACGCTGCTGCAGGCCTGCCATGAGAGCGCGGCGGCGTTCGGGCAGGACGAGGACGGGCCGGCGATCTGGGTCAACCTCTCGCCGCGTCAGCTCGCCCAGCCGGACCTGCCGGCCGTCGTCGCGGACGCGTTGGACTCGAGCGGCCTGCCCGCCTCGCGCCTGCGGTTGGAGCTGCAGGAGCGCGTGCTCCAGGGCGCGCCGAAGACGGCGCGGGCGAACGTCGCGGCGCTGCGCGAGCTGGGGGTCGGGCTCGCGCTGGACGACTTCGGCACCGGGTACTCCTCGCTGCGTGACCTGCCGGTGCGGGCGGTGAAGATCGACCGCTCGTTCGTCGCCGCGCTGGAGTCCTCGCCGGGCGACACGGCGATCGTGGCGGCGATCGTCTCCCTGGCGTCCGCGCTCGGCATCCACGCGATCGCCGAGGGCGTGGAGACCGAGGAGCAGGCGGCGCAGCTGCTCGCGCTCGGATGCCCGTTCGCGCAGGGCTACCTGTTCGGCGCGCCCGGTCCGCGGATAACCTCCGATCCGTGACCACCTTCGAAGAGCTCGACGCGCTGTCCTCCCGCGAGCTGCACGACCGCGCCGTCAAGCGCGCCGAGCACCACCTCGACGTGAAGTTCTTCTGGCGGCTGCTGTCGGAGACCCCGGCCGCCGAGGCGGCCGACGGGGACGCCGCGCAGGGCCAGGAGGAGGTCGCGCACTGGAGTCGCCAGGTGCTGGACGTCCTGCGCCACGACGACGCCGCCCTGGACGCGCGCCGCCCGATCTACATCGACTACCTGCTCCGACAGTCGGAATAGCGCGCATTAGGTCGTCCGGGGGGTTCTGCCCCCTTGGCACGTTGACGCGAGCGCCCACGCCCGAGAGGCTCCGCGCGTGGATCTGATTCGTGAGCTTCCGAACACCGATCACGCCCACCGGTTCGACGGCGAGCCGATGGTGCAGAGCTTCCTCGTCGGCGATCTGGGCTACGTCTGGATCACCACCGCCGAGGCGATGACCGTCCCGGGCTTCGGCATCCCCTGGGTGACCGGCCAGCTCGCGCGTTACGACGCGGACGAGCTGCGCGTCGCGCTGTCGGGCGGCCTGCGCCTGCGCGCGGCCGAGCTCGCGCTCGCCGCCGCGTAGCTCTACCGTTCCGGGTGCGCGCGGCCTGCGCCGCGTGTCCGCGCCCGGAACGCGGCGGTCGCGTCTTTGGTGCGGCCGTCGCGCTCGGCGCGCGTGGAGCTCCGCGCATGACGCGTCTCGCTGCGCCGCCGCGTCCGGGGAGCACACCGTCGGGCGTCGCGTCAAGCAACTCGCGCTCCGCGGCGAGCCGCTTGACCCGACGCGGCCGGCGCGCTCTTGGGCTGGTCAAGCCGGCTGGGGCCGGCGAGCCCGGGCGCGGGCCAAGTGCGCACGTGCACTCGAGCGCTGGGTTTCTGGGCGCAGCGACCAGAAACCCGACGCTCGCGCGGCCGACGCCACGCGAACCTCGAGAAAACGACCGCATAGGTACAAAACTCGCGGTTCGCGTGGCATCAGGACCGAACGAGCGCACTCGGCCCGCGCCCGGGCGCACCCCGGCGCAGCCGCTCACCCGCACAAGAGCGCGCCGGCCGCCGCGTGTCAAGCGGCTCGCCGCGCAGCGCGAGGTGCTTGACACGCGGCCCGACGGTGTGCTCGCCGTTCACGCGGCCAGCGCGTCGCGCACGATCCAGAGGGCCTCGCGGACCTCGAGCTCCGAAACGCCCGGCACCACCAGCGCGAACACGGTCACCGACCCCGCCGAGACCGGGACCGGCGGCGCCGCGAAGACCCGCACGCGCAGCGTCGCACCGACCACGTCCATACCCTCCACGCGCAACGGGCCGACGTCGTTCGTCGCCCACACGCCCACGCCCGTGTCGACGGTCGCGACCAGCAGCGCGTCCGCGAGTACGCCGCGCGAGCGGTAACCACCGCGGATCAACCGCGCCTTCAATGCGGCCTCGGCCGGCGTCGGCTCGTCCAACCCCAACCGATTCATCGCGATCCGGTACGGGTCCAGCTCGGCCACACGGGGCACGCGGTCCGACAACGAGCGCAAGCGCGGGCGGAGGTCGCCGGTCAACGCGGTCTCGAAGGTCTCCCAAACCACGCGGAGGTCACTCAAGGCGGCGCACCCAGGACTCGAGCTGAGCCTCGGTCTGGGAGCCGACCGTCGACCCCACCACGCGCCCGTCACGGCCGACGTAGGTGATGGTCGGGCAGACGACGACGGCGTACTCGTTCGCGACGGCGCCGTCGTGGTCGTAGCCGACGGGCAACGCGGACTTCAACCCGCGCGCTTCGCCGGCGTCCGCGCGCACGGCCACGACGCGGAACGCCACGCCAGAGTGCCGCGCCGCCACGCGCTCGAGCACGGGCAGCTGCTCGCGGCAGCGGTCGACCGGGTGGAAGACGAAGGCGAGCACGAACGGGCCCTGCTCACGCAGCTCGCACACGTTCAGGATCTCGGGACCGCGCACCTCGCAGGCGGGTCGAGCGCCCGCGGCGCCCTGGCCCGCATCGGTGGCGACGTTCGCGTCGCAGCGGCCCTCGCACGAGGAGGTCGACAGGGGCATCGCGAACGGCGGCAGCGCCTCGCCCGCCTCGAGCCCCTTGGAGCCCTCGGACTCGGTGACGATCGTGTTGAACGTGATGAACAGGAGCAGCGCTCCGATGAACACCACGATCAGGATGCCGGGGCGCTTCACGCGGCCACGGCGCGGCGGCGGCGACGGCGCGGCACGAGCGCGCCCCGCTCGGCCAGCACGAGCACCGCGGGCAGCACGGCCAGCACGCCCACGAGCGACACCGCCAGGTTCAGCACCGTGACGATCCCGAAGTCACGAAGCATCGCGATGTCGGACGCGATCAGCACCGCGAAGCCGGCCAACGCGGTCACGCCGGACGCGAACACCGCCGCGCCCGTCGAGCCGTAGGTCCGGGCCAGCGCCTCGCCCGGCTCGAAGCCCGCCGCCCGCTCCTCGTGGTAGCGAGCGCTCAGCAGCACCGAGAACTCCGTCGAGATCGCGATCACCAGCGCGCTGAGCGCCGCCGACATCGGGTTCAGCGGCACACCCACCAGGTACAGGACCAGCGACGACCAGCCCGTCGCCAGCGCGATCGGCACCAGCGGCACCCACGCCCGCGCCCACGAGCGGTACACCAGGAACAATGCCAGCGCGACGAGCGCCAACCCCGCCAGAGCGACGAGCAGCCGCCGCAACGGATCGCTCATCGCGTGGTTCGCGTCCGCCGCCAGCACCGGGAAGCCCGCCAGCGTCGCCCGGACACCCTCCGGCGGGTTCAAACGCGAGCGCATCTGCTCCATCACCTCGCGCTGCCCCTCCAGCGACTGCACGCGCACGCCGAACGCGAGCACCGCCGTCCGCCGGTCGGACGAGATCGCCGCCTGCGACAGGTACGGCGGCACAGCGTCGAGCAGCGCGCGCACCTGCTCGCGCGTCGCCGACAGCTCCGGTGTGCGGAACAGGTCCGGCAGCGACAGCGCCGGGCACAACGTCGCGCTCCCGCAGCCCCGCTCCGCGCTGTACCCCTGCCGCAGCAGGACCGAGCTCTGGTAGTTGCGCATCCACTGCACGACCTTCGGGTCGGTCAAATCGCGCCCCTCGACGAGCACGTCGATCTCCCCCGCCGTGCCGGTGGCCTTCTGCAGCGCGCCCAGATCAGCGACCGCCGGCAAGGACTGCGGCACGAGCTTCGGCAGCTCGGACTCGATCGAGATCCGCGAGTCCAGCGCCCAGCCGCACACCGCGAGCAGCACCGCCGCGACGAGCACCGCCCGCGCGTTCCCGATCACCCACGGCAACGCGCCGCCCGACCGCACCCGCGGCAGCCGCACCGCGTCGACGAGATCGCCCGCCCCGCGGAAGGATCGAGCCAAGGCGCCGCCCGAGGACCGCCGCCGCGCCGCCAAGAGCAGCACCGCCTGCCCCGCCGTGACGGTCAGCAGCAACGCCACGCCGACGCCCACGACCAGCAGCGCGCCGAACCCGCGCACCATCGGCACGGGCGAGAACAGCAAGATGAGGAATCCGACCGCAGTGGCCAGAGCCGCCGTCGCGATCACCCGCAGTCGGTTGCCCGCCTGGTACTGGATCGCGTAGTCGACCGCCAACCCGAGCAGCACCGGCAGCACCGCGATCGACGCCATCGTCAACGGAAGCCCGAGCACCGCAAGCCCGCCGAACACGACCGCGACCGTCCCCAGTGCGACGCCCAACGGCAACAGCCGCAGCCGCGCGCGGAAGAGCAGCGCCAAGACCAGCGCCATCACCGCCACGCCCACGAGCAGCAGCCGCAGCGTCGAGCCCGCCAGCACGCCCGAGAGCTCCTCCGCGAGCACCGGCACACCGCTGACCACGTACGTCCCACCGCCGTCGAGCTTGAACTCGGGCATCCGCACCGCGGCGCGCACCAGGTCCACCGCCCGCGCCCGATCCGCATCCGACAAGCCCGCCTTCAGCCGCACCGAGATCAGCGCCGACTCAGAAGAGGGGAACAGGTACGCGAACCGCGCCTTCGGCGTGCGCTCCCCGCGCGCGGGATCGAACACGAGCTGGTAGACGAAGTCGGGGTCGTTGAGCTTCGGCGCGCCGGTCAGGTTCAGCCCGTACTTGGCGTTCATCGCGATCAGCTCGGACGCGAACTGCGTGTAGACGAGCTTCTCCGCCTCCTTCCCCAGCCGCTTCGACTCGGCCACCGACCGCCCGTCAGCGCGCGCCAGCTGCTCCGCCGCCTCGCGCGCCCGGTCGGCCTGCGCGGCCCGCTCGCGCGTGCGGTCCTGCAGCTGCGCGGTGAGCTCGTTGACCGACGAGTTGATGAACGTGCCCGGCCCGTAGACCACGTGCACGGGCTTCATCGCGGCGAGCTGTCCGCACGCCGAGCCCGCACCACCCGGAGGCGCCGCCCCCTCAGGCACGTTCCCGCTCAAGCACCCTTCAAGGCCGAGCAGCCGGTTCAGGTCCGACGTCAGGACGAGCCGCGGCAGGTCGCCCCGCACGAGCACGAACACGGCGTCGTCGCCGAAGCGCTCCTTGGCCACCTTCGTCGCGCGCCCCGCGTCGCTCCCGCCCCCGACCAGCGACCCCGTCGAGGCGCTGACCGACAGCCGGGAGGCGAAGAACGCACCCGCGAGCACTACCAGCACCGCCACCAGCAGCACCCGACCGGGATGCCTGCGCACGACCCCCATGCGCTATCCGTCGTCGCGGGCGTTCACGTGCGGGTACTGCGTGCGCTCGCCCCCGAACTCGAACGGCCCCTGCTTGCGGCACGGCGGCGAGACGAGCCCCGCGTTGCCCACGCCCCCGAACGCGTACTGCTGGATCTGGTTGAGCAGCTCGGTCGGGATGAGCGCCGCGGCCTGCTCGGGCGTGAGCGGGATCTGCGGGATCGGCGGCAGGTTGATCGGCGGCAGCGGCAGCCCCGGGATCACCGGCTGGACCGTCGGCACCGGGGAGACCACCGGGGCGATGACGTCGTTGACGAGGTCGATCGGCGTGTTCACGACCGACGGGATCAGGTTCGCCGCCGTGCACTGGCGATCCTCATAGACCGGCAGGCCGCTGTTGATCTGGTCGAAGTTCCCCGGCTGGGTGTACGGGTTCGGCCGGTTCGTCGGGAGCCGGTTCGGATAGACCGCGAGGTTCTCCGGGTTCAGCGGGTTGCTCGTGCGCAGGTAGTGCAGGCCGGTGCGCGAGTCGCGGGCCTGCGTCGCGGAGCCCGCGTTGGCGAAGAACGACGTCAGCTCCCGCTTGTACTGGCCGATGAAGTCGACCGCCGGCGTCAGCTGCGCGGTGGCCGGGACGAGCTGGCCGAGCAGCGGCCGCGTGTCCTCGAGCACCTGCTCGGCGGCCGGGAAGCCTTCCTTGGACGCGTCGATCAGCGGCTGCAGCTGCTGGAGCAGGTTGCGCAGGTCCGGCGCGATGTCCTCGAGGTCCTGCAGCGTCGGCGACAGCTCGCGCGCCGCGGGCCGCAGCTGCGTGATCAGCGGGTCGGTCTCGCGCTGGAACTCGTCGAGGCGCTCGAACGTCTTGCGCGACTCGTCCTCGAACGTCGGCAACGCGCGGAACGCCGCCTGGAGCTCGCTGTCCCGCGAAGCCGTCGCCGCGAACACCGAGTTGGAGTTCTCGATCAGCGACCGCAGCTGGCCGTCGCGCTCGCTCAGCGCCTGGAAGACGATGCCGGTGTTGGCGACGAGCTGCGAGAGCGCGGCCTCCTGGCGGTTCAAGACGTCCACGATCGTCGCGGTGTCCTCGGCGAACGGCGCGAGGTTGCCGATCGCGTCATTGAGATCCTGGCCGTTGCCGCCGATCGCCTCGGCCTGCGTCTGCATCCACTGCTGGAAGTTCGCGCGCGTCTGCGGATCGAACGACCGCAGGATCTCGTCCAGCTCGACCGTCTCGGACACCTGCGTGGACGCGAGCGCCCCACCCTCGGCGATCGCCCGCGCGTCGTTGCTGCCCGGCGTCAGCTCCACGTAGGTCTCGCCCAGCAGCGTCTTCTGGCGCAGGATCGCCCGCGCGTCCGACGGCAGCGGCGCGTAGCGCGACTGGAGCTGGATGACGACGTCCGCGCGGCCAGTGCGCTTGTTCGGCGTGATCTCCTTGACCTTGCCGACCGGCACGCCGCTGATCCGCACGTCGGCCTCCTGGGAGAGCTGGCCGACCTCGGTGAAGGACGTGTGGAAGCGGTAGCCCTTCGGCTTCAGCGGCACCGGGCCGCCGAACGCGAGCCACAGGAACAGCAGCAGCCCGAAGCACGACAGCGCGAACAGCACCATCGCCGCGATCTTGCCGAAGGAGGGAGCGTCCTTGACCATGCTCGATCAGCCTCCCGCCGGGGCGCCGCCGCCCGCGGCGGGTCCCTGGGTCGAGGTCGGGCAGATCTCTTCCGACGCAGGCTTGTTGAGCAGCTGGACCAGCGTGCCGAGCTGCGGGTTGGCCTGGGCGACCGCCTCCAGCAGCTGCGCCGAGTTGCAGGAGACGAGGAACAGGCCGCGCCGGATCGGGCCGTGCGCGTCCGCCGTGGAGAACACCGAGTTGCCGGTGTGGTTGAGCCACGACTGCCAGAACAGCAGGCCTTCCTCCGCCGCGCCGGGCGGGTTGTAGGCGGCGGCGTTGAGCAGCTGGTTGACGACCGTGAGCGAGCGCGTGAGGTCGGGCGTGGTGGCCGCGAGGTCGCGCATCGCCGGGCGCAGCTCCTTCACCGTCGGCAGCGCGGCGCGCGTGAACGGGCGGATCTCGTCGCGGATGATCGGCGTCGACTCGCGCAGGAACGGCCGCGTCTTCTGGAGCGACGGGGCGAGCGCGCGGGCCGCCGGCCGGAGCGACTGCAGGGTCGGGCCGAGCGTGTCGGCCAGCGTCTCGACCTTGCCGAGCGTCGTCTCGGTCGTCTGCAGCGTACCCGGCAGCCGCTGGAGGATCGCCTGCAGCGAGGAGTCCTGCTCGGCGAGCGTCGCGAACACCGCGTTGGAGTTCTGGACGAAGTTCGCGAGCTGCGTGTCGCGCTTGCCGAGCTCGTCGGTCAGCAGCGAGAAGTTGTGCACGACGCGGGCGAGGTTCACGCGCCGCTCGGCCAGGCCCTCGTTGATCTCGCGCGCGTACTTGGCGGTCGGCTCCAGGCGCCGGATGGCCTGCGCGAGCTGGCGGCCCTTGCGCTCGGACCCGAGGCCCTGCGCGCCGTCGTTGAGCAGCAGCACCAGGTAGTCGCGCGTGTCCGCGTCCAGCGAGGCGAGGATCTCGTCCAGGTTGACGTCCGGGAGCGTCTGCGCGATCGGGATCACGCCGCCCTCCTCGATCCGCCCGGCCTCGGGCGTGCCCGGCGTGAGCTCGGCGACCATGTCCTTCAGGCCTGTCTTCGGGCGCAGCAGGATCGAGGCGTCCTTGTAGATCCGGTCGTGCTTGCGCTGGATCCGCATGCCGATGATCGCCTTGCCGTCGCGCAGCTTGACCGAGGAGATCTCGCCCACCTCGACGCCGGCGATGTTGACCGTCTGGCCCTGGCCCGGCGTGACCGCCTGCGCGGTGCTCATCTCGGCCTCGACCTCGAAGAAGTCCTTGCCCAGGACGGGCACGCCCGCCGGCAGCGAGAGCCGCTGCTTGTCGAGGATGTAGACCGACACGACGAGCGCGACGACCAGCAGGCCGAGGATGGCCAGGAAGTCCGGGAGGTGCTTGCGGATCGCGGTCTTCACTTGGTCTTCCCGACCTTCTGCGCCGCGCCGAACGGGTTGAGCTTCTTGCGGACGACGTTCAGCTCGACCTCACGCCGGAGCTTGTCCTCCTTCGTGGCCGACTTCACCGTCGCCGCGACCGCGGTGCCGCCGCCCGGCTGGGACTTCTGCCCGAGCGGCCCGTTGACGTTCGGCAGCGGCTGCGTGTGGCAGGGGACGTCGTCCTTGTACGTCGGCTTCTTGCTCGGCATCGCGGGCCGGTTGCCGAGCGGCGCCTCGATGAAGCTGCCGAACAGCTCGCCGAGGTTCGTGCTGTTGGGGCCGAGCGAGAGCGTCTGCGAGCCGCCGCCGGTCTGGAAGCGCACGTACATGCCGTTGCCGTCGAAGTTCTGGCCCTCGCCGGCGATGCCCACGAGCGCGTAGAAGAACTCCTTGTAGTTCTCCACGCCGTTGGCGAACTCGTCCTGGACGACGATGTCGCCGGCCGGCAGGACGACGTCGCGGATGCACTTGCCGAGCAGGTCGGCCTGCGGCAGCAGCTCGGTCGCACGGTCGATCAGGCGCGCCAGGTCGACGGTCGCGGGCGAGAGCTCCTCGACCAGCCCGCCGAGCTCCTCCGGCTGCACGAGCGCGCGCGTCTGCTCGATCCACGGGAACGCGGCCTCGATCGTTGCGGGCGTCTCGCGCACGCCCGGCCGGATCTCGCGCGCGAAGGCCCGCGTCGGCGGGAACGCGGCGTTGAGCGAGTCGAACGCGCGGTTGGCGGCGGCCAGCGTGCCCGGCAGCTCCCGGATCGACGCGCGCAGGTTCGTCGACTCGCCCGCCAGCGCTGCGGTGGTGACGTTGAGGTTGGTGATCAGGTCCTGCAGCGACTGCTCGTAGCGGCCCAGCTCGTCGGCGGTGCGCGCGGTGCCGCGGATCAGCCGCTGGACGTCGCGCGCCGGCTCGGTGCCGAGCAGCGCCTCGAACACCTCGGCGGACGAGCGCTCCGCGGCCGGGATGTCGTCGAGCGCGTCGTTGAAGGACTCGGCCGCGGTCTGCCCTCGGGCCAGCTCGTGCGAGTCCTCGTCCTCCTCGGCCGTCGGCTCGGACATCAGCGCCGTGCTCAGCCCGTCCAGCACCTGCTTGAGGTCCTCACGCGAGTCGCTCTGCAGCGACGTCAGGACCTCGTCGAGCTGGACCGGCGTGGCCGTCTGGGTGACCGCGATCATGTCCCCGGACTCGAGCCGCGGCGAGTCGGGCGTGCCCGGCTTGAGGTCGACGAAGAAGTTGCCCTCGAGGAAGATGCGCGGGCGGACCTTGGCCGTCGCGTTCGCGTGCAGCGGCAGCGCGTCGCCGGAGAGCTCCATCACCAGCATCGCGTCGTTGGAGCCCTCGACCGGCTCGACCGCCTTGACCTTGCCGACCTCCACGCCCGCGATCCGCACGGGCGAGTTCGGCCGGATCGAGTTCGCGGACTGGAACTGCGCGCGCAGCTCGAAGCCCGAGCGCAGCGGGATGTCCTTGGTGAACCCGAAGTACATGACCAGGCCGACCACGACGAAGGCGATCAGGCCGACGAACGCGTCGGAGCGGCGCGGGCCGCGGCGGGGGCGGCGAGCCATCAGCGCGCGTCTCCCTGGCTCGCGTAGCCCTCGGTGCGCGGCTGCTGCGTGCCCGCCACGTTGCCGGTGACCGTGCGCCCGGCGAGGTACGGCTCGTTGCCCGACTCGCACTCGCGCGGCTGCCCCGGCGAGGCGGTGTTCGGGTACGGGTTCGTGTGCAGGTGGTTGTCGACCGTCGGCCCGTTGGCCGGCCCGGACGACGGCCCGCCCTCGTTGTTCGGGCCCTGCGGCGTGGCGACGATGATGAACCGCTGCCACGTGCCGTTGCGGTCGCCCTCGCTCAGCAGCGACCCGATGTTGCGGAAGAACAGCGTGATGTAGTTGCAGACCGTCTGGGCCGGCGCGAGGTGCGCGAGCGTCGGGTCCACGGACTTGACCAGCGCGGTGGAGGACTGGATGCCGCGCGGGACGAGCGGGTCGTTGGCGAACGTCTGGACCTCGCCCAGCAGCGAGTCCAGCCGCCGGTTGAGCGCGGGCGTCTTGGGGAGCACGTCGATGCCGGCGCCGAGCGCGGCCGACAGCTCCGGCGCGGCGGTGCGCAGCGCGCGGATGCCCGGGCGCAGCTCACGCATCAGGCCCTCGGTGTTGACCAGGAACGGGCGCTGGTTGGGCAGCGACTCGATGCCGGCGTCCAGCGCGGGCTTGCCGCGCGTGATCGAGTCCTGGATGTACGGGCGCGCGACCGCGTTCAGCGCCGCCATCGTCGTGTCCAGGTTGCGGAACAGCGACGCCTGCGTCTCGGCGGCGGGCGCGACGATCGCGGCGGTATCCCCGGTCTCGACCACGAAGCGCTCGAGGTTGGTGCGCGGGTCGGACAGGTTCTGCATGACCGGGATGACGTCGCGCAGGAGCGGGCGGAAGGCGCCGATCGCGGTGTTGATCGACTCGCCGCGGCCCGCGAACGCGGTGCCGAAGCCCTCGAGGTTGGTCTGCGACGCCGCGCGTGTGTCCTCGTCGAACATGTTCAGGAACTCGTCGAGCTCGACCGGCGTCTCGGCGCGCGCGAGCGGGATCGTGTCCCCGTCCTGGAAGCCTTCGCGGGACCGCCCGCGCGTGATCTCGACGTACTTGAGGCCGAGCGCCGAGCGTGGGCGCACCAGCAGCGTCGAGTCCTCGGGCAGCGGGCCCGCGTCCTTGTCCAGCGTCAGCCGGACCACCGCGATGACCTGGCCGTTCTCGAGCTGGCGCGGCTTGATCCGCGTGACCGCGCCGATCCGGGAGCCGCCGACCTTGACGTCGTTGCCGATCGTCAGCTGGGCGGCGTTCGGGAGCTCCGCCTCGACCGTGTAGGTCGGCACGAACGGGAGGCCCTTGTTCGCGTTGTAGGACAGGAAGACGGCGACGAGGATCACGAGCACCGTCGCGGCGCCGATCAGGACCGGGTTGCCGGCGATCCCTGACGAGCGGCCCCTCATCCCCCGTCCTTTCCGAACAGGAAGTCGAGCAGGCCCTCGCTCGGGTCGGGCGTCGGCGTCGGGGCGACGGCGGTCGGCGCGGGCGCCGCGGTGGTGGGCGCCGGCGTCGCGGCGGGCGGCGCGACCGTCG
>NZ_JAPDDP010000058.1 GCF_027587195.1 Solirubrobacter phytolaccae | reverse complement strand
CGGTATCCCGGCTCGGCGATTCGACCTTGCCGCGCGGAGCCCGGGAGGCGCTGAGCCCGGGCGTGCGGGCGGCGCCCCAGCTCCCTTCCCCCTCGATGGCCGTCCGTCTCAGCCCGCCCACCTCCGTGTAGGTTGAAACCAATGCTCGCCATCGCCTTCGACGGGTCGCCCAGCGCGGCCCTTGCCGTCCGCGCAGCGGCCTCGTTCTTCCCCAACGCCACGGCGACCCTGATCACCGTCCCGGCACCCCCACCGCCCGGCGCAACGAGCGCCTCGCGCTGGCTGATGAACGTCCCTTCAGGCACGCTCGAGCACGCCCTCGCCGAGATCAACGCCGAGGCGACCGAAGAGGCGAGCGAGCTCGCTGCCGAAGGCGCCGCGCAGGCCGGCGCGTCCGGCCTCACCGCCACCCCTCTCGTCACCAAGCCCCACGCGCCCTCGTGGGAAGCGCTCCTCAACGCGGCCAAGACGGCCGGCGCCCAGGCCCTTGTGTGCGGCGCACGCGGCCGCGGCGAGATCGCCCGCGCGGTCCTCGGCTCGACCTCGATCAGCCTGCTGCACCACGCCGACCTGCCGCTCCTGATCGTCCCGGACGACGCCGTGCCCAGCGACGGCCCGGTGCTGATCGCGTACGACGGCTCACCGGCCGCCGATCACGCCATCGACGTCGCGGGCGCCCTCCTGCCCGGCCGCACCGCGACCGTCGTGCACGTGTGGGCCTCCCAGTACCGGCGGAGCCGCGCGGTGTCGGCGATCGCGCGCGGTGAGATCAGCGACGTGGTGTCCGTCCTCGACCAGGCCCTCGCGGACGAGGCCGCTGCGATCACCGCCCAGGGCGCCGAGCGGGCATCCGCCACCGGCCTCGACGCGATCGGGGAGACCGTCGAGTCGCGCTCCGGCGTGTGGCGCACCGTGCGCACCCTGGCGGCCGACAAGCGAGCTTCGCTCGTGGTCACCGGCGCGCGGG
Source organism: Solirubrobacter phytolaccae (assembly GCF_027587195.1). Classification (GTDB taxonomy): domain Bacteria; phylum Actinomycetota; class Thermoleophilia; order Solirubrobacterales; family Solirubrobacteraceae; genus Solirubrobacter; species Solirubrobacter phytolaccae. The sequence goes on along the minus strand of NZ_JAPDDP010000058.1, from coordinate 47,943 downwards.
GGATCGGCGGAGCGCGGTCCGCGCTGCTCGGATCGGTGTCCTCGGGGCTGGTGCACAACGCGGACACCCCAGTGCTCGTGGTGCACGCCGAGGCACCCTAGGCACCCCAACATAGGGGTAAGGATTGGGGTAGTCCCTGATGTAAGGGGCGCCCTGGGGCACCAGTATCCGGGTCATGCTTTCGCTGCCCACCCGGATGGTCCCGCCGCGCCGCCTGCGCACGCCGGGTCATCGTGTTCCGGAGCCCTCGGACGAGGCGCCCGTCATCACCCCAACGTCGCGCCAAGAAGCGCCCAACCGGACGCCAAGGCGTTGACGACAGGCTGCCCACCGTGACCAGGCGACAGAACATCCCGGTGGGCCAGCAGATCGTGCGTCGTGTCGTGCTTGCAGCGGCGGTGATCCTCGCCGCGCTCGGCGTGAGCACCGGTGCAGCCTTCGCCGCGGAGCTCCCGAAGCAGTGGGACCCGAGCAAGGTCGCAGTCAACCATGACCCCAGCAACACGTTCCTCCTGCGCCCCGGCCAGGTCCTCGTCGGCCCGGGCGACGCGGCTGACGTCCAGCGCGTGCTCAAGGACTACAAGGCCGCCGAGCAGCGCCCGTTCGGCCTGACGCTCCTCATCACCAAGCCGCGGACCACGGACCCGGCGCGTGAGGTGCTCGACGCGCTCGCCCGCGTGCGCAAGGCCACCGCCGGCCGCCCCGAGGGGCCCGCGCAGGTCGCGCCCAACTACGTCTTCGTCGGCGAGGCCGCCGGTGACGCCATCAACTTCCACGGCGAGCCCCGCATCCAGGGCGGCCCCGGCTCGACCGTCCGCCCCGCCACGCTCCCCGCTACGCTCCCGCAGCGCGGCGCCCTGTCCACCGACGGCGCGGGCGCGAAGATCGCCGTCCTCGACACCGGCCTGTTCGACCACGAGTGGCTGCGCACCGTCCAGCGCGCTCCCGGCAGCGCCGACACGTGGGACGCGGACGCTGACGGCTACGGCGACGCCGAAGCCGGCCACGGCACGTTCATCGCCGGCCTGATCCGCCAGGTCGCGCCCGCCGCGGACATCTACGCCGTCAAGGTGCTCGACTCGCACGGCGTCGGCGACGACTTCGGCGTCGCCGCCGCGATGGCGCAGCTCCCCACTGATACCGACGTGGTCAACCTCTCGCTCGGCGGCTACACCGACCGTGACCAGCCGCCGCTCGCGATCCTCAACGCCATGCGCCAGATGGGCGGCAAGCGCGCCGTCGTCGCGGCCGCCGGCAACCACGCCTCCAGCCGCCCGTTCTGGCCCGCCGCGTTCGGTCCGGTGCTCAGCGTCGGCGCGGTCGAAGGCGGCGAGACCAAGTGGGCCCGCGCGTCGTACAGCAACCACGGCAAGTGGGTCGACGCCACCGCCCGCGGCACCAACCTGCAGTCCACCTTCACCCGCGCGAAGACGCTGCTCGCCCTCGGCAGCGCGCCGAGCCCCGCCGACCCGACGATCGCGTTCGACGGCTGGGCGCGCTGGGACGGCACCTCGTTCGCCACCCCGATCGCCGCCGCCATGATCGCCCGCACGATGTCCCGCGCCGGCCTGGCCTCGGGCGCCGAGGCCGAGTACAAGCTCGTCGCGAGCGCCCCGCCCGTGCCCGTCTCGGAGTTCCCCCGCGCCGTCCTGCTGGACGAGCTCGAGGGCAAGGCCGAGCCGAAGAGCTAACCGGCCGAGGCCGCGACCGCGCGGAGCACGCTCGTGACCCGCGCGGACTCGCCCTTGCCGAACCAGTGATCGGCGTCGTGCTCGTCCTCGGGCGGGTGGCTGGAGACGACGATCACCGGGATCGTGCTCAGCGCGACGTTCTCCCGCACGCGCTTGATCAGCCCGAGGCCGTCGAGCTTGGGCATGTCGATGTCGGTGACGATCACCGCGGGCCGCAGGCCGGAGAGCAGGATCCGGTGTGCCGCCAGGCCGTCGGCGGCCGGGGCGGGTTTCAGGCCGGCGCCGCTCGCCCAGGCGGACAGCAGCATGAGGGAGACCGGGTCGTCGTCGACGACCAACGCGGACGGGAGCTCGGGCATGCCCGATGCATCGTCAGCGGACCTCGCGGTCCGCTCAACCGCGGGTCAAGACACGGTCAAGCCGCGGCGCGGCGGCGCGCGGCATCGGCTCGGGGCGGCCGTAGTGGTAGCCCTGGGCGTGATCGACGCCCAGCTCGCGCAGTCGCGTCGACGTCTCGGCGTCCTCCACGAACTCCGCGATCGTCTTCAGGCCGAGCCCCTGCGCGATGTCGACCATCGCCTTGACGACCACCTCGTCGGTGACGCTGCTGGTGAGGCTCTTGACGAAGTCGCCGTCGATCTTCAGGTAGTCGAGCGGCAGGTGCTTGAGGTAGTAGAAGGACGCGAAGCCGGCGCCGAAGTCGTCGAGCGCGAACCGGCAGCCGAGCTGCTTGAGCCGCTCCGCGAACGCCTGCGCGTCGCGCATGTTGGTGATCGCGGCGGTCTCGGTGATCTCGAACACGAGCCGCGCCGGGTCGATCCCGGTCAGCTCGATCTCACGCTCGATCAGCTCGGGCAGCTCCGGATCGCCGATCGAGCGGCCGGAGAGGTTGACCTCGATCCGCAGCCCGTCGGCGACGCGGCCGTCGGCAAGTGCGTGGATGGCGTTCTTGACCACCCAGCGGTCCAGCTCGCCGATCAGCCCGAAGTGCTCGGCGGGCTCGATGAACGCGCCCGGCGGGATGATCTTCCCGTCGGGCGAGACCATGCGCAGCAGCAGCTCGTAGTGCGTGGCCTTGCCGCTGCACAGCTCGACGATCGGCTGCCAGTACAGGACGAAGCGGTCCTCGTCGAGCGCGCGGCGCACCTGGTCGGCCCAGTCGAGTCGGGCCTGCATGCCGGCGACGCGCTCGTCGTCGCGGTCGGTGACGTGGAAGCCGTCACCGCCGAGTTCCTTGGCGGCGTACATCGCGAGGTCGGCGGCGGCGAGGATGCCCTCCGCCTGCAGGTCGTCGTCGCCGAACGGCACCACGCCGACCGAAGCGGTGATCGAGACGGCGATCGTCCCGAGCGTGAGGCGCTGCTCGCGCACGGCGCTGACGACCGCCACGGCGGCGCGTTCGGCGGCCTCGCGATCGGCGCTGTCGAGCAGGACGGCGAACTCGTCGCCGCCCAGGCGCGCGACGACGTCGGTCTCGCCGACCACGGTCCGCAGCGCGGCGCCGATCGTGCGCACCATCTCGTCGCCCGCGGTGTGGCCGTGGACGTCGTTGATGTACTTGAAGCGGTCGAGGTCGAGCAGCAGGACGGCGCCGGGGTCGCGCCGCTTGGTGTAGAGGGCGAGCTCCTCCTCGAAGCGGCGGCGGTTGAACAGCCGCGTCAGGTGGTCGTGGTCGGCCTGGTGACGCAGCTGGGCCTCGAAGCGGCGGCGCTCGGTGACGTCGCGCAGGATGCAGGTGGCGACGGCGTCCTCACCGTCGGCGACCGGGCCGAACGTGATCTCGAGCGGGAACTCGTGCCCGTCCTTGCGCCGGCCGGTCAGGTCGACGCCGGGGGCCAGCGGCAGCTCGCGTGAGTTCGGGGCGAAGAGCTCCTGCACCGGACGGCCGACGAGCTCGCTGCGGCCGTAGCCGAACAGCTGCTCCGTGCGGGCGTTGGCGAGCACGATGTTCCCGTCGGCGTTGACCTCGACGATCGGGTCCGGGGCGGTCTCGAGCGCGCGCGCCTGCTCCTCCGCCCGGGAGCGGTCGGAGATGTCGCGGATGATGCCGCCGAAGAAGCGGCCCTCGTCCTCGTCCCACGAGGAGATCGAGAGCTCGATCGGGAACTCGGTGCCGTCGGCGCGCTTGCCGACGACCTCGACGGTGCGGCCCATGATCCGCGCCGACTCGGGCTTGGCGACAACGCGGCGCAGGCCGGCGTCGTGCGGCGCGCGCAGACGCTCGGGCATCAGCACCGACAGCGGGCGGCCCATGACCTGCTCGCGGTCGTAGCCGAACATCCGCTCGGCGGCGGAGTTCCAGGAGACGATCAGGCCCGCGCTGTCGGCGGTGATGATCGCGTCGCTGGTGGACTCGCGGAAGGAGGTGAAGCGGTTCTCGGCGGCGCGCAGGGCGGTGGCGCTGCGCATGCCGGCGAGCCGGCGGCCGACCTGGCGGCCGATGTGCGAGGCGACCTCGAGCAGGCGGTCGTCGGGGGCGACCGTGCGCGTCGAGAAGCACTCGATCACGGCCTCGATCTCGCCGGCGCTGGAGATGGGGAAGGAGAACGCGCCGCGCAGCCCGGCCTCGGCGGCGACGGCGTTGCGGGGGAAGTTGGCGTCACCGCTGAGGTCGACGATCCACTCGGCGCGCTCGCTCTCGAGCACGCGGCCGGGGAGGCCGACGCCGCGGGTCATCGGCATCCGCTCGGTCTCGGTGCGGAAGCCGGCGTAGCGCGCGACGTCCCCGAGGTACCAGAGCGAGGAGGACAGCAGGCGGTCGCGGTCCTGCGGGTCCGCGATGTAGACGTGCCCGACGGGCCAGCCGGTCCAGCGGCAGATCTGGTCGACGCAGGCGCGCAGCACGGCGTCGGTGCTGTCGGCGCGGTCGGTCGCCTCGGCGACGCGTTCGATCAGGCCGACGAGCGCGGAGTCGCCGGACACGGGCGGCGTCGGCGTGGACTTGCGGGTCCGGCTGAGCGAGATCGCGGCGGCCCCCGCACTCACCGCGGCCGCGAGGGCAGCGACACGGGCTTCTGGGGCGGGGGACCGAGGCATTGCTCTCTGACATCGGCAGCTGAGCACACGCCTGAAGCGGTGATATGTCTTGTGTTTGACCGATTCACGCCTTACCGATGCGTAGGCTCGAGACCGGTGCGCGAACACTTCGAGGTGATCCGGAGGCTGGTCGGCGAGGTGCCGGTGACGCCGCTCGCGACCGGGCTGGACCATCGCGTCTACGCCGTCGGGGACGGCCTGGTGGCGCGGTTCGGCCCTGGAGCCGGGGAGGAGGCGGCGCTGCTGGCCGCGGTCGCGCCGCGGGTCCCGCTGCCCGTCCCCGTGCCGCTCGCGGTCGACGCGGCCGCCGGCTGCCTCGTCCTGCCCCGCGTGTGCGGCGTGTCACTGCTCGAACGTCCATCCCCCGAGCGGGGGAGGTTTGCGAGCGCGATGGCAGATTTTGTTGCGGCCGTGCACGTTCTCCAGTGGCCGGCGCCGCTGGACGAGACGCCGCCGAGCGCGTGGCTGGCGGAGGCCCGCGAGACGTGGCCGCGCGTCCGCGATCTCGTCCCAGGGTGGGTCGAGGCGTTCCTGGAGAACGATGCTCCGGCCTCCGTGGCGCCGTGCTTCATCCACGGCGACCTCGGCGCCGAGCACGTCTTCGTCGACGGCGACGAGATCACCGGCGTGATCGACTGGGGCGACGCCGCACTCGGCGACCCCGCGGTCGACCACGGCCGCCTGATGCGCGACTTCGACCTCGACTTCGGCGAACGCGCACGGTTCTACGCGATCTGCACCGCGCTGGAGGACGTCGCGTACGGCCGCGAGCCGTACGTCACGAACGCGGTCGCGGCGCTCGAACGGCTCGCCCGAACCTAAAGCCCCAGGGCCTTTAGGTTCGTTGCCTCGCCGCGGCGACGATCGCGTCGCGCAGCTGCTCGAGCGCGGACGCGCGCGCGGCCGTGAGCGCCGGCTCGTCCGTGACCGTGGCCGGCTCGATCGGGACCGCGCGCGGCGTGGCGGCGACCACGTCCGCCAGCGCGGGCAGGATCGCCGCGCCCCACGGGCCGCCGACGCGCACGGCGCGCGGGTTCACGAGCGCGACCACCGCCGACAGGACGCCGGCCAGCGCGCGGGCGAGCGCCGCGTGGCTCTCCAGGCCGGCCAGCAGCTTGGGGACGTCGATCGCGGTCGTCCCCGCGCGGCGCAACCCGAGCGCGGCGAACACGTCGGTCAGGCGCATCGCCGAGCCGTCCGGGCCGGTGGTCAGCACGTGCGCGATCTCGCCCGCCAGGCCCGCGTGGCCGCGGCGGACCTCGCCGTCGCTCACGACCGCGAGGCCCAACCCCTCGCCGAGGTACAGGTAGGCGAAGTCGCGACCGGCATCCTCGGCGCGCGCGGCCCAGTTGACGTCGTTGTCGACGACCACCGGGCCGTCCACCAGGTCGGCGAGCACCGCCGGCGCGTCCAGCGCGCCGAGCAGGAAGGGGAGATCGGGCAGCTCGACGAGGCGGCCGGTCTCGCGGTCCACCGGGTCGGCGGCGCTGACGACCGCGAGCCGGAACGGCCCTTCGGCCACCTGCGCGGCGACGTCGCGCAACGCACCCTCGACGCCCGTGGGCGGCACGTCGGCCACTACCCGCGCGACCACGTCGCCGTACGCGTCCACCGCCTCGGCCACGAGCCCGGACGGCGCGAGGCTGACGACCAGCGCCCGGCCGCTCGTCGGCCCGAGCGCGTAGTAGGTCCCGACGCGGCCACGGCCCGTCGTGCGCTCGCCCGTGTCGATCACCGCGCCGGCCTCGCTCAGCCGTCGCACGGATTCCGACACGGTCGGCTTGGACAGCCCGGTGAACCCCGCGAGCTCCGCGCGCGTCGCCCGCTCCGCCTGCATCAACGCGCGCAGGATGTGCTCGCTCGACAGGGAGCTGAGCAGCTCGAGGGTCGGCTTCACCGGGGCCACGCGAACATTTTAGGAAGGAGCCTTGCCTAAAGCGAGCGTGATCGCTATCTTGCCGTTCTAGTAAGTAGTCCTGCCTAGAGGAGAGACATGACGACCGCCACTGAGCTCCCGCACTGGGAGGCAACGCCCGAGGACCTGAAGGCCGCGACCCGCGAGATCAAGGCCGCGATCCGCGCGCGCATCGAGGCGTCGGGCCGCACGGTGGAGGAGATCTGGGAAGTCGTCACCGCCCAGCTGACGGAGAAGGTCGAGGAGATCGAGGCGGCGAAGGCGCGCGGCGAGAACGTCTGGCCCGTGATCGAGTACACCGACATCGAGGCCGGCACGGTCACGCCCGAGCAGCTCGCGTATTTGAAGTCGCGCGGCTGCGTCGTCATCCGCGGCCACTTCCCGCGCGAGCAGGCGCTGCAGTGGGACCAGGACATCGTCGACTACGTCGAGCGGAACCACTTCTTCGAGGACTACAAGGGCCCGGCGGACGACTTCTTCGGCAGCGTCGGCTCCAAGCCCGAGATCTTCCCGGTCTACTGGTCACCCGCCCAGATGCAGGCGCGCCAGAGCGACCGGATGGCGAACGTGCAGTCGTTCCTGAACCACCTGTGGACCTACGAGTCCGAGGGCAAGCAGTGGTTCGACCCGGACCGTGACTCGCTGTATCCGGACCGGATCCGCCGCCGTCCGCCCGGCGCGAGCTCCGGCGGCCTCGGCGCGCACCTCGATCCCGGCACGCTGGACCTCTGGATGACCGAGGCCTACCAGCAGGCGTTCCGGCACCTGTTCGACGGCTCGGTCGAGGCCTACGACCCGTGGGACGCGTCCTTCCGCACGGACGGTCCGCAGTACCCGGGCACGACGATGTGCTCGGTGTTCCGCACCTTCCAGGGCTGGACGGCGCTGTCGGACATGGCCCACGACCAGGGCGTGCTGCACACGGTGCCGATCCCCGAGGCGATGGCGTACCTGATGCTGCGCCCGCTGCTGGACGACGTCGCCGAGGACGACATGTGCGGCACCACCGTCAACCAGGTCTTCCCGGCGATCGAGCAGTGGCACCCGCTGCTGATGCGCGCCCTGGTCGGCATCCCGGACGTGCAGGCCGGCGACTCGGTGTGGTGGCACTGCGACATGATCCACAGCGTCGCGCCGGTCACCGACCAGCAGGGCTGGGGCAACGTCATGTACATCCCGGCCGCGCCGTGGTGCGGGCGCAACGCGCGCTACGCCGACAAGGTCCGCGCCGCCTTCGAGGCCGGCGAGAGCCCGAGCGACTTCCCGGAGGAGCACTACGAGCGCACGTGGCCGGACCGCTTCCAGCCGTCCCAGCTCAATGCGACGGGCCGGCGTGGGCTAGGGATGCCGCCACAGGGCTGAACGGCACCTGCTCGTCGGCGCCGGGCTGGATGATCAGCGCGGTCGCCTCGGGCACCTCCTGCCACACCCCGGGGAGGTCCTCGTTGAGCGGCTCCGACACCACGATCCGGTCCTCGTCCGTGAGGTGCTGGAAGCGCGCGTTGTCCGGGTACAGCGCGCGCACGGCGGCGGCGTCGCAGGACACGTACAGCGTGCGCGACTGCCCGAGGCTCGAGTACCGGATCGCGTAGAGGCGCTCTCCGTCGCTGATGCCGAGCGTCATCTGGATCGGATGCTCGATGCCGTGCGCGTGGCCGACCTGCTCGACGAACCCGACCGCCCGCTCGACCGCGCCGAGCGGATCCGTCTCGAGCCCGAACGTCAGCGCGAGGTAGAACAGCGTCTCGGAGTCGGTGGAGCCATGGATGCCCTCGAACAGCGTCGGGTCCACGGCGAGCAGCAGCTCCCGGCGGGTCGTGTGGAAGTCGGTGATCACGCCGTTGTGCACGAACAGCCACTTGCCGTGCTTGAACGGGTGCGAGTTGACCTGCTGCACCGGCGTGCCGGTGGTCGCGCGGATGTGCGCGAGGAAGAGGGGAGACCGGATCTCCGCGGCCAGATCCTGCAGGTTCTGGTCGCTCCACATCGGGTTCAGGCTGCGGTAGCGGCGCGGAGCTCCGCCGTCCGCCGGGTACCAGCCGATCCCGAACCCGTCCCCGTTGGTCGTCTCCACGCCCCGCGTCGAGTGCAGGCTCTGGTCGATCAGGCTGTGCTTCGTCTTGAACAGCAGCTCCTCGATGGCGAGCGGCTGTCCGAAGTAGGCATTCCAGCGGCACATGCGCCGAGCCTCCCGGCGCGGCGGGCGGGCGCGCATCACCCGCTCCGGGTGATGCGGTAAGACGGAGGCATGTCCGACTCCCGTGTCTTCGTGATCACCGGCGCCAGCTCCGGCATCGGCGCCGCCACCGCGCACCGCGCCGTCGAGGCGGGCTACCGCGTCGTGCTCGGCGCGCGCTCGAAGGACAAGCTCGACGCGCTGGTCGAAGCGCTCGGCGGCGCCTCGCACGCGCTCGCCGTCACCACCGACGTGACCAAGTGGGAGGACAACGAGGCGCTGATCGCCGCCGCGCAGGACACGTTCGGCAGCGTCGACGTCGTCTTCGCCAACGCCGGCTTCGGCGCCGCCCGCGGCTGGCTGAACGAGACGCCCGAGCACTGGCACGACATGGTCCTCACCAACGTGCTCGGCGCCGCCTACACCGTGCGCGCCGCGATTCCGGCCCTGAAGGCGACGAAGGGCCACGTGCTGCTCACGGGCTCGGTCGCCGGCCGCAAGGCGCTCCCCGGCAGCCTGTACTCGAGCACCAAGTGGGCGGTCACTGGCATGTCGGAGTCGATCCGCCAGGACCTCAACGGCACCGGCGTCCGCACGACGCTGATCTCGCCGGGCGGCGTCGAGACCCCGTTCTTCGACAACCCGTCACAGGACCGCCTGGAGCCCGACGACATCGCGCGCGCCGTGCTGTACGCCGTGTCACAGCCGCCTCACGTCGACATCAACGAGATCTTCGTGCGGCCGATCGCGCAAGAGGGCTAGGCCGCCGCGGCGTGGATCGCCGCGTTCAGCCCCTCCTGGTAGTGGTCGGCGAACATCTTCGCGACGAGCTCGCCGCGGGTGGAGACGCCGGCCTTCTCGTAGACGGACTTCAGGTGGTCGGCGACGGTGTAGCGGGAGAGGTGCAGCTCGGCGGCGATCTCGGTCGTCGCGAGCCCGCGCGCGAGCGCGCGCGTGACGTCCACCTCGCGCGGCGTGAGCTCGTAGGCGTCGACGATCAGCGGCGCGATCTCGCTCGCCTTGGCGGGCTCGATCACGACCGCGGCCTCTTGGCCGTCGTGCAGGCAGGACGCGTGGATCAGCAGCCACACGCCGCTGTGGGTGCGGACGCGCGTGCGTGTGGCGGTGCCGCGGGAGCGAGCTTCCTGCGCGGCGATCGACACCTCGCACGGCACGTCCAGCCCCAGCCTGGGGTCGGGGAGGCGGTACGTGGACTCGATCTCCTCGAACCACGACAGCGCCTCGGGGGTCGCCGAGACGATGCGGTGCTCGGCGTCGACGATCGCCATCCCGGGCGCGCGCCCGGCGGTGTCGCGGCCCGGGTGCGTGACGAGCGAGGCCCGCAGCGCCCGGCCGACGACCGGCGCGATGGTGGCGACGAAGTCCTGCTCGGCCGCGTCGAACCCGTGGGATGCTCCGGCTCGGTTCATGTGCAGGATGCCCCAGCCGCGGCCGCCGGCGTTGAACGTCGCGCGCAGCTCGGCGTCGGAGTCCATCAGCGTCCGCAGCTGGCGCCAGCGCGCGCTGCGCTCCGGCCGGCCGCCGGTCGCGGCGTGCAGGTCGGCCACCTGGCGCGGGCCGCGCGCGAGGTCGGTGAACTTGTTGAAGTCCGGCACCTCGAACTCGTACTCCCAGAACGGCGAGCAGACGGTGTGCGGCATGTCCTGCGCGACGCCCGCGCCGAGCCCCAGCATCGTGTCCGGGTCGGTCGCGGCCAGCACGAGCGCGTCGACCGGCATCGCGGCCCGCAGCTCCGTCGCCACGCCCTCGATGAGCTGCTGGGCGGGCAGCTGCTCGGCGGCGAGGGCATCGATCCGTCGCGCCGCTCGCGCGAAGGGGAACGCTGTCATGGCGCGACGTTACGGCGCGCGACCCCACCCGGGCGATGCGGGTACCTCGACAGCGCGGGGTGGTTGACCGAACGACCCCCCCTGAAATGCGGGGGGAAGCTCGCGTGAAGTCCCCGCGATCGCGGGATCGACGCCGGGCCGCACAAACCGCACCATCCCGGCCCATGCTCTCCGCGACGCTCCCCTCGCTCTCCGCCGCCTTCCTCTATCCGGGTGACCCCGGCTGGGACGAGGCCCGCTCGGCCTTCAACGTCCTGCTCGACCAGCACCCGGCCGCGATCGCCCTGCCCGCCACGGCGCGCGACGTCGCCGCCGCGGTGAGCTACGCCCGCGCCGCCGGCTGGCGCGTCGCGCCGCAGGCCACCGCCCACAATCAGGGCCCGCTCGGCGACCTGTCGGACACGCTGCTGCTCAACGTGCGCGGGCTCCAGGAGGTGCACGTCGACCCGGGCGCGTTGCGCGTGCGGGTGGGGGCGGGCGTGAAGTGGGAGCGGGTCGTGGGGCGGCTGAACGCGTACGGGCTCGCGGCGCTGCACGGCTCCTCGCCCGACGTCGGCGTCGCCGGCTACTCACTGGGCGGCGGGATCGGTTGGCTCTCGCGCAAGTACGGGATGCAGGCGAACGCCGTCACGGCGCTCGAGGTCGTGACCGCCGACGGCACGCTCGTCCGCGCCGACCACGAGCATCACGCGGACCTGTTCTGGGCGCTGCGCGGCGGCGGCGGGAACTTCGGGGTCGTCACCGCGATCGAGTTCGCCGTCCACCCGGTCGAGGACCTGTACGCGGGCGCACTGTTCTTCCCCTACGAGCGCTCGGCCGAGGTGCTGCACGCGTGGACGCGGATGCTCCCGCAGCTGCCGGAGGACCTGATGACGTGGGTGACGCTCGGGCACTTCCCGCCGATCCCGGACGTGCCCGCGTTCGCCCGCGGGCGCTCGTTCGCGATCGTCCAGGGCGCGTTCCTGGGGCACGAGGTGGACGCGTGGGACCTGCTGCGCCCGCTGCGCGAGCTCGGCCCGATCCGCGACACGTTCGCGATGGTGCCGCCGATCGTCCTCGCCGACCTCGCGATGGACCCGCTCGACCCGCTCCCGTTCCACCTCACGCACCACCTGGTCGACGCGCTCCCGGTCGACGCGCTCCTGGAGAACGTCGGCCCGGACCTGTCGCTGATGCAGTTCCGCCACATGGGCGGCGCGCTCCACCGCGCCGAGCCGGGCGCCGGCGTCCGCGCCACGCTCCCGGGCGAGATCTGCGCGATGGCGCTCGGCGTCGTCATGGACGAGCACTCCGACCGCGCCGTGCGGGCCATGCTGAGTGCGTTCGACACGACGCTGGAGCCGCACCGCGCCGGCGACTACGCGAACTTCGTCGAGGCGCCGTCCGACGCGAGCCGCTTCTTCTCACCCGACGACTGGGCCCGGCTGCGCGCGATCAAGCACCGCTACGACCCGACCGACGTGGTCGCCGGCAACCACCACATCCCGCCCGCGAGCTGAGGATCAGGCGCGCACCTCGTCGAACCGCTGCGTGAGCCAGTCGCCGACGGCCTCGTCGAACGGGTGGAGGCCCGGGCCGTCCGCCTCCAGCGCCTGCACGGCCGCCGCGACCATTAAGGCGCGGGTGAGCTGGATGTCGCGCGCCGCGACGCAGTTGACCTGACCGTCGAAGTTGACGGGGAAGCCGCCGTTGAGGAACGACACCTCGCGGTCGACGAACTGCAGGTGGATCGTGGCGTGGAGGTTCTCCCGCGCGAGATCCGGGTTGAGCACGCGGATGTCGTCGTGCTCGTGGGCGTCGGCCAGCTCGATGAACTCCTCGCGTGAGAGCTCGGCGGCCCCCGAGGACGCGCTGATCAGCTGGGCGCCGTCGGCGAGGTGCAGCCGGTCGCCCACGCCGAACGACGTCGTGCCCGAGCAGCCGATGACGACGTCGTAGCCGCCGGGCGGCGGCGCGCTCCGGTCCCAGGTCGCGAAGCCGTGCTCGCGCGCCCGCTCCAGCGGCTCGGCGGCGATGTCGCCGACGTGGAAGTCCTCCCGCGCGAGGCCGAACTCGTCCACGAGCACCTCGCCGATCGGCCGTCCGATCGCGCCGTAGCCGAGCAGGAGCGCGCGGCGGGCCGAGAGGTCGCGGCCGCCGAGCGCGGTCCGGATGCCGCGCACCACCGAGTCGCCGATGAACCGCGGCTCTACGTCCAGCTTCGCCCGGGACTCGGCGACGTTGACGAACGGCACGCCGGCCGCGAACGCGTGGGCGGCGCCGTTGTGGCGCAGCTTGATCATCCCGCGCCGCGTCTGCTCGACCAGCGCGACCCGGAACGGCAGCGCGGCGAAGCACGACGCGGCTTCCGCGAAGTAGCTGCCGTCGTCGAGCACGAGCAGCCGCTCACCGTCCGCGAGCGTCTCGCGCAGCTCCGCCACGAGCTGCGTGACGCGCCGGTGCTGGTAGGGCGCGTAGCGCATGGTCAGGTCGTAGTCGCCGGTGCGCGCGAAGTTGGCCTCCGGGATGCCGAGCTCCTGCAGCGCCCAAGCGACCGTCGCGTTGGCGGTGTAGGGGATGTCCACCCAGTACACCCGCGCCGGGTCGAGCCCGAGCTCCAGGAGCGTCCGCGTCATCGGGACGATGCTGCCGAGCTGGTGCTGGAGCAGGACGGCGGCGTCGGCCCCGAGCCGGTAGCCCGCGGGCAGGTAGTCGGCGACGTAGGCGTCGAGGAGGGGGAGACGAGCCGGGATCGACTGGTCGAGCATCGCTTCCGCGACCGTAACCGAGAAGAGGTAGTTGCATCCGCAAACAGTTGCGCTATAGTTGCTGTCACAACAACTTTGGGAAGGACTTCCATGAGCACCGCAACCACCCCGTTCACCGGCACCTACACCGTCGACCCCGTCCACTCGAGCTTCGGGTTCGCCGTTCGCTACCAGGGCGTCTCCGTCTTCAAGGGCACGCTGGCCGAGGTCGACGCCAAGCTCGTCGACGGCAAGCTCGAGGGCGCCGCGCAGGTCGAGTCGATCTCGATCAAGTCGCCGGCCCAGTTCCGCGCTCACGTGCTGAGTGCCGAGTTCTTCGACGCGGAGAACCACCCGCAGGTCAAGTTCGTCTCCGACGACATCCAGCTGGGTGAGGACGGCACGGCCAAGGTCGACGGCGAGCTGACGATCAAGGGCATCACGCAGCCCGTCAGCGCCACCGGCACCTACGTCGCCCCGGCCGCCGACGCGTTCGGCAACACCCGCGGACACCTGAACCTCGAGGCCCAGGTCGACCGCACCAAGTACGACATGAACTGGAACGCCCCGCTGCCCTCCGGTGGCAAGGCGCTCGCCAACGACGTCACCCTGATCGTCGAGCTCTCGCTCGTCGCGGAGGCCTAATCACATGCGGATCCTGGGGATCTCCGGCAGCGCACGCCGGGACTCGCACAACACCAAGTTGCTTCGGGCGGCGGCGGAAGCGCTGCCGGCCGGGGTGGAGCTGGTCGAGTGGGAGGGTCTGACCGCGCTGCCGATCTTCGACGAGGACCTCGAGGCCGAAGGCCACGAGGCGGTGACCGAGCTGCTCGACGCCATTGCGGGCGCCGACGCGGTCATCATCGCCACGCCGGAGTACAACCACTCGATCCCGGGCGGGCTCAAGAACGCCCTGGACTGGGCCAGCCGTCCGTACGAGACGAACCCGCTCCGCAACAAGCCGGCGCTGGTGATCGGTGCCAGCACCGGCCTGTTCGGCGCCGTCTGGGCGCAGGCCGAGACGCGCAAGGTGCTGGCCACGACCGGCGCGAAGGTGCTCGACACCGAGTTCCCGCTCGGCCTGGCCGACGACGCGTTCGCCGACCACGGCGGGCTCGCCGACCCGGACGCGCATGAGCGCCTCACCGCCGCGCTGGCGGAGCTCCACGAAGCGCGGGAGCTGGTCGCCGCATGACCGCCGTGACCGGCGACCGCCTGACGTCCCTCGAGCTGGCCGCCTGGCGCGGCCTGCTCGAGGCGCACGCCCGGGTGACCCGCGCGCTGGACGCCCAGATGCGCAGCGAGCACGGCCTGCCGGTCTCGTCCTACGAGGTGCTGATGTTCCTCGCCGACGCGCCCGGCCACCGGCTGCGCATGTCGGACATCGCGGACCGCGTGCTGCTCAGCCGCAGCGGGCTCACCCGGCTCGTGGACCGGCTCGAGCACCTCGGCCTCGTGAGTCGCTGCGGCGTCGAGACCGACGGCCGCGGCGCGTACGCGCAGCTCACCGACGCGGGCCTGGAAGAGGCGCAGGCGGCCCGCCGCACGCACCTCGAAGGCGTGCGCACGTTCTTCCTCGACCACTTGACCGAAGACGATCACCAGGCGCTCGCGCAGGTCTGGGAGCGTCTCGACAGGAGCCACGAATGACGCTCGACGGCATGCACCACATCACGATGATCACCGGCGACGCGACCCAGAACGTCGCGTTCTACGCCGACGTGCTCGGGCTGCGGCTCGTCAAGAAGACGGTGAACTTCGACGCGCCCGAGGCCTACCACCTGTACTTCGGGGACGAGACCGGCGCGCCGGGCACGATCCTCACCTGGTTCGAGTTCGCGGGCGCCCAGCCGGGCCGCGCGGGCGCCGGGATGATCCACACGATCGACCTGGGCGTCCC
Organism: Solirubrobacter phytolaccae; assembly: GCF_027587195.1. Classification (GTDB taxonomy): domain Bacteria; phylum Actinomycetota; class Thermoleophilia; order Solirubrobacterales; family Solirubrobacteraceae; genus Solirubrobacter; species Solirubrobacter phytolaccae. The sequence continues at coordinate 32,649 of NZ_JAPDDP010000058.1, read as the reverse complement.
GTCCACGGAGTCGCTCGACTTCTGGTCGGAGCGCCTCGCCGCGAAGGGCTACACGAGCGAGCGCGTCGAGGACACCCTCACGTTCACCGACTACGACGGACTGCGCTTCCGCCTCGTGGTGACCGACACGCCGCGCGCCGGCGCGATCCACCCCGAGGTCCCCGCCGAGCACGCGATCCGCGGCGTCGTCGGCGCCCGCGCCTACCGCGCCCGGGACCTCGACGCCGACCGCGCGCTGCTCACCGACACGCTCGGCTTCACCGAGACCGGCGAGGGCGAGTACGACCTCGGCGGCTTCCGCTGGGCGTATGACCCCGCGACCGAGTACGGCTACCAGGGCGCCGGCACCGTCCACCACATCGCCTGGCATTCCCGCGACGAGGACCACGTCGCGTGGCAGCAGCGGGTGGCGCAGGCCGGCATGCAGGTCACGCCCGTGATCGACCGCGACTACTTCGACGCGATCTACTTCCAGCAGCCGCAGGGCGTGCTGTTCGAGATCGCCACCACCTCGCCCGGCTTCGCCGTCGACGAGGACCCGGATCACCTCGGCGAGGCGCTGCGCCTCCCGAAGCAGCACGAGTGGCTGCGCTCGCAGCTCGAAAAGCAGCTCATCCCGCTGGTCAACCCGCGCGCCGCCGCGCCGACGGCCTAGCGGACCGCCACGAGCTGGCCCCGCACCTCGGCGACGCGCTCGCGCAGCGAGCCGTCGCCGGCGGCCAGCCAGCGGTCGAACGCCACCCGCAGCAGCACGATCGCGACCTCGGCGGACACCTCGGCCTCGCCGGCCGCCACGCCGCGCTCGCGCAACGCGTCCGCCAGCACCTCCGCCGTTGCGGCCTGCTTGATCAGCTCACGTTCCCGCAACGCCGGGTGTGAGGCGATCAGCGCCGCACGCCGGCGCAGGTCGTCACGCCGCGGCTCGAGCTCGTCGGCCACCGCCTCGAGGCCGGCGCGCACGAACTCGTCGCCGGTTGCGTCGGCGACGCCCGCGACCAGCGCGGCCTGCATGGCCGCCTCGCCGGCGAACAGCACCTCGCGCTTGTCGGTGAAGTGGCGGAAGAACGTGCGCTCGGTCAGCTCGGCGCGCGCCGCGATCTCCGCCGCGGTCGTCTGCTCGTAGCCGCGCTCGGCGAACAGCTCGAGCGCGACCTCCTGCAAACGTTCACGGGCGTTGGGCTTCCAGCGGGCGATTCCCACATGATGACAGCGACTGTCATCGAGCGCGCTACCTTGATGTCTGTGACTGACATCAAGAACAGGGTCGTAGCGATCACCGGGGCGAGCAGCGGGATCGGGGAAGCGACCGCGGGGCTGCTTGCGGAGCGCGGGGCGAAGGTCGTGCTCGGCGCGCGCCGGGAGGACCGGCTGCGGGCGCTGGCCGAGGAGCTGGGCGGCGCCTACGCCGTGACGGACGTGAGCAAGCGCGAGGATGTGCAGCGCCTCGTCGACGTCGCGCAGGAGCGCTTCGGCCGGCTCGACGTGCTCGTGAGCAACGCGGGCGTGATGCCGATCGGGCCGTTCGACGACCTCGACGTGGACGCCTGGGAGCGGATGGTCGACGTCAACGTCAAGGGCGTCCTGTTCGGGATCGCGGCCGCGCTGCCCGTGTTCCGCGCCCAGGGCGAAGGCCACTTCGTGACCACCGCCTCCACCGCGGCGTACCGGGTCGTCCCGAGCCAGGCGGTCTACGCCGGCACGAAGGCGGCGGTGCGGATGATCTGCGAGGGCCTGCGCCAGGAGGCCGACGGCACCGTGCGCGTCACGACCGTCTCGCCCGGCTTCGTCCACACCGACTCACCCGGGCACGTGAGCAACCCCGCGGTGCGCGAGCAGATCCGCGAGGCGCGCGACCGCATGGCGATTCCGCCGGACGCGATCGCGCGCGCCATCGCCTTCGCCCTCGAGCAGCCGGGCGAGGTCGACGTCAATGAGATCGTGGTGCGACCGACCGCGCAGACCTAGGCCTTGGCCTCCACGCTGCGGTCGAACACCATCTTGCCGTCGGCGACCTTGTAGACGCCGTACGGGGTGAGCGTGATGTCGCCGTTCTTGTCGATCGAGTACGTCCCGAACACGCCCTCGCGGTCCTTGGTCGCCAGCAGCTGCTCGGCGACGGCCTTGCGATCGCTCCCGTTCTCCCCGGCGCGCTTGATCGCGTCGAGCAGCAGCATCATCGACTCGTAGCCGTAGACGGCGTAGCGGTCCGGGTTCTCCTCGCCGAACTTCGCGGCGTAGGCGGTCAGGAACTCCTTGCCCGCGGGCGGGTACTCCTCGGGCGCGACGCCGGGGATCGTGATCAGCACGCGCGAGGCGACGTCGGCGGGGAGGCCGCCTTCCTTCGGGTCGAAGAACCCGGTCTCACCGACGCCCTCCGGGCCGAGCAGCGGCGCGTCCGGCAGCGCGACGGCGATGTCCTTGAAGATCTGGACGGCGTTGTTGGCCGTGATCCCGCTGTAGATGAAGCACTCGGCGCCGGTCGTCTTGATGTTCGCGGCGACCGAGCGGTAGTTGGCGGCGTTCTTGTCGATGCCCTCGTTGCCCTTGATCTCCAGCCCGACCGTCTTGGCCGCGAGCTCGACGTTCTTGGCGAGGCCGGCGCCGTAGACCTCCTTGTCGTTGAGGATGAAGGCCGAGGCGCAGCCCTCTTCCTTGGCGAGCGTGGCGAGCGCGGCGCCCTGGTAGGTGTCCTTGGGCAGGACGCGGGCGTAGGTGCGTACGCCGGTCGGGTAGTACTTGTCCGGCTCGCCGGGCTCGGCGCCGGGATCGTCGGACGTGATGCCGACCGCCGTGTTGCCGGGGCTGACCTGCGCGATCCCCGCTTCGTTGAGGATCGGGAGCGAGACCGCGGTCGCGCCGGAGTTGAACTCGCCGATGTAGCCGATCGCGGAGTCGTCGCCCGCGACCTTGAGCGCGTTCGCGGACGTCACGCCCGGCTCCCAGCCGCCCTGCTGCGCGGTCGAGTCGTCGAGCGACTCGTACTTGATCGTGAAGTTGCCGGCCTTGCCGCCGGCCTGCTCGAGCGCGAGCTTGGCGCCGTTGACCGCCGCCAGCGACTGCGTGCGCGCCGCGCCCTGCAGCGGCAGCGACGAGTAGATCGTCAGCGTCTCGGCGGACCCGCCGCCGTCCCCTTCCGCGCTGCCGCTCCCGCTGCTTCCCTCGTCGTCGCCGCAGGCGCCGAGCGCCAGCGCCGATCCTGCCAGTAGAACCGCGAACGTCCGCTTCATGTCCTCCCCTTTCATCGCACGCCAACGCGCGCGAGACGCTTCGCCGCCGTCGCCCCGTGCGCGGCCAACCCCTCGGTCGCCGAGATCGCGACGACGGCTTCCGCGATCGGCGTGGTCGCCGCGTCGTCCTCGATCCGCTGGTACGTCAGCGGCTTCAGGAAACGCGCGACCGACAGCCCGCCCGTGTATCGCGCCGCGTGCCCGGTCGGCAGCACGTGGTTCGTGCCCGTCACGCCCTTGTCCGAAAACGCGACGGTCGCCCGCTCGCCCAGGAACAGCGAGCCGTAGTTGCGCAGCCGGTCGTGGAACCAGTCGTCGTCGGCCGTCTGCACCTCGAGGTGCTCGGGCGCGAGCTGGTCGCTGACCGCCGCCGCGGCCTCGCGGTCCGGGGTGACGATGATCGCGCCGTGGTCGCGCCACGCCGCGCCCGCCACGTCGGCGGTGGCGAGCTCCTCGAGCTGGCGCGTGACCTCCGCGCGCACCGCCCGGCCGAGCTCCTCCGAGGTGGTGACGAGCGCCACCGGTGAAGTCGGCCCGTGCTCGGCCTGCCCGAGGAGATCCGCGGCGACGAGCTCGGCGTCGGCGGTCTCGTCGGCCAGCACGGCGACCTCCGACGGGCCGGCCAGCAGATCGATCCCGACGCGCCCGTAGAGCTGGCGCTTGGCCTCGGCGACGTACGCGTTGCCCGCGCCGACGACCATGTCCACCGGGTCGATCCCTCCGAGCCCGAAGGCCATCGCCGCCAGCGCCTGCACGCCGCCGAGGGCGAAGATCCGGTCGGCGCCGCAGATCGTCGTCGAGTAGACGAGCGACGGGTGGATGCCGCCGCCGTCGCGCTGGGGCGGCGCGCACGCCACCACGGTCCCCACGCCCGCGACCTTCGGCACGAGCACGGTCATGAACGGCGAGGCGAGCAGCGGCACGCGGCCCGCGGGCAGGTACGCGCCGACGCTGGAGACCGGCACGAGCCGGTGCCCCGCGATGACGCCCGGGGCGACCTCTACCTCCAGGTCCTGCAGCGTGGAGCGCTGCGCGCGGGCGAACGCCTCGGTGCGCTCGCGGGAGCGCTGCAGGTGCTCGCGGAGCGTCTCGGGGACGAGCGCCTCGGCGGCCTCGATCTCCCCGCGCGTGAGCTCGAAGTCGCCTTCCCAGCCGTCCAGCTCCCGCGCGTACCGGCGCAACGCGTCCTCGCCGCCGCGCTCGATGTCCAGCAGGATCGCGCTCACGCGCTCCACGATCGCCGGGTCCTCACCCACGCGCTCGACCTCCGGGCGCTTGAGGAACAGCAGCTCCGGGTCGTCGAGCAGTTGCCTCGTGATCATGGCCACGATCGTGTCGAGCGGTGACGTTCGGCACAATCCTGTTTTGCCATTGACGAACGAAGGCTGAGCCTTTGACCCTGCAGCAGCTCCGGTACTTCCTGGCCACCGCCCACCACGGCTCGTTCGCCGGCGCGGCGGACGAGCTGCTGCTCAAGCAGCCGTCCGTGGCCGAGCAGATCCGGCGGCTCGAAGGTGAGCTGGGCGTGCCGCTGTTCGCGCGCACCAAGCGCCGGATGACGCTCACCGCCGCGGGCGAGGCGCTGCGCCCGTACGCCGAGCAGGCGCTCGCGACCTGCCGCGACGGCGCCGACGCGGTCCGCGCGCACCGGACGCTGCGCGGCGGCGTCGCGTCCTTCGGGCTCCCGCGCAACGCGGAGCTGTACGCGCTGACCGACCTGGCGGCGGAGATGCACGCGCGCCACCCGCTCGTCGGGATGCGCCTCATCGGGCAGAACTCGGTCGAGGTGGCGGAGGCCATCCGGGCGCGTTCGCTGGAAGCCGGGCTCGTCGTGCTCCCGGTCGACGACGAGGGCCTGGACATCGAGCCGGTGATCCGCGACGAGGTGCTGTTCGCGACCGCGGACCCCGAGCGGGCGGCGACGCCGATGACGATCGAGCGCCTGCGCGACCAGCGGCTCGTGCTCTATGACGCCCACTACGGCAACGCCGACCCGACCCGCCGCCAGCTCAACGAGCGCCTGCAGCAGCACGGCGGGCGGCTCGCGCCGGACATCGAGGTCGAGTACCTGGCGGGCGCGCTGCGGCTGGCGGCGCAGGGCGTGGGGGACACGATCGTCGCGCGCGCCGCGGTCGACGGCGGCTACCTGCCCGACGGCCTGCACACCACGCCGTTCGCCGAGCCGCTGTACGACACGCTCGCGGTCGCCAAGCAGCGCAACCTGCCGCTCTCGCCCGCCACGCGCGAGCTGGTCTCGATCGCGCTGGAGCGCCTCGCGGCCTTCGACCGCGCCCGGAACCGGTCCATTTCGCCCGCGTGAATGCAATGCTCTCGGGCATGTCGTTGAGCCGGACCCTGCTCCTCACCCTGGCGGCGTGGGCCGCACTCGCCACGTCCGCGCACGCGGGCAGCATCTCCGCGTCGGGATCCACGATCACGTTCCGGGCCGACTCGGGCGAGGCGAACTTCTTCACCGTCAACTGGGGCAACTCGGGCGCCGGGGCGGACTGGGTGCCGACGTTCGACGACCACGTGGACATCCGCATCGGCGCCGGCTGCGAGGACTTCGCCGGCGGCGTCGCCGTCACGTGCACCGCGGCCGGCACGAACCCGACGATCCTCATCTACCTCGGGGACGGGAACGACATCGCGCAGTCGATCAACGACCGAGCCGTCGGCCACAGCGTGACGTTCTTCGGCGAGGACGGGGACGACGACTTCGACAGCGACGGCAGCTCGGACGTCCTCGACGGCGGGCCGGGCAACGACGAGTTCTCGCCCGACGACAACGACGCCGGTCCCGGCGACGTGGTGCGCGGCGGGCCGGGCATCGACACGCTGCAGACCGGCAACCCGACCGGCGGGATGGGGCCGATCACGGTCGCCTTCGACGACCAGCCCAACGACGGCTATCCCGGCGAGGGTGACAACTACGCGAGCGACCTGGAGAACCTGTCGGCCACTGCGTCGTCGCCGCCCGTGCACTTCACCGGCACCGAGGGGCCGAACAGCGTCCAGCTGCGCAGCGAGTCGGCCGACATCGTGCGCGGCCTGGGTGGCAACGACTTCATCGACGCGGCCAACGGCAACGACCAGATCGACGGCGGCGACGGCGACGACACGATCTACGGCGGCGGCAACGACGACACGATCGTCGGCGGGCCGGGCACGGACTCGCTGTCGGGCGAGGGTTCGGGCAGCGGCATGTTCGTCTCGGTGCCCGGCAACGACACGATCGACGCGCGCGACGGCGTCCGCGAGGCGATCAACTGCGGGCTGGGCGCGGACACGGCGATCGTCGACGCGCTCGACATCGTCCCGCAGGACCCGGGCTCCCTGTGCGAGGCGGTCGACCGGCCTCCGGTGCTCGCCGCGGCGACCGTGCGCTCCTCCAAGCTCAAGGTCCAGAGCAAGAAGCGGGTCTCGGTGAGCCTGGCGTGCCCGAAGGACGTCGCGACGTGCACCGGCAAGGTGACGCTCAAGACGGCGTCGAAGGTGCGCGTGGGGAAGCGGCGCAGCGTCGTGACGGTCGGGTCGGCCTCCTATTCCGTGGCCGCCGGCACGTCCAAGAACGTCCGCGTGAACCTGAGCTCGAAGGCCCGAACGCTGCTGCGCAAGAGCAAGTCCGTGCGCGTGCGGATCACCGTCGCGCCGGCGTCCGGCGCGGCCGTGACCAAGACGGTCACGCTGCGTCGCTGACGGCCGCGGCTACCATCGAGCGCCATGCCCAGCGCCGAGGCGCCGCGATGGACGGCCTACGCGAACGAGCGCCTCGCCGGCGAGGGATACCGGCGCGGCGGTGGCCGTGCGGCCGTTATCGACCTGCTGGACGCGCAGAACTGCGCGCTCACCGCGCAGGAGATCGAGGACCAGCTGCGCGACGGTGAGCGCCGGGTCGGCCGGGCGACGGTCTACCGCGTGCTCGACGAGCTCGTCGCCCTCGACCTGCTCGCGAAGGTCGAGATCGGCGACGGCCTGACACGCTTCGAGCGCGTGTTCCCCGAGGGCACGCACCACCACCATCACTTCGTCTGCCGCAACTGCGGCAAGCTGATCCCGTTCGAGGACGACGAGCTCGAGCGGGTGCTGCGCCGGATCGCGCGGCGCGAGGGCCTCGAGATGGAGGGCCACGACGTGACCCTCCGCGGCCTCTGCGCCGACTGCTCTGACAGCGTGTAGGACTACACTGGTCGCATGTGCGCGACCTGTGCCTTCACCGCCGCGGCGGGCGCCGCCGGCTTCCGAACCTGGCTGCAAACCCGCGGCTGGGCGTGGCTCACGCCGGCGCGGCTCCGTCGCATCACGATCGCTTCCGTGATTGCGACGTTCGCCGGCGTGACCGTTACGTTCTGATCAGCTGTAGGGATTAGAGGGCTGCGCGACCTTCTCGACGGCGGTCGCGGCGACCTTCAGGTTCTTGCCGGGCGTGCCGGTCAGCACGCCCTTGACCTGCACCCACGTGTCGATCGGGAGCGCGGGAGCGCCGACGAGCTTGACGCTGAACGCGTTCGCGTCCGCCGCGCAGCAGCCAACCATGAACCGCGACACCTCGAGCTCCTTCGCCTTGTCGAGCTCGTTGGACACGAACGCGACGAAGTCCACGGGCGTGCCCGCGGCGAGCTCGTTGTAGGAGGCGTACTCGGCCGACTCCGCGGCCCAGGCGATCTCGTACAGGCGGACATCGCCCTCGATCGCGGTCTCGAGCGGCGCCGCGACGTTCTTCGTGCGCTTGTTCTCGACGGCCAGCGCGCCGAGCGAGGGCGCCGGGACCATCAGCGTGAACAGGATCGGGGCGACGAGCAGGCCGTTCGCGCCGAGCTCCCGGATCGTGGGGGAGCGCTTGCGATTGCGCGCCCCTGACAGGTAGGCGAGCGCGACCAGCGGCAGCGTCAGCGCGCCGAGCGCCACGACCCACCAGGTCTTCGGGCCGATGTACGTCGTCGCGCGGCCGCTCACCCACAGGTAGACGAAGAAGCCGCCCCAGGCCGCGATCGCGACGGCGCGCATCGTGCGCGTCCAGTCCCAGCCCTTCTGCGCGGGCTCGGCGTCGTGGGCGTGTGAGTGCCCGTGGTCATGGTCGTGGTCGTGCGTTTCGCACGAGCCGTCGTGACACGAGGTTTCACTCATGAGATCACCGCCTGGAAGAGCATGGAACCCGCCACCACGACGGGCACGATCACCAACGCCAGCTTCAGGACGAAGGCACGTCCGAAGGTGCCGCCGTAGAGCAGCACCAGCTTCGTGTCGAGCACCGGCCCGGCGGCGAGGAACGCGAGCTGCGGCCCGACCGGGAACTGGATGAACGACACGGCTACGAAGGCGTCGGCCTCCGAGCACAAGGACAGGAAGAACGCGAGCACGATCATCAGCAGCGCGCCCACGAACGGGGACGTCAGCACGCCGGTGAAGACGCTCTGGGGCACGATCGTCTGCAGCGCCGCGGCCAGCGCCGCACCGAGCACGATGAACTTGCCCATCAGCAGCAGGTCCGACATCAGGTGGTCGACGAAACCGCGCAGGCGACCGTCGCTGTGGTCGTGGTCCTTCGAAGGCTCCGACTTGCGCGCGTTGGCGACGAGGTTGCCGCCGCCGTTGCGGGCGATGATCGTGCCGGCGATGATCGCCAGCACGAGGCCGAGGCTCAGGCGGCCGAGGACCATCTCGGTCGCGCCGCGGCCCGAGTAGGCGACCGCGGTCGAGAACAGCACGATCGGGTTGATGACGGGTGCCGCGAGCATGAAGGCGATGCCGGCGGCGGGGTGGACGCCGCGCACGATCAGCCGGCGCGCGACGGGGACGCTGCCGCACTCGCACACCGGCATGGCCACGCCGGCCATCGCGACGGCGGGGATCTGCAGCGGCAGCGGCAGCCGGGCGATCCGCTCGAACCAGCGCGCGGGGACGAAGATCTCGATCGCCGCGGAGACCGCCGCGCCCAGGAGCACGAACGGCAGGGCCTCGAGCGCGATCGACGTCCCGATGACGAGGAACGTCTGCATCCGGTCGGTCTCGCCGACGTCGCCGACGCGCCCGCCGATGATCACGAGCGCCAGCAGGGCGACCACGGCCACGACCAGCGGGCGGCTGACCTTGCCGCCTCCGCGTGGGTGAGCGCGCAAGCCCCAGGCGCCGATGATCGCGAGCGACAGCAGGCCGGGGAGCGCGAGCCCGATCCGCTCAGAGCCGTCGTCGAAGGCCTGGGTCAGCTCGACCGTGGCCACGGTTCCGGCGACGAGCGCCGCCGTGAACGCCGCGCCGCCGAGGCGGCCCAGCTTGCCGGCGGTGAACGCCAGCACCAGGAACGGCAGCCAGCACCACAGGTGGAACGGGATGAAGCCGGGCGCGAAGCCCGTGGCCCTCCACGTCTCTTGCCACACGTACGGCGACAGCACCGTGACCGCGCCCAGCAATGCGATTCCCGGCGCAAGCACGTGTGCTCGCCGGCCGACCCTCATCGAAATACTCCCCATGACCGCCGGCGAGCCTAGTCCGACAACATGTAGGGGTCAAGGGTGCGCGTCCTGAATATGGACGTCTGTACGGGCTAGGTCGTGTTCCTATGGCGCGTCGGAGACAATTTCTGGCGTTCTCGCGCGTCACTCGCTAGCGTAGTAGGAATGAGTCTCATCGCAATGTACCCGTTCGAGCAGCGTGCGTTGCTCGAGGTGCTGCTTGTCAGCGTGGGTGCAGGGCTCCTCGGCACGTGGATCGTGCTGCGGGGGCTGGCGTTCTACACGCACGCCGTGGCCGCCGCCGCGTTCCCGGGTCTGGTGCTCGCGGCGGGGTTGTCGTTCCCACCCATCGCCGGTGCCCTCGGGACGGGTGCGGTCGTCGCGGCGGGCGTCGGTGGGCTCTCGACGCGCCGGCGCGAGAGCTACGACACGGCGACGGCGCTCGCGCTCGTCGGGGCGCTCGTGGCCGGCGTCGTGCTCGCCTCGAACGTGTTCCACTCGGGCTCGGAGGTGGACTCGCTGCTGTTCGGCAGCCTGTTCGCGCTCTCCGACGCGGATCTCGTCCTGGCCGCGGTGGCGTCGGTGCTCGCGCTGGTCGGCACGCTCGCGCTGGGGCCGCGCTGGCTCGCGGTGGGCTTCGACGCGACCGGGGCGCGAGCGGTCGGCGTGCGGTCGCGGGTGCCCGACCTCGTGCTGCTCGCCCTCGTCGCGTTCGCCTCGGTGGCGACTTTGGCGGCGGTCGGCGCGCTGCTCGCGACCGCGCTGCTCGTCGTTCCCGCCGCGACGGCGCGGCTGTGGACGAACCGGCTGGTCCTGTGGCAGGGCCTGAGCGTCGTGCTCGTGGCCCTCGAAGGGCTCGCCGGCGTGTGGCTCTCCGTGCGTACGAACGCTCCGCCCGGCGCGACGGTCGCGTCGCTGGGCGGTGCCGTGTTCCTGTTGTCAGTCCTTACAAAGAAGATTGTGTCTTGAAGATGCGTAAGCCAGTGGTGTTGCTCCTTGCCCTCCCGCTCATCGTCGCCGCCTGCGGGGGTGAAGACGAGGGTGGCGCGCCCGCCAAACAGGCCGCCGTCGAGCGCCCGGTCGTGGTCGCGACGACGACGCAGCTCGGGGACATCGTCCGCCAGGTGGCGGGTGACGGCGCCGAGGTCCATCAGGTCCTGCAGGCCAACACCGACCCGCACGAGTACGAGCCGCGTCCGGACGACGTGAAGGCCGTCGCGGGCGCGAAGGTCGTCTTCGAGTCCGGCAACGAGATCGACCACTGGATGGAAGAGATGGTCGAGCAGGCCGGCGGCGCGCCCACCGAGATCGCGATCGCCCCCGACCACACGCCCCAGAAGGTCGAGGGTGAGCACCACGAGGAGGGCGAAGAGGAGGAGGGCGGCGACGAGCACGGGCACGAGGAGTCCGAGTTCGATCCGCACTGGTGGCACGACCCGCGCAACGTCGAGGCGGCGATCCCCGTGATCGAGGCCAAGCTGGCCAAGGCGGCGCCGGCCAACGCGGCGCTGTACAAGACGAACGCGGCTGCCTACCTCAAGAAGGTGCAGACGCTCGACCAGGGCATCGAGACCTGCATGCTCACGGTCCCGCCGGCCGACCGCAAGCTCGTCACGAGCCACGACGCGTTCGGCTACTTCACGGCCCGCTACGGGATCAAGGTCGTCGGCGCGGCGATCCCGTCGCAGTCGACGGAGGCCCAGCCTTCGGCGGGCGAGATCGCCAAGCTCGCGGACGTCATCCGGCGCGAGGGCGTGAAGGCGATCTTCCCCGAGAGCTCGATCAACCCGCAGCTGGCCGAGACGCTCGCCCGCCAGACCGGGGCGAAGGCCGACTACGTGCTCTACGGCGACTCGCTCGGCGCGGAGGGCACGCCCGGCGCGACCTATCTCGGCATGGAGGCGGCCAACGCCGACGCCATGGTCAAGGGCTTCACCGGGGGCGAGCGGGGATGCACGATCGCCGGCCTGTGATCGCGGCGCGCGACCTCGCCGTCGGCTATCCCGGCGGGCCGGTCGTGCTGTCGGAGCTGACGTTCACGGTCGCGCCGGGCGAGCGCGTCGGCGTGCTCGGCCCCAACGGCGGCGGCAAGACGACGCTGATGCGCGCGCTGCTGGGTGAGCTCGAGCCGCGCGCGGGCACCTTGATGGTCGAGGGCCGCCGCGGCACGGTACCCCAGACCGAGCGCTCCCGGCTGGACTACCCGGTCTCCGCGCTCGACGTCGTGCTCATGGGCGCGCTGGCCCGCGGCGCTTGGTGGCGCCGTCCGGGCCGCGCGGAGCGCGCGGCGGCGCACGAGGCGCTCGAGCGCGTGGGGCTCGCCGACCGCGCGAAGACGACCTTCGGCGAGCTCTCCGGCGGCCAGCGCCAGCGGGTGCTCGTCGCCCGCGCGCTGCTCCAGGACGCCGACATCGTGCTCTTCGACGAGCCGTTCACGGGCCTGGACACGGCGAGCGCGACGCGGCTGATGGCGCTGATCGACGACCTCGCGACCGAGGGCCGCTGCGTGCTCGTCTCCACCCACGACGTCGCGCAGGCCCGCGGCTGGGACCGCGTCCTGCGCGTGGACCGCCGCATGCTCGACTACGGCCCGCCCGAACCGGTCCTCGCCCATGCCTGACGGCGCCCCCGACCCCGTGGGCGTGCCGCGTCCCGCCGCTCACCTTCGGCCGACCCCCGGTGCGGCCCATGCTTGACGCCCTGCTCGAGCCCTGGCACGAGCCGATCCTGCGCGAGGCGCTGCTCGAGGTCGTGTTCGTCGGGCTCGCGTGCGGCGCGCTCGGCGTCTGGGTCGTGCTCTACGGCCGCGCGTACAGCGCGGAGTCGCTCTCGCACGCGATGTTCCCTGGCCTCGTGGTGGCGGCGCTGATCGGCGTGCCGGTCGTGCTCGGCGGGGCGGTCGGGCTCGCGATCGCCGCGCTGGCGGTGGCCGCCGCCGGACGCGTGCGCACCCTTGGCGCCGACAACGCGGTCGCGGTGGTGATCACGAGCCTGCTCGGGCTCGGCACGTTGCTCGCCCTGTCCGCGGACTCGCCGCCGGGGCTGCAGGCGCTGCTGTTCGGCGACGTGCTCGCGACGAGCCCGTCCGGGCTCCTGCTCGCGGGCGGGCTCGCCGCGCTGGTGCTCGCGGGCTCGTGGGTCGCGTACCCGCGGCTGCTCGCGGTCGGCTTCGACCCGACGAGCGCACGGGCGATCGGCATCCGCGCGTTCAGCGCCGAGGCCGCGCTCGCGGTGCTGCTCACGCTCGCGGTGCTCGTCGGCGTGCAGGCGCTCGGAAACCTGCTCGTGGTCGCGGCGCTGATCGCGCCGGCCGTGGCCGCGGCGACGTTCACGAAGCGCGTCCCGCCGATGATCGTGGCGGCCTGCGCGATCGGTGTGGCGTGCGGCGTGGGCGGGCTCTACCTCTCCTACTACGCGGGGATCGCGGCGGGCGCGGCGATCGCCGGGCTGCTCGTCGCCGTCGCCGCGCTGGCCGCGGCGTGCAGGCAAATCCACACCGCGACCCCCTAGCGCCCGCGCGCGACGGTGGGTGACGATCCGGCCAAATCCGAACGGAAAGGGCCGTTTTGAGGGGGATTCTTCGCGCGACTTTGATCGCGTCACTGCTGCTTGCGCCACCGGCGCTCGCGCAGACACCGGCGCTCGCGCCACTGGATGCGCAAAGTCCGACGTGGCCGGACGACGCCACGTGGAACGACTACAAGGCGCTGCCGGGCACCAACTACGCGGACCCGACGGTCCAACCGACCGTCAAGAAGTGGAAGGTCGCGCTGGTGCTGGCCGACTTCCCGGACCGTGAGTACGCGGTCACGCAGCCGGCGGGGTCGACGATCTACGGCAACCCGACGACGGAGGCGCACAGCGTTCCGCGTGCCGAGGTGCCCGCGTTCTACCGCGACTTCCTGAACAAGCCATCGGCGCTCAACCACGAGCAGACGCTGAACCGGTACTGGATGGAGAACACGTACGGCAAGTACGGCGTGGAGCTCACGTCGTTCGGCGTCTACCGGATGCCGTTCCGCGCGTACCAGTACTTCCAGCAGCAGTACGGCGCGGCGAACCAGTGCCCGACGCCGACCGAGACGCCGTGCAACAAGAACTTCCGCAACGACATCCGCGCGGCCTGGGCCGCCGAGGTGGGCGACGCGGTCATCAGCTCGTTCGACAACGTCTTCTACGTCGCGGCCGGCCAGGACCAGAGCTCCACCTGGCAGGAGTTCGGCGAGATGCGCTTCCTCAACCAGGACAGCGTCGGCGACGCGTTCGGGCCGAAGGCCTACGACCCGTCGCTCGCCAACTGGGGGCGCACGCGCTACATCCCGTGGACCGCGTGGGCGGCCTCCACGAACATCTGGCCGAACGCGGTCATCACCGGCCCGCCGCCGCTGAACTCGACCGAGGGCGAGAGCTCGGGCATGGCGACCTACGCCCACGAGCTCACCCACAACCTGGGCATCCTCGACAACTACAACAACCCGTTCAACACGATCCCGCAGCGGGCCGCGACCGGCCCGTGGGACATGATGAGCCGCGGCTCGTTCAACGGCCCGGGCGGCACCCACACGCGCTGGATGATCCCGGCGACGCAGGGCGGCTCGCTCGGCTCCCAGCACAACCTGCGCAACAAGCTCAAGCTCGGCTTCGTCGAGAACAAGAACGTCCTCCAGCTCAACCGCAACGGGCTCGCGCAGTCCGGCATGGCGGTCGCGGACGTGACCGCCCGTGAGACCGACCCGGGCAACGGCCTGGCCGGTGTGCGGATCGCGCTCGACGGCACGGTCGGCGATCAGGCCGCGCCGTGCGACGTCAACACCAACCCGCTCTGCGACGGCGTCCGCCGCCAGGGGACCGGCGTCACCGGCAAGTACAACGCGTTCACCGTCGAGGCCGTCCAGCAGATCGGCTCGGACTCGTTCGTCCCGAGCCAGGGCGTCCTGATCTCCAAGATCAAGACGAGCGAGAGCCAGTCCTGCGGCACGTTCAACTGCTTCGTCTGGATCATCGACGCGAACCCGCAGGACGTCAACAAGGTCGACTTCACGCGTCCCGACGGCAGCGTGTCGAAGGTGACGATCGGCGATCCCCGCCAGCTCGTCGACGCGACCTTCAACGCGGGCGTGAACTCCGGCTCCCAGTACGAGTGGGTCGACGAGGCCAACCGCCTGCACTTCTACGTCGTCGACCTGCGCACGGACGCCAGCGGCATCGTGCACTACAAGATCGCCGTCCGCTCGCTGGACGGCGCCGGCCCGCAGACCCGCGGCGTGACGCTGGCCTCCGCGCCCGCCGAGCCCGTCGGCGAGGGCCAGTGGGCGACCTGCACGTTCCCGCTGCGCAACACCGGCGTCGCCGCCGCGACCGCGGCCGGCCTGCACCCGCAGGACGCGAACCCGTGGCTCGGCAGCGACGTCTACCGGCTCTCCGCCTCCGCCACCGGCGAGGGCTGGACCGCTCAGCTCAAGAACGCGCTGGCGGCTGTGCCGTTCGGCGAGACGGTGCGCGTCCCGGTCTACGTGGCCCGGGCCGCCGGTGCGGCCGCCTCCGGCTCCGTGACGCTGAAGGCCGTCTCCGAGAGCGATCCGTCCAAGTCGGCGACCGCCGTCTGCGGCGTGTCCACGGGCAATGTCGGTGGGACCGTGCCGGCGACGCTGTCGCTGGCCCTGGACGGCCCGACCGCGCTGGGTGTGATGGTCCCGGGCTACGGCCGTGACTACACGACCACGACCGACGCGCACGTGACGTCGACGGCCGGCAACGCCGCGCTGTCCGTGGTCGACCCGTCGACGGTGGCCGCGGGCCGCCTGGTGAACGGCACGTACGCGTTGGCGCAGCCGTTGCAGCTCAACGCTCGCGGCGGTGCGTACACGCCGCTCGGGTCGTCGCCCGCCTCGCTGTTCTCATGGAGCGGGCCGGTGTCGAACGACCTGGTGACGATCGGCTTCAAGCAGCCGATCAGCGCCAACGAGCCGCTGCGGACGGGCAACTACGGGAAGACGGTCGTCTTCACGTTGTCGACGACGGAGCCGTAGGGCGTAACCGCGATCGAGGGGGAAGGGAGCTGTCGCGCCCTTCCCCCTCGGCCGTCCCGCCTGGGCTCGGCGTGATCGCTTTCCGGTCGGCGAACGGGCGTGGGGAGGGGGTGCCGCACAAAAGCGTCCCCACAGGACGCTTTTGTTCCGCACCCCCTTTGTTCGGAGCGCGGTCGTGCGCGACCTTGGTCGACCGGACGTGGAGCGGACCAAAGTGATCACGAACGCTCCTCGGCCTCTCCGGTGCCCGTAACTCCTCGATGGCCGTTGAACGACGCGCCCTCAACCCGAGGCGCGCCACCCGAGCTGAGCGCTAGCGCCGCACGACAACCCGCGCCGCCTCGCGCGCCATCCACTCGATCCGCTCGCCGTTGCGCGCGCGCAGCAGATCCCCGCGCACGATCCCGCCGGCGCTCACGGCCAGCACGGACCCCAGGCCGAGCAACGGCCGCAACGCCTCCGGCCCGATCCCACCCGCCGGGAAGAGCCGTATCTCCGGGCACACGGAGGCCAGCGCGGAGACGAACGCCGCCCCACCGAGCGGCATCGTCGGGAACACCCGCACGGTGCTCACTCCGAGCAGCGAGAGCCGTTCGACCTCGCTCGGCGTCGCGGCGCCGGGGAAGAACGGGAGCTGCAGCTCGCGGCAGGCCCAGATCACCTCGGTGTTGGTGACGGGCGAGGTGGCGAAGTGCGCGCCGGCGCGGGCGGCGAGCTCGGCCTGCTCGGCCGTGCGGACGTTGCCGGCGCCCACGAGGAGGTCCTCCACGCGACGGGCGGCGCGGATCAGCGTCGGGACGGGCTCGGTCAGCTCGAGGCTGGTGATCCCGCCGCGCATGAGGGAGGCGCCGGCGTGCTCGGCGAGCGCGGGGGTGTCCGGGGCGGCGAGCGCGACGACTCTGGCGCGCTGGAGGCGCTGCGTCACGTGGACCTCGGTGAGCACCGGCATCCCACGAAGTGTAGGAGCAAATGCGACGGCGTTCGACCAGGCCTGAGCGCCTACGCGGCGTCTGAGGCGTGGCACGTGTGCGGCGTGCCGAGCCGGTGCTTCTCGTGATAGCCGGCGTGGGCCGCGAAGGGGAGGGCGAGCGCCGCGCCGACGACCAAGACGGCCATCGCGGGGGCCAGCGCGACCAGGCCGGGGTGGGGGCGCGGCGGCTTGGCTTCCGGGTCCGCCTCGAGCAGCAGGCGGGCGCGGCGCGTGACCACGCCGCCGCCGAGGGAGAGCGCGGGCGCGGCGAAGGCGCCGCGCGCGGCCTTGCAGATCGCGCTCGCGAGCACGGCGGGCTCGTGGCGGCGTGACAGCGCGTAGCTGTCGGCGTGGCGTTCGAGCGCGAAGGTCAGCTCCCGCGCGGCGGCGGACGTGCCGGGCAGGAAGCGCCCGACGGCGCGGGCGAGCTCGCCCGCCACGAGCAGGTACCGGTGGCGCAGCGCGATGTGGCCGCGCTCGTGGTCCAGGCCCGCGCGCAGCTCGGCCTCGTCGAGCTCGACGAGCGCACCCGCGGACACCACGACCTGCGGACGTCGCAGTCCGGCGACCGCGACGAGCAGGGCGCCGTCGGAGAGCACGATGCTGCCGCCCGGGCCCGCGCCGATCGCGGTGTCGCGGACGAGTCCGCGCACGCGCCGCGCGGCGACGAACAGCCCGCCGACGCTGAAGAGCAGCGAGCCGGCCAGCGCCAGGGCCGGCAGGCCGAAGACCGCGTCCGTGACCGTGTGGCTCGACAGCGCGCCCGCGCACCACGCCCCGAACGGCTCGAGCAGGCCCGTGATCGGCAGGTAGACCTCCGCCGCCACCGCGACGCCGACCGACGCGAGCGCGCGCAGTAGCAGCGCGCTCAGCCAGATCGCGCTCGTGAACCCAGCGGGCGCGCGGTCCAGCTTCAGCGCGTGCGGCAGCGCGATCGCGGCCGCGAGCAACACGCCGGCGACGACCAGGAACGTCACTTGCGCTGGTCGCGCGCCTCGCGCGCCAGGTCCTCGAGCTCGGACAGCTCATCGGGGCGCAGGCCGCCGATGATGCTGGCCAGCGCCGCCTGGCGCGCGCCGCTCGAGGCACCCGCGAGCGTGCGGCGGATGCTGCCGGAGAGATATTCGGCCTCGGTCACCTGCGGCCGGTAGACGAACCCGCGGCCTTCACGCTTGCGCTCGAGCAGCCCGCGCGTTGCGAGCCGGTTCAGCACGGTCTGCACCGTGTTGTACGCGCCCTGGTACCGGGGCGGAAGCTCCTCGCGGACCTGCTCGACCGTCCCCGAGCCGACACGCCACAGAGCGGCCATCACCTGACTCTGCAGCTCACCCTGGATCGACTGGGAATCGGACACGCCCCGAGTATAAGTCCTACGCCCTGTAGACCCTCCGTGGACATCCGTCCACTCACCCTTGAGACCTACAACTTGTAGGACTACCATCGGTCGCGACCGGGTGACTTGGAACCCCGCTCGGTCACAGACCCGTCTACGGGCTGCGCTCGACCCGACCTGAGCGCAGCCCGTGGACCCCCAACCGCTACGCTCGCGGCCATGGACGTCCCGGCGCCGCTGGTGCGCGGCGCCGCACTGCTGCGGTGCCCGGTCTGCTCGGCCCCGCTCGAGCTGCACGAGCGCTCGCTCGTGTGCGACCAGCGCCACACGTACGACATCTCCCGCCACGGCCACGTGACCCTGGCCCGAGCACCCGCGCCGGGGGACGACGCCGCGATGGTGGCCGCCCGCGCCGCCGTGTTCGACGCGGGCCACTACGCACCACTGACCGCCGCCCTGGCCCGCGCGGCAACGTCGGCGGCGAGCGACGGCGACGCGGCCACGGCGACCGACGACGAGACGCTCGAGGGCGGCGCGGCCGCTGGTGGCGACGCGGCCGGCGGCGGTGAGGCAGCCCGCGGCGACGCAGCCACGGCGACCGGCGACGAGGCCCAGGCCGGTGAGGCCGCCGCGGCCGGCGACGTGCCCCAGCCCGGCGAGGCCACCGCGAGTCGCGACGAGGCCCGGTCCGGCCAAGCGGGAGCGGGTGACGACGCGGCCCGGCCCGACGAGGCCACCGCGAGTGGCGACGCGGCCCGGCCCGGCCAAGCGGCGGCGGGTGGCGCCGCGGCCGGCCCCGGCGCGGCGTCGGTCGTGCTCGACATCGGCGCCGGCACCGGGCATCACCTTGCGGGCGTGCTCGAGGCACGGCCCGGCGCGCTCGGGATCGCGCTCGACACTTCGCGGCCCGCGCTCCGGCTCGCCGCCCGCGCGCATCCCGACATCGCGGCGGTCGTCGGCGACGTGTGGGAGGCGCTGCCGCTCCAGGACGGTGTCGTCGACCTCGCGCTCGTCGTGTTCGCGCCCCGCAACGGCGGCGAGATCGCGCGCGTGCTCAGGCCCGGCGGGACCGCGCTCGTGGTCATCCCGACGCCGGAGCATCTCGCCGAGCTCGCGCATCTGCACGCCGTGCAGGTCGACCCCGAGAAGCCGGAGCGACTCGAGCGCACGCTCGGCGCACACCTCCAGCACACCGGGACCGAGGCCGTCCGCTGGACGATGCAGCTCTCCCAGCAGGACGTCGAGCACGTCATCCGCATGAGCCCGGCGGGCGCGCACCGGGGCGAGGCCGAGGCGCACGCCGCCACCGTCACGGGCTCCGTCGAGCTCCGGACCTACCGGTCACCAGACGTCGGCGGCGGCGGCTGACTTCGGCCGCGTGATCTCGCGGACGACGGGGGTCGAAAAAGCGTGGCCGGTCGGCAGGCGGCGGGCGATGGTGGTGACGACGGTCATGGTGGGCTCCGATCAACTGGGGGTTCGGAGACAAGACGACCGGCGCCGGCGGAACTCATCGGCTCCGGCGCGCGCAACGCGCCCGAGACGAGCAGGCCGAGCGCGACGAGCCCGCCGGTGACGGTCAACGCGCGCAGGGTGCCGACATCGTCGGCGAGGAAGCCGATCAACGGCGGCCCGGCCAGGAACGCCACGTAGCCGACCGTCGCCACGACGCTCACGCGCGCGGCGGCGTGGGTCGGCTCGTCGCTCGCCGCGCTCATCCCGACCGGGAAGCCCAGAGCGGTGCCGATGCCCCACAGCACCGCGCCCGCCATCGCCACCGGCAGGCTGCCACCGAAGACGACGAGCGTGAGCCCCACCAGCGCCGTCAACGAGAGCACGCGCAGCGTCGCCACGCGCCCGTAGCGGTCCAGCACGGCCGGCCCGAACCAACGGCCGAGCGTCATCGCGGACAGGAACAGCGCGAACGTGAATGTGCCGAGCGCGTCCGCGGCGTCATAGCCGTCGATCGTCGCCACGGCGAGCCAGTCGTTCCCGGTGCCCTCGGTGAACGCGGCCGCGAACACGAACACGCCGATCAGCAGCGTGCGCGGCTCCGTCCACGCCGCGAGGGGATTCCCGCGGCGCTCCTCATGTTCCTCTGGCGCCGCGATGGCCAGGAACGACCGGACCGCGGTGGGTGCCGCCACCGCGACGAGCACCGCGACCGCCGACAGATGAACGCTGGGGGACACATCGAGCGCGACCATTCCCGAGCCGATCAGCGCGCCCGCGACCGTGCCCACGCTGAACCCCGCGTGGAAGCGTGGCATGATCGCCTTCCCGAGCTGCTGCTCGACCGCCGAGCCCTCGACGTTCATCGCCACGTCCCAGGTGCCGTTGCCGGCCCCGAACAGGAACAGCCCGATCGCGACCGGCAGGACGCCGATCGACTGGCCGAACCCGGCCAGCGCCAGCCCGGTGGCGCCGAGCAGCGCCATCAGCGTGATCGTCCGTGCCGTGCCGAAGCGGCCGACGACCACGCCCGCGAGCGGCATCGCGATCACCGACCCGACGGCCATCGCGAGCAGCACGAGCCCGAGCGATTGCGGCGAGAGCTCAAGGCTGTCGCGCACGGACGGGATCCGCGAGGCCCAGCTCGCGAACGCGAACCCGCTGAGGATGAAGACGGCATAGACGGCCCGCGTGGCGGCCGGGAGGTTCACGGCCGCACCAGCTCGATGCCGGCGCGCTCGTACGCGGCGAGCGCCGACGCCGACGCGTCGCTCACGAGCACGTCGACCCGCTCGGAGACCACGTAGGGGGCGGCCGTGCCCAGCTTCTCGGTCGTGGCGAGCGCGACGACCCGCCGCGACCGCTCGACCAGCGCGCGCATGACCTGCGCCTCTTCACGCTCGCGCATCGTCAACCCGAGCTCCGGGTGGATCGAGCAGGCGCCGACGATGCACGTGTCCGGGCGCAGCGTCTGGATCTGCGCGACGGTGTCCGCGCCGACCAGCGTCTGGCTCGTGCGGTCCAGCCGGCCACCAAGCACGATCACGTCGACCTCCGGCAGATTCCGCAGCCCGATCGCGACGTCGGGACTCGCGGTCACGAACGTCGCCGACAGCTCCGGCGACAACCACTGCGCGAGCTCCAGCGTCGTCGTCCCGCCGCCGACGGCGACGACGTCACCGCGCTGCACGAGCCGCGCCGCAAGCGCACCGACGACCGCTTTGCCGCCCGGGTCCTGATTGACCCGATCCGTGAAGCGGCGCGGACCCGGCGCGTGGCTGACGGCGCCGCCGTGGACGCGCCGCAACCGCCCGGCGCCTTCGAGCTCCAGCAGATCACGCCGGACCGTGTCGACGGACACGCCGAGCTGCTCCGCGAGCTGACCCGTCGCGACTGTGCCGTGGTGGCGCAGTGTGCCGAGGATCGCTTCGTGGCGGGTAGGGGCGAGCATTCCGGCAGAGGCTAGCAGTATCATGCAGATATGCGCAAAAACCTGCATGATCCTGCACCGCGCCCGCTGGCAACGACGGGCGCGGCTGTGCGACCGACGGAGCTAGACGGTCGTGAGCTGGCGCTCAGCGGCGTCGAGCACGCCGGCGCGGTTCTTGTGCGCGCGCTCGTACTCACGGACCTGCTTGACGCGCTCGTCGTCACCCTCCGAGAGCACCGAGCGCACGTCGGCCACGTTCAGCTCGTCGTAGCCCGCCCACGGCTCGTTCCCGCGCAGCGTGCCGATCCGGTCGAGCACCGTCGTGCGCTTCTGGTTGCGGCGCTCATAGCTGTCGACCTTCGCGAGGTCGATCTGCGAGAGCTCGGGCAGGCGGCCGGAGATCTCCTCGGCCGTCAACGAGTCGTAGCGCGGGATCGCGAGGTCGCTCTCGTCCGCGACGGCACCCTTGACCTGACCCTCGGCCTGCGCGACGCCCGGCACCTTGCGGGCCGTCCGCGCCGCGCGCTTGGCCGTCTTGACCGCGGCCTTGACCGTCTCGCCCGCGCCGGTCTCGGCGACGTCGAAGGACGGCTCGCCGTCGATGTCGGCACCGACGACGGCGCTCGTGAGCTGCGGGATCTCCCGCAGGACGCGCTGGAGCATGCGCTCCTCGTCCTCACGAATCGACGCGGCCAGCTCGGCCGTCGTCTGGTCGCCCACGGCGCGCGCGAGCCGCTCGATCGCCGTGTAGGTCGCGATCTCCAGCGCCTCCGTGGCGGCGGCGTCCTTGGCGTTCTTGAGCACCTTCTCCTCGCCGCCGGAGCCGCGGAGGAGGTCGACGGGCGTCTTGGCCAGCGCGAACACCTGGCCGACGGCGGTCTCGACGGCGCCGAAGACGATGCTCGCCGGGCTCGAGCCGTGGCCGAGCGACTGCAGTCGACGCTGGACGCGGTCGGCGTGATCGCGGGTCTCCACGAGGTGGGACTCGAGCGCCGATCGGTAGGAGCCGCGGGGCGTCATCGCGATCTGCGACTGCAACACCCGGACGAGGGCCAGCTCGGTCGCGTGCGCTTCATTGAGGTAGGCACGAACCTTGCTCTTCTGCGTTTCGTTCTTGGACTGACTCATGGAGTGAGTCCTCCGATCCGATTGCGGGGCGAGTCTTTCGCCTACCCAGGCCGCGAGCGCGGACAAACGGATGTTCGTGTTCGTGTGACCCTACACACACGCGAACCTACGTTCGTTCACACGCTCGGCGCTTTACGGCGTAGAATTCGTTGTGCGGAGGGCACCACGACGCGGTCGGCGAACACGCCGGCACCGGCTCCTGACTTCCCGAGTACCTGCCCCACTGGAGGTCCGAGGATGCCCAGCGTCACGATGGTTCACCCCGCGGTTCGCCGCGAACCCGAACGCGAGTTGTTCGCGCGGCTCCGCGCCGGCGACGAGGAAGCCCGAGAGGCGATCCTCCACCGCTTCCTGCCACTCGCCTACAAGCTCGCCCGCGGCTACCACGGCGGCGCCGAGGCCGACGATCTCGACCAGGTCGCCGCGATCGGCCTGCTGAAGGCGATCGATCGCTTCGACGCCACCCGTGGGCTCGCGTTCTCGACGTACGCGTTCCCCACGATCGTCGGCGAGCTCAAACGCTACTTCCGCGATCGTGCGTGGTCCGTACGCGTCCCGCGCTCGGTGCAGGAGCTCGCGCTGCGGGTGGAGCGCGGGTCCACCGACCTGACCGCCACGCTCGGCCGGACGCCGACGGTGGCCGAGCTCGCCCAGCACACCGACTCGACCCCGGAGCAGGTGCTCGACGCGCTGCGGACCGGCTCCGCCCGCCGTGCGGACTCCCTCGACCGGCCGCGCGGCGACGGCGACAGCGACCTCACCGTCGGGGACCGTCTGCCCTTCGAGGACCCGTCCTTCGCCTGCGTCGAGGACGGCCTGGTGCTCAACGACCTGCTGAGGCAGCTGCGCCCGCGGGACCGGCAGATCGTCACGCTGCGGTTCAGAGAGGATCTCTCGCAGTCGCAGATCGCGCGGCGCGTCGGGCTCTCGCAGATGCAGGTGTCGCGGACGCTCCGAGACGCGCTCGCGCAGTTGCGAGACGCCGCCGAAGCGGTGAGCTAGGCTGGCGCCAGTGCCCCCGGATCACGTTGACAGCCTCCACCTGGCCCATGGAGATGTGCTCACGGCGATCTCCGACGGCCTCGTCGGGCTCCTGAAGGAGTTCTACGGTCGCGGGCCGACCCAGGCGAAGACCTACTACCAGGACGATCTGGTCGTGTGCCTGCTCCGCGGTGGCTTCACGCGCGTGGAGCAGACGCTGCTCGACGGAGGTCGCGGCGAGTCCGTGATCGAACAGCGGATGGCGTTCCAGGAAGTGATGCGCGAGCGGTTCACCGCGGTGGTCGAGCACGCCACCGGCCGGCCCGTGATCGGCTTCATGAGTGGCAACCAGCAGGACCCCGACCTCATCTGCGAGGTCTTCGTACTCAGCCCGACTGACCTGGTTCCGGGTCACTAGCCGCCGGCTTGCTGCCGTCGAGCCAGAACAGCTCGACGGCGAGGTCCGGCCCGACGTGGTGGTTGGAGATGAAGGCGATCACCGTGCGGCCGGACAGCCGCTCCACCGCCTCGACGAACTTGTGGCGCATCGCGTGCTGGAACTGCCCGCGCGTGTCATGGACGGAGCCGCCGCGCCCCAGCTCGATCATCGTCTTCTCGACGTCCGTGTAGATCCCGCCCAGCACGCAGGCGAGCAGGTCCCCGCCGAGCAGCTGGGTCTTCGCGCTCGCGGGGGTGCGGTGGTAATAGCGGACGTGCAACGCCACCATCGCGTCGGTGACGGCCTCGAGCAGTGCGTCGCCGAAGAGTGGGCTCGGGTCAGGCAGGGACAAGAGGGCCCGCGCACGTAAGGCAGTGCTCGTCGTGCGCGACGAGCTCCGCCGGGGCGGGGGTCCGCCAGACGAGCCCACAGCGTCCCTGACAGCGAAGGCCCGCGTCAGGGTCCGGCATGTCCGCGTCGCTCAGCCGGCGTTGGTTGATCGCGAGCCCGGAGGTGTGGTCGTACCAGCCGTTCAGGCTGCCGATCGCGTCGAGGTAGACCTCGACCGAGCGCCCGGCGAGCGTGACCGGCGGGACCGCGGGTGGCACCCAGGCCCGGCGCAGCGCGCCGTCCGCGTCGTGGAGCCACAGCTCGGCCGCCGGCACGTCCATCACGCGCGCCGACACGATGCGCGCGTTGACCGGGTTGTCGGGCGGCGCGTGCTCCGCGGCGGCCGTCGGCGGAGCGCTCTCCAGCCACGCGACGCGCCCTTCCGTGATCGCGGCGGAGAGCGAGGCGTCGCTGACCTGAGGTGGGCCTATGACCAGCAACCGCTTTCCCGCCTCTCGAGCGCGAACAGAGGCCGCGATGATGACACGCGCGGCCGCGCCGTCCGCGTCGTCGGTGTCCTGGACATCCAGGAGTACGAGGCGGGCGGCCTCGAGCGCGGCCTGCAGCGTGCCGTCGAGCAGCAGCGCAGAGCTTGCGTCGAGCGGTCCCGATGCGCGCACGGAGGCGCTCGCTTCGCCTTCGCGCTTCCAGGCGCAGGCGAACGGCGCGGGTTCGTCTCGGGGATCAGCGGACATCGGGACTCCGGGTCGTGGGGAACACCCATTGCTCGAAGTCCACGCCCGGCTGCCCCCGCGTTGCGGCGACGTCCCGGCCAAGCCCTCTCCACGAACCTTACCGTTCGCACGCCCTGGTTCGAAATCGGACCACCTCGCTTGGCGTATGCCGTTCGATCGGGGAAAGCTGAGCCTGGAGGGCATCGCAGGCGTGGTCGGACCCGGCAGCGCTTACTGACTTCCAGATCGATCTCATCGAGCATCCATCTGGAGGTACCGCTGGTGCGAAGAGCATTGAAGTCCCGGACTCAGCGCTTGCGTCGTCTGCTCTCACGTCGGCCGGCGTCCGGTCCCGAGCCCGCCGACGGACCGACGCGCCGGCCCACGGGATGGTCGAACTGACGCGGTCGTTCTACGCTTCGCAGCCCTGCTGACCGGAGGATTGCCGTTGCGAGGGCTCGACCTGGTGTTGCTGCATCGCGCGCGCGGCGCCGACGAGCCGTTGTTCGAGCCGTCCCGGACGATCGAGCTGCACGGCCAGACCGTCAGCTACGTCGAGGCGGGCAGCGGCCCCGTGCTCGTGCTCCTGCACGGGATCACGTCCAGCTCGCGGACCTGGGGCGCCGTCCTGCCGTTGCTCGCCGAGCAGCACACGGTGATCGCACCGGACCTGCTCGGGCACGGCGCGTCGGGCAAACCGCGCGGCGACTACTCGCTCGGCGCGTACGCGAGCAGCATCCGCGACCTGCTGATCGCGCTCGGCCACGAGCGGGCGACCGTGCTCGGCCACTCCCTGGGCGGCGGCGTGGCGCTGCAGTTCGCCTACCAGTTCCCCGAGCGACTCGAGCGGTTGATCCTGGTGTCCAGCGGCGGGCTCGGGCGTGAGGTGAGCATCCTGCTGCGCGCGGCGACGCTCCCGGGCGCGGAGTACGTGCTGCCCGTCATCTCCGGCCGGCCGGTGCGCGAGGCGACGACCACCGCGCTGCGGGCGCTCGGCAAGCTCGGGATCCGGCCCAACGCGGACGGCGTCGGGATCGGCGAGGGCTTCGGCTCGCTCGGCGACGTGGAGGCCCGGCGGGCGTTCCTGCACACGGCGCGCTCGATCATCGAGCCGTCTGGCCAGCGCGTCAGCGCCGCCGACCGGCTGTACCTCGCCGCCTGGCTGCCGACGCTGATCGTCTGGGGCGAGCGCGACCGGATGATCCCGGTGGCGCACGGCCGAGCGGCGGCCGCGGCGATGCCCGAGAGCCGGCTCGAGGTCTTCGAGGAGGCGGGCCACTTCCCGTTCAACGACGACCCTGGGCGGTTCGCGAGCGTGGTGTCGGACTTCATGGCCACGACGGAGGCGCCGCCGTTCGACGCGGAACGCCTCCGCGAGCTGCTCCGGCCCCGTTAGACAACCTCGCGCAGCTTGCCCGTCTCGACCGCGTAGACGAACCCGCGGATCGCGTCCCGCTTGGGGACGAACGGGCTGGCCTTGATCCGGGCGATCGACTGCTTGATGTCCTCGTCCAGGTCCGGGAACGACTCGGGCGCCCACTCGGGCTTGATGCCGGTCTCGTCCTGGATCGAGCGCTTGAACGCGTCGTCGGTGAACGTGAGCATCCCGCAGTCCGTGTGGTGGATGAGGATGATCTCCTCCGTTCCGAGCAGGCGCTGGGAGATCGCGAGGCTGCGGATCTCGTCGTCGGTCACGACGCCGCCCGCGTTGCGGATCACGTGCGCGTCGCCGGGCGCGAGGCCGAGGATCGCGTGGACGTCCAGCCGCGCATCCATGCAGGCGACGACCGCGAGCTTCTTGCCGGGAGGCAACGGCAGCTCGCCGTGTTCGAAGGAGGCGGCGTAGGCCTCGTTGTTGCGCAGCAGCTCGTCGGTGACGGTCATGCCGCGCAAATTACCTCAAAGCGGGTCGGATTTGCATCAGTCCGGTGCCGGTTGGGTGGATCGCCCCATTGGCGTGGCCGGACCGAAGCGCGATGGTGTGTCGCGTGTTCCGACCCCGCGAGCAGCCGTGACCGTCCCGTCGCCACTGCTCGCCTGACGCCGGCGGGGACTCCCTCGAGCTGGGGAGCTGCGAGGTGCTCCCCGCCGTGCGTCGCTTTTGTGTCGGTTTTGGCACGGATCCGTTGCGATTCGCGTCTAGATCCGTTGCGGCGGGGGCGTGCAATCTGGGGGTGTGTCCCCAAAAGTCCGCCACACGGGAGTTTCCGGACACACCCCCTCGCCCGATCAGCGAATTCGCGGCGTGGCTGCGCGCCAGCGCGACCTCGTCACGCTCACGCAACTCCGCCACGCGGGCCTCACCAACGGCGGCATCGCGCGCCGCGTCGACGACGGCGTCCTGCGACGTGTCTTCCGCGGCGTCTACACGACCAGCCAGGCCGTTCTGTCGCCCGAGACGCTCGGGCTTGCGGCGACGATGGCGTGCGGCCCCGGCGCTGGACTCAGCCACTACGCCTGCGGAACCTTGTACGGCATTTCTCGGTTCCGCTCTTCTCTCATCGATGTCGTTTCCCCGCGAAAGCGCACCCTCGAGGGCGTTCGGGTCCACCGATCACGCACGCTCACCTCGTCCGACATCACCTCGATCCGAGGCATCCCCGTGACCACCGTCCCGCGCCTGTACGTCGACTTCGCCGACGTCCTGACCCCGTTCCAGCTCGCCAACGTCATCCACGAGGCGGCCTACGAGAACCTCTCGACCTCGCTGCCGGAGGCCGCAGGTCGCCACAACCAGAAGACGCTGGCCAAGGCCTTCGAGCTCCATGCGCAAGGCAGCGCCGGCACGCGGAGCCCCGCCGAGGACGCGTTCCTCGACCTTGATCTGCCCGAGCCGCTGGTCAACGTCGTCCACCTCGGCTTCGAGGTCGACTTCCGCTGGCCGGAGCAACTCGTCGCCGTCGAGGTCGACGGCGGTCAGCACGTGCGCCGTCCGTACAGCCGCAACGCCGACGCCCGCCGCGACGAAGTGCTCCGCGCGCACGGGTACACGGTGCTCCGCTTCCCGGCCAAAGCCGTGCTGTACCGGGGTTCCGAGGTGGAGCGGCGGGTGCTCGACACCCTTTCCGTCCGACCCGCCCCATAGCTTCCCCAATCCGAACATACGGCCCGCAGTCAAGGAGAAGCCCGGTGAGAGTCCGGCGCTGTCCCGCAACGGTAATGGCATCTCGAAGCCTAAGCCCGATCACCTGCTGTGGAGCCCGTTGGATCGTCCCTCGGTAGAAGGGCAGCCGACGCTCGTACGCGTGTGAACGCGTGCGTCCTCAAGGCCTCCTCCCACCGATCGACAGGAGGCCGAATGCAGACCACTTACACACTTGGATCACGCACGTTCGTGCTCGATCGCGCGAAGGCGGAGGCCGCGCTGGCGGCCAAACGCGTCGTCGGCGGCCGCGAGACGCTGAGCTTCAACCTGCTCCCGCTGCGGTACGGCTGGGCGTACGAGCTGTACCGGACGATGAAGGCCAACCACTGGGAGCCGGAAGACGTCCAGATGGGCAAGGACATCGAGCAGTGGCGCGATCCCCGCGCGCTGAGCGACATCGACCGCTGGATCGTCCGCATGGGCATCGGCTACTTCTCCGCCGCGGAGGGGATCGTCGGCGACAACGTGATCGGCGTCGTGCGCGAGCTCGTCACGGCGTCGGAGCTCAAGCTCGTGCTCGGCCGGCACGCGCACGAGGAGAACATCCACGCCGACTCGCTGCTGTACATGATCGCCTCGCTGGGGATCGACCCGCACGAGTGCGAGGCGATGTTCGACGACATCCCGACGATCGTGGCCAAGAACCGCTTCGTCACGGACGTCTCGCACGCGCTGCGCCGTGACCTGGACATGGCGGACCCAGAGGCGCTGCGCCTGTTCGCGCGCAACGTGTTCGTCTACGGCCAGTGCATGGAAGGCACGCAGTTCTATGGCCTGTTCGGGATGATCCTGTCGCTCTATCGCCAGGGCAAGCTGCCGGGCGTCGGGACGATGTTCCGCTACACGCTGCGCGACGAGTCCAACCACATCGAGCTGTTCCGCCGCCTGCTGCTCGAGCTCGTCGCCGAGAACCCGGGCATCTGGACGCCCGCGTTCCGGGAGGAGCTGCGCGAGCTGATGCGCGAGGCCGTGGAGCTCGAGCAGCGCTTCATCGCGGATTGCCTGCCGGTCGAGGCGGTCGGCCTCAACGCCGAGGACTTCTCGACGTACATCGACTACGTCGCCGATCGCCGGCTCATGAGCGTGGGGCTGGAGCCGCTGCGGGACGTCGCGCTGGAGAACCCGCTGCCGTGGCTGGCCGAGCTGATGGACGTCCGCCGCGAGCAGAACTTCTTCGAGGGCCGCGTCACTGAGTACCAGAAGGCGTCGTCGCTGGCGCTCGTCGCGGATGAGGAGCTCTAGGCCATGATCATCGAGTTCGAAGAGATCCTGCGCGACCTCGAGCTCAAGCGCGCCGCCGCGGTCGAGACGCTGCCGGCGATCGGCCTGCCCGAGCTGGAGTCGCCGCCCGTCCGCGTGGTCGGCGAGGACGGGGGCGAGGCACCGCTGGGTGCCGCGCTGCCCGCCGGCATGGTCGCGGACGCCCTCGCCGTGCTGGCCACGGCCGACGGCGAGGAGGCCGACACCACCGCCGCCCGGGCGATCGTCCGCGCGATCACCGCGGACGTACTCGCCCGCCTGGAAGGCGCCGCGACGGTCAGCGTGCACGACGTCTCCACGCTGGTCGAGGCGTCCCTGATCGCGGCGGGCTACGTGGACGTCGCGAAGGCGCTCGTGCTGCGGCGCGCGCTGCCGACCGGGTCCACGCGCGCGAGCGTGCGGCTCATCCGTCGCTCGGGCGAGATCGCCCCGTGGGACACGGTGAAGATCGAGCGGGCCATCCGCAACGCGTTCCTGTCGCTGGCGCTCGAGTCCGAGCCGGCGACCGCGCTGGCGGCACGCGTCGAGGAACGCGCGCACGCGCTCGGGACCGCGTACGTGCCGATCGAGACGGTGCAGGACATCGTCCAGGAAGAGCTCGTGCTGGCCGGGCACATGCGCGTGGCCGAGCGCTACATCGTCTACCGCGCCGAGCGGGCGATGCTGCGCGCGCGGGAGCAGACCGTGCCCGCGGCGCCGCCGGCGATTCCGGTCGTCGAGGGCGACGGCCACGAGACGCAGTGGACGGGCGCCGACCTGCGCGAGCGGATCGCGTTCGCGTCGATCGGGCTGGATCTGCCGCTGGACGCAGCCGCGCTCGAGCGGGAGCTCCGTCGT
The DNA here is from genome assembly GCF_027587195.1 of Solirubrobacter phytolaccae. Taxonomy (GTDB): domain Bacteria; phylum Actinomycetota; class Thermoleophilia; order Solirubrobacterales; family Solirubrobacteraceae; genus Solirubrobacter; species Solirubrobacter phytolaccae. The sequence goes on along the minus strand of NZ_JAPDDP010000058.1, from coordinate 2,402 downwards.
GCGGTGCGGCCCGGGATCGCGCGGGCCGACCTGCAGCGGCTCGTGGTGCTCAACGCGAAGGCGCTGATGGAACGGGACTCGGAGTTCTCGCGGTTCGCCGGGCGCATGCTGATCTCGTACGTGTACGAGGAGACGCTCGGGTGGGACATCGTGCGTGACGGCGTCGGCGCGCTGAAGGCCGCACACGAGCGGGCGCTCGCCCCGACGCTGCGGCACGGCGTGAAGATCGGCCGGATCGACCCGCGGCTGCTCGAGTACGACCTGTCGCGGCTCGCGGCGGGCCTGGACCCGACGGCCGACCTGGACTTCGACTTCCTCGCGCTGCAGACGCTCTACGACCGCTACCTGATCGTGGACAAGACCGGGGCGCGGCCGCGGCGGCTGGAAGCCCCGCAGCTGTTCTGGCTACGGGTCGCGATGGGCGTGTGCCTCGCCGAGCGCGAGGAGGAGCGCGACACGCGGGCGCTGGACCTCTACGGCCTGTACCGGCAGCGGCGGTTCTGCTCGTCGACGCCGACGCTGTTCAACGCCGGCACGCCGCACTCGCAGCTGAGCTCTTGCTACGTCTACAAGATCGAGGACACGCTGTCCTCCATCGTCGGGCGCGGCATCGCCGAGAACGCGATGTGCTCGAAGTGGGCCGGCGGGCTGGGCGGGTCATGGACCGCGGTGCGCGGCACGGGCAGCCACATCGAGTCCACGAACGGCGAGTCGCAGGGCGTCGTCCCGTTCCTGAAGATGCACAACGACCAGCTCGTCGCCGTCAACCAGGGCGGCAAGCGGGCGGGCTCGGGCTGCGCGTACCTCGAGGTCTGGCACAACGACATCCGCGAGTTCCTGGAGCTGCGGCGCAACACGGGCGACGACCGCCGGCGCACGCACGACATGAACACCGCGTGCTGGATTCCCGACCTGTTCATGCAGCGCGTCGAGTCGCGCGGGCAGTGGACGCTGTTCCGCTCCAACGACGTGCCGGACCTGCACGAGACGTACGGGGCCGAGTTCGAGCGCCGCTACGTCGAGTACGAGCGCCGGGTGGCGGCCGGGGCGCTGCACGGGGAGACGATCCAGGCGCTGGAGCTCTGGAAGCAGATGCTCAAGATGCTGTTCGAGACCGGGCATCCGTGGCTGACGTTCAAGGACCCGTGCAACGTGCGCAGCCCGCAGGACCACGCGGGCGTGATCCACTCGAGCAACCTGTGCACGGAGATCACGCTCAACACGGGCCCGGACGAGACCGCGGTGTGCAACCTCGGCTCGGTCGTGCTCGACCAGCACCTCACGCCGGCGGGTGAGATCGACCACGCGAAGCTGCGCGAGACGGTGCGGATCGCCGTCCGCGCGCTGGACTGCGTGATCGACATCAACTTCTACCCGACCGACCCGGCCGCCACCGCGAACGGGCGTCACCGGCCCGTCGGGCTGGGGATGATGGGCCTGCAGTACGCGCTCTACCGTCGTGGCGAGGCGTTCGCGTCGCCCGAGGGCGTGCAGTTCTCGGACGAGGTCGCCGAGGCCGTCGCGTACTACGCGTACGAGGCGTCGTCGGACCTCGCGGCCGAGCGTGGCACCTACCCGTCGTACACGGGCTCGAAGTGGGACCGTGGGCTGCTTCCGCACGACACGGTGGACCTGCTCGAGCGCGAGCGCGGTGAGGCGATCGAGGTGCCGCGTGGCGGCCGCCTGGACTGGGAGCCGGTGCGGGCGAAGATCGCCGCGCAGGGCATGCGCAACTCGAACGTGCTCGCGATCGCGCCGACCGCGACGATCGCGAACATCATGGGCACCTCGCCCTGCATCGAGCCGACGTACAAGAACCTGTTCGCGAAGTCGAACCTGTCGGGGGACTTCGTCGTCCTGAACCCGTTCCTGGTGCGAGACCTGAAGGCCGCGGGCCTGTGGGACGCGCGGATGGCGGAAGAGCTCAAGGCGCGCGAAGGTGACGTGAGCCAGATCGCGGCGGTGCCGGCCGAGCTGCGCGAGCGCTTCCGGACCGCGTTCCAGATCGAGCCCGACTGGCTCATCGACGCCGCGGCGCGGCGCCAGAAGTGGATCGACCAGTCGCAGTCGGTGAACCTGTTCCTCGCGTCGCCGGACATGAAGGCGATGAGCCACATGTACCGCCGCGCGTGGCACGCGGGGCTCAAGACGACGTACTACCTGCGCACGCTGGGCGCCTCGTCGATCGAGAAGGCGACGGTGGCCGCGCCGGCCGCGACCTCCGTCGCCGGACCGGCCGTGGCGGAGCCCGTCAGCGCAGCGGCGCTGGCGTGCTCGATCGAGGCCATGCGCAACGGGGAGGAGTGCGAAGCCTGCCAGTGACCTGCGCACAGGCCGCCCGCCCGCCGCGCACGCCGCGCACGCCTGCCGCGCACGCCGCGCACGCCCGCCGCGCGGGCGGC
>NZ_JAPDDP010000057.1 GCF_027587195.1 Solirubrobacter phytolaccae | reverse complement strand
TGGCCTCCGACTTCTCGCGGCGGCGGCGACCGTGCCCCGGCGCGGCGGCACGCCCCTCGCCGCGCCGCGCACTCGCCGGAGGGCGACACCGTGAGGCGCTGGCCGGCCCTTGTCGCGGTGGTGCTCGCGGTCGCCGGCGCTGCCCTCGCGCTCGCGCAGGACGGCGGCGCTCCCGCCGCGCCCGCGCCATGGTCCACCCGCCCGGAGGTTCCGGGCGGGGCGCGCACGCTCGTGCCGTTCGGGATCGAGACCACGGGCGCGGGCGCGCACGCGTGGGCGCTCGGCCGCGCGGGCAACGAGACGGTCGTCCTCACGCGCGCGGCGAGCGGCGCCTGGTCCACGGCGCCCCTGGCGACCGGCGCGCCGGTCGGTGGCGCGGCGCCGCAGCACGCGGGTGAGATGACCGCCGACGGGCACGGCGCGGTCCTGCTCGCCGCGCCGACGCGGCTGTTCACGCGGGCGCCCGGCGCCGCGTTCACCGCCGCGCCCGATCCGGGTGCCGAGCTCGCGGCCGACGAGCAGCTGGTCGGCGGCGACCCGGCCGCCGCGACCGCCCGCACGCTGCTGGCGGTGATCGGTGGGGGCACGCCGGCCACGTTCGTCGCGCCGACGATCGCCGACGGCACCGGCCGCGCGGTCCTGCGCCTGGACGCCGGCGGCTGGCAGCGCGAGCCGATCGACGCGCCGGACCCCGTCCGTCCCGTCGCGCTGGCGGCCGCCGGGCCCGCGCGCGCGTGGATGCTGGCGACGACGGTCGGCGACCGCGTCGTCCTGCTGCGCCGCGATCCGGCCGGGCCGCGCTGGGTGCCCGTGAGCTTCGACGACGAGTTGAGCACCGCGGTCGCGAAGGTCGAGGTCGCCGCGGCGCCCGCCGACCCGCTCACCGCCACGGCCGACGGCGTCTGGATCGATCTGCGCGTCACGCCGACCGGGGCGACGGCACCGATCGACCTGACTGAGCGGCTGAAGGTGACCGAGCCCGCGGTGCCGACGCCCACCGCAACGGCCACGGGGACCGCCACCGCGACGTCGACGGCGACCGCCACGGCCACGCCGACCGCGACCGCCACGGGCACGGCCACACCCACCGCGACCGCGACCGCAACCGCAACGCCCGCTGCCCCGGTGCTCACCCTCGACGGCCGCTGGTGCGACGCGCAGCCGCTGTGCGATCACCCCCTCGGCTTCGAGCTCGCCGCCGGCGCCCGCGGCTACCGCTCGGTGGCGACGGCCGCGACGGCGGACGCGAAGTTCGGCGCGCGCCAGATCAGCGCACCCGTCGATCGCGGAGTCGCCGCGTCCGCGCGCGCCCGTGACGCCCAGCGCCAGGGCGGCTACGCGGCGCTGGAGGGTGAGGCGTTCGCGCTGCGCGACGGCATCGGCGAGGACGGCAGCTCGACCACGCAGGCGATCGCGTTCGCCGCCGACGGCACGGGCTTCACCGGCGGTACGGTCGCGTTCGGCGCGGTGAGCCGCGCCGCGACCGGCGCGTCGTCGGCCTCGGAGCCGGTCCCCGCGGTGGAGGCGATCGTGACGGCGGCCGGCGCCCCGAACGGCGACGGCCGCGTGTTCGCCGTGGCCCGCACCTCGGGCGCGTTGCTTTACGCGCCGGGCCGCGGGTGGTCGCAGTCGTACACGCCGTTGCTGGAGAGCCGCGCGCCGCCGCTCGTCCTCGTCTGGCCGCGCCCGAACCTGCTGATCGCGGGCGGGAGCGCCGGCTCGCTGATGACGACCAACGCCGACCCGCTCAGCTTCGATGCCGTGCTCGAGGACCGGCAGCTGCCGCCGATGCGGGTCGTCAACTTCGACGCGCTGAAGATCGAGGACACCGTCCTCGCGCTCGCGTGCACGCCCTCCGACCCGCTCGACTGCATCGCGGTCGGCCTCAACGGGCTGATCGTGCGCGGCGACGGCTACAACTGGCGCGTCCTGTCGCTCCCGGCCACGGCGCCGGATCCGACCCACATCACCGGGGTCGCGTTCAACGGCCGCACGCCGCTGCTGGCGACGACCGACGGGCTCTACGTCGGCGAGCCGTCCGGCGGCGGTGACGCTTACACGCGTGACGATGACCTGCGCGCCCGCATGGCCGCCGCGGGGCTGCCCGCCGCGGTCCGCACGGTCGCGACCGTCGCCGGCGGCGGCGTCGCGGTGGACGGCCGCTTCGCGCGCGACAACGAAGCGGCGCCGTGGCGCCCGACCGCCGAGCCGCTGGACCTGCACCCGTTCGCGCTCGCCGCGTTCCGCGGCGCCGACGGCACCGTCCGGTCGATCGTGTCCGCGACCTCCGAGCCGGTCCCGCTGCCGGAGCCGGTCGACCTTGACGACGAGCAGATCGACGAGCAGGGCCCGGCGCTGCTCGCCCCGCCGCCGATCGACGCGGTCGCGTTGCGCGAGACGACGGACGGCTGGGTCGACCTGGACCGGTCGCGTTTCCAGCGCTCGGGCGGCCGTGACCTGCCGGAGATGACGCCCAACGTGCGCGCGATCCTGGTCGACGGCGACGGCAGCGGCTTCCTCCTCGGCGGCGTGTCCGACACCTCGACGAGGCCCTACAACCGGAGCGGTCCGGACGCCCCGACCCTCGGCGGGCTCGCCTCGGTGCGCCGACTGGACCGTGGCACACTCGTCGCTCCCACTCCCGCCGCGCCGTCGGAGCCCGCCGAGCTGCCCGCGCCGGCCGCCTCGGTGCGGCTCGCGGTCGGCGGCCACCCGGCGTGCCTGGACCGGTGCGGCGGCGCCGCCGGACAGGGGTACGGCCCCGACGCGCACCTCTCGGCCGCGATCACCCGCGTGCGTGCCCTGACGGCCGGCGGCGCCGGGCCCGCGGCGCTGCTCATCGGCGGCGGGCGTGCCTCGCTCGGCGGCGAGCCGCTCGACCCGGGCGGGGCGCGCCGCTACCGCCAGCTCGCCGAGGGCGCCGGCGTGCCGACGTACGTGCTGCCCGGTCCCGGCGATGTTCCCGGCGGCGGCGCGGAGGCGTTCGCGTCGGCCTTCGCCACCGCGGCCGCGCCGCAGGGCACGGGCGAGGCGCCGGCGGGCGTCGACGTGGCCAGCGTGCTGCAGCCCGGCCCGGCGGTCGCGGGTGCGGCGCGCACCACGTTCGCGTTCGACGTCAAGGCGCCCGCAGGCACGGTCCGGATCGTCGCCATCGACAACGCCGCGGGCCGGCTCGAGGGCGGGCCCGAAGGTCCGCAGGCGCAGTGGATCCGCGCGACGATCGAGCAGGCGCGCGTGGCCGGGTTCCCCTCTGTCGTGGTCGGCAGCGTGCCCCTCGACAACAGCCAGCGCGCGAAGCCCGCCGAGGACGCCGCCGACCAGATCGCGCTGCTCGCCGGCCGCGCCTCGGCCTATGTCGCGACCGCCGGCGTGGACGATCCCGCCGACGAGTACTTCGGAGGCGTGCTCTCCCAGAGCGTGGCTCAGGCGCCCGGCGCCGCCGCTCGGCTCACGCTGCTGCAGTCCTCGACACTCGGCTACGCGCCTTCCCGGAAGTTCACGGTGGGGCCCGAGGACGAGGAGGACGAGACCACCCGCCAGACCAACGCCGCGCTGATGATGGTCGACGTCGCCGTGGGGAGCTGGGACCCGGCGACCGGCATCGCGCCCGTCGGCGTGGTGTCCGAGCCGCTCCTGGACGGCCTGGAGCTCGACCAGGGCTCGCGCGCGATCCCGCTCGGCTGGGCGATCCCGCTGTTCGTCGTCGCCACCGACCCCAGCCCGCGCCGGTTCCTGATGTCCCCCGCTCCCAGCGAGCCGCTCCAACCCGCCAGCCCCAGCACCACCTCGGACCCGCTGGTCGACCAGTGCCGCTTCTTCCTGCAGTCGTGCGAGACGTTCGTCCCGACCGCCCTGGCCTTCACCTCCGCCGACACCCGCATCGCCCGCTTCGTGGCGGTCCGCCCGGGCGGGCGCGAGAACGGCGGTCTCCCCCAGGTCATCCTCGACCCGGCCGGCAACGTCGTCGACGACCCCCGCGGCTTCATCTGCCCGCTCGCGCTCGGCACGGTCGACATCAGCGTCACCGCCTTCGGCCGGCGCGTCACCAACCCGGTCCGCGTGACCCCGACCCCCAGGCTCGACGGCCTCCGGACGATCCCGATCCCGCCCGGCACCTGCGCGTTCCCGAACATCCGCCCGCCCGACGACCAGCCGAAGCCCACCCCCACCCCCGAACCGCCCGCCGCGAACCCGCCGACGGTCTCCGACCCCGCCCCGGCGACGTCGAACCCACCGGCCCAACCGCAGCCCCAGCCCGGACAGCCGAACCCGGTGCCCGAGTCCCCCGCGCCCGCCCCCGCCTCTGCGGGCCCCGGCCCGACGACCCCGGCCGTGCCGGTCCCGCCGCCCGCGCCCGACCCGGCCCGCCCGCCGGTCGCCCCCGCACCCAAGCCGCCCGTCCCGCCCGCCCCACCGACGCCGCCGCAGGGCCTCCAGGTCCAGGCGGTCGAAGCGCCGCAGGTGCAACCGATGCAGGCCGTGCAGCACGCCGAGCAGCGCCGCGAGGAATACGCCTTCGAAGCCGACAGCGCGGCGGTGGCCTACGCGCACCCGCCCTCACCATGGCCCTGGGAGATCGCGGGCGGCGTCGCCGCGCTCGTGCTCGTGATGGCCGGCGGCGGCCTGGCGGGCCGCTCCCGCTCGCGCGCCCTGGCGCTCGCCCGATCTTCGCGCTGAACGAGGATCAAAACTCCACAAATCGGGGATACACACGCGACCAGTCGAACGAGGAGCGTGGCGATGTCCCAGGAGACACGGCAGCGGCTTGGCGGTCGTATCCGGGCGAGCGCGGTGGCACTCGCCGTGCTGGGCTCCGGGGTCGCGACCGCCTCAGCGAACGCGGCGGATCTGCGCGTCCACTCGTCGCGCACGGGGAGCGCGGAGGCCACGGTGCGGCTGGTGGTGTCGGCGCACACGAACTCGCGCTGCAGCGCGTCCGTCCGCGCGCCCAAGACTCGGGCGATGTCCCTCCCGGTGCTCGTGACCAAGCGCGGACGTGCCGCGTGGCGTTGGGTGGCCCCGGCAGGCGCGCCGAAAGGTACGTGGCGGTTCTCGGCACGTTGCACGTTCCGCGGGCGAGTCAGTCGCGCGACGACATCGGGAAGGGTGCGCGTCGCCCGCGACGGCGTACGAGCCGGCTACATGTTCCCGGGCTCGCTCGACGTGGTCCAGGGGCGTTACCTGCACAAGCCCAAGTCGCAGACCATCGTGTTCGACACGAGCGGCTCCAAGGGTGCCGCCGGCGACGGCAACCCGGGCGAAGCCAAGTACTGCACCTGGGGTGCGTGGAACCTCGCGAAGTGGCTCGGCTCGGCGGTGTATGGACCACCCGGCCAGAACGACGCCAAGTACTGGGCGGCCAACGCGAAGCGCAACGGGCTTCCGGTCGGCACGGAACCGCGCCCAGGGGCCGTGTTCGTCAAGACCGTCGGCACATTCGGCCACGTGGGCGTGGTCACACGGGTCCTCAGCCCGACGTCGTTCATGGCGAACGAGATGAACGGCGGAGACCGCCTCATCAACCGCGCACAGGGCATCACCAACGAGTTCGGCGAGTACCACGAGCATCAGCACACGACCGAGAACATGCTGTTCATCTACCAGCCCGGAACGCAGCCTGGCGCATACGTCGGGCACATCGTCCAGTGGGACGGAGACACCAAGGGCCAGAAGACCGCATGGCTCGTCGGCCAAGACGGCAAGCGCCGCTGGATTCCGACCAGCGCGTTGTACTACTGCTTGAAGGGCCACGGCGTTCCCGGCCCCGACGTCCTCCCCGCCGCCCGCCTGGACGAGTACCCCGACCTCACCGGACAGTGGGTCACCTGTGGGCCATCCGGCTACGGCGCCGGGTCAGGCACTCCACCAACTGAGTCCGAAACGCCTCCGGAACCGCCACCCCCACCGCGGACCTGGAACGAAACCACCGGCGGCAACGCGAACACCTGGTCGAACCACCTCAACGCCGGCGGCACTCAGGGTCCCACCATCCCCGCGTTCACTACCGTCGCCATTTCCTGCAAGTTGCCCGGATTCAAGGTCCAGAACGGCAACACCTGGTGGTACCGAATTGCCCAGGCACCGTGGAGTGACCAGTACTACGTCTCCGCCGACGCGTTCTACAACAACGGCCAGACCTCGGGACCGCTCGCGGGAACCCCGTACGTCGACCCGGCGGTCCGGGACTGCTGAGCACCGATCGGACTGCAACGATGCGAGAGGAAACCGCGCAAGTGCGCGGTTTCCTTGAGGGGTGAGCGACGGGACTCGAACCCGCGACCGCTCGGACCACAACCGGACTGATACCGATTTGACTGGGTGCGATTTGGCTCTCTAGAGCCAAATATTGTGGTCTTAGGTCAGGTTTGTTCGGCTCAATTTGTTCCGAAGATTGTTCCGTCGCCCTTCAGGAAGCCGTGCCGATGCCGACTCTTTCAGGAGAAGGACATGGGCAAGCGCTCGTACGGCACCGGACACCTCTACGAGACCAACGGCAGTTGGTACGGCCGCTGGCGTGACCCGAGTGGACGTCAGCGCAACCGCAAGGTCGGCGCGCTGCGCACACCCGGCGAGCGCGACGGTCTGACCAAGACGCAGGCCGAGGCGAAGCTGCGGTCGATGATCGAGGACGAGTCGCTCCTTGCCTCGTCGGTCGTCGAGCGCGTGACCGTGGCGGAGGCCGGCGCCGCGCTCCTCCGACGGCTGAAGGCGCGCGGGGCCAAGAAGTCCTACCTGGTGAACGTCGAGGGCTGCATCCGCGTGCACATCGCGGTGGCTCCGCAGTTCAAGGGCAAGGATCTCGCGCAGCTCACCGAGGACCACGTCGAGCGGTTCATCGACGCGAAGCTCTCCGCCGGGCTCGCGCCCAAGACGATCCGGAATCTCCTCGGCGTACTGCACTCGATCTTCGTGCTCGGACAGCGCCGCAAGTGGTGCGTGGCGAACCCAGTCAAGCTCGCGGAAGGACCGAAGGTCCGGCGCAACAAGATGCGCATTCGGTTCCTCACGCAGGAGGAGCTAGAAGCCCTCGTACGTGTGGACTACCCCGAGGACGCGTTGGGATCGATCGAGCCCTCCCTCTACCTGGTCGCCGCCATGACCGGCCTGCGACAGAACGAGCTACTCGCGCTGCGCTGGCGACACATCGACTGGACCAACGAGCGCATCCGTGTCGTCGAGGGCTACGTGCTCGGCGAGTTCAACGATCCGAAGAGCGAAGAGTCCGCCCGCTCAGTTCCGATGGCAACGCGCGTGGCGGTCGAGTTGGAGCGCCTGTTCCAGCGGTCTCGCTATCAGGCCGACGACGGCCTCGTCTTTGGCCACCCCGAACTTGGCAAGCCGCTCGACAGGTCCAAGCTGCTCAAGCGCTTCAAGGCCGCCTTGAAGCGCGCGGAGGTGCGGGAGATCACGTTCCACGAGCTGCGGCACACGTTCGGCACTCGCTGCGCTGCAGCCGGCGTGCCGATGCGAACGATCCAGGCGTGGATGGGCCACGAGGATCCCGACACGACCGCCATCTACGCCCACTACCAGCCAGCTGCGCGAGAAGTCTCCCTGCTCGACACCGCTTTCGCGCACGGCACACCGGCGTACACCCGGGTGGGCAACTCAACAACTGGTCGAGCGGGCTAGGTTCTGGGATCGACAGCAGTCGAGACTCAGGCGGTGTCTCAGACAGGCGGCTGCTTCGCAGTTCCGTCCTCGATGAGACCCAATCGCCAGTCGGGGCCCGCAGGAAGGCCGAGAACGCGGAGCTGGTACTTCATCGGTAGCCGAGACAGCACCGCAACCAAGGGAACGATAGGAGGAACCGAACCAGTTGCAGTGGCCGTCTGAACAGCGTTCGCAACAAGCTCATCCACGGGGTTCTCGACCGTGCAGAAGACGCGCTCGCAACGACTGAATGCGGCAAGCAATGCGCGACAGTAGTCGGAATCCGCACTGTCCCCAAGCGCCGCTCTGCTGAGAAGAACGGCGCAGATAGCCCCAGGGCGACGGCCATGAACGGTCCTCAACCGAGTCACGAGATGCGCAATCCACTCCGCCAGTCTGCTTGGCCTGGCCTTCCAAATGGCCCTCAACGCCAGATCCCACGCCTCGATCGAGGTCTCCGCATCTACTAGCCACCCGTCTGGGTCTAGAAGCGTGGTGTCTACGGCAGGGCTTACTTCGAAATCATCGGCCGAGACTCGAGCGGCAAGCTCGTTCGCTTCGAGTCGCAGATACCGACCGCCGGCACCGCGGAGCGTCCACACCGCCGTACGCGCATCGGGCTCTGTAAGCACACCTCGGCGCCTCATGGCCTCGAGCAGAGCTGCGGTTCCAAAGGCTGGAACGGCTTGCTGTCGCGCCCAACGTCGGAGATAGCGGTCGTCGCAGAAGAACGGAATGCCGCGGTCGATCGCGAGCACGAGCGCTCCCAACCAAGTCGCTGCCGAATGATGCAGGTCTCCGCTACGTAAGGCTCCAGCGGCATCGCTGGTGCCGCCGACATCCGGGTCCAGAACGGCGAGCGTGCGAGCGATTTCTCTGAGCTTCTCGATGCGCTTCGTTCTGGCGGCGACCGATTCTTCTGAATCTGTCCAAAGCGTCGGACGACCGGAGTCAGGATCCCACCCAAGGGTCCCCGCGCTGTTGCTGTCTGGCTCACGTCCGAGCACTTCGACCTCTTCAGCAATTGCTCGCGGCACGACCGAGCCCGGTAGTGCGCGGCGGACGGCCCCCGATGAGGCCTCAGGAAGCAGGGAGAGCACCGCAAGAACAGATCCGTCCCAGGACGCAGCACGCGCAATCGCGGCATCAGCGTCGGACACCTCAAGTTCTTGCAAGTCCCGCAACGGAGTCACGAGCGGGAGCAGACGGCTCTCGATCCAAACCTCGAGCGAAGTCCGTCCAAGGACCGCCAGCAGCGATAGCGCGCCACTACCACCGGAGATCTGCTCAAGGATCTCGGAGGCCCAGCGTTCTCGCCGCCCCAGGTGTCGCTCGGCGAACTCGCTCCACCCTTCGGCGGTAGACGGCGCACTGAAGGACTGCACGTGCGCGGACTCTGGGAAACGCTCGGGGAACTCCGCGAACGTCGAGCGCAGCCGCCGCTCGAGTTCCGCGTCGAGTTCGAAGTCGACTCGGATTGAGAGCGTGATGAGCATCGCTTCCAACGTCTCGTCACGTCGAGCAATTTCGTCGGAAAGACGAGCGATACGTTCAAGCGCCTCGGTGATCGGTCGCGCGTTTGCAATCAGCCGGGCAACCAGCCGCCGTTGCGAATCACTTTCCGGTCGTTCGCCAGCGCGTTCGAGCAGCTCCAATCCAGCTGACGCGTCCCCAATTCGGGCGAGTGATTCGGCAGCAGCCCAAGCAGCCTGCGAGCTTTCAGGGCATGCCTCTGACCAGGCAACTGCCGCCTTGGCGAGCGCATCCCACTGCTGCCGAGTAGCTAGTGATGAGGCGAATCTGTACCAGGCATGTTCGCGCATCGCAGTGGGGGTGTCGCCGGCCTCCGCAAGCGCACGCCAGGCCGTCTCTGCCTCGGAATGGCGTTCGAGTTGCTCGAGGGCGTCGGCGCGACGCAACCTCTCGATCGGAGGCGGCTCGTCACCCAAGGTGTCTTCAACGAGCGTGACGACCCGCTCCCAATCCTCTGCGTCGACAGCAACGTCTATCAGCGCGCGCCTTCCGACCAACGTGTCAGCGTAGGCCAGCAAGATCGTTTCCGCTTGCTTAGAGTCGCCCCGTCTGGCGAGGTACGAGGACAGCAATTGGTCACGGTAGAAAGGCGCCTCGCGCCCGAGAATCTCCGCAGCACGATCGCTCCATGGAGCGCCATGGTCCAACGAGGCTGTTGCACGAATGTTCGCCAGCGCTAGAGCGTCTTGGTCGTCCGTTGCCGCTTCGATCTGCCGGTCTAGCGCTTGGGTTGCCGCCGCGGCCACATTGGGATCGGATGACCCGAGATCAAGCTGCAACCACAACAGACGGCTCGTCTCATCGGTCGCATCTCTACCTGGGGCGATCCTCACCGCGAGATCCTGGCGATGCGCCCCAAGCAGCGCGGACGCTAAGGCCGCGCGCGCTGTCGCGCTTCGCGCCTCGGCCGAGCCTCGGCTCGTCCACCATCCCACTACTCCGTCAACATCTGGATGACGATGGCGTCGCGCGAGGGCCCGCACGAGGTCCCCGTCGTGGATCATCGCTTGGTCAAGATGTCCGAGGGTCAGTGCTTCGTGCGCTACATCGTCGAGCACCTGGATCGCTTCGTCGTACGACGAATCCTGTCGAGCTGTCGACGGGTCGCGTGCACTCCGACGGTCAGCCGCCATTAGGCAGCGCACCAGCAGCTCGGCCGCGGAGAGCGACCACGCATCCTGGAGTGCCTTTCGCGCGGCCTCCTCGGCTTCCGGCTCGCGGTCAAGCTCGTAAAGAGACTTCGCGAGGAGAACGTCCCGGAAGCGACCCTCCCATGGGAGGGCAGGCTGAATAGCCCGCAGCTCCGTTACTCGGTCGGTCGCATCGTCCAGCAGGGAAGCGCGTGCTAGCCGGAACCCGGGACGCAGGTCGTCGCTCGCACGGTCCATGATCGCGTCGGCGGACGCGGCTTCGTCCGCGGCTCGGTACGTGATCGCTGCCCGCGCCAAGAGGGAGGCGCTCTCGTCTCCATCGGTCTCGCTGGACGCACGCTCGAACGCGGCCGCCGCTAGCCGCATCTCCCCAAGAACGCTCACGGCCGCCGCCACGTAGGCCAGGAGGCGACCGTGTTCAGCATGGGCGAGATTGACTAGCGCGTCGCGACTTTCCAGCGCCTTACTCAGTTTGATCGCGGCATTCGAGTCATGCGCTCGAAGCTCGTCTACGACCCGACGCATCATCCGCGAAGCCCCGAGATCCTGAGCGGCTGGTCGAGTCGCCAATCCGAGAGGTACGTCGCGTACATCATCGGTGGCCGTCTCGGGAACCGACGACGAAGACTCCGGGGCTATAGAGGTCTCCGTGACGACAGCCGCGACCGCACTGCCCTCGGCAAAGTACGAGAACGGCGATGAAACAGCGCCGCTGGACGGCTCGGGCCCGAGATAGTGCGAGTAACGCATCCGGCTCCTGGGAGCTCGTTCCACGGCAAAATCAATCGCCGCGATCCAATGGCCATAGGCGTCCGGGCCAGCATCGGAAACCGCGTATCCCTCCGGAGACGGCAGCGCGAGCCTCTGGCCAAGGACAAGCAAGCCGTCAACCCGTGACATGGCTCCATGCGTCGTCGACGCGTCGGCTAGAGCGTCCGAGAGCGTGTCTCCCTTCACGCCTTCAAAACCAAATGCGAAGACAGCGGGCAACGGCATCTCTGGAAACTCCTGCGTGACCAAGCCCCGAAGGCGAACTGCCGCACCGGCGCATTCCACGACGGCGGAAGTGCCTAGTTGGCTTTTCACCGAGACGACCGCCACGACCGTTTCGATCGGGACGACGTGGGCGTCTCCCTCACCGGCCAGTGGCGCCCCGCGCGAGGGATCGTGCAGGATCACGTCCCATTCGCTGCTAGGGCCTGATCCCGGTGCCATCACCTCCCCCCGCAGCATCTCGATCATCGGGAACCGTGCCCTAAGCGCGTCCGCGACGGCGGCCTCACGCGCTGTTCCGCGCGAGGGCTTGTGCTGTGAAAGCGCCGAGTGTCGTGCTGCGGATGCCGCCAGCATCGCGGCTTCCTGCCGAAGCATCTCGCGAAAGCCCTCGTAGGACACGTTCAAAGGATGCCAAGTGGGACGGAAGGCATCACTTGCACCCCAGGGGGTCCCGATCGAACGCCTCTTCGACGCCACTCGTCGCGCATTGCGACGCGCCCAGTGGTGTGTGGCCAACTCGGTCAAGCTCACCGAAGGGCCGAAGCTCCGGTGCAACAAGATCCGCATCCGCTTTCTCACGCAGGAGGTGCTCGAGGCGCTCGTGCGCGTGGACTTTCCCGAGGACGCGCTGGGAACGATCGAGTCATCCCTCTACCTGGTCGCCGCCATGACCGGCCTCCGCCAGAACGAGCTACTCGCGCTGCGCTGGCGACACATCGACTGGACCAACGAGCGCGTCCCCGTCGTCGACGGCTACGTGCTCGGCGAGTTCAACGAACCGAAGAGCGAAGAGTCCGCTCGGTCAGTCCCGATGGCCACGCGTATGGCTCAGGAGCTCGAGCGACTCTTCCAGCGGTCGCGGTTACAGGCAGATGACGACCTAGTCTTCGGCCACCCCGGGCTCGGCAAGCCGCTCGATCGGTCCGAGCTGCCCAAGCGGTTCAAGGTGTCCCTGAAGCGCGCAGAGGTCCGCGAGATCACGTTCCACGAGCTACGCCACGTTCGGCACGCGCTGTGACGCGGCCCGCGTCCCGATGCGAACGATCTAGGCGTGGATGGGCCACGAGGACCCGGATACGACCGCGATCTCTCCGCACTACCAGCCGGCTGCGCGAGGTATCACTCCTTAACGCCACATTCGCACCGTCCATCCTGGCAGTAGGCGTTGAAGACGACACGTAGTCCAGCGGTAGACCAGCACGTCCGGGTCGACGAGAACGATCGCTCTATTCGAGCTGTATCTCAGCAGACGGGGCTCGGGACCTCCGCGAACCACTGGCGAAGCGTCCGAGGGCTAAGGTTAACGCTGAATGGACGCCTCTACCCTGATTGGACTTGCAGTCGGTGTTCTAGGGCTTGGGCTCACCGCGTTCGGCGTGCTGCTCTCTGTGTGGGCGCTGAAGCACTCTCGGACTTCGGACCAGAACGCTGCGGAGCGGGACAGCCGAGCAATTCGGAAAGCAGAAGAGCTTGGTGTGAAAGTCGCAGACATCGCTCGGGCACTCGGGATCTCAACGACTGCTGGAGCCGACGCAGCAATCGACGGCAATGAGGCGCGCCGCTGGGCGATAGCCGTCGCCGACGTCAATAACGACGGAAGGGACGAGTTGCTTGTGGCATCTCCATGGGGCCCTCACAGCTCGATGCTTCACGTCTTCGGACAGCGCGACGAGTGGCCAGACAGCTTCAGCAAGCTGGCCGAGATCGGGAGTGGAACACCGATGGGATTCACAGTGGGCGACCTTGACGCTGATGGACGCGTTGAGATCGCCACCGTTCAACCACACGCCGACGAACCTTATGCAAGTGGCATCCGCGACGAGGTGCTCTACCGCTGGGACGGCGCGCAGTTTGCCGAGGTAGCGACACAGCCTTTGCCGCGGCCGGGGAAGCCCGGATTCGATGATCCGGCGCGTCGTCTGCGGTGGCATGCCGGACAGACGATCCTCAACGTGTCCAACGAGGGCTGACCGTGGTGCCCTGCTGGGCCGTCTGGGCGCCCGCAGTGAAGTGCCAGCGAGAAGGCGAGACCGGTGGTCATACGTCCTGTCCGCCCTTGACTTACGGACGGGATGCCCGCCAGCGTCACGCACGCTGGCGCTTCTAAACGTCTCTTCTCAACCGAGGAGGACGAAGCTTTTGAGCATTTTTGAAAGGACCACAAGGTCGGCCTGCTGATCTCGATGCAGTCGTCCTCGCGAGTCTGTTGCCAGATCGCCGGCACGGATCACTAAGAGCCTGAGGCCGTGGCAGGGGATGAGTTCTCGCCGCCGCTCGTCGTACAACCGACGCTGTTTTCCTCGATCGACGCCGCTCACAGTCATCCGATCCGGCTTGTCAAAATGCGGCACCGGATGTTCGTGCTGGCGCTCGTGGTACTCGACGACGAGCGCGTGCCGCTTGTAATAGCCGTCGACCGGGAGCTTACGGCGGTTCCCGCTAGAGCTCGGGTCTCCCAGCAACCAGTCGAAGCGATGTTGTCGACTGGCACGTTCGCCAAGCAGATCGTCGGTCAGGTCAAGGACGTAACTCTCGTCGGAGTTCGCACTGCCAGGCATCTGAACCATAGTTTCGCCGACTACGCGCTCTGTGTGTTTGGCCAGCGGCGGCCTGCTCCGCCGCTCGATCCTCGACGCCAGCTGGAGCGCTAGCTGCAGTTCCCTTCGCTCGGCGGGTTGCTGCGGCGCGCAGGATCACGGCTGGCGTCTACGGCACGTGCGGCGTGGTAGATCGCGGTCTGAAGTAGCCTTGCCGCTTCCACAGCTACTGGGATCGACACGACAAACGGCCCTTCTCGGAACTCTTCAGTCAGAGGGTCGTAACCGCCACCCCAGAACCTCGCGGCGGCAGCGAGACGATCGATAGCCGACTCGCGCATCGCTCTCCGCTGGAGCTGGCCCTCACCGCGAGCGTACTCGTCGAGATGCTCCCGAATGTCGCGTGCGTCTTTAGCGCCGGGAAGTGCCTGCGCGAACGCGGTGATTCCATCCTGGAGTCGATCTCGGTGCCCTTGATCGATACCTAGTCGTGTCAGTTCCTTCGCCAACATCCCGGCGCATAGATGGATCAACCGCAACTGGCCGACGATCTGGCGCGCATAGATCTGCTGCTCCAGCCCGTCGGCGGCTTTTGCGTCGGCGGCGAATCGCAACACCGCATGCATCGCGGACCACGATTGGGACACCGCAATGGCGTATGGGTCGCGTGCCGGCGACCATTGATCCCCTTGATCTGAACTCACTCGTACATCTTGACCCCCGCGTCGGCGTTCGTAGCCGGAGGATGGGGTTCGAGCCGAGTCGGTTGCTGGTGGGCACCGGCCCACTACATCGGCCGCAGGCACCCCGCCCCGCCGACGCGACCGGCCCCCGCCAACTTCTTAGCCAGGACTGTTCGTTGGAGTAGCTTGCATCACGCAAGGAATCACCACTATGGTGCGTCTGCCGCGTAGATTGGCTCCGGGCGTTCGACAGGGACGGAGGTCGCTGTGGGCATCACCGTCAAGCAGAAAAGGCAAGCGGGAGCCGTTCAGGTGGCGGCAGCCGCCGACGATCGCGATCGAGTGCGGCTGGTCGCAGGCCCGGGGACGGGAAAGTCGTACACGATCGAGGAGCGCGTAGTTCGACTTCTCAACGAGAACGCTGACCCCAAGTCGGTCGCCGCGGTGTCTTTCACGCGCGCATCCTCACAGGACCTCGAGAAACGGGTTCAGGCTGCATGCGAGCGCTCAAACCACGGCGAGGCGCACATAGCTGTGACGACCTTGCACTCACTCG
Source organism: Solirubrobacter phytolaccae (assembly GCF_027587195.1). GTDB lineage: Bacteria > Actinomycetota > Thermoleophilia > Solirubrobacterales > Solirubrobacteraceae > Solirubrobacter > Solirubrobacter phytolaccae. The sequence continues at coordinate 34,693 of NZ_JAPDDP010000057.1, read as the reverse complement.
CTCTCCGGACGCTTCGGGCGGCTGGTGCGCTTGCCGCATACCCAGTCGATCCGCTCGTTCTTGACGAATGGGAGCTAACGAAGCTCTTCGACCCGGAGTTTGCGCGCCGGGCAAATATCGGAACCGTGCGTCGGCGCCGCGAGATTCGAGAGGATCACGAGGCGTTCTGGAGCACGGGACAGCACACTCAACGTCCTGCGCAGAGACCGCCCGACCCACCGATCTCGGACGCGGAGCGCGTCGCGTTTCGCGCCTTTCACGGGCCACGAACACAGCTGTATGCATGCGTGCTCCCCGGAGAGATCGTGCAAAAGTGCGTCCAGATGCTCGACGCCGGAACGTTGGACCCGATCGAGCTGCTTGGCATCGAGCATCTCATCGTCGACGAGTTCCAAGATCTGAATCCGATGGACCTGAGATTCGTTTACGGTCTCGCAGAGCTGGGTGCGACGCTCTTCGTAGCCGGGGATGACGATCAGAGCCTCTATTCCTTCCGGTACGCCGATCCGTCAGGCATTCAGGAATTCCCAGACCAGTTCGAAGTTGCGGGAAGCCACGTGCTCCAGCACTGCTTCCGGTGCACGCCGGCCGTGCTGGCTTCGGCCGACGCCCTCATCACTCAGAACGCCGCGCCAAAGCGAATTCCGAAGGATCTGGTTTCGCTGTACGCGGACTCGGAACCGCGAGTCAACGGAACGATTCAGTGCTGGCGCTACGGGAGCGCCGCTGAAGAGGCTACGTTCGTCGCGCTTTCGTGCCGCCGACTTATCGATGCTGGCATGGATCCGCGGGAGATCATGGTCCTAGTCAGCAATGCACGCGCGCTGCAGTGGCAGCTCAGTGCGGCGTTCGACAAGCTCGACGTCCCATTCGAGCCCCCAAGAGAGACGGCGTTTCGCGATACCGATGTCGGTCGTGCCGTAATGACGGTCGCGCGCATCGTTAGCGACCGCGACGATTACGTGGCCCTCCGAACTTTGCTTGAGTTGCGCAGCGGCGTCGGAATCGTTACCGCAACGGCAATCGCCGATGCGACGATCGAGCACGACCTCAACTACCACGACATCTTCTACGAGGCCTTGCCAGAAGACGTGTTCAGCCCACGTGCTGAAACAGCCCTCGATCAAGCGCGAGAAGTCTGCGAAGTATTGCTCGAATGGAGCAGCGACGACGCCGTCGAGGATCGAGCCGAAGCCCTGGACCACGTCATCGCGATGATCCTTGGCGCGGACGCGACCTCGAGTTGGCGTGATGAGGTAGAGATCGTTCCGGCAGGCACGACGATCGCTGAATTAGCGCGATTTCTCAGTTCCGAGAAGGACGACGAGCGCGCGTCCATCCTTTCCGCGATACACGCGCGTTTGGGCAATGACCTTAGCCCCGAGGAGTCGCTTCCTAATCGAGTCCGCGTCATGACGATGCACGGCGCCAAAGGGCTCTCTGCGACCGTCGTCCTGATCCCCGGTTTGGAAGAGCAAATCCTCCCCGGGGAGACGCGCGCCAGGTATCCGGGCCAAGTCTTGGAAGCCGCAAGAATGCTCTACGTGTCGATCACGCGAGCACGTCTCGCATGCCTCCTCAGCTACGCGAACCGAAGATTCATCAACGGGCAATCGACCCCGCATCAAGCATCGCGGTTTGCATCTCATCTCGGCGTGCGATTTAGCCCAGGGCCTGAGGGCGTCAGCACTGAATGGGCCGGGGATGCGGTCCGCGTATCGAAGGATCTCTAGAGCGGCGGGCCGGCCCGGTCCGCAGTCGACACTCAACGGAAGCGAGCTAGGCAATGACGATCTTCGGCGCGCCGTGGTCGGCGTTGGATCTCGCGACCGTCTCAGCGTTTCTGGCGCAGGCTGATGACGAACCCTTGCTCTGGGAGGCCAAGGGCACGAAGCTCGATAAGAGCGAGGTGCGTCTTCAGGTGTGCGCCTTCGCGAATAGTCATGAGGGTGGGTTCCTGATCCTAGGCGCGGCCCGCGCGTCCGGAGGCGCGGGATGGACGTTGGACGGGATGCAGTTTCCGGATGAGCCAATCACGTGGATAACGAACGTGGTCGCCGACCCCGAGCGTGGGGTTCGCCCACGGCCTGACTTCGACGTCCTTGCATGGCGCGCTCAGAACGGGCACGTGGCGATTGTCAGAGTGTCTCCTACGCCAACTCCACCGTGTATGGCCAACGGCACGCTGTACGAGCGGCTACCCGGGAAATCGCAGACCGTGCGAGATCCGACACGGCTGGCGGAGCTCTTCGCGAAAGGCGACCTCGCGCGGCGCACCACACAGGAGCGCGCAGACCGTGCTGCTCTCGCAGTTCTCCGGGACTGGCTCGAAGCCGAGCCGGGCGTCTTTCGGGAGCGTGGGCGCCAGCGCGAGCCGTGGACGAAGACCCATCAGACTTCACGGAACCGACAGCATCGGCCCCGGTCCGGTTCGCTGTCGGCGTTGCGGCAACGGGGAACCCGCCCGACATCTCCGCACGCCTATTCAAGACTGACTTCGCTGAGCGGATCTGGAACCAGCTTCTGGACCGCCCGAGCGGACTCCCTGCCGGCTTCTACGCGGATTCGCCGGATCCCGTCACGTGGTCTCAGGAGGCATTGACTTGGCGTCACCAGATGGGCGGGAATGTGCGCTCAATCACGGTGGCCCGAGCGGCGTGGGACGCATCAGCTGCAGTGGGCGAGCGTCTGGCGATGGACGACGTGTACCCCGACAATTTCGCAGAAACGCGCATAGCTTCGCGATGGGTGATCGCGGACCAACTCGTCAGCGACCTCGGAGGTTTCGGCGACGTCTACGTCACGATCGTCATCGCCGGCGGGCACTTCCCACGACGCAATAGCAACGAACACATCGTCATGAGACGAGGCCCGCTGCTTCCCGGCGTTGACAAAGCCCAGGTCTCCAGCCTAGATCGCGAGTTCATGCGCGCCGTGGGCAACCTGGCGCCAGAGCCGTGACCTGAGGACTACAAGGAGTCAGCAGCTAGCTGCCCGGCGGCCCAGCGCACACAGTTCAGCTCCGAGGCCGCACGCCGTGGACCAAACCGTGGACTGGACGTCCGCACCCCTCGCTCGCATGTTCCGCCGCCCGCCTGCGGTATGGACAGACCTGATGCCTCTTCCCCGCGCTGACCCCACACGCCCACCGGAGAACAAACAAGGGGTGGGTGTCTGGGGTCAGCGCGGGTCATCGGAAAAGAAATGTGGGACAGACGGGCGGTTGAGCCTCCTAGTGGATATGAGCAATCAACTAGGCGGTACGAGGGAGCAGATCGGGTTCCGGATTACGGAGCGGGACATCGAGATCCTGGGATGGCTAGGACGGGTGCGATTGGCGAGGGTCGAGCAGGTCCAGTGGCGGTTCGGGATGGCGAGGAGCAAGGCGTACAGGCGGCTTCAGGTGCTGTGGGAAGCGGGGCTGGTAGGTCACGAGAGCAACGTGCCGGGGCCGGGGGTCTATCTGGCGACGAGGGCGGGGCTGCAGTGGGCGGAGCTGAGTCTGGCGTCGGCGACAGTGAGCCTGGCGACGCTGAAGCACGATCTGGCGATGACGGATGTCGTCGCTGAGCTCGAGCGTGACGGCAAGCTCCTGAAGGTCTGGACCGAGCGCGAAATGCGTGCGGAGCACGCGAGGCCCGACGGACGGAGATTCGCGCCGCGGGTCCACGAGCCGGGACGCACGCGGTCCGGCAATCACCTTCCTGACATCGTCGTGGACTTGGCCGACGATTGCTGGGTCGCGATCGAGGTCGAGCGAACGGCGAAGCGTGCGGAACGGACACGGGCGATCCTCCAGGGCTACTACAACGCTGCCGGCGTCTCGAACCTCGGGCGCGTCGTGTACGTCGTCCCGACGCCACGCGACCAGGTGCGGATGAACGATCTCGCGGCCAAGGTCGGCTTCCGCGCACAGCGGTCTGCGAGCCAGACGGATCTCATGTTCGGAATCGGAGCAGCCGCAGTTCGCTTTAGCGCCGTCCGCGGCTATCGCGGGATGGCGTCCTGGCTGATCAAGCAGCATTGCGCGTCGGTCGCGGCCGACGCGGAGCGGGCGCGCCAGATCGAGCTTCAGCAGGAGGCCGTACAAGTCGCTCGCGAGCACGAAGCGGCGGTCCAGGCGCAGCGAGCAGCCCAGCGCGAAGAGATACTCCGCCGGCAGAGGGCGGAGCGCGAGCGAGCCGCCGCCGAGGCTGCGCGTCCGATCAAACGCTTCAAGCGAGCGCTCAGCGGCGGCTGACGGACACCACGTGCGCGCACCGGAAGTCGATGACCGGTGCGCGCCACCCCGTCGTCGACGCCGCTAGCGGGCTTAGGATTCGGAATATGCGCATCAGGAATGGCAAGCCAGCTCCACCGAGGCGGATTCCAGCTGCCATGCCGCAAGCACACAGCGGGGTGCCCACTCCGTTCACGGCGAGCCCGATGGGTAAGCCGGCCCCTCGCAGCACAGGTCCCACGCCGTTCACGGCCAGCCCCATGGGCCGGCCGGCGCGACGTGACGGAAGCCGCTAACCCCGACGGGCGCGGCAGAGCAGTCGCTTCAGAACGCTGCTCGGCTAGGCACCCGCACCAGCACCGGTGCTGGCACCGGATCCGGTGCCAAACGGCTGTTCCTGGAGGTCACCACCGACGACGGATCGGATCAGCCCAGGCCAAGGCCAAGCGCCGGTTAGGGAAACTCAGCCGTGCTGCGTCCACGGTCATCGCTGGTGACTGCGAGGGAGAGCCAGCGGGACGCTCGTTTCATCGAAGACGGCCCGCAGCTGTCCGGTGCTTTCTCGTCGCGATTGCGATCGTCGTCGTGGTTCTGTGGGCGGCGTGTGCCGTGGCTTCAACGTGGTCCGGCGCCACACCAACACCGGTGCTAGCACCGCAACCGGTGCCAAACGCGTGTTCGCCTAGTGGCGACGGCGGCAAGACGGTCGCCCATGCGGCCTTGCCCTCTTAGGTTCGCACGCACGCGTGCGGTGAGGAGGGCGAAGGCTCGCAATGGGCGGGCTCGTCCAAAGAAGGAGGGACCGGGCATGAAGACCGGGACCGTGTACCTACTCCATTTCGATGATCCAGTGGCTGGCTGCCAGCACTACGTCGGTACACGACCAACCTCAAGCAGCGGCTGTGGCAACACCGCAACGGGCGCGGCTCACGCCTGACCAAGCGCGCGCACGCCGCCGGCGTCCAGATGCGACTGCCGCGGACGTGGGTCGGCGGGCTCGACCTCGAGCGTCAGATCAAGCGCGATGGGCACTATGCCCGCCACTGCGCGCTGTGCCAGAGCAGCGAAACCGAAAGAAACCTGGGACAAGTCGAGCGGTCCGCCTCCTAGTGGATATGCACCGTTCTCACAGCACTCCCCCAGTCGCGCTCAGCGAGCCCCTTCTCGACGCCGACCAGGCCGCCAGCCTCCTCTCGGTGAGGAAGAGCTGGGTCTACGAAGCCGTGCGAGAGAAGAAGATGCCGTGCTTGAAGGTCGGCCGGCACATCCGGTTCACGCGACCGATGCTTGAGAGCTGGCTCGCAGGTCAGCTCGGTTGACCACGGCGATCGCGCGGCGGGGGGAGCTGGCGTCGTACGGGCGGCCCGCCGCGCGGCCTTCCTTTTGATGGAACGCCAGCTTTCCTAACGTCGCAGCCACCGAGGGCGCCGTCGCTCACGCGGGAACTCAGCCGGCGGCGTTCCCCGCTTCTCGCTGATGAAGATCGACTGCGGCATCGGTTCGGGCAATGGGCGCGGGCCTTCGATCCTGGTCGACGGCTCAAAACCGAGGTCGATCAACGTGCTCAGCAGCGCGTCCAGGTGATCGGCCAGGCAGTCGTTGCGGTCGTCGCCGATGACCGACACCAAGCGAACCTCGCGCTGCTCGAACGAGACTCCCGCCGGCTGCTGCAGCAGGCGAGTGACCTGCGTGTCGATGTCTCGCGCGCCCACGTATGTCGACGTCAACGTGATCGGCGCTCGCGGGCTGGCGATCGCCGTGGTCACCACGACCACGTGCGCGCCCACCGAGGCAATCCTCGTCGCGCTCTGGACCGCCCAGCCGTCCAGGCTGATCACGACGCCGACTCGCTTCCCAGATCCGTCCATGAAGCCACCTTCGCGCCCACCCCGGACAGCTTCGGAACAGAATTTGTTCCGAGATTGTTCCGTCGCCGAGTAGCCTTCAGGCCTCGTTAACGCAAGAAACCGCGCAAGTGCGCGGTTTCCTTGAGGGGTGAGCGACGGGACTCGAACCCGCGACCGCTCGGACCACAACCGAGAGCTCTACCAACTGAGCTACGCCCACCAAGCGCGAAGCAGTCTAGCGACGTGCTGGGTAGGGTCGCGAGCAAGGTGCTTGCGCTCACGTTCGATGACGGGCCGGACCCGCGCGGGACGCCGGCGGTGCTGGAGGCGTTGGACGCCGCCGGCGTGAAGGCGACGTTCTTCGTGCTGGCCGAGCGGGTCGAGCAGCACCCCGAGCTGCTGGAACGGGTAGTGGCTGCCGGACATGACGTGCAGATCCATGGATACGCGCACCTGCGGCACCCGTATACGCCGCGTGAGGACGTGGAAGACGACATCGATCGGGCGTTGCGGGTGATCCCGGCGACGCGGTGGCGGATCCCGTGGGGGCATCTCGCCGACTACACGCGCGAGGTGGCCGCGGAGCGCGGGCTGACCATCGTCGGGTGGGACGCGGACACCCACGACTGGCGGGGTGACAGCGCGCACGACATGCTCGCGCAGCTGCGGTTCGAACCCGGGTCGATCGTGCTCGCTCACGACGGCGTCGGGGCCGGGGCGCGGCGGGAGACGGCGATCGAGACGGCCCTGCTCGTGAAGCCGCTCGTGGAGCGCGCACGCAGCGAAGGCCTGGAGCCCGGGCCGCTGACCATGCCGTGGCCCGTGCCGATCCCGCTGGGCAACCCGAACCTGTGAGGGCGCTGGACGAGATCGCCGCCAACGCGGCGGAGCTGGACGCGAACCCCGCGTTCCCGACCGTCGCGATAGCCGCGCTGACGCAGCTCGAGGTGCCGGCCACGCGTGGTGAGGAATGGGCGCTGGTCCGACGAGTCGCGCGCGCAGACGGCTCCGTCGGGCGCATCTTCGAAGGCCATCTGAACGCCCAGGAGCGTCTCAAACTCGACGGGATCGACCCCGGAGACCACTGGCTCGGCGTGTGGGGCGCTGATCCCGCGCCGAACGAGGGCGAGCCCGCCAGCGTCCACAACGACACCCTCAACGGCACGAAGGTCTTCTGCTCCGGCGCGGGCGGCCTCACGCGCGCGCTCGTGATCGCGAAGGGCACGCTCGTGTACGTCGACCTGACCGACGGCAACGTCGAGGTCGACAAGGGCTGGTACCGGGCCGGCGGGATGCGTGCGTCCGAGTCGCACCGCGTCCACTTCCACGGCGCCCCCATCCTCGCCACGCTGACGCCGCTGACGACCGAGCCCTACCTGTCCGGCGACGCCATCCGCACCGCGGCGGCGTGGGCCGGGATGGTCGACTGCGGGGTCGACTCCGCCCTGCAACAACTCAAGGACGACGACCTGCGAGCCCACGCCGCGGGCAAGCTCATCGTCGCGCAGCAGACGATCGACCGCTGGTTCGAGTACGCGGCGCGCGCCGAAGACCTCACGAAGGTCTCGATCCCGCTGCGAGCCGCCGTCGCCGACGCCGGCGCGACCGTCTTCGGAGAAGCGGCCCGCGCCACCGGTTCACGCCCGTTCGCGACGGGCACGGCCCTCGACCGTGCCCGCCGCGACTTCGAGCTGTTCGTGCTGCAGCACCGCCTCGACCCGTTCCTGGCGAGGCTGGGCCGCGAGCGGATCAGCTAGCGCGAGGCGTGGTTGCCGTCGAACTTCTTGGCCTTGGACTTGTCACGGGCGGCCTTGCGGGAGCCGTCCGGGAACAGGCCGGTCTTGCTGACCGCGAGCGTCAGCGTGGCGTGCGCCGCCGCGTCGCTCATCTCGTTCAGGGCGTTGACGTTCAGGTTCGTCATCGTGTCGCACGCCTGGTGGTAACACGGGTCGTAGGCGAGCCCGGCGGTGCCGCCGAAGATCGCCGCTTGCTCGGCGGTCTTGACGCCCTCGGCGCCGGTGAACAGGCCGCCGGCGGGGATGCCGACCGCGATGAACGGGCCGTAGTCCGACCGACCGGAGAACTCCGTCGGCTCGGACGCCAAACCCTGCCCCGCGAAGTAGCGCGTGAACACCGACTCGATCTCACCCGAGCCCGGAGGACCCGCGACCGGCGTGTCGGACCCGTCGCCGTCGTAGACGAAGCGCACGTAGTTCGGCGACCCGACCATGTCGAAGTTCAGGTTCGCGTAGATCTGCGTCAGCTTCTCCGCGGGCAACGTGGTCACGTAGTGCTCGGAGCCCAGCAGGCCGGACTCCTCCGCGCCCCAGAACGCGAAGCGAACGGTGCGGCGAGGCTTGACCTTCTGCTCGCTCATCGCCTCCGCGATCTCCAAAATGGCTGCGGAGCCCGACCCGTTGTCGTTGATGCCCGGACCTTCGACCACGGAGTCCAGATGGGCGCCGACGACCACGGTCTGGTCCGCGTTCCCACCCTTCGTGTCCGCGATCAGGTTCTTGGTCTTGGCGTTCAGGTCGGCCTCGGTGGAGGTCGTGACGTGCATGGTCACCGTCGCGCCGCCGCGCAGCTGGCCGGCCAGCGCCGAGCCGTCCGCGTACGTCAGCCCGACGGTCGGCAGGGTCTTGGGCGCACCGAGCGTGCCGCCCATCAGGCCGGTGCGGCCCTCCTGCCCTTCGTTGAAGATGATCACGGCCGCGGCACCGGCGGCCTTCGCGTTGTCGACCTTGACGCCGAAGTCGCAGCCGCCGCGCTGGATCAGCGCGATCCGGCCCGCGACGAACCCGGTGAAGTCGGCGGCCTCGCAGCCGGCGGTGGAGCCGGGCTCAGCGGGCGGCGGCACCAGGTTGTCGCGCACCTCCTGCAGCGCCGCGGTGACGTCGCCGCTGCCCGAGTACTCGAAGGTCTCGGTCTCGTAGTCCTTCGCGGTCGGCGAGACCTGCGAGAGGGCGGCGGGCGCCAGCTCGCGGAAGAACGGGAAGGTGAACTCCTGCTCGGTCACCTTGTAGCCCGCCTTCACCAGGCGCTGCTTGACGTACTGCAGCGAGGCCTCGTAGCCCGGCGTGCCCGAGGCGCGCGTGCCGCCGTTGGCGTTCGCCACGGCCTGGAAGGCGCGTTCGTGCTGAAGGATGCCGTTGACGGTGACGCCGTCACGCAGCTTCTTCGAGTTGACCTCGTCGATGCCGAACGCCGTCGAAGGCAGGCAAAGCGAAGCCGTGAGCGCGCCCAGGACGAGCGCTCTCCGATGAGACATGTCCTCAATCTCCCGTTTGAGGGTGTGTGGAACCCGCGCCGCGAACACCCCTGCCCACGACGCTGGAGATGAGAGTAGTGCGAGAACGCCTGAGGCCCGACTTCTTCGACGCGCTTTACGCAACCGATCCCGACCCGTGGGGCTTCGAGACGAGCGAATACGAGGCCACGAAGTACGCCGCGACGATCGCCGCGCTCGAAGGCCGCCACTTCAAGAACACGCTGGAAATCGGCTGTTCCATCGGGGTGCTGACGCAGCTCCTCGAGGACCACACCGACGGCCTGGTCGCCATCGACGTGTCCGAAGCCGCACTCGAGCGGGCACGCGCCCGGAACCCGGACGTCAACCTCCAACGACGCGAGATCCCGGAGGACTATCCCGACGGCGACTTCGACCTCGTCGTCGCCTCCGAAGTGCTCTATTACCTCGACCCGCCCGCATTGCGCGACACCATCGACCGCTTTACGGGCACACTCTTGGCAGTGCACTGGCGCGGCCCCACCGAGCGCTACCCGTTCACGGGTGACGAGGTCCACGAGCAGCTGAAGGCTCGCTTCGGCGCGCCCGCCTACAGCGCGTGGACGGACAAGTACGCCCTCGACCGGTGGGACGCATGCGGCTCGTGATCGTCGGCGGCGGTCCCGCCGCGCTCGCCGCCGCCCGCGGGTACCGCGACGCCAAGGGCGAGGGCGACGTCACGCTCCTCACGCCCGAGCTCGTGCTCCCGTACCAGCGCCCGCCGCTGTCGAAGGCGTTCCTGCGCGGCGAGCTCCCCGACAGCGAGCTGCCGATCGAGGACGCCGCCTGGTACGAGAACCACGGCGTCGACGTGCGGTTGGGCGGCGAGGTCGCGACGCTCGACCCCACGACGCGTACGCTCACCCTCGGCTCGGGCGAGACGCTGCGCTACGACGCCTGCGTGCTCGCCACCGGCGCCGAGCCCAACGTCCTCCCCGTCCCCGGCGCGACCGAGGACTGGGTGCTGCTGCTCAGGAGCCTCGCGACCGCGCGGGTCCTGCAGCTCCGCGCGGAGAGCGCCAAGACCGCCCTCGTCGTCGGGTCCGGCTTCATCGGCTGCGAGGTGGCGGCTTCACTGGCCATGCGCGGCGTCGACGTCACCCTCGCGAGCGACGAGGAGGTCCCCCAGGCCGAGCGCCTCGGGCCCGAGGCGGGCCGGCGCATCCAGGGCTGGCTCGAGGACCTCGGCGTCACGCTCCAGCTCGGCAAGGAGGTCGAGGAGCTGACCGAGGACGCCGCCGACCTGATCCTGATGGCCGCCGGCGTCACGCCCCGCGCGGGCCTCGCCGAGCAGGCGGGGCTCACCCTCCAGGACGGCCGGATCGTCGTCGACCAGCACATGCGCACGTCCGCGAACGACGTCTACGCGGCGGGCGACGTCGCGCTCCCCTACAACGCGAAGGCGCAGCGTCACCTCGCGGTCGAGCACTGGGGCGAGGCGCTCAACATGGGCGAGGTCGCGGGCCGCGCGATCGCGGGCGACACCAGCGCGCAGTGGGACGTCGCGCCGGGCTTCTGGTCGACGATCGGCGAGCACACGCTCAAGTACGTCGCCTGGGGCGACGGCTTCGACGAAGCTCGCGTGATCGACCACGGGGGCGGCGCGTGGACGATCTGGTACGGCACCGAGGGCCGTACCGTCGGCGTGCTCACCCACGATCGCGACGAGGACTACGAGGCCGGCCGCAAGCTGATCGAGGCGGGAGACCCGCTGCCTTGACGGCGCTGCGCGCGTGCGTCGTCGTCCCCGCGCGTGACGAGGAAGACCTGATCGGCGCCTGCATCGCGGCGCTCGCGCACCAGACCGGCGTCCCCCGCGACGCCTACGAGGTGATCCTCGTGCTGGACCGCTGCACGGACGCCACCGCGGAGCGCGCCCGCGCGGCGGCCGGCGACGACATGACGCTGCACGTCGTCCCCAGCACCGGCGCCGGCGTCGGCCACGCGCGCCGCACCGGCATGGACCTCGCCGCCGAGCGCCTGGAGCCCGACGGCCTGATCGCCACCACCGACGCCGACTCCACCCCCGCGCCCGACTGGCTGGCGCGCCAGCTCGAAGCGGTGGCCGGTGGCGCCCACGCGATCGGCGGGCGCGTGGAGATCGACAGCGCCCCGGCCGCCGCGCTGGCCGCGCGCGAGGCCGACATCCCCCGCCGCCGCGCCGCGCTCACCGGCACCGGCGCGCGCGAGCACCACCAGTTCTCCGGCGCCTCGCTCGCGGTCACTTCAGCGACCTATACGCGTGTAGGCCGACTCGACCCGCGCCACGCTTTGGAGGATGAAGGCTTCGAACGCGCGCTTCACCGTCACGGCGTCCCGATCGAGCGGCTCGCGTCGGTGAAGGTGACGACCTCCGGCCGGCGCGACGGCCGCGCACCCCGCGGCCTCGCCGTCGACCTGCGCCGCAACGCCTGGCTCGCCGACCGCAGTTACGAATCCAGCGACTTCACGCTGGACGCGCTCCTCGCCGCCAAGCAGCAGACGGTCAGCGTCGTCCTCCCCACGCGCAACGTGGAGCGCACGCTCGGCCACGTCCTGGACGCGATCCCGCGCGCGCTGGTCGACGAGCTGCTCGTGGTCGACGGGCACTCAACCGACAGCACGATCGACGTCGCGATCGAGCGCGGCGTGCGCACCGTCACCCAGCCGCAGCTCGGCAAGGGCGACGCGATGTGGCACGGCCTCGGCCAGACCACGGGCGAGCTCGTCGTCTACCTGGACACGGACACCGAGGACTTCGACGAGCGCTTCGTGCTCGGCCTGCTCGGCCCGCTGCTCACCGAGCCCGTCGACTTCGTCAAGGGCCACTTCCGGCGCCCGTTCAAGCACGGCGACGTCACGACGCCCGACGAGGGCGGCCGCGTGACGGAGCTGCTCGCCCGCCCGTACCTGAACCTGCACTTCCCGCCGCTCGCCGGCTTCCGGCAGCCACTCGCGGGCGAGATCGGCGCGACGCGCGCCCTGCTCGACCAGATCCCGTTCCCGATGGGCTACGGGATCGAGATCGCGATGCTGATCGACGCCTACCGCGCGATCGGGCTGGAGCGGATGGCGCAGGTGGACCTCGGCACGCGCCAGAACCGCCACCAGTCGCTCGCCGACCTGTCGAAGATGGCGCTCGAGGTCCTGACGGCGGCCGAGCGACGCACCCACGGCGAGGTCACCCCGGGTGCGCTGCTGACGCCGACGCGCGACGACTTCGAGCTCAAGTCGCCGCTTACTGAGGAACGCCCGCCACGAGCGGCTCGCTGACGCGGGCCATCCCGCGCTCGATCGCGTCGATCAGATAGGGACGCAGGTCGGCGGCGGCCACGATCGAGTTCACGCTGCCGACCTCGACCGCCCGCTGGATCGAGTGGATCGAGTCGAACTTCGCGGCCAGCTCGCCCATCTTCTCCGAGCGGACCGTCTCCAGGGTCGACGCGAGCTCGGCCCGCAGCCGGCGCGTCTCGACCGGATCCGAGCAATCCTCGATCCGCTCTTCCAGCGCCACGACCCGCGCATCGCTGCGCGTCGCCGCGTTCACGTCACGCGTGAACACGACACCCGCGGCCGCTGACCCGCCGATGACCGACGCGTGCGCGCCCTCGACGGCGATCGTCTCGAAGCCGTCGTTCAGGCGCTGCGAGAAGACCACGAACGCGCCGCCGTGGTAGCGGGAGATGACGCAGAAGACGATCGGGCCGCGGAAGTTGACGATCGCGCGGCCGATCTCGGCGCCGTACTCGAGCTGCCACTGGCGCATCGACTCGGGTGAGCCGTCGAAGCCCGCCAGGTTGGCGAGCACGACCAAAGGCCGCCGCCCGCCGTTGGCGTTGATCGCACGCGCGACCTTCTTGGAGGACTTCGGGAACAGCGTGCCCGACGTCCACTGCGCGGGCCCGTCCGCGGGCACCGGACCGAAGCGGTCGATCGGGTGCGACTCGATGCCGATCACCGTCGTCGGCCAGCCGCCCAGATGGGCGTCCCAGACGACCGCGGCCTCGGCGTCGCGCATGCGCTCCCAGCGCTCCAGCGGCTTGTGGTCGGAGTCGGTCACCGCGCGCATCACGGACCGGATGTCGAACGCCTGCTTGCGGCCCGGGTTGGTCTCGTCGGAGAAGATCTGGCCGACGGTCGCGAGCTCGGAGCCCGGCGCGTTGTGCGACGAGGCGCGCACGTCGCGCTCGATCGCGTCGCGCGTCTCCGCACGGCGCGGGAAGCGCTCGCCCGGCGCGATGTAGGCGTGCTCGTAGTAGCGCAGCAGCACGCCGCACGCGCCCGCGAGGTCCGGCGCCCAGTACTGCGCCTGGCCGTTCGGGCCCATGATCCGGTCGTAGCCGCCGATGCCGAAGTTGTCCTCGGCCGACACGCCGCCGGCGAAGTCCAGCGCCTGCTTGCCGGTCAGCACCATGGCCGACTCCGGCGTCATGATCAGGATGCCGCGCGTGTGCATGAGCATCGTCGCCTCGGCGTTCCAGTACGGCTGCGCGCCGACGTTGATGCCGGTGACGATGACGTTGACCTCGCCGCCGTTCTGCGTGAACTCGATGATCCGGCGCAGCGCGGCCGCGACCCAGTCCATGTTCTCCGTGCCGGAGTCCATCGAGATCCGGGCGCCGGAGCTCAGCGCGAACCACTCGACCGGCACGCCCAGCTCGTCGGCCAGGTCCAGCGCGGCGATGATCCGGCGGCACTCGGGCTCGGCGACCGAGCCCAAGGACTTCGTCGGGTCGCCCAGCAGCACGACGCGCTGCATGCCCTCGGGATGGCGGCCGGTGAAGGACTTCGCGAGCCCGACCACGATCCCCGCCTCGTTCATGGCGGCGGGACGGTCGGCGGGCACCAACGCCCCGTCGGCGTCGAAGTCCAGCTCGACGAACTCGCCGCGCGGGATGCCGCGCGCGTGGTCCGTGCGCTCGGGCGCGAGCACCTTGGTCAGCTCGGCGGGATGCACCGTGCCGCGACGGCGCGCCTGCACGATCCGGCGCGCGCCCTCATCGAGCGGTTGCAGCGGCGCCTTGGCGGGCTCGTCGACCTCGACGATGACGCCGCGGCCGGCGGGCGCGAAGAGGCGCAGCTCGCGCTCCTTGAGCTCGCCCCCGCGCATGTCACGCATGCGCCCGCGGATGATCACGGTCTCGATCCCGAGGCCTTCGGTCTCCCGCGCGTAGCGGTCCACCAGCGCGCCCGCTTCCTCCGGCGCCAGGTCCACCTCCGGCCACACGTTCAGCCGCACGCGGTTCCACAGCAGGCGCTCACGCGGCGCCAGACGCGACTGCACGCGCCGCAACGCGCCGAGTGCCTCGGCGAGCATGTGCTCGAGCTCGGGCAGCGAGACCACGCGGCCCTGCTGGTCACGCACGATCGAGAGCTCACGCACCTCGGCCAGCGCGAACAGCCGCTCGTCCTTCGGGTTCGTGCGCCCGACGCCGCGGAACAGGTAGACGTCCGCGGGCGACGGGATGCGCTCGAGCTCGAACTCGGACATCCGCCACAGGTTCAGGCGCACCGCCATCTCGGGGTGCACGAACTGCAGGTCGCGATCGACCTCCCAGCCGCCGCCGACCGACCGCCGCAGCGTGATCGAGTTCGCGGCCGAGTTGCCGCGCTCGGGCGCCGGCACGTCCAGCACGACGCGCTGCACGAGCGGCGCGATGTCCGCCCGCTCCAGGGCCGCGCGCAGGCGGCCCGCGAGCTCCTCGCCCGCGGTCGCGGCGGCGTACAGGTCCAGGTAGACGGTCTCGTCGGTCGGGTACTCGGCGGCGCGGCGCGCGATCGCGCCGGCGACGTCGTCGAGGTCCTGCGTGTCCACGAACGCGGCCGCGAGGTGGCGCTTGGTCCCGTCCTTGACGTAGGAGGTCGTGATGTACGCGGTGCCGTCGCGCGTCACGCCGTTCCAGAACGGCGCGAGGTCGTACATCCGGTACCAGCGCCGGGTCATGATCTCCAGCAGCACCGGATGCTCGCGCGCGCCGGTGTCCTGCATGCGTCCGATCAGCTTCGGCGCGAGCAGCTGCGGCGCCTCGACGACCGCCTTGATGTGCTCGTCGCGATCCTCGCGGTCCGGGTCCTCGAGCAGCGCGCTGAGGTGGCACTCGAGCTCCTCGTACGCGCGCGCCTGGCGCTCGAGGATCACGGGCTGGTCGTAGTAGCGGTTGCGCAGCTGGCGCGCGTGGTCGGCGATCGCCGGGTCACGACGCTCGGTCGCGATCTCCAGCCGGTCCAGCACGCCACGGAACTCGCCGTTCGTGCGCGGGACGAGCTCCTCGGCGCGCTCCAGGCGCTTCTCGAGGATCGCCATCACGGCGGCGCGCGCGAGGTCGGCGCGCTCCTGGGAGACGAACAGGCGGTAGCACGCGTCCTCGAGCGCGGGCGTGCGGTCCAGGCCCTCGACGTCGTAGTGCGCGAGCGCGCGACCGAGCAGGGACACGAACCGCTCCGGGAGCCGCTCGGCCTTCGCGTCCAGGGAGCGCAGGAAGGCGTGCAGGTACTCCTGCGGGCTGTGGAGGAGCTCGCGCTCGGGATCGTCGTGGCGGGCGCGGGAGAGCGCGCGGACGTCGGTGTACACGTCGAGCAGCTCGTGCTCACCCGCGAGGATGTCGGTGTCGCACGTGCGCACGACCGCGAGCGCGCGGCGGACTTCGTCGCCGCTGACGTCGTAGCCGAGCAGCGCGTACTTCAGGCGCTCGAGCGCGGCCTCGGGGGCGGAATCGGCGTCCGAGCCGAGCTCGTCGAACGACACGCGCTCGGTGGACGTCTCGGCCGCTTCGACCTCGATCGCCTCGAGCTGCAGCAGCGGCGTGTGCGCCGGGACCTGCACGTTGGTGCCGGACAACACGCGTCGGACGCGACCCGCGAACGGGGCCGTCAGCGACGTCTCCATCTTCATCGACTCGACGACCGCGACGACGTCGCCCTCGGCCACCTCGTCGCCCTCGGAGACCGGGATCGCGACGACCACGGACGGGCCGTGCGAGCGCACGAAGCCGCCGTCGTCGCGGGTGATGCGGTGCGGCACGCCGTGGACCTCGACGAGCAGGTCGGCGCCCTGCTTGGAGACCTGCACACGGTGCGTGACGCCCGCGAGCGTGATCCGGCGCTCGTGGCTCGAGAGGCGCTCGACCGCGGCCTCGACGGCGACGCCGTCGATCTCGGTGCGGTAACGGCCCGGCGCGAGCTGGGAGACGATGATCCGGTAGGCCTGACCGCGGTGGCGCACCTCGACGGCGCGGCTCACCTGCGCGGTGGCCTCGGGCCGGCCGCGGCGGGCGTAGGCGTAGAAGGAGGCGCGCTCGGTCGCGGTCTCCTTGTCGGCGAGCTCGATCGCGGCCATCAGCAGCGCGGCGTCGGCGCGGCCCTCGGTCTCCATCTCGCCAGTGACGCCCATGCGGTCCAGCCACGCGATGTCGACCTTGCCGGCCTCGAACTCGGGCCGGTCCAGGATCGAGAGCAGGAAGGCGCGGTTGGTCGTGCCGTCCTCGATCATCGCGGTGCTCTCGCGCAGCGCGCGCTTCAAACGCGCGATGGCTTCGGGGCGCGTTCGACCGTAGGCGATGACCTTGGCGACCATCGAGTCGAAGTCGGGCGGGATGACGTCGCCGGTGGCGATGCCGCGATCCACGCGCACACCCGGGCCGGACGCGAGGTCCAGCACCTGCACGCGGCCCGGCGTCGGCGCGAAGCCCATCGCCGGATCCTCGGCGTTCAGGCGCGCCTCGATCGCGTGGCCGACGGGCTCGGGCGGCGTGCCTTCGAGCCTGCCGCCGGACGCGACGTGCAGCTGCAGCTTGACGAGATCCAGTCCGGTCACGGCCTCGGTCACCGGGTGCTCGACCTGCAGGCGCGCGTTGACCTCCATGAAGGAGAAGCGCTTGCCCTCGGGCTCGTAGAGGAACTCGACCGTGCCGGCGTTGCGGTAGCCGGACTGGAGCGCGAGGCGCCGCGACGCCTCCTTGACCTCCTCCTCCTGCTCGGGCGTGAGCACCGTGCTGGAGGACTCCTCGATGACCTTCTGGTGGCGGCGCTGGCACGAGCAGTCGCGCACGCCCGCGGCCCACGCCTCGCCCTGGCCGTCGGCGATCAGCTGCACCTCGATGTGGTGCGCGTTGCCGACCATCGCCTCCATGAAGACGGTGCCGTCGCCGAACGCGTCGGCGGCCTCGCGGCGCGAGGTGTTCAGCGCCGGCTCGAGGTCCTCCCAGCTCAGCACGCGGCGGATGCCGCGCCCGCCGCCGCCCGCCGCGGCCTTGATCATCAGCGGGAAGCCGATGCGCTCCGCGTGCTCGCGCGCTTCCTCGATCGTCTCGACCGCGCCGTTCGACCACGGGGCGACCGGGACGCCGGCCTTCTCGGCCATCAACTTGGACTGGATCTTGTCGCCCAGCTGGCGCATGACGTCGGCGGAGGGGCCGACGAACACGAGCCCCATCTCCTCGATCATGTCCACGAACGCGGGGTGCTCGGAGACGAAGCCCCAGCCCGGCCAGACCGCGTCGGCCTTGGCCTCGAGCAGCGTCCGCTTGATGCCCTCGTAGTTCAGGTACGCGCCCGTGCGCTTGCCGGATTCGTCCACCGTGGCGGTGGGTCCGAGGCTGTACGCCTCGTCGGCGTGGCGAACGAACATCGCGCTGCGCTCGGGCTCGGTGTAGAGGGCGATGACCTTGATCGGGTCGTCCTCCCGCTCGGCGTTCAGCTCGCGGACGGCATGGATGAGGCGCATCGCGGGCTCGCCGCGATTGACGATGGCGAGTCGGCGAAACGTGCGCTGGGTCACAGAGGGCACGGGTGGCACGTTAGGCGCTGGGGGTGTATCTGTGGTGAATGGAGTTCCTGCAACCCCCCACGTGGAGGGAGGCGCTGGAAGCTCGCGCCGCTCACCCGGACGCGCTGCCGATCTGGGGCGGCACGGACGTGATGGTCGAGCTGAACTTCGCGCGCAAGCGACCACCGGCGCTTCTGGACCTCACACGGGTGAGCGAGCTTTCGCGCTGGGACGTGGAGGACGGCGGCGTCCGGATCGGCGCGGGCGTCTCCTACACGCGGGTGATCGACGAGCTCGGCGACCGGCTGCCGGGGCTGGCGATGGCGTCGCGTACGGTCGGCTCGCCGCAGATCCGCAACCGGGGGACGATCGGAGGGAACCTCGGCTCGTCGTCGCCGGCGGGGGATGCGCTGCCGCCGCTGTTTGCGACGGGCGCGTTCGTCGACGTCGCCTCGGCGCGTGGGGAGCGGCGCGTGCCGGTCGAGGAGTTCGTGGTCGGGCCCAAGCGCAATGCGCTCGCGGACGACGAGCTGATCGCGGGCGTCTGGCTGCCATTGCGGGCGGGAAGTGCGCAGCAGTTCGCGAAGGTGGGTACGCGCAACGCCATGGTGATCGCGGTCTGCTCGTTCGCGTTGGATGTGAGCGATGGTCGCGTGGGCACGTGCATCGGCTCGGCGGGTCCGACGCCGATCCGGGCGCGCGAGGCCGAAGCCTTCGCCGAAGGATTGGACTCCTGGTCGGAAGACGCGGGGCGCGAGTTCGGTGACCTTGTCGCGATGGCCGCCTCGCCGATCGACGACGTGCGCGGCACCGCGGCCTATCGTCGCCATGCGTTGAGCGTGCTCGCGCGCCGCACCCTGAAGTGGGCGCTATGCGGCTGACCTGCACGATCAACGGCGAGCCGCGTGAGGTCGACGGGCTCTGGGAAGGTGAGTCGCTGCTGTACGTGCTGCGCGAGCGGCTGGCGCTGCCCGGCTCCAAGAACGCGTGCGAGCAGGGCGAGTGCGGCTCGTGCTCGGTGTACCTGGACGGCGTGCTCGTCTGCTCGTGCCTGGTCGCGGCGGGCCAGGCCGAGGGGCGCGAGGTCGTGACCGTGGAAGGGCTGGCGCCGTCTGAAGACGAGCTGCACCCGGTGCAAACGGCGTTCGTCGAGGCGGGCGCGGTGCAGTGCGGGTTCTGCACGCCCGGCCTGATCGTGGCGACGCACGACCTGCTCGCCCGGGTGCCGAACCCGACCGACGCCGAGATCCGCGAGGCGCTGGCGGGCAACCTGTGCCGCTGCACGGGCTACGAGAAGATCCTCGACGCGGTGCGGCTGGCGGCGGCGTCGTGATCGTCCTCGAGCGCTGCGCCGTGGCGACGGTCTCGGGCGAGGTCTTCACCGACGGGCACGTCGTGGTGGACGGCAACCGGATCGTCGCCGTCGGGGCCGGGCGGTACGAGGGCGACGGCGAGCGCGTCGACGTGCGCGGCTGCCTGGTCACGCCCGGCCTCATCAACTGCCATCACCACCTCTACCAGTGGGCCACGCGCGGGCTCGCGCAGCAGGCGACGCTGTTCGAGTGGCTGGTCGAGCTGTACCCGGTGTGGGCGCGGATCGACGAGCGCGTGCTGCGGGTCGCCGCGCGGGCGGGTCTGGCCGCACTGCTGCGCTCCGGCTGCACGACGGCGTCCGACCATCACTACGTGTTCCCCGCCGGCCAGGACCTGCTGCGCGTGGAGATCGAGGTCGCGCGTGAGCTGGGGATCCGCTTCCACCCGTGCCGGGGGTCGATGGACCTGGGCGCTTCGGCGGGCGGGCTGCCGCCGGACTCCGTGGTCGAGGACCGCGACACGATCTTCGCCGCCTACGCCGCGGCGCTGGACGAGTTCCACGATCCCTCGCCGGGCGCGATGTGCCGGATCGCGCTCGCGCCGTGCTCCCCGTTCTCCGTCACGCGCGAGCTGATGCGTGAGACGGCCGTCTTCGCCCGCGAGCGCGGCGTTCGGCTGCACACGCACATGGCCGAGACCGTCGAGGAGGAGGCGTTCTGCCTCGAGCGGTTCGGCATGCGGCCCGTCGAGTACCTGGAAGACCTGGGCTGGCTCGGCGACGACGTGTGGCTTGCGCACTGCGTGCACCTGTCCGACCGTGAGATCGCGCGCTTTGGCGAGACGCGCACGGGCGTCGCGCACTGCCCCTCGTCCAACGCGCGGCTCGGCGCCGGGATCGCGCCGGTCATGCCGCTCGTACGCGCGGGCGCGCCCGTCGGACTCGGCGTGGACGGCGCGGCCTCCAACGAGGCGGGCGAGTTGGGCGGCGAGCTGCGGCAGGCGCTGCTGAGCGCGCGGCTGCGTGGCGGGCCGGCGGCGATGACCGCGCACGAGGCGCTCGAGCTGGCGACCGTCCACGGCGCGCGCTGTCTCGGGCGCGAGGACGAGCTCGGGACGCTGGAGGTGGGCAAGCTCGCCGACCTCGTCTGGTGGCGGCTCGACGACCTCGACCACGCGGGCATCGAGGACCCGGTCGCGGCGCTCGTCTTCGGCGCGCGCCCGCTGCCCGAAGGCGTGATGATCAACGGCGTGTTGCGCAGCGCCGACGACGAGGCGATCGCCCGCGAGCTGGCGGAGGTGGTGCTGCGATGAGCACGTTGACCGAGGTCGCCAACGGGATCGGCGTGTCCGTCCGGCGGCCGGACGGCATCCCGAAGGTCAAGGGCGAGTTCGCGTACTCGTCGGACATGTGGGCCGACGGGATGCTGTGGGGCGCGACGCTGCGCTCGCCGCATCCTCGCGCGCGGGTGCTCGGGATCGAGATCGCGGCGGCGCTGGCCGTGCCGGGCGTGCACGCCGTGCTCACCCACGCGGACGTCCCGGGCCGCAAGACGTACGGGCTCGAGCACCACGACCAGCCCGTGCTCGCGTTCGACGAGGTGCGCTACCAGGGCGAGCCGGTGGCGGTCGTCGCCGCCGACCATCCCGAGACGGCGCGGTATGCGGCGTCGAAGATCGAGGTCGCCTACGAGGAGCTCGAGCCGTTGGTGGACCCGGAGTACGCGCTCTCGGACGAGTCGCCGCGGCTGCATCCCGGCGGGAACCTGCTACGGCACGTGTACATCGAGCACGGGCCCGAGCCGGGTGAGGCCGACGTCGTGGTCAGCGGCGAGTACGAGGTCGGGATGCAGGACCAGGCGTTCCTCGGGCCGGAGTCCGGGCTGGCGATCCCCGCCGAGGACGGCGGCGTGGACCTGTTCATCGCCACGCAGTGGCTGCACGTGGACCGCGACCA
Source organism: Solirubrobacter phytolaccae (assembly GCF_027587195.1). Lineage (GTDB taxonomy): Bacteria > Actinomycetota > Thermoleophilia > Solirubrobacterales > Solirubrobacteraceae > Solirubrobacter > Solirubrobacter phytolaccae. Next base: position 13,327 of record NZ_JAPDDP010000057.1, on the reverse strand, counting down.
GGTGGCCGCGTGCCTGGACCTGCCGATCGACAAGGTCCGGTTCACGCTGGCCGGCGTCGGCGGCGCGTTCGGCGGGCGCGAGGACGTCTCGATGCAGGCGCACGCGTGCCTGCTCGCGCTGCACACCGGGCGGCCGGTGAAGATGGTCTACGGTCGCGAGGAGTCGTTCTTCGGGCACGTGCACCGCCATCCGGCGCGGATGCGGTACGAGCACGCGGCGACACGCGACGGGAAGCTCGCGTGGATTCGCGCGCGCATCCTCCTGGACGGCGGCGCGTACGCGTCCTCCTCGGGTGCGGTCGTCTCGAACGCGGCGTCGTTCGCGCTCGGCCCGTACGAGGTGCCGAGCGCGCGGATCGACTCCTACGTCGTCTACACCGACAACCCGCCGTGCGGCGCGATGCGCGGGTTCGGCGCCGTGCAGACGTGCTTCGCGCACGAGGCGCAGATGGACAAGCTGGCCGCCGCGCTGGAGCTGGACCCGGTCGAGCTGCGGCGGCGCAACGCCATGACCACCGGGACGTCGATGCCGACCGGCGCGCCGATCAACTGCCCGGCGCCCGTCGAGGAGCTGCTGCGGAGCGTTGCGGAACGGCCGCTGCCTGAGGGCGACAGCGGGGTGCCCGGCGGGATCGCGAACGTCACGCGCGGCGAGGGCGTGGTGCGCGGCGTGGGCTACGCGATCGGGTTCAAGAACGTCGGCTTCTCCGAGGGCTTCGACGACTACTCGACCGCCCGGGTGCGGATTTCTGAGGTCAGGGGTGAACCTCTGGTCGAGGTTCATACTGCGGCCTGCGAGGTCGGGCAAGGGCTCGTCACCGTGATGGCCCAGATCGCCCGCACAGAGCTGAATGTCGAGAACGTGCTCGTGCTCCCGGCCGACACGCAGGTGGGTTCGGCCGGCTCTTCAAGTGCCTCGCGCCAGACACACATGACCGGCGGCGCGGTGCAGGCGGCGTGCGTCGCGGTGCGCGAGGAGTGGGAGCGCCTGGGCGCGATCGGCGCCGGGATCGAGGCCACCCGCGAGTACCACCACCGGCCGACCGCCGCGCTCGACGCGCGCGGGCAGGGCGACGCGCACGTGACGTTCGCGTTCGCGGCCCATCGCGCCGTGGTGGACGTCGACGTCGAGCTGGGGCTCGTGCGGGTCGTGGAGATCGCGACCGCGCAGGACGTCGGCAAGGCGCTCAACCCACTGGCGGTCGAGGGGCAGATCGAGGGCGGCATCGCGCAGGGGCTCGGGCTCGCGCTGATGGAGGAGATCCAGGTCGTCGACGGACTGGTGCGCAACGCGTCCTTCACCGACTACCTGATCCCGACGATCCTCGACATGCCGCCGGTCGAGCTGGACGTGCTCGAGCTCGGCGACCCAGACTCGCCGTACGGGCTGCGCGGGATCGGCGAGCCGCCGACGATCTCCTCGACGCCCGCGGTGGTCGCGGCGGTCCGCGCGGCGACCGGCCGGGAGCTCCGGCGCGTGCCGCTCAAGCCGGATGACATGATCGGCCTGTGCGGGAGCTGATCGCGGTTGCTCGGGGAGACGCCGAGCCAGAGGTGGTGATCACCGGCGCGCGGGTGTTCTCGGCGTTCACGCGCGAGTGGCTGAGCGGTGACGTGGCGCTCTACGGCGGCAAGATCGCGGGCGTCGGGTCCTACGACGGCGGCGAGCGGATCGACGCCGCCGGTCGGTACCTGGTGCCCGGCTTCATCGACGCGCATGTCCATCTCGAGTCGGCGAAGCTCGTGCCCACGGAGTTCGCGCGCGCCGTCGTGCCCCGCGGGACGACCGCGGTCGTCTGTGACCCGCACGAGATCGCCAACGTGGCCGGCGTCGAAGGCGTCGACTGGCTGCTGAGCGCGACCGAGGGCCTGCCGCTGGACGTGTTCGTGATGGCGCCGTCGTGCGTGCCCGCCTCGCACTTCGAGTCGCCGGCCGGGCCGTTCGGGCCGGACGAGATGCGGCGCGTGCTCGAGCATCCGCGGGCGCTCGGGGTGGCGGAGCTCATGAACTTCCCGGGGGTGATCGCGGGCGACGAAGGCGTGCTGGCGACGATGGTCGCGCCGCACCGTGACGGGCACGCACCCGGCGTGCGGGGGCGCGCTTTGAACGCGTACGTGGCGGCGGGGATCACCACCGACCACGAGGCGTTCACCGCGGACGAGGCGCTGGAGAAGCGACGCGCCGGGATGTGGGTGCTGATCCGCGAGGCCTCCAACGCGCGCAACCTGCGGGCGCTGCTGGCGATGGTGCGCGAGCACGGGCCGGAGTACTGCGCGTTCTGCACGGACGACCGCGAGCCGGACTTCCTCTACCGCGAGGGGCACATCGACCAGATGTGCCGGATCGCCGTGAGCGAGGGAGTCGCGGCGGAGGACGTGCTCGTGATGGCGTCGCTGCACGGGGCGCGAGCGCACGGGCTGACGGACCGCGGCGCGGTCGTGCCCGGCTACGCGGCCGATCTCGTCCTGCTCGACGATCTGGTCGACTTCAAGGCCTCGCTGGTCCTGAAGGACGGGCGCGAGCCGGCGTACCCGGAGGGCGTGCCGGGCGCGCTGCGCGACACGATGCGCTCCGTGCCGGTCTCGTTCGACGTCGACGCCGACTGGGTGCGCGTGATCGAGGTGCAGTCGGGGCAGCTGATCACCGGCTCGGGCGTGGGGCGCGTCGGCGACGCGGACCTGGCGAAGATCGCCGTGATCGAGCGCCATCACGCGACGGGGCGCGTCGGGCTCGGCTTCGTGCGCGGGTTCGACCTGCACGCGGGCGCGTTCGCCTCCACGGTTGCGCACGACGCGCACAACCTCGTGGTCGTGGGTGTCTCCGACGAGGACATGGCGCTGTGCGCGGCCCGGGCGCAGGCGCTCGGCGGCGGGCTGGTCGTCGCGCGGGACGGGGAGGTCGTTGGCGAGCTGGCGCTGCCGATCGCTGGGCTGCTTGCGGACGCGCCGCTCGAGGAGGTCGCGGAAGGGCTCGAGGCGCTGCAGGACGTGCTGCGCGGGATGGGCGTCGAGATCGACGCGCCGTTCATGACGCTGTCGTTCCTGGCGCTGTCGGTGATCCCGTCTCTGAAGCTGACCGACCAGGGGCTCGTCGACGTGGACGCGTTCGCGCTCGTGCCGCTCGAGCTGACCGAGCGGGAGGCGTTCGTCGCGCGGTTCGGCGCGCTCTACGAGCACTCGCCGTGGGTGGCCGAGCGCGCGTACCGGCCCGGCATCGCCGACGAGGAGGTCGCGGACGCGCTGCGCGAGTCGATGTACGCGTCCTCCACGGACGAGCAGCTCGCGCTCATCCGCGCGCATCCGGACCTGGGCGAGCGAGTGGGCGTGTTGACCGAGCACTCCAGGGCCGAGCAGGCGGGCCTCGGGCTGGATCGGCTCGAGCCGGAGCTGTACGAGCGCTTCATGGCGACCAACGCCGCCTACCGCAAGCGGTTCGAGATCCCGTTCGTGGTCTGCGTGCGCGAGCACGGCTCGCCCGAGTCGATCCTCGCGAACGCCGAGGCGCGGCTCGGGAACCCGCGGGAGACCGAGATCGCCATGGCGCTGGGCGAGATCGGGAAGATCGCGCGGCTGCGTCTGGAGGATCTGCTGTGAGCCTCTCGACGCACGTGCTGGACACGGTCGCCGGCCGTCCGGCGGCGGGCGTGAAGCTGGAGCTGCGCCGCGACGGTGACGTGGTCGACGTGGCCACGACCGACGCGGACGGCCGCCACGCCTTCGGTGACGTCGGCGCGGGCGAGTTCGAGCTCGTGTTCGCCGTCGGCGACTACTTCGGCGAGCGCGAGTTCCTGGACCGCGTCCCGGTCCGCTTCCGCATCGCCGAGGCCAACGCGAAGTACCACGTGCCGTTGCTCGTCTCGCCCTGGGCCTACAGCACGTATAGAGGCTCCTGAGCAGCACTTTTGCCCTTTCGGGCACGCGGATGCGCGCGCAAGGCTGCGCGTCCGCACCTGGCGGCGCACGCGCGAGGCTGGAACAGTCGGCCAGTGCCGCCCACCGTCGCCCCTCCCCCCCGGATCGGCGAGGCGGCACAGGGCCCAACGGCTGCCGAGGAGTCCGCCGCGACTGACCACGCGGCGTCGCTGCACGACGAACCGGCAGAGCCCCACCCACTACCGGCCGCCGCCGCCCGCACGGCGGCGGCCGGTGTCTTTCTCGCGCTGCTCGCCACGGCCTTCGCCGGCGTCGCGGTGCTCCTCGTGCTCGTGGTCCGGATGCTCGCGAGCCGCGCCGAGCACCTCGAGCTCGGCGGCCCGTCGCTGGTCGCGCTCACCGCCGGCTTCGCGCTCGCCAACACCGCGGCCCTGCTCCTGGTGACCCGCAGCTGGGCGCAGCTGCGCCCGACCACGCTCGTACTGACGCTGGTCGCCGCGATCGCCTGGCCACTCTCGGGTCACCCTTTGCTCGCCGCCCCGGCCGCGATCGTGCTCGTCGGCCTCCTCGTGCAGCGCGACCACCGCACCCCCGGAGGCGTCCGCCTCACGAGCACCGCCGGTGCGCTGGCCCTGACCGCGATGGCACTCGTCGCGACGCTCGCCGGCGCGATCACCTCCCCGGCCCGGCTCGCCCCGACCCCACCCCTGGCCGCCGCCGAAGCACGCACGGCGAGCGACGAGGCCGCGCGCGGCGACAACGCCGCGCCCGCGCCCGACGACTCGCCCGCGGTGGCCATTCCCGGCGACGCGCCCGCGCCGCCCGCAGCCGACGCGCCCGCGCCCGCCCCCTCGCGGCAGCCCTCCGCGACGAGCTTCGTGCGGGGGTACTACCGCGACCTCGACGCGCAGCGGTTCGCCGAGGCGTGGGACTCGTTGTCACCCGCCGTGCAGGGTGCGCTCGGGCCGTACACGCGGTGGAAGGCGGGCTACGCGTCGACGATCTCGTCGCGACCGCGCGAGTTCTCCATCACGGGCGACGCGCGGGGCACCTCGGTGACGCACATTCTCGTGGCGCGCGATAAGGGATGTGACAGCGCGCGTCAGTTCAGGGTGACGTGGCAGCTGGAGGCCGAGGGCTCCGAGTGGACCGTGGTGGCACTCGGCGCAACCGCCGCGGGATCGCAACAATGTTGATGTAGTCGACACGGGCCGTGCGTCTTGCGTGGCTCCGGGCACGCGGGACCGTCGCTGAACGGTGTTCCCCCCAGCGATGTCCGGAGCCACGCAAGGCGCACGACCTCCCCTACGCCAACAACGTGCCGGTCCCACAAACCTTACGGCTGGACCCAGAAACTTGAGCACTGGACGCTGTTGAGCTTTAGGTGATTGCGTCCAGTCTGTTGGGTATTTGAACATCACGCCGCGGCCGACTGGGGAATCCGGCTAGGGCGAAGTCAGACCACAAGGCCCGAGACCGGGCCGCTGTCCGCACCCGCCGACAACTTCGGGTGCCTCTTTGACGCCGGGAGGGCGTCCCAATGCTCACGACCGCTTGCACACGGCCGCTGCTGACCGCTGCCGCTTTGATCACCGCGTTCTTCTCGCTCTTCGCGTCCTCCGCGCACGCTGCGGCCGGCGCTGACCAGTGCCCCGGGGCGCTGGACATCCCGGACTCGGCCGCCAAGGTCGACGTCGCCACCGAGGCGGTGACCTGCCTCGTCAACGCCGAGCGCACGAGCCGCGGCCTGAAGACCCTCAAGCGCGACGGCGACCTGGCCCAGGCCGCGCGCGGGCACTCGCGCGACATGACCAAGCGCAACTACTTCGACCACACCAGCCCGGGCGGCGAGACCGTCGGCGACCGCGTCCGGGACGCCGGCTACGGCAAGCCGGGCGACGGCTGGAAGGTCGGCGAGAACCTCGGCTGGGGCACGGGCCAGCGCGCCACGCCCAACGCGCTCGTGGACGAGTGGCTCAACAGCGCCGCGCACAAGAAGAACATGCTCAACGGCGCGTTCCGCGAGCTCGGCGTCGGCATCTCCCAGGGCGCCCCGAACAAGGGCCCGGAGCTGCCGGGCGCGACCTACACGCTGAACCTGGGCGTGATCCGCTGAAATAGCGGGATGTCCTCCGCTCCCTTCGGCGTCACGTCCATGGTCGCGCCGCTCCAGCGCGTCCTCGTCCGCAAGCCCGCGACGAGCGGCGACTGGGACGGTGCCGGCTGGCGCACGCCGGACGCGACCGCGCTCGAGCGCCAGCACGAGCAGCTCGTCGAGCTGCTCGACTCCCTCGGCGTCGAGGTCGTGGTCGCCGAGGCGCTCGACCAGCAGGTCGACGCGGTCTACATGCACGACTCGTCGATCGTGAGCGGCCAGGGCGCGATCCCGCTCAACATGGCCAAGGCCGTGCGCAAGGGCGAGCCCGCCCACGCGCAGCAGGAGTTCGAGCGGCTCGGCATCCCGATCCTCGGGACGCTCGAGGGCGACGCCTACCTCGACGGCGGCGATCACTTCTACCTCGACGACAGCACGGTCGCGGTCGGCCTCGGCTACCGGACCAACCAGAAGGGCGCGCAGGCCCTTCAGCGCCTCCTCGACCCCGAGGGCATCCACGTCGAGGCCTACGACATGCCGCACGACCAGGGCCCGGACTACGTCCTGCACCTGCAGTCGTTCCTGAGCGGCGCGACCGAGAACCTGTTCGTCGTCTACGAGCCGCTCGCCCCGGTCCGCCTGCTGCAGGACCTCAAGGAGCGCGGCATCGACTGGATCGCGATCGACGACGAGAGCTACCACGCGATGGGCTGCAACATCCTCCCGGTGCGGCCGGGCGTGGTGATCGTCGTGGACGGCGCGCCGAAGGTCCGCAGCGCGCTCGAGGCCAAGGGCGTCGAGGTCCACGCCTACGACGGCACGGACCTCTCCCTCAAGGGCGACGGCGGGCCGACCTGCCTCACCGCGCCCCTCCTGCGGGCCTAGCTACTTCCTGATCGGCAGCGGCAAGGGTCGGCCCGACGCGGAATGCGTCGGCGCCGGCTCGCTGCCGGCCTCGGTGAGGATGACCTCGCCGATGACGGGCTCCTCGACCGGCGGCTCGATCTCGCACGTCGGCTGCAGCCACGCTCGCTCGTGGTGCTTGGCCTTGAAGACATCACCCGCGCGACGACCGTTGTCCTCGCCCTCGGGCTTCTCCTGCAGGGCCGGGATGTGCTTGGAGCAGTGGATGTAGGCCTCGTCGATCGCGACCACGACCCAGCGCTCCGGCGTCTTCTTGACGTCCTCGCTGGACACGAGCGCCGTCGCGAACGGCAGCCGGTCGAACAGGCCCGAGAAGGCCTCGACCGCCGCGTTCTCGACCACGGTCGCCGTGCCGTTGACGTGCAGGCCGACCTGCGTCTCGAAGAAGTCGACGAAGAGCAGGCCGACGTAGCCGTTCTCGGAGATGTTCCCCATCGAGGCCATCACGCCGTTGCCCTTGTACTCGGGCCACATGACGGTCTTCTCGTCGATCACGCGCACGAAGCCCGGAGGGCCGGCGCGGAACGAGGAGTCGCACTCGCCGTGCGCGTCCGACGTGGCGATGAACGCCATCGTCATCCGCTCGATGAACTCGCGCATCAACGGCGTCAGGTGATCGAGCACCTGGTTGTCGTAGAAGGCGTTCGCCCGCTTGGTCGTCCCGAGCTGGTCCTGGAGGACGTGCTCGCCGGCCGACCCGGGCCGGTTGCTGCCACTCATCGGTTGACCTCCTCCAGGGCAGCGAACTCGGTGACGACCGGACGCGGCGCACCGTGGTAGTAGCCCTGGGAGTAGTCGACGCCCTTCTCGCGGAGCATCGCGACCGTCTCCGGCGCCTCCACGAACTCGGCGATCGTCTTCATGCCCATCCCGCGCGCGATGTCGACCATCGACTTCACGACGAGCTGGTCGGTCACCGACGAGGTCAGCGAGCGGATGAAGTCGCCGTCGATCTTCAGGTAGTCGAGCGGGAGGTACTTCAGGTAGTAGAAGCTGGAGAAGCCGGCGCCGAAGTCGTCGAGCGCGAAGCGGCAGCCGAGGCGGGTAAGGCGCTCGGCGAACGCGCGCGCCTGCTCCATGTTGGCGATCGCGGCGGTCTCGGTGATCTCGAACACGAGGCGGCTGGGGTCGATGCCGGTGGCGGCGATCTCGCGCTCCACCAGCTCCGGGATGGCCAGGTCGCCCATCGACTTGCCCGAGACGTTGACCTCGAGGCGGACGTCGTGCTCGGCGAGCAGGTGGATGGCCTTGGTGGCGACCCACTGGTCGATCTCCTGGATGAGCCCGAAGCGCTCGGCCGTGTCGATGAAGGCGGCGGGCATGACGATCTCGCCGTCGTCGCCGATCATGCGCAGCAGCAGCTCGTACTGGGTGACCGTGTCGCTCGCGAGCTCCAGGATCGGCTGGCAGTACAGGACGAAGCGGTCCTCGTCGAGCGCGCGGCGGATCTGGTCGGCCCAGTTCAGGCGCAGCTGCATGCCGGAGACGTACTCGCCGCCGTCGCTCTGGGCGACGTGGTAGCGGTTGCCGCCGGCCTCCTTGGCCGCGTACATCGCGAGGTCGGCGCTGACCATCAGGTCCTCGCCGCGCGGCTCCTCGTCGCCGAAGCAGACGATGCCGATCGAGGTCGTCATCGAGATCGCCTTGCCCTCGAGCGGCAGGCGCCGCTCGCGGATCGTCTCGAGCATGCCCTCGGCGATGCGCTCCGCGGTGTCCTGGTCGGCGTCGCGCAGCAGCACGGCGAACTCGTCGCCGCCGAGGCGGGCCACGACGTCCGTCTTGCGGACCGAGTCGTGCAGCGCGCGGCCGACCGCGCGGATGACCTCGTCGCCGGCCTTGTGGCCGCGGGTGTCGTTGACGTACTTGAAGCGATCCAGGTCGAGCAGGTAGAGCGCGCCCTGGCCGCCGTAGCGGGCGGCGTAGGAGACGAACTCGGCGAGCTCCTGGTCGAAGCGGCGGCGGTTGAAGAGCTCGGTCAGCGCATCGTGGTCGGCGAGGTGCTGGAGCTGGTTCTCGAAGCGCTTGCGCTCGGTGATGTCGCGGATGATCGCGGTGAGGACGGTGCCCTCGTCGGTCTGCAGCGGGGAGACCGTGACGTCGACCGGGAACTCGGTGCCGTCCTTGCGCTGGCCCCACAGCTCGAGGCCCATGCCCAGGGCGACCTGCGCGTCCTTGGCCTTGCTGCACAGCACGGCGCGGAAGCGCTCGCCGACCACCGTGCGGGTGCGCTCGGCGAAGAGCTCCTCGACGGGGCGGCCCTCGATCTGCTCGCGGTCGTAGCCGAAGAGCTTGTCGGTCCGCGCGTTGGCCATCTGGATCGTGCCGTCGGGGCCGACCTCGACGATCGGGTCCGGCGCGGTCTCGAGCACGGCCTTGAGCTTCTCCTCGGCCTTCTTGCGCTCGGAGATGTCGCGGATGATGCCGCTGAAGAAGCGGGCCTCGCCGTTCTCCCACATCGCGAGCGAGAGCTCGAGCGGGAACTCGCGGCCGTCCTTGCGCAGGCCGACGACCTCGACGGTCTGGCCGATCAGGCGCGCGGCCGCGCGGCCACCCTCGGCGACGCGCTTGATGCCGGCGTCGTGCATCGGGCGGAAGCGCTCGGGCATGAGGACCGACAGCGGCTCGCCGTGGACCTCTTCCTCGCTGTAGCCGAACATCAGCTCGGCGCCGCGGTTCCAGGAGATGATGTCGCCGTTCTGGTCGGCGGCGACGATCGCGTCGGTGGCGGACTCGGCGACCGAGCGGAAGCGCTGCTCGGACTCCTTGAGCGCCTCGGCGAGCTGCGCGGCGGCGATCACGCGGCCGAGCTGGCGGCCGATGTGCGCGGTGACCTCGAGCAGGCGGTCGTCCGGCGTGACGGCGTTGACCGAGAAGCACTCGATGACGGCGAAGGTGCGGTCGCCGATCGGGATCGGGAAGCAGAACGCGCCCTTGAGGCCCACCTCGGTGGCGACCTCCGCGCGCGGGAAGTTCGGATCGCACTGGACGTCGACGACCCAGGCGGGACGGCCGGTGGCGGCGACGCGGCCCGGGAGGCCGATGCCGCTCGGCAGGGTCATCGTCTCGGTGAGCGCGCGGAAGGCCTCGAACCGGGTCGGGTGGCCGAGGTGCCAGAGGTGCGACGGCTTCAGCGGGTCGTGGTCGTCCTTGCCGGCGATGTACACGTGGCCGACGGGCCAGCCGGTCCAGCGGCAGACGTGCTCGATGCAGGCGAGGAGGGTGTCGTCGACGTTGTCGACCTTGGCCGTCGCGGCGGCGACGGCCTCGATCAGCGCGACGAACGCGCTGTCGGTGGCGAACTGACCCGTCGACGCCGGAGCGGCGGGCGCGGCGGGAACCGGCGCGGAGATGACGCGACGATGTGCACGGGCGACTGAGGCCGCCGCTGCGGCCGTGGCGCCGGCGCCAGCGAGCGCGGCGATCTGGGCGAGGGTCGGCTTCTTGTTCGGTCCGGGCATGTTGACCCGTTCATCGGACGTCCGTCCGCCGACTTGAGCCGCGCTTTTGTCAGCGTTCAGCCACCCGGCGGAGCACGACGAGCGTCGCGTCGACCTGCGCGAGGTACGCCGTGCAGCCCTCGCACTGCTTCAGATGCGCGTCCACGTGCTCGCGCTCGTGCGCGGGAAGGACGCCGTCGAGGTACACAGTCACGAGCTCCACCAGCTCCCGGCAGCGGATCATGCGGCCTCCTCGCTCAGGTAGCGCTCCAGCTGGTCGCGCACCTTGGCCCGCGCGCGATGCAGCAGCACGCGCTGGTTGCCGTCGGTGAGGCCGAGCGCGGTGTTGACGTCCTCAGGCGCCCAGCCCTGCACGTCGCGGAGCACGATCACCTCCTGCTGGCGCGGGGGGAGCGTGGCGATCGCGGCCTCGACGCGCTCGAGCGTCTCGGCGGCGAGCAGGCGCTCCTCCGGCCAGCTGGCGGGCGGGACGCCCCACGCGCCGTCGCTCGTGAAGCGGGACGGGTCGACGGTCGGCCCGCCCTCGTCGGTCTCGAACGCCGACAGCGGGACGCTGCGCCGCTCACGCTCCCCGCGGGTCCGCGCGCGGTTGGCGACGATCGTGGCGATCCAGGTCTTCAGGCTGGAACGACCCTCGAAGCGCTCCAGCCCTTGAAGGACGCCGAGCCATGCCTCCTGCACGACGTCCTCGGCGACGGCCTGGCTCTGGACGTGGCTGCGCGCGATCCGGAGCATCAGCGGACCGTAGCGATCCACCAGCTCGGCGAACGCGGCCTCGTCGCCGGCGCGCAGGCGGGCGAGCAGGTCGGCGTCGTCCATCGGCGCAGGGTAACTACGCTAGGGGACGTGGAGTTGGAGATCTGGCAGGCAATCGTCCTGGCCGCCGTCGTCGGCGGCGTCGCCTTCATGCTGCTGGACCTGTGGCAGCGCAAGCACGCCACACAGGCCGCGACCGTGACCGCGCCGGCCGCCGAGCCGCAGACGACCACGCCGATCTGGACGCCGTACGGCCAGCCCGCGCCCGAGCCGCCGCGCCCGGTGTGGACGCCCCCGACCGCCGAGCGCCCCGCATGGACGCCGCTGTCGGAGGAGCGCACCGAGCCGCTCCCGCCCCGTCCGTTGTGGACGCCGCCCTCGTCGGACGCCCCGCGCGCCCGCTGGGACGACGACGACCGCTACCGCGGCCACGACGACGAGGACGACCCGCCGCCCGGCCTCTGGTCCGGGTGGGCGCGTAGATAAAGCCCCAGGGGCTTTAGGTTGCGGGCCATCTTGATGCGAGATGGCCGATTCCGGTGATGACGCGGGCCGGAGGTGTGCGTGAAGGTGGCGCATGCTCTCCGCTCTGCTCTACGACACTGCCCTGGCGCTCGGTGAGCGCCGCGGGATGGCGGCGCACCGGCGCGCGCTGCTGGCCCAGCTCCACGGCCGCGTGCTCGAGGTGGGCGCCGGCACCGGGCTGAACCTCCGGCACTACCCCGCCGGCGTCGACCTCGAGTTGACCGAGCCGGACCCGGCGATGGCCGCCCGGCTGCGGCGCCGGCACCAGCGCGCCGTGATCCCGGCGCCCGCCGAGGCCCTGCCGTTCGCGGACGGGTCCTTCGACGCCGTCGTGTCGACGATGGTGCTGTGCACGGTCGGTGATCCGGAGGCCGCCGTCGCGGAGCTGCGGCGCGTGCTGCGGCCGGGCGGGCGGCTCGTGTTCATCGAGCACGTCCGCGCTTCGGCGGGCCGGCTCGCGCGCTGGCAGGACCGGCTCGTGCGGCCGTGGAGCCGGGTCGCGGCCGGCTGTCGCTGCAACCAGCCGACGCTCGAGCTGCTGCGGGCCGCGGGCCTGACCGTGACCGCGCGGGACGCGGCGTGGCGCGGGATGCCGGCGCTGGTCCGGCCGCTCGTCGTCGGCGAGGCGCGCGCATGACCAGCGTCGTCCTGGGCGCGGGCGGCGAGCGCGTGGTCGCGTGGGAGGTCGGCGTGCTCGCCGGGCTGGCGGACGAGTGCCTGGACCTGCGCAAGGCCAAGACGATCCTCGGCACGTCGGCGGGCGCGCTCGTCGCGGCCCGGCTCGCGACGGGCATCGACCCACGGACGGACGCCGCGACGCACGCCGCCCGCCGACCGGGCGCCGCGCAGCATCCGTCCTCGTTCTTCGCGAAGCTCGGCGAGGCATGGGAGACGTTCGGCGGCTCGGTGACCGAGCGGCGGCAGGCGCTCGGCGCGTTCGCCGTCAAGCACTCGCCGGGCGGCGAGGACGAGTTCGTCGCCCGGACCGCGGCGCTGCTGCCCGCGGGCCGCTGGCCGCGCGCGCTGCGGATCGTCGCGATCGACGCCGAGTCCGGCGAGCGCGTGGCCTTCGACCGGCGCTCAGGCGTCCCGCTCGCCCGTGCCGTCGCCGCCTCGCGCGCGATCCCGGGGCTGCTGCCACCGGTGACGATCGGCGACCGCCGCTTCGTCGACGGCGCGCTCGGCTCCGCGACCAACGCGGACCTGGTGGACGAGTACGCGATCGTGATCGTGCCGCTCCCGCCGCGCGCGACCAACGCCGTCGAGGCGCTCTGGCTCGAAGCGCTGCGGACCGAGGTCCGCGAAGGGCTCGTGATCGACGCCGGCCCCGCAGACGTCGCGGCGATGGGCCCGGACCCGATGAGCGGCGCGAGCGCCCCGCTGGCCGTCGCCGCCGGTTACGCGCGGGCCGCTCAGATCAGCCCGCGCCGCGCGGCGTAGGCGGCGGCCGCGGCCCGCGAGGGCTGCCGCAGCTTGGCCCGGATGTTCGCGACGTGCCGGTGCACGGTGTGCGGGCTGAGCACGAGCCGCGCGGCGATCTCGTCGTCGCTGAGCCCGTCGCCGACGAGCGCGAGCACCTCCCGCTCGCGCGCGGACAGCGCGTCTGGAGGCGGCGAACCGTCGCCGCGCGAGGCGCCGTCGTGGTGCGCGGCGGCGCCGTGCGGCGCGGCGGCGCCGTCGGGCGCGGAAGTCGGAG